>CAZJAZ010000013.1:0-48523 GCA_964544305.1 uncultured Iamiaceae bacterium | reverse complement strand
GTTGCATCCATGATCCCGGCCACCTGGCCACAATCTGACGGGCCGTTCAACGTGGCATATCGGAACTCGTCGGTGTCGCCAACGATCTCGACGTTGATACCAATGGTGTCCCGATAAAACGGGACTACTTGAGAAAAGTTCCGGGTGTGCTGTTCAAACCAAGCCGGTGCACCGGCTTCATCAAGCGTGGTGAAGCCGGGGTGTTCCCCGGCCTGCCACAATGCCACGGCCGCGCCGCCGGGATCTTCGAGCACGACTTGTTTGCCCAGATCACCGACATCCATGCATTCGGTGAGAAGGGTGGCCCCAGCCGCAGATGCGGCGGCGGCAGTGGCATCGATGTTGTCAACTGACAGGTAAATCTTCCACGTGTTATTCGCGGGCATGAAGAAATCCCCGTCGGGATCACCCATATCGCCCATGCCTCCTGCAATCATTTCGCCGTTGCGAAAGAAACAGAAGTACCCGCCGAACGCCGGGTCTGCATCACCGGCTTCCCAACCAAAAAGACTGCTGTAAAAGTGTTGCGCGCCCGGCACGTCAGACGTCCAAAGATCAACCCAGCAGGGAACCCCATTTGGGTGTGTGGTGCGAATGGTCACGACCGGCTCCTTTGTTGTGATGGTCGGCTACCGCTTCCGACGGGTGCCGCCGCCAGAAATCATCGCACAGATCCCACGTTCTTTTCTCGCGTCACGCGACGAAGATCTATAACGAGGGCAGCATTTCTTGATGCACCCACGTCAAATTTACGACGCCACATGAAATGAAGATCGAGTCGACATCAGTTCACACGGTTGAAGTAATCGTCGGTCGCGGCAAGTTTCGCGGCCGAAAGTGGAATTCCGTGCGCACGAACATCATCAAACATTGCCGACGTCTCAGCGCTCGTTGGAGCCCGAAGCAGGAGCCGCTGGTACAGCAGATCAATCTGGCGGTGGGTTGCCTCAGAGCATGTATCGAGGACTTGAGCGACCCAGCGGCGGCCGTGACGAACGACTTGGCCCGTCCAATAATCTTGTTCATCGAGCGACGCGCCTCGACCGAGTTCGCTGGTGTAGATGTGGCGCACCCAATTCTGATTCGTGCCACCTGCCTTTCGGTAGTACTCCGATGACGTGTACAGCGCCACCCGCAGGGGGTGCGTGTTGTGTGTGGAATGGAGCATGGATGACCAAAAGCCGAGCCCGCCGGGGTCCGCGGTGCGACCAAGAAGATCTTCGTAGAAATCATTGACGCGCCAGTTCGCGGCCTCATGAGATAGGGCAATTGCTGATGAGACTTGCGTGCGTGCGCCGCCGCTGCCAACGAAGTTTGCCCAGAAGTTCAGCCCTGCATTGTCTGGCCCTCGATCAAGAAAGTCTCGGTAGAGCGAGCGAATGTAATTTTGGGCGTAGTACGACTTCATCGTCGGTGATGAGTCGCCGTACACGACAAGCGAGTTGGATGCGGCCACAAATAGTTGATGGCCGGCTGCCGCGATGCCGGTCAACATCGAAGCATTTTGTTCGTCGGGCCCGTCGACTGCTGTGCCAAGGTCGCCCTGCCAATCAACCGCTCCGGTATCGGCGTCGATCAAATAAATCTGGCCCGATGACGAAGCCTCAACCACCTGGGAACCGACCACGATCGGCGCACTCACGAAGTGGCCATCGCCTGCCTGGCTCCACAGCGCCTGGGTTGACCCGTCAGGAATTGCTCGCAACGTTCCACCTTGCAGGAAAAAGCCCACATTCTTCGAAAACGCTGGTGCGGTATTAGCAGTAAAGTCGCCGACTTTGGACCCGGTAGTCGCGTCCAAAATTGCCTGATACTGGAAGTCGCGCACGTAGACCTTGTTGTTATGTACGACCGGTGTTTTGCCGCCGCCACCTTCGCAACCGGTTGTTCGAACCCAATCTTGTGCACCGGTTGTGCGATCGAATCGGTACGCGACGCCGCAGGCATACGAGACATAGACGCCGTCAGTGGTCACCGCCGGTGACGAGTCGTCACCGTTCATCACCCCAGCGGCCCACAAGAGGTCGCCGTTTGACGCGGATACCGCGTACAGCGTTCCCCCAGAACCGGCGCCACCGAGATATACGACGCCGTCCAATACCGTTGGCGCCGACGTGAACGAATACTGGCCGGGCATTTTTGCCGACCAGACAAGGTGCCCATCGGCTTGGCTGAACGCGCTCAACAGTCCGTCGTAGTTGATTGCATAAACGTTTGCCCCGTCCGCCGCGATGCCTGAGATGAAATAGGTGCCGTTCATCACGACCGGACCCCATTTCGTCGCGCCCGTCATGGCATCAAGCGCCATGAGTTGCGTGCCGTAATTGCCGTCTGGTTTGGGAGTTGCAACGAACACGGTTCCGTTTACCAACAGTGGGTAGCTGACGCGCCCGCCGAAGTCTCGTGACCACATCTTGTGCAATGGTGACGTGAACGATGCGGGCGCGTTTCCATCGTGGAGCGCATTGATTTGATAGGTGGTCACCGAGCCAGGTGGTGCATTCGGCGGCGTCTGGGGGACTCCCTCGGCTCCTGCGGCAGACGGCAGTATTGGCGCAATGAGAAGGACTGTCGCGACAAACAGGCCGACGACAATGGATCGTCCGACTTTATGAACCTTCACTTGTTGCATGTTGGGCTGCCTCGGCGCTCGTATTGGTTCGAAGTGCGTACTTTATCGCGACGGGCGGCGCGATGCTTTGGTGGTTCAAACTTTTGACAAGAAAATGATCAGCCACGACAACACCTCGTCATGTTCGGGCCGCATATTCTTGCTAACGATTGACCGTGCACCATCCCGACTGATGCGCGCGGCCGAACTGGTAATTGCCGGGGTGAGCGTTGCGATTTGCTCACCAAGCAGGCGCGGCAGCAACTCAAGCACCAGGGCCGCTCGAGCCACCCAAAGGTGGGCTTCCGTGACACCAAAAGCAACCGCGGCGGGAAGATCCGCGCGTATCCGTTTGCCAATCAAATGCTGATACAACCAGCTCGGCACCTCGACAGAGGTTGTCGTTGTCGGGCCGCGCAACGACACCGACGTCGTGTTTGGGGCGGGACGTTCAATAGCGCAATTCAGACGAGTGAGCGTGAAACCGGTGAATCGCTGCTCAAATTCATTGATCACAATTGCTTCGGGAATCGTGACGAACCAACCCGAGCGCACCATACGACGTACAACGTCGTCGGCTTGGCCGGCGGCTCGAAACACCGCGGCGAGCTCGTCGTGGCTGTGCAATCCACGCAACTGTTCGATGAACGCTTTCCCTCGTGCACCGATAAGTACCTCATCGCCCTTGGGCGTGAGCAGCCAACTGTGACCTGGCCGGTTGCTCGGTGGTTCTTTGTCGGTGATGCATCCACAGAACGTGAACCGATCGCCACTCGTGTGCATCGGCATACGCCTGCCCGACCCGGGAACACCACGCAGATCAAAGCCGCTTGCAAAGCGCACCCGACGTGACGTCCTCACCGGTAAACCCCGTGGCTTCTCACTGCGCTACAGATCCAAGTTCCGTTCATCGAACCGCGATCTTGGCATTGAGAAACTGGTCAACAACGTGACGAGTCCGACGATACGCCGCGACAAGTGCCGGGTCGGGTTCGACCACGACGGCAGACGCGTCGACGTCAACGAGTAATGCAATTGCTTCCTCAATTGCTCGGCATTGACCAGTCGCGTGCAACGCAATACCAGCGGCGCCAAGCGCACCGGCTTCAACATCGCCCAGCACGGTGACTGGCTGCTCAAGGGCTGCCGCAACAGTGGCGCGCCACAACGGCGATGCGAACACGCCCCCGGTGGCTCGCACTTCGCTGATCTGGCCAAATGCGTGCAGTGATTCGGCAATGAGTGCGATCTGGACGCCAACGCCCTCAATCGCGGCGCGAGCCAGATGGGCCGGGCCGTGGTGCGCCCGCAATCCCAACAATGCGCCAGGAATTGACGAATCCCAACGAGGAGCCCGCTCGGGATGCAGATACGGGAGCATGACCAACCCGTCTGCTCCCGGCGGTGCCGACGACGCGAGCGCATCAAGACCTGCATCGTCCATTGATGGCGCAACAATTCCACGCACCCAATCGTCCACGGAGCCGCCATTGCTCAACGCACCGCCGGTCACCCACCGCCCTGCATCGAGCACATAGAGAAAACAGGTTGGATCAGGTGGCGCCGCATGGTCGATGACCACCCGCATTGCCGCACTTGTTCCTACTGATAACGCAGCGATTCCAGGAGATGTTGCCGCGACACCCAAGTTGGCACACGGCCCGTCGCCCGCACCGGCGACCACCGTGCACGATGGTTCGAGGCCGACCGCGCGGGCGAGACTTCCGGTTGCGCTGAAGCGTTCGGTGACCGGCACGAGCATGGGCAGTTGATCGATTCGCACGTGAGCCGTGTCGCAGCCACGTTCTGACCATGTTGATTCGCCAAGAAGGACAAGACCCGATCCCGACGCGCTTGACACATCGGTGACCCACCGGTCGGTGAGCGCGTGAAGGACGAGCGCTTTGCAATCAACCCACCGATTGGCGTTGGCAACCACGTTGGGCTCATTTCGTGCAAACCACACCAGCTTGGGAAGCGGGGCCATTGGATGCATTGGCGTTCCGGTCCGGCGATGCCAATCGCTATCGCGCAGTTCATCAGCTTCGACACTCGCTCGACCATCGGCCCACGTGACAATGCGGGTCAACGGGTTGTCATCTGCGCCCAAAGCGCACAGTCCATGCATCGCACAACTCACACCGAGCGCCATCACGTGCGACGGGACCACCTGTTCAACGCATGCACGCAGCGTCGCTTCGACGACTCGAAGAAGGCCGGTCGGGTCAATCTCGTGTCGGATCCCATCGTCACGGCTCGCCACCGCGCCCCGACAGGTCACCGTCGAACCACCGTCAAGTCGGTACGCGACGGCTTTGACATTCGATGTGCCCACATCAAGGCCAATGACGACATCGTGCCCGGTAATCGGAAGGTTCACGAGCCGATCCTGCCGCGAAATTCGCCCGCCCAATGTGCGACCGAAGCACAGAACCGATCATCACTGCCAAGATCAGGGTCGACGATCGCGACAAGACGACGAGTCGAATCGGGCACCGGGCCTGACGCCGCAGCAACCAGTTCCTCCCCTTGAACATCAACGAGGCGGTCGCCCGCCGAACGCACCCACGCCACCCATGCCCCCAACTGCAGAGCGCATCCGTGTGCGGAGCGTCCCGACTCCAGTTCGTGTTTGGCTACGGGTACAACTCGCAGTGCCATCTTGCGTGATGAATCGATGGCAATCTGCTCGAGACGATGGGCAATGCGCGGGTTCGCGAACCGTTCGATTAACGCGTCCAAGTACCGCGCAACTTGGTCGGTGTCTTGGGCTACGGTCGACATCGCCTCAACCCACCACACTTCAATCCACTCGGCAATTGTTGGATCACCAATTGCTTGTGCAACCGTCTCGTGGCCTCGCAACAACCCGGCATGGGCAAGCAAACTGTGGGCGCCATTGAGCAAATGCAGTTTGCGCCTCGAAAACGGGCCAAGGTCGTAAACAAACTGCGCACCGGCCGATGCCCAATCCGGATGTTCAGTCACAAACCCGTCGCCAATAACCCACTCCGCAAACGGCTCGGTCACGACCGGGGCCGCATCACTCCACCCAAAGTCTGCGGCGGTCAACTTGTCGCCAGGGGTCGCGGCCGGCGTGATCCGATCGACCACCGAGCCAACGAACCCAACGGTCGCCTCAATCCACGCGGCGAGACCCGGATCACTTTGAGATGCGGCATCATGGACGAGCGTGCGCAGTACCGTCGCGTTAGCGGGCACATTGTCGCAAGGAATAATTGTGACCGGTCCAGCCTCGGCCTGGCGTCGTGCAGCGAGACCATCAAGAAGACGGTGCGCGACCGACCGAGGACCGGGTGCGTACGCGTCTTCGGTGACCGTCAACGTGACAATCTGGACGTCCGGTGACGACCATGCGGCATGCCATGCGTCGGTGTCGCCGCCTGCGTGAGCCGCAACCAGGCTCGCAACGACCCAACATTTGTCGACCTGTGGGCCTCGCGTGATCAGCGTGTAGAGGCCATCTTGTGCCGCCAAACTCTGGGCCAAACCAGTTGATGAGCCGGTGAACGCCGTGATGCCCCAGGCCGCGGCATCCAAGGCCCGGTCGGTGTAATGGGCCTGGTGCGCACGATGAAAAGCGCCAAGTCCAACATGGACAATGCGTGACGGTGCCGGCGCAAACTCAGGAAAGAACTTCCGAGCGAGTGGTCGAATGCTCACAGCTTGAATACCTCACGTGGTTGGTTACCAATCAACGTTGTGGCGATTCGGATTGCTTCATCGAAGTCGATGCGATGGTGTGCAACAAGGCGAGCGAGCACGCCTGCATCGACCCGCCGGGAAAGATCATGGCGCGCCGGAATAGAACACAACGCCCGAGTGTCGTCAATAAAACCCGAGGTGCGGGCGAAACCGATCTGATCCACAATCGTGTTCCAAAACCGCGTTATTGCGTCAGGCGCATCAAGGAACCACCACGGCGTGCCCACAATCACCGACGGATAGAACCCGGCCAACGGTGCCAAGTCTCGACCCCACGCCGCCTCATCCAACGTGAAACAAACAAGGCGAAAGTTCGGGTGGGTGCCAAATCTTCGCAGCAAAGGTCGAAGCGCTTCAGTAAAGGTCATGGGCCGAGGAAGATCGTGGCCGGTGTCAGGGCCAAAACGATCGAACGAAGGCCGGTGATGGTTGCGGAAAACACCACAATGCAACATCATCACGAGACCGTCCTCACATGACATGCGTGCCATCTCACTCAGCATGTGACGCCGAAACGCGACACATTCGTTCGGCGTTGCATTGCCTGTGCGTGCCGCGGCAAAGATCCGGGCCGCTTCGGTTTCACCGAGCGGTTGGGTGCCCGCATCATCGTGACTGTGATCGGTTGCTGTTGCGCCGTGGTCACGAAAGTACGAACGCCGCGCTGCAAGGGCGCTGATATAGCCCTCATAGTTCGACGTGTCGATGTCGGCGACGATGGCGAGGTCATTGATACGGGCAACCCAATCGCTTCGAGCCGGCTCGAGGTACGCGTCGGGTCGAAAGGTGGGGATGATCCGGCCGTTCCATGTTGGATCATTGGCGAGATCGTGGTGCGCTGCCAGATCACTGCACGGATCATCGGTGGTGGCGAGTACCTCAATGTCAAACCGGGCAAACAGCGCTCGCGGCAAAAAGGTGTTGCTCGATAAACAATCGGCAATCTGGTCGTAGATTCGCATTGCAGAAGTAGCCGAAGGCATCTCGCTTACACCGAAAAGCTCAACGAGTTGGGTGGTGAGCCACCCTCGCACGGCGGTGCCCGCCAACGATTCCCACGCTTCACACAGCACTACGAACGCCCGGCGTGACCCTGTCTCGTCCAATGGAACTTGACCCACGCCAAGGTCGGCTAGCGAAGCCCCTCGGGCATGAAGCAGTCGAGTGACGTAATGATCGGGGCTGATCAACAGCCGTGTTGGGTCCCGAAAATGTACGTTGGAGATAAACAGCTCAGGATCAACATGACCGTGCGGCGAGACGATCGGCGCGCTCAATGTGGTGGCCAAGATGTCACGTGCGATCTGGCGCACACCGGGATCGGCGGGAAGGAAACGGTCGGGGTGGAGCACGAGGTCGGCCACATCTCTAGTCTGGCCGCAGTGCGTTCGCCGAGAAACCACACCGCATGATTGGGGGTGCCGGTCGTCATCTCGACGCGGCCGACTTGCACACGTATCTCGCAGACACCCTTGGTCGTGAGAACCTTGCGGGATCATCGATGTGCGTGGTGGTCCCCGATGGAACCCGGACGTGCCCGCTGCCCGAGGTGCTTGACGTGCTCGCCAGGGTCTTCACCGATGCGCACGTTAAAAAGGTGACCGTCCTTGTTGCCCTTGGCACCCATGGTGCGATGCAACCCGGCCGTCTCGCCCGACATGTCGGTCTCGGCGCAGGCGGTGCGATTGATCGTCTCGCGCCTCTTGACGTCATCAACCATGCGTGGTGGGATCCGGCGACTTTTGTGACCGTTGGCAGCATTGCAGCGGCCCACCTCCACACTCTCAGCGAGGGGCGTCTCAATCAGGACGTGCCGGTCCGAATCAACCGCCATGTGATTGATCATGATCGCACGCTGATTGTCGGGCCGGTGTTGCCCCATGAAGTGGTCGGCTTTTCGGGCGGCAACAAATACCTGTTTCCTGGCGTGTCGGGTCCGGAGATGATCGACGTGTCGCATTGGTTGGGCGCGCTCATTGGGTCTGCCCGAATCATTGGGACGCGTGGCGTGACACCCGTGCGTGCATTCATTGATGCGGCCGCGGCTCTTGTGCCAGCCGAGATTTCGGCCCTTTGTCTTGTCACTGGCGAAGAGGACGGTTTGTGCGCCGCGAGTTACGGCGAGCCGAAAGCCGCGTGGGCGAAGGCTGCAGAAGTTTCGGCGCTCACCCACGTCCGCTATCTGGATGCGCCGGTGTCAACGGTTGTGTCGTTGATCCCAAAGCGTTATGACGACTTGTGGACCGGGGCGAAAGGTTTCTACAAAGTCGAACCCGTTGTTGCCGATGGTGGGCGAGTCATCCTTGTGGCGCCTCACATCAACGACATCACACCCATGCATCCGGGCTTTGAGTCAATCGGCTATCACGTTGCCGAGTATTTCACCGGTCAGTGGGAACGATTCCGTGACCACCCGTGGGGTGAGCTTGCCCATTCGTCTCATCTGCGCGGTGCGGGATCTTGGGATCCCATTCATGGCGAACAGCCACGGGTGCAGGTCACCCTCGCATCAAAGGTGTCACGTGAACGTACCGAAGCGGTCGGACTCGAATGGGTTGACCCTGCGTCGATTGACCTTGCGCGGTACAAGGACGATCCTGACGTGATGATCGTTCCAAACGCCGGCGAAGTGTTGTATCGACTTCAATCTGACGAAGTGTGCACCTTCCAGAAATGACACCGGCTCGAGCCGTACGGGGCAGAGCCAACCTGTTTGAACCGTGCAAAGAAAACGTTCGATGTCTTTGGCGAAAACCAACCATTGCCGGGTGTTCCACACGTCACTGCAGAATCTGCTTTTTCCAGTTGCCTTTGCAGCGCGAATTGCCATCGATGAAGTTGCGTCGCGTCAGTTGATGCGGAACCAAAACGGTGTGTCGGGTCGAACAGAATTCCGACGCCAATTGGATCGGGCCACGGTCGACATGGCGCCCAAAATGGAAGGCCCCGAGTAGCGGAAAGCGACTGCAACTCAACTTGTGCGAACCATGTGCATCGTTGTGATCGGGCAAAGTGGCGGGTTTGTGCGACGGGGGGCATGAACGCAAACCTTGGCGAACGCAATGTGGTGGTTGCCGAGGTGAGAACCACGATGCCGAGCACAACGGCTACGACGATTGTTGTCCGACGTCTCGATGCAAAACCGGCACTCCGCCCGATGCCCAACGAGAGCGCCGCGGCAGGCCAACAGAGGTAGTGCAAATTGAAAACCGGAGCATATGCAATTAACGCAAGCTGTGGAATGGCCGCAATGCTCCACCACGTGGAGTTCTCCCACTTTGATGGATGTATCGCATGGACAAGCTGAACGATCACGGGAACGAGCGCGAGTGCGACGACAGCGCCTCCGAGCATTTGGGCATGTATCGGGTTGAGTGTGATCGTCCATCCTGGCAGACCAGTAAACGTGTTCAATCCTGCCAATCGGCTGGAAAAGCTCGAGTTGCCGACTCGAGAGAGTTGCGAAGAAACAACCTGATTCCACATGGCCGATGGCGCAGCAATGAAAAACGGCAAACAGATCACTGTTGCGGTCGCGGCGGCCCCGCCGATCCATGCCGCCGCCGCCTTTCGGCCATGGCGCGCAACGAGAAAGGCACCGACGACTGCGATATCAACAATTGCCCACGCTTTGATGGTGACCGCAATGCCAAGGACGGCACCGATCGCGACGTAGTGCATGAGACGCGATCGTTTCTTGCGAAGTAACCAAAACGAAAACACGAGCGCAAAAGCAAGAAAAGGCTCAAGGTAAAATGTTTGGCTCGGGATTACTGAGATCACGCTTACTGCGAAGAACAGCGATCCGGCGAGCGATGCGATGATGCCGTGTGGCCGCAGAAGGTCAGCGATGAATACACAGGTCAACGCCGTCAGCAAAAACACGATGATTCGCAGTGCTGCAATACCAATGTCACCGCCAAATATTTGACCGATGACGGCGGCGGGGAGAGCGACGAGCATCGCGCCGGGAGGCTGTACAAATGGAAACGTGTGGTAGGGCATGTGCCCTTCTGTCAGCGCCTGTGCGCCCCCAAAATACGCGAAATCGTCGTAGCCTTGCGTCTTGCGCAAACTCAATTCAGGGGTGAGTCGCATGGTGTGAATTGCAATCGAAGCGGCGCCAGCGAATAATCCTGGCCACCATCGTCGAAGGCCACTGCACATTTTTAGCATGCTACTTTGAGGACAGTCGATGGTCGTCCCATGCACACTCGACGCAGAATCCAGCGCGAATCACGGCGGCAGTCAGATGAATTGCTCTACCGTGAAGCATTCATGAAACTGCACGCCGCAAATAAGTTGAGTTGTACGATTGAAGAAGATGGTTCGGTGCGCATCGGGCACGGAGCACACGATGACTGGTTCGGTCGGGGCACGTGGGGCGCAGCAAGAAACGCGGGCACCACCGATGACGTGAACGACAAGCTTGGATCGGCCACCAATTTCTCCATGAACAATGGCAAGGTCCAATGCAGTGTGCGGGCGTATCAGAATCGGCCGTTGATCGTGTTTCGAATTGAAGCGCTGCAAGACCTCGACAACCTCGCGACCGGCACGTTTGATCAGCCCAGTGTTGCCTGGCCTTATTTTCAGCCCAGCGACCGCGCCGAAACAGGTGTGCCTGACAACTTGCGAGTCGTCGCCTATCAACACTGTGAGTTTGGGTTGCCCGCCACGACAGACGCGAGCTTCGATGGCTTCTTTTTGTTGCCGCATCGTCCGCCAACGGGATGGCCCATCATGTGTCAAGCCCCTGGTGGCCAGGCGATCGTGATCGCACCGCTCAATGGATTTCACGATCAGACTATTGGACTCAACGGGGGCACATTGCGGTGTGGATGGCATGGCGACCTTGAGCGTGTGCCACAGGGCTTCGCCACGGAACTCGGTGTGTTCGCCGCTCCCGACGTGCGTGCTGGCCTTGAAGATTGGGGAACGCTGCTTCGTGAACAGGCTGGCACGAGAAGCCCGGGACGGTGGGCCGATGCGCTCGCAACCCGTCCGTCGTACTGGACGGACAATGGCGCCGCGTACTGGTATCGCACCGAGCCAGAAGCAAGCGTTGCCGATTCAATTGTCGCCGCGGTCGATGACTTGCGCGCGAACGAAGTGCACCTTGGGGCGGTCCAACTTGACTCATGGTTCTACCCGCACGCAGAACTACGTCCTTTCAACACCGACGAATGGGTCGTTCCACCAACCGCGATGATCGCGTGGGAGCCCCGCGATGACGTGCTTCCCGGAGGCATTGTGGCGCTCCGAAAACGCCTGGGCGATCCGCCACTCGTGGCACACATTCGTCATCTTTCGGCGCACGCGCCGATCGCACGTGACGTTCCCGTGTGGGTTGATGGTGACTACGCCGTGCCTGCCACGTCAATGGGCTATGAGCGTTGGCTCGACCAGTGCGTGTCGTGGGGGGTTGCAACCTTTGAGCACGATTGGCTCGTTGAAGTGTTCTTTGGTGTGCGCGCGTTGCGTGCCGAGCCGGGTCGAGCAGACGCATGGCAGCGTGGCATTGATGCTGCGGCCCGTGAGCGAGGCATCACGTTGCAGTGGTGTATGGGAACGCCCGCGGACTTCGCGCAGGCCACGCAATTGAGCCAAGTCACATCAGTGCGAACTTGTGGCGACCACGGCTACATCGCCACACCCGGTCAGCTTTGGGCGTGGTTCTGCACCACCAATGCGCTGGCGAGAAGTCTGGGTCTTGCACCGTTCAAAGACGTGTTTCGTACCGATCCGCTTGTCGCGGGTGACACGGGTGAGGTCGAAGCACTCCTGAGCGCGCTGTCAACCGGTCCGGTTGGTCTTGGTGACCGAGTTGGCCGCTGTGCGATCGATTTGGTGCACGCAACGTGTCGTGGCGACGGGATCCTTATCAAACCTGACGTGCCGGTGGCGACAACAGCGGAATCGATGCTGACGAACCCGGCATTTCATCCGAGCCTGCTTGTCGCCGAATGTTTCACCGATCATCCGGCGGGACGTTGGAGTTACATCGTGGCGGCCCATGCGAACCCGGGTGATGACATCGTTGCTGGGCAAATAGCCTTCGGCGAGTCAGCGCCGCAAAGTGATGTGATCGTCTATGACTGGCGTGCTCGCACCATGCAACGCATGCGTCGTAACGCGTTTATTGACGTCGCTCTGGGCCGTGAAGAGTGGCGGTATTTTGTGGCGGCGCCGGTGCTCGTTGGCGATTTTGCCGTGCTTGGAGACCTCACCAAGTTCGTCACCGCCGGTGACGCACGAATTGAGGTGGATGCAACGAAGACCGGCGTTGAATTGACCGTGAAAGGCGCGGCAGAAACCGTCACGATCTCGGGTTGGGCCACAAGCGCGCCCACATCGCCGGGTGGCGACGTGCGTTTTGACGCGATGACGCAGCGTTGGGATCTTGACGTGAACGTGGGCGATCGTGGGTGGAAATTGGTGCGTCTTGTACCAGACTGCACACCATGATGTTTTTTCGTCAGTACAACCTTGCGTGCCTTTCGATCTTTAGTTATCTGATCGGCGACACCACGACCGGCCGTGCCGTTGTCGTTGACCCACAACGCGATATTGACGGATATCTCGACGACGCGCAGCAGCACGGTCTAGCGATAGAGCGGGTCATCGAAACGCACTTTCATGCTGATTTCTTATCTGGCCATCTTGAGTTGGCCGAGGCAACCGGGGCGGTGATTTCGTACGGCGAAACAGCGGAAACTGATTTTCCTATCGAGGTACTCACCGATGGTCAGCGACTTTCGCTCGGGTCGATCGACCTTGAGGTTCTGCACACACCGGGGCATACTCCGGAAAGCATTTCAATCGTGGTGCGCGAAACCGTCGACGGTGAACCGTGGGCGGTGCTCACCGGCGACGCGCTTTTCATCGGCGACGTTGGCCGCCCCGACTTGTTGAGTTCGGCCGGATGGACTGCAAACGACCTGGCCGCCAAGTTGTATGACTCACTTCGTACCAAGCTGATGACCCTTCCCCTGGCGACCTTGGTCTATCCCGCGCACGGAGCGGGTTCGGCGTGCGGGAAGAACATGTCCTCAGCGGTGTCGTCCACCATTGGGGAGCAACTCGCGACGAACTATGCGCTGGCGGACATGACCAAAGACCGGTTCATCGCGTTGGTCACGGCGGGCCAGAGCCCCGCGCCCGGCTACTTCCCGTTTGCTGCCGACGCGAATCGTCGCCAACGAGACCTCCTCGACGAGGATGTTCCGCCGCCAACGATCAGCCTTGACGTCGCGCTGGAAGCGACGCAGCATGGTGCGATTTTGATCGATACCAGGGCCCCCGAAACGTTTGCGTCCGGACACCTGCGCGGGGCGGTCAATGTTGGCCTTGATGGTCGATTCGCGGAGTACGCGGGTTCGGTCATTCGCCCTGGGCAAGACGTCGTGATCATGGGAGAACCGGGCACCGCGCTCGAAACGAAAGTTCGTTTGAGCCGAATCGGCATCGACTCGGTCATTGGCGAACTGGCCGACCTTGAAACCGAACTTGCAGCGCACCCCGAACGTGCGAATGCAGCGCTGCGACTTCCCGCCGCGGAACTCGCCCTCCACCTTGACGATGCCCAAATCATTGACGTACGTGGCCCGGGTGAAGTGGCCGATTCCGGCACGGTCCCTGGTGCGGTTTCCTTGCCGCTTGCCACGTTGCCCGATCACCTTGGCGAGCTTGACGCAACGCAGACCACGATCGTGTACTGCGCAGGCGGATATCGATCGTCGATTGGAGCTTCGTATCTGCGAGCGAATGGGTTCGAGAACGTTGCCGACTTGCTTGGCGGGTATGGCGCATGGACGACGCACGTGGAAAACACGCCTTCGCAGTACGGCTGACCACAAACGTGGCAAGGTGGGCGGATGCTCCGACCCATTGAGAATGCGTACCGGGAACGAACCTGTCTGAACGGCATTTGGGAATTCTCGATCGATCCACACGGTGTGGGTCGCAACGAACACTGGTGGACTCGCCCGTTGGCGGCGTCGATTCCCATGGCGGTGACCGCAAGCTACAACGACATCGGCATCGATCGAACGACCCGCGATCTCGTTGGAGATGCGTGGTATCAACGAACCATTCACGTCCCGTCCTCATGGACTGGCGAACGAGTGTGGCTGCGGTTTGATTCGGCAACAGACCGCGCGTCGGTGTGGATCGACGACACCCACGTTGTCGACCATGATGGGGGTTACACGCCATTTGCCGCGGATATCACCGACGTGGTCGAGCCCGGGGGAACTCATCGGGTCACCGTTGTCGTTGATAACACGTTGACGTGGCAGACGATTCCACCCGGCGTGGTCACCACGCGCCCCGATGGGACTCGACGCCAGAAATGGTTTCACGATTTCTTCAACTATGCGGGACTCCATCGCTCGGTTTGGTTGGCGTCAACGCCTGCCACGCATATCGATGACGTCACCGTGGTCACCGATCGTGACGGTACGACCGGCATCGTACGCGTCACCGCATCGGTCACCGACACCACCATCACCGAACTGGTTTGCACGATCCGAGATGCAAACGGCAACGTCGTTGCGCAAACAAGCGGGCAACCCAATTCGCAACTTGCCCTCCACGTGCCGAACGCGACGCTGTGGCAGCCTGGCAGCGGGTACCGCTACGACCTTGTCGTTGACGCCGTACTTGATGATCAAGTCGTTGACCGGTACGGCCTTCCCGTTGGTATTCGCACGGTTGCGATCAATGGCGACCGTTTCGAAATCAACGGCGAACCCTTCACCTTCAAGGGTTTTGGGATGCACGAAGATCATCTGGTGCGCGGCAAAGGCCACGATGACGCGTCCATGTTGCATGACTTCGCTTTGCTGCAATGGATCGGCGCGAACTCGCTGCGCACCTCGCACTACCCCTACGCCGAAGAAGTCCTTGATTTCGCTGATCGTCTCGGCATCGTGGTCATTGATGAAACCGCAGCGGTGGGTTTGAACGCGGCGATGTCTGGTGGTCTTGCACGGGTCGGGGCCACATCAACGTTTTGTGATGAACTTGCCAACGAAGCGACCCAGGCCGCACACCGCCAGGCCATTAACGAGCTCATCGCTCGAGACAAGAACCACCCGAGCGTCGTGTGCTGGAGCATCGCAAACGAACCCGAATCTGACACCGACGCGGCACGTGACTATTTCGCACCGCTCTTTGCAGCGGCCCGTGCTGCGGACCCGACTCGACCGGTGGGTTTTGTCAACGTCATGTTGGCACCTGCCGCTACGTGCAAGGTCACTGCGCTCGCTGACCTTGTCATGATCAATCGCTACTACGGATGGTATGTCGGCATTGACGATTTAGCGGCTGCTGAAGAGGGCTTAGAAGCCGAATTACGGGAGTGGGCAGACATTCACCACAAACCAATCATTGTCACCGAATATGGGGCAGACACGATCGCCGGTTTGCATAGCGTGACCGATGAACCCTGGAGCGAGGAGTATCAGGTCGCGTTCCTCGACACGTATCACCGGGTCTTTGATCGAATTGACGCGGTGGTGGGCGAGCATGTGTGGAACTTTGCAGATTTTGCAACCGCCCCGGGCATCATTCGCGTTGAAGGCAACAAGAAGGGTGTTTTTACTCGTGATCGTAGGCCGAAAGCGGCGGCGCACGCACTGCGTGAGCGTTGGCGCGTGCAAAGCGCTCCGTAATGTGCTAATAATGTTCTGCGAGTAATGCTAGCAATAGTTCGTGGAAGTCATTCTTCTTGATCTCCACGACAAGGGGATGATCAATCATGCGCACGAAGATTGCGATTACGCTTGTCACCATTGGGCTGCTTGCGAGCGCCTGTGGCAATGGAGGGTCAACAACTTCTGGCCCGAAGGCTGAGAGCCCCAAAGCCGGGCCCACGAGCCTGTTTGCCGCCAAAGACATCAACGCTCCTCAACACGTCGGGACACCAAAACGCGGTGGGACGATCATTTTCGGACTCGAATCAAACATCGAATCGGTATCTCCTGCCGCGAAGATTGTGCAACCTGCAGATCGCGCACTCGCTGCTGCCGTTTTCGACCCGCTCGTGAGTTACGGGGCGAACGATGAACCAATTCTCGACAACACCAATCACAAAGCGAATCAACTCGCCGACGAAATCACCCATCCAACCGGCGACCTCGCCAACTGGACAGTTCACCTTCGCAAAGGCGTGAAGTTCTCCAACGGCAAACCCCTGACCGCTGCCGAAGTGATTTCCCATACTACCTGGGTACAAAAAGGCGGATCCTGCTCGTGTAAAGCCGATGCCGATCAGATCACAAATCTCACACCGGGAACCGATTCGCAAGCGCGAGAAACGGTGACGTATTCGTTAGCAAGCCCAATTGTTGACTGGCCCGGCAAACTCACGTCAACCGGACTTGGATGGATCACCGAGTCAACGGCTCGAGGCACCGAAACGGACGCCGCACTTGACCTTTCTCATCTCGTTGGCACCGGTCCTTTCCAGTTCGCTGGAAAAACCGGCGACTCGTACAAAGTGGTGCGCAACAACAACTATTACGGCGTTGACCCGATAAACGGTGAGAAATTGCCGCATCTTGATGCCATCGTTTTCAAACCGCTTGCCGAACCAGCGACTCGTCTCACCGCGGTCTCATCAAACGCGGTCCAAATTATGCAAACCGCAGATACGTCCAACCTGGCAAACGCAAAGAAGAACCCGAAGCTCGCAATCCAGCCCGTTCAAGGTTCAAGTTCCACGATCCAAGTAATGAACCTCACCCGTCCGCCTTTCGGAGTCAGTCCAAGGCCGGGCGAAGACGTGCAAGCAACCGTGAAGCGCTCCCTCAGTGATGCGAACGCTCGCAAAGCCCGACTCGCCTATGTGTTGAGTATCAACCGAAACGAAATCAATCAGAAGTACTACCAAGGCACACGAAATCCCTCCTATGGTCTACTTCCCGAGTCGAGCCCGTACTTCACGCGTGCGGGCGAACTGCCCCGGTTCAACAGCGCCAAAGCAAAGAAACTTGTGCGTGAACTCCAAGCTTCGAACGTGAAGATGAGCCTCTCAACCATGTGCATCAACACATCCGAAGCAACCGGTGTCCACCAGATCATGTCGCAGCAACAAAAGGCGGTGGGCATGTCGTCAGTACAAACCGTCGTCGATCAAGCAACGCTCGTGCGCGAAATGCTCGCTCCGAGTGGTCAAGCAACCTGGAATGTCGCGTGTTTCAGATCTGGCCAATTCGCCGATCCAGATGGCCTCTATCCCCGATTCCACACTGGGGGATCGCTCAACTTGGCCAACTATTCAAACCCTGATGTCGATCGTTGGCTCGAAGAAGCCAGAAAGACAACAAACGTCGCACAACGCAAAGCGTTGTATGCGAAAGTGCTCGCCAAAACGACCGCCGACATTGTGTACGTGCCGCTGTTGTTCGATTTGTTTGGCAACGTGCATCAAACCAACGTCAGCGGCCTCTCACGACCAGACCCCAGCGCACTCGGCGGCATTCGCCCCGGAGAGCTGTACTACGTGAAATAGGTGAGCGCATCTCGGTGTGATTCTCAGCCTCGTTCACGGCTGTCATAGGGTGACGTCGTGGATCTGACGCTCGCAACTGTGGTCGGATTAGTTGTGCTCGGGATTTTTGCCGGTTGGCTCGGTGCCGTTGTGGGAATAGGTGGCGGCATCGTCGTCGTCCCGGCCCTCACGCTGGGGTTCGGATTTGATATTCGCACCGCACTTGCCACGTCACTGATCGCCGTGGTTGCAACGTCGGTGACCGCCAGCGCCACATTTGTGGGGCGAGGTACGTCGAACTTGCGACTCGGTATGACGTTGTTGATCGCGACGACCATTGGTGGAATTGTGGGCGGGTCAATCGCAGTGGTCATTGCTCCGTCGGTCCTTGCAGGACTTTTTGCGGTGGTGATGTTGACAACCGCGTTCGTGGTCGGTCGAAACAAAAGTGGCGAGCATGTCGAACTCGAAACGTCGACCGTTTGTGCGGCGCCCCGAAACGAAGGTCAGGAAGCCAACGCATTGGCGATACGTGGCTGGGAGGATGCGGGGACACTTGGTGGCGCATACTTCGATGATCACGCAGGCGGATTTGTGCATTACCAAGCGCAACGGGTTCGCCTTGGCGCAGCCATTTCACTTGGGGCAGGCGTTGTCTCGGGGCTCCTTGGAGTGGGTGGCGGTTTTATCAATGTGCCAACGATGGCCGAAGGGATGCGAGTGCCGTTCAAAGTGGCGACGGCAACGTCCACTTTTATGGTGGGCGCAACCGCAGTTGCGAGCCTGTTCGTGTACCTTGCAAACGGCTACGTTGAGCCGTACGCAGCGGTGCCTGTTGCACTCGGGGTCGTGGGTGGCGCGTCACTTGGGGCGGCAACCGCGGCCAAAGTGTCTGCGCAGCTCCTGCGCCAGATTCTTGTGGCAATTCTTGTGCTGGTCGCCATCCAAATGGCACTCAAAGCTTTTGGAGTGAACTTTGGACGATGACCAATCAGCCGTGACAGACGACGCGCGAGCGCAAGCATTTGGGGCGCAACGGGTCGTGCAAGCGGTGTTGTATTTTGGGCTGGTGAGCGCCGTGGTGCTCATGACCGTTGGCTTGATCGCAAAGGTCGCTTCAGGGTCACGGCGGTCCGTTGAGATTGACCTATTGGCACTCGGCAAGGGTTCAACGGCCGACGCAATTATGGCCATTGGGGTTTTGGCTCTTGCGTTCACGCCCGCCGCGGTGATCGTCGCGCTCGGCGTCGTTTGGTTGCGACAACGCGACACGCGTTTTGCGGGCACCGCCCTTGCCGTTGCCGCTGTACTCGTTATCGGCATCATTGTTGGCCATAGTTGAACGTATGTTCGAAAAGTGCGATGCTGTCGCCTATGGAACAACGACTGTCTCTCATCACGTTGGGTGTTGCCGACACACAGCGAGCACGAGCCTTCTATGAGGCACTGGGCTGGCATGGCGAATCACCCGATGGAGACGTCGTGTTCTTCCAAGTGGGTGGCATGGTCGTTGGTCTGTGGGGACGCGACGATTTGGCCGCAGATAGTGCCGTTGCCGATGCTGGTGGTTGGGGCGGGGTCACGTTGGCGCTCAATGTCCGGTCGCCGGATGAGGTTGACACGATTCTTTCTCAAGCCCGGGCCGCGGGCGCAACCGTTGGCCGTGACGCTGCCGCAACGTTTTGGGGCGGGTACTCGGGCGTTTTCATTGACCCAGATGGGCACCCATGGGAAGTCGCACATAATCCGGGTTGGCAGATCACCGATGATGGTCGGACACTGCTTCATCCTGTGTGACGAGGCCATGCGCGATCCTTCAATGAGGTGTGGTGGAGCGCCGAGTATCCTTGACGGTCATGGGAAAGACGAATCCAGGCAACTTTTTTGAAGACTTCCGACTTGGTCAGGTCATTGCGCACGCCACGCCGCGCACCGTTACCCAAGGTGACCGGGCACTTTATGGTGCGATTTATCCAACTCGCTTTGCGCTTGCCTCGTCGGCACCATTCGCGGCGGCTTGCGGGCTCGATTCCGCGCCGGTTGAAGATCTGATTGGATTTCATATTGCGTTTGGCAAAACGGTCCCCGATATTTCGTTGAACGCGGTGGCAAATCTGGGGTACGCAGAGTGCCGCTTTCATCGCCCGGTGGTCGTCGGTGACACGATTCGTACGACGTCCGAGGTGATTGGGCTCAAACAAAACTCAAATGGCAAGACCGGTGTGGTGTGGGTGCGATCACGTGCGGTTGATCAGCATGATCGCCTTCTCATCGAGTGGGTGCGTTGGGTGATGGTTCGCAAAGCCAACGTTGATGCGCCAGCACCTGACACCGTGGTGCCCGACCTTGCGCAGGTCGTTTCGGCCGGTGATCTTGTGGTTCCAGACGGGTTAACTTTTGCCGACTACAACTTTGCGGAAGCGGGCTCGACGCATCGTTGGGGTGACTACGAGGTTGGCGAAAAGATTGATCATGTTGATGGCGTCAGCCTCACCGACGCCGAGCACATGATGGCGACGCGTTTGTGGCAAAACACGGCGAAAGTGCACTTCAACACGTCGGCCCGTGACGATGGTCGGCGCTTGATTTACGGTGGTCACATCATCTCCATGGCCCGGGCTTTGTCGTTCAATGGTTTGGCGAACGCCCAGCTCATTGCGGCGATTAATGCCGGGTCGCATACGGCACCGGCTTTTGCTGGCGACACGGTCTATGCATGGTCGGAAGTGCTCGATAAAGCCGAGCTTGATGCCCCGGGTGTTGGTGCGTTGCGGCTCCGTCTGGTTGCGACCGACGGTCATCACGCTCCCATGAATCTACGCGATGATTCGGGGGGCTACATCGCCGGCGTTTTGCTTGATCTTGACTATTGGGTGTTCGTGCCGCGCTAAGAATCGGCAATGCCAAGGGTGCGCAGCGCGGCGTGAACGTCGTCGATGCAGGTGACCTGCACGCTTTGCATGCCAACGGCGCGTGCTCCCGCAACATTTTCCGCGAGATCATCGAAAAAGAGCACCTGTGCGGGTGCGACGCCAAGGTGATCGCAGGCGGCGAGATAACACGCTGCCTCGGGTTTGCGATGTCCAAGTTCGTGCGAGGTCAAGATCCGACCCAATGCGGCAAGCAGATCGCCATAGCGATGAGGCCACACCGACGCGTGCGTCACGTTGGTGTTAGAGAGCCCGGCGACACGAAACGGTGATTGTTTGAGCGTGTGGAGAACTTGTGCGATGCCGTCGATGGGTGGGCCAAAGATTGCATTCCATCCGGCGATAAGCGTCGCATCATCAAGGGCGATGCCGAGTTGGTCTCGCAGGTGCGCGAAATAGCCTTCGGCGATGATTTCACCTCGCTCGAAACGTTGGTAATCCTCGCCGTGCACAAAGCGTTGCGCAAGCACGGTTCGATCGACGTGCGCGTGACGTACCCAGTGATCAAGTGCCACGTCCCAATCAAAAGTGATGATCACACCACCGAGATCAAAAAGTATGACGTCAACTGCGTGGCCATCGATGCGATCCGTCACGCGGCGTAGCGTACCCTGCCCGAGAAACGTGATCGATACATCTTGGTGGAGTGGACGGCGCGTTGGTGATGAAATTTGGGTTGACTTCTCTGTGTGCATTGCTACTATCTAGACACGTGTCTAGTTTAGTGTCCATTCCGTCGGCACCGATTGAGGCCACCCGCCGTCGCCTCTCGGCCCGCCAAGCCGCAACGGTGGAACGCCTGAGCGCCGCGGCACTTGACGAACTTCGTGGCGGCGATTTTGAATCACTCACCATGCGCAACGTTGCTGCACGAGCGGGCGTCTCGGCAGCGACGGCCTACACGTACTTCTCATCCAAAGAACATCTTGTCGCAGAAGTATTCTGGCGACGCCTTGGAGACCTTGAACCGGTAGAAACCACAACCGATCGAGAGCCAGCGCATCGGGTTGCGTCGGCGTTGAGTGAAATCGCATTACTCGTGGCTGACGAACCGGTTTTGGCTGCCGCGGTATCGGTTGCCATGCTCAGCCCCGACCCAGATGTCAAGCTGCTCCGTGACCGCATCGGAACCGCGACGCACCGGCGCATCGTCGCCGCGCTTGGTGACGACGCCAATCCAGCGATTGTGCGCACCCTGGACCTTGCTGTCGCAGGCGCCATGTTGAATGCGGGCATGGGCCATCTTTCCTATGACGACTTACCCGACCTTCTCACCGAAGTTGCTACCACGGTGCTTGGCGCCAATCGAAAGGACCGTTCGTGACCGACCTTCTCACGCACGCCCCATTGGCGTTTGATCCGTACAACTACGCAATACACGAAGATCCGTATCCCACGTATGCACGCCTGCGTGAAGAAGCCCCGGTGTTCCATAACCCCGATGTGTGGTTCTGGGCGCTGTCTCGCCATGAAGATGTGATGGCCGCGCTCAAAGATTCCGAAACCTATTCGTCGGCGAACGGCGTCTCGCTTGACAAAGCCGCTTGGGGTCCCGATGCCCATCGGACCATGTCGTTTCTGGGCATGGACCCGCCCCGTCACGGGCGCATGCGCCGCCTGGTCGCTCGTGGTTTCACACCCCGTCGAGTCACCGAACTCGAACCCAAAATCCGTCGCATCGCAAGCCAGTGGGCCGATCATGCTGCCGCCCACGACAGGTTTGACTTCATTGAAGACTTTGCTGGCAAATTTCCTATGGACGTGATTTCCGAAATGATGGGCGTGCCCGAAGCCGATCGAGCGCAGGTTCGCACCTGGTCAGATTTGCTGGTGCACCGTGAAGAAGGCATCACCGATGTTCCCCCCGCAGGCATTGATGCGGCCCTCCAATTGGTGGCGTACTACTCCGAGATGATCGCGCAACGTCGTGTGACACGCACCGACGACCTGACCTCAGCGCTCTGCGACGCCGAAGTTGATGGTGATCGACTTTCCGACGACGAGATCGTGAGCTTTCTCTTTCTCTTGGTCGTTGCAGGCAATGAAACGACTACAAAATTGCTCGGTAACGCCTGGTACTGGGGATGGAAGTTTCCCGACGAGGGGCGCAAACCGTTCGATGATCCGACTCGCATTGCCGCCTGGATCGATGAAACGTTGCGCTTTGATACGTCCAGTCAGATGTTGGCACGCACCGCAACACGCGACATTTCACTCCACGGTGTCACCATCCCCGCCAATGAACGGGTGCTTCTTCTGCTCGGTTCCGCGAACCGCGACGAACGAGTGTGGGACCGGCCCAACGTGTACGACCTTGACCGCACCGACACCGCGCAAGATCTCTCATCGTTTGGCTTTGGCCGTCACTACTGCATGGGGCACGCCTTAGCCGTGCTTGAAATGCGGGTGGCGATGGAAGTGCTCACGCAACGCATCGCGCACTACGAGGTTGACGAAGCGCACTCGGAACGTGTGCATTCGGTGAACGTGCGCGGCTTTGCCCACCTACCCACCACGATCACGCGACGCTAACGCGGCCCATGCCTCACTTCGATCCGCACCCGACAATTCGGCCCGCGCTTATAACCGGCGCGTCGTCAGGAATTGGCGCTGCGTGCGCGCAGGTACTCGCGCAAGCGGGTCATCCGGTTGCACTTGGCGCACGGCGAGTCGATCGTTGCGAAGCCCTTGCCGCTGCGATTCGCGCGAATGGTGGCACGGCGGTCGCACTGGCTTTGGACATTGCTGACACCACGTCAATTGCACGGTTCGTGAATGATGCACGGGCCGCAGTTGGCAACATTGATGTGGTTGTTTCCAATGCGGGAGACGTACAACCTGGTGGTGCGGTCACCACCGATCCGGCACGTTTTGCCGCCGAAGTCCACGTGAACCTCCTCGGTGCGCAAGCGTTGCTCCATCATGTGGCGCCCGCCATGATCGAACGTGGCCATGGCGACATCGTATTCATCACCTCCGAAGTTGCCCGCCACCCGCGCCCGTTTACCGCAGCATATGTTGCAGCAAAATCAGGGCTCGAAGCGCTCGCGACGGTTACCGCAATGGAATGTGAAGGCACCGGTGTGCGAGCGGGCATCGTCCGACCCGGACCATCATCAACTGAACAAGGCACCCGCTGGTCCGAAGACGACGTCAACCAAATTGTCAGCGAGTGGAGCAGGTGGGGGCTCCTACGCCACAGCGGAGCGCTCCGGCCCGAAGATGTCGCTCGAGCAGTAGCACTCATGATCGCGACGCCACGCGGTACCCATCTCAACTTGATCGAAGTGCAACCACAAGCCCCCAACGGCGACACGCGTCAGGAGACTCGCCAATGACCACACTGATCGCTCCCCCCAAAGTCTCCGGTGACGATGGCGGAACCGGCCACCTAGAAGAACTTCGCCACGACCCGATTGGTCTGATGCGCCGGGTCCGTGACGAGTGCGGCGACGTCGGAGAATTTCGACTCGCTGACAAAGAAGTCGTGCTCCTCACCGATGCACAGGCAAACGAGGTTTTCTTCCGAGCCACCGACGACGACCTCGACCAGGCCGCGGCCTATCCATTTATGAAACCGATATTCGGCGAAGGGGTCGTTTTTGATGCGTCCCCCGAACGCCGTCGCGAAATGCTCCACAATCAAGCATTGCGCGACAAATACATGCGCGGGCACGCCGAGACAATCGCCGCACAAGTGCGCGACATGGTCGCGAACTGGGGGAATGAAGGCGAGATCGATCTACTCGACTTCTTTGCGGAACTCACGATCTACACATCGTCGGCTTGTCTGATCGGCTCAAAGTTTCGCTACCAGCTCGATGAGCGGTTCGCAGCGCTCTACCACGACTTAGAGCGTGGCACCGACGCGTATGCTTTTGTCGACCCGTATGCCGATATTGAAGCGTTCCGCCGCCGAGACGCCGCACGTGTTGGCATCGTCGAACTTGTCCAAGACATCATGGCGTCGCGTCGTTCAGGGCCTCCGGCCACCGAAGACGATCGTGATCTGCTCGACGTGATTATGTCGGTGCCCGGCGACGATGGGCAGCCTCGTTTCAGCGCGGACGAAGTGACCGGCATGTTCATTTCCATGATGTTCGCAGGACACCACACCACGTCGGGCACCGCGGCCTGGACGCTCATTGAACTACTCCGCCACCCCGAATGGATGGAGACGTCACTTGCTGATCTTGACGCGTTGAGTGCCGCGGGTGAAGACGTGACCTATCAGGCATTGCGTGAGATCCCACACTTGGAAGCCGCGTTGAAAGAAGCACTGCGGTTACATCCTCCACTCATCTTGTTATTGCGAGTCGTGCGGACACCATTTGACGTGTGTGGTGTGCACATTGATGAGGGCAAACTCGTTGGGGCATCGCCGGCGATTTCAAATCGGATCCCGAGCGCGTTTGAAAACCCCGACAGCTTTGACCCCGGCCGCTACATCGAACCACGCGACGACGAGCGCAACAACCCATGGAACTGGATTCCCTTTGGTGCGGGTCGGCACCGATGCGTGGGAGCGGCGTTCGCTCAAATGCAGATCAAAGCGATTTTCGCGGTGCTCCTTCGTGACTGGGAGTTCGAGATGGCTCAAGCTCCCGACACGTATCGAAACGACCATTCCAAAATGGTGGTACAACTTGAACGACCTTGCCGGGTGATCTACCGAAAGAGGAGCCAACCTTGAGCGGTTTTCGAGTCGTCGTTGATCGTGATCTGTGTCAGGGGCATGGCGTGTGTGAGAACGAAGCACCTGACGTGTTCACACTCGAAAAGCACGCCACCACGATCACGCTGCGACAAGCCGAGCCGGACGAGACGCAACGCAAAGCCGTCGAGGCGGCGGTGAAATATTGTCCCACGCATGCGTTGCGAATTGAGGAGATCAACCCAGCGAAATCTGACGCGTTGTGGCCTCAGAGAGGCCACAACGCGTCAGATTTCGCAGAAGATGAAGGTGAGAAGTGAGCTATCCACGCACAGAACTCGAAGAAATGGTGCAACGGTGGATCCAAGCCAACCGTGATGCAGAAGCCGCGGGCGACTGGAAACCCATGGCCGACCTCTACACCGTCGATGCAACATACGGGTGGAACTACGGATCCGGCACCGACTTCATGGCGGTCGGCCGAGACGAGATCCGAGACATTGCCTTAGGCTCAGAAATGGGTGGCCTTGACGGCTGGCAGTACCCGTATCAAGAGATCCTTATCGATGAGGCCAAAGGCCATGTGGTGGGTTTTTGGAAACAGGTCGCGGACGCGCCGCGACCCAATGGCGGCACCTATGAAGTGGCGGGCATTGGTGGAAGCTGGTTTCGCTACGGCGGAAACTTCCAATGGTCGTGGCAGCGTGACTGGTTCGATTTTGGGAACGCAGCGTCACTCTTCATGGAAATGCTCGCCGATGGCACCCTTTCAGAAGGGATGACCGCTCGAATGCATCGACCCATGGGCAAAGGAGCACCTGGCCAATACCCCGTCCATGAAGCACCGGTCGGCATTTGGGAGGTGCCCGGTGACTGATTTTGGGCTTGGAGATCTTGACGTACTGCTCGTTGACGGTGAACTTCGTCGTGCAACCGGTGATGGCACGTTCGAAACGATCAATCCGGCGAATGAAGACGTGCTCGGCGTTGCCGCCGATGCCACCGCCGCCGACATGGATGCCGCAATCGGCGCGGCACGCCACGCATTTGACACGAACGTCGGAAACTGGACAAACGACCCGGCTTTTCGAGCGCGTTGTTTGCGACAACTGAACGCCGCGCTGCTTGGCGCAATCGATAAGTTGCGAGCGTTGACCATTGCCGAAGTCGGCGCGCCTCACTTCATGACCACAATGGCGCAGCTCGATTCACCAGTTGCTGATTTGCTGTGGTTTGCCGACTTGGCTGAGAACTATGACGGCTGGAAAGTCGATCTGGGTGAGGCGGCCCCGATGGGCATGCCCTCGCATCGGTGGGTACTCAAAGAACCGGCCGGCGTGGTCGGTGCGATCACGCCGTGGAACTTCCCGCATCAAATCAACATCGCCAAAATCGGCCCGGCCCTTGCCGCAGGATGCACCGTCGTGCTTAAAGCCGCACCCGATACGCCGTGGTGCGCGTCGGTCCTGGGTCGAATCATCACGCAAGAAACCGAAATCCCCGCTGGGGTGGTCAACATCATCAACTCGTCGGATCACGCGCTCGGGGCACAGTTGTCGGCGGATCCGCGAGTGGACGTCCTGAGCTTTACCGGCTCAACCGCAACCGGTTCGAAGATCATGGCAGCAGCCGCAACCAACCTGACTCGAGTGTTTCTCGAACTGGGAGGGAAGTCGGCTTTCGTCGTGTTAGACGATGCAGATCTCGCGACGGCCGCGAGTTTGGCTGCATTTACCGTGTGCGCACATGCCGGCCAGGGGTGTGCAATCACGACTCGGCTGTTGCTCCCTCGTGCAATGTTCGATGAAGGTGTCGAGATAGCGGCTGCAACACTAAATGGCGTGGGGTGTGGCGATCCGAACGATCCGGCGACGGCGTGTGGGCCGCTGATCTCTGCCAAGCAACGTGATCGGGTCGAAGGCTATTTACGTCTCGCCACAGACGAAGGTGGTGTGTTCGCGGCTGGCGGTGGCCGACCGAAAGATCGTGATCGAGGCTTTTGGATTGAACCAACCCTCATCACCGGGTTGGACAATTCGGCACGTGTTGCCCGAGAAGAGATCTTCGGTCCGGTCCTCGTTGCGATCCCTCACGACGGTGACGATGACGCGGTCGCGATTGCCAACGATTCGCCCTATGGCTTGTCTGGTTCGATCGCGTCGGCCGATACCGACCGAGCCTGGTCGGTTGCAAAACGAATCCGTACCGGCACACTGGGCATCAACGGCGGTATCTGGTACAGCGGCGACGTGCCATTTGGCGGATACAAGCATTCGGGGATCGGCCGCGAAATGGGCGTGGCCGGCTTCGAGGAATATCTCGAAACAAAATCAATCGCACAAGGGGTTTGACGTGAGTTCAACCAATCGATTTGCCAACAAAGTTGCCATTGTCACCGGATCCGGAGGAGGAATCGGCGAGGCCTACGCCAAAGCGCTTGGCGCTGAGGGTGCATCGGTGGTCGTTGCCGACATCAACACCGAAGGAGCCAATCGAGTTGCCGCCGACATCACTGCGGCCGGTGGTAGCGCGCTCGCCGTTGCGGTCGACGTATCCGATCCAATATCGGCCAACGCAATGGCCCAGGCCACGCTTGACGCATTCGGTGGCATCGATCATCTCGTGAACAACGCCGCAATCTATGGCACGATGAAACTCGACGGCCTGACCACCGTCGACTGGGACTATTACAAACACTTCATGGCGGTAAACATGGACGGTGCTCTGGTTTGCACGCGTGCCGTCTTTGAGCACATGACCGCCCGTGGGGGCGGTTCTATCGTGAACCAATCGTCAACCGCGGCGTACATCTATGGCATGTATTACGGACTTGCCAAAGTTGGGGTAAACGGTATTACCCAGCAACTCTCGGCCGAACTTGGCCCCCGAGGCATCCGGATCAACGCGGTCGCTCCCGGGCCAATCGACACGGAAGCCACCCGTGCGGTCACCGGTGGCGTCGCTGAAGACATCGCAAAAGGCCTGCCGCTTGCACGCATGGGACAGCCCGCCGATCTGGTTCCCCTGGTGCTGTTCTTACTCAGTGACGATGCGTCGTGGATTACCGGACAGATCTTCAATGTCGACGGCGGACAGATCGTGAAGTCATGACCGACGAACGACGAGCCAAGGGCATCGCCATGATGCGGGAAGTGTACGGATGGGACATTTCGGAAGTTCACGGCTCCTTTGTGGAAACAACCGTCGACCATCTCTTTGGCGAAGTGTGGGCCGAAGGCACGATGTCGGTACGCGAGCGTCGATTGCTGCTCATTGGACTCTTGCTCGGATCCGGGCAAGACGATGTGGTTGGCCTGCAACTTGATTGCGCCACTGAAATTGGCGAGCTTGCCATAGACGAACTTCGCGAGATGGTGCTGTTTGTGGCGCACTATGCGGGTTGGCCGGTTGCCGCGCGTTTCAACCAGAAAGTCGAAGAGCTTGCCGCAAAACAAGCCAAAGACAAGTCGTGAACCTGTGCGAAATGAACCGGCAGCAACTTGGTGAACACGTACGCGAACTGCTGCTATGCGGTCATTTAATCGACCGGGCCACCATGCCCCATGTTATTGGTGCATGGGATCGCGAGACCATGCGCGATATTGCGATTGACGAATGGATGGGGGCGTCGCCGATCTACACCAAACGAATGCAACGACTGTTGGGCTTTGAAGGCGACGATGTCGAAACCATTTTCAAAGGTATGCAGTTCGACATAGGGGCACCACCACAGTTCATGGATTTTCGCTACACCGTGCATGACGCCAACCACGGCGAGTTCCATTTAGATCACTGTGGTGCGCTCATGGACGTTGAACCTATGGGACCTGACTATGTGTTCACGATGTGTCACGACATTGAAGACCCCACCTTTGACGCCACCGCCTGGGCAACGAACCCGCAGGCGCGAATGCGGCCAATTCACCGACCGCCGCGAGACCCGCATGACCGCCATCCGCACTGTGCCTGGACGGTCACCATTGACCAGGATGTGCCATCTTTGCCTGAGCCACAAATGGCAACGATCCTCGCGACAACCCGCGCTGCGCAGCTCGCCGTTCCAACCATTGAACCTGGAGATGGGCAATCAGGCTACGCCGGTCCACTTGTGAACGACATCGACTTCACGACGTTTTCGCCAGCAGCATTGCGTGCGCTGACCGGGGAAGTCTCGTTGCAAGGACATCTGCTTGCCATTGCCGCAATGACAACGATCGCCGGTCGCTTCGGCGTCGATGCGGCCAAAGAAGTCGGCCGGCACCAACTCGTTGGATCAGCAGGCATCACCGCGCAACGTTTGCACAAAGCACACGGGTTCGGCTCGACACTTGGCGACATTGCATCGCTATTGGCGTTGCATCCATTGTTTTTCCCCACGAACTATGTTGACGCGCAGGTGTCCGTTGACGGCGGCGAAGTTCACCTAGCAATCCGAGATTGCTTGTCGCTGCATGAAGCCAATGGCCTCTCGTGGCCGAGACTGCTTGCCGACGGAGATGGCACGCCGATCGACGTCATCGCGCAAGCGGCGAACCCGTGCGCGCAGACCACGATGGTCGAACCCGGAAGCGGCGAGGTCGCACGCTTTGTGACCACTGTTGGAACGAACGCCGCGCCAACGCATCCCGATGTTGAACTCGCGGCATTCTCAACGGGCGCAGATTTTGCGTTTACGCCGGAATCGACTCGGGTGTCGTTGCGCGCTCGGCGAGACCGGCCAGCAAGTCCACCATCCCCGGTTGCGTGAGCAGCGAACGGTCAGAAACGCACCGAACGATTGCACCAAGGAAACCCACCGGGGTTACGTCGCCACCATGGAGAACCTCGGCCCCGATGCTGACTTGATTGATCCACTTCTTGCGGAAACGTCCGCCGTGCACAACTTGTGTCGTGCCGTCTCGCTCGTAAAGCACAACGGAAATCGCTTCGTGTTCGGTGTTATCCAAGTGAAGCGTGCGTTCCTTGCCGTGGCGCACAACCGCCCCTAAGAACGTGCAGTGGAGTTTGGCGGTCGAAGGCTCGGTCGTGTCAAGGTCTTGGGCCCCAGATCCCTCAAGCGCGGCCACGTCAACGATTAGGCCGCGTGCTTTGAGCCGACGGAGCACTTCGATGAGATTGCGAGCATCAACCGGCGGCATGGTCGTGGGATCAACTTGCAGGACTTCAGCGACCGGGCGTCCATCAAGCGCTCCCCATACCCCGGCCCAGACGGGGGTAAGGGTCTGTACTTCAGCGACCTTTGCGTCAATCAACACAGGAGTCTCGGCAACTTCGGTGTAGAACACCGACGTGGCGCGTACAAGCTGAGAACCCCAATGCACGGGTTCGCTGCCAGCGAGCAATGTTGCATCAGACATTTTGTAATCCATCAACAAGGCGACGAAATTGCTCAATGAATGCGTGTTCTGAAAACTTCTCGGCTTGTACCTGGAGCGCCGCACGATCCCAGTCGTGGTGTTGGGCACGGTCAAGGGCAAGCCCAAGCGACCGAGCGGTTGGTTCCTTAAAGAACAGACCGGAAACGTCGGCCTCAATCGTTTCCAAAAAGCCGCCCGCGGCGATGGCGACGACCGGGGTTCCAAAACCCATGGCCTCAAGCGGAGTGAGCCCGAAGTCTTCTTGGGAAGCGGTTACCAGAGCGGCAGCGTTCGCATACAGCCAACGCAACTGCGCGTCGGTGAGATTCTCAAAAAAACAAACATTGCTACCCGCTTGTGCTCGGAGTCGAGCGGCGTCGGGGCCATCACCCACTACGACGAGCCGCGTGTCCGGGCGCTCCGCGACCACGTCGATGAGAAGGTCAACGCGCTTATAAGGCAAGAGCCGTCCAACGCTCAGCAAATATCCCGGTTCGAGTTCCTCCATTGGTTCTTGCTCACCGTCGGCTGCGAGCCCGGGTGGCGGATAGATCACCACCGCGTCGCGTTTCCAATGCGTGTTGATGCGCTTGCGGGCTACCTCGGATCCGGCCACGATCACATCAGCGGTTGCCGCGGCTCGTTGGTCCCATCGGCGTAGGAGCGGGCTCAGTGGGGTGAGACCAAACCGGTAGTAGCTCGGCAGATTCGCAAGATACTCGCCACGTTGATACAACCAGCGAGCCGTGTTGTGGGCGTAGACGATCTTCTTCCCGCTCACGGGCATGCCGTGTGACCAACCCGTTGTTTGACAAATTGTCACCGATGCATCAATGCGATGGCGGCTTACCGCAGGCGCCAAAAACGGCAAAGCGATTCGAGGATTGCGTCGGAGTGGACCAATGCGTTGCAAAACGGTGGTCGACACATCGCACGACGCGAAATCGTTGTACGTGCTGTCTGGTTCATAAACCGAGGTGTGGAGCGGCGCATTAGGAAAAGCGCGGGTCAATGCGATGAGAGCGCGTTCTGCGCCGCCACGTTGGGTTAAGTAATCATGCGCGAGCGCGACGTTGTGCACGGTCGCGAGCAAATCAGTATGCGCCGTCGCTGCGCAAAACGGCTTTGGCAGTTTTGGCAAGGATGATCACATCAAGAAGCGGTGACCAGTTTTCGACGTAATATAAGTCGAGCCGCACGGTCTCGTCCCACGAGAGGTCAGAGCGGCCGCTCACCTGCCATAGGCCGGTGATGCCGGGGCGGACCATGAGCCGTCGCCGTGTCGTTTCCTCATACTTTTCGACTTCGCTCGGCAGCGGTGGGCGAGGTCCAACAAGCGACATATCGCCCCGCACCACGTTCCAAAGTTGGGGAAGTTCATCGAGTGAATAGCGCCGCAAGAATTGGCCGGTCGGAGTAATTCTTGGATCGTCCTTAATTTTGAAAAGTACGCCGTCGTGTTCATTCTCGTCGACGAGTTCGTCAAGCATTTCTTCTGCATCCGCGACCATTGAGCGAAATTTGAGCATCAAGAACTCACTGCCGTCACGACCGACCCGGGTTTGCTTGAACAGCACCGGCCCTTTGCTGGTGAGCTTGATGGTCAGCGCGATCACCGCGAGGATTGGGGCAATGAACAAATAGAGGATTGCAGCAATTGATCGTTCAACAAGTGTCTTGATGAACTGCGCCAACCCACTGGTGTGTGGTTCTTCCACGAGCAGAAGTGGGAGGCCTGCCGCGGGTCGAGAAATGATGCGAGGACCAGCAATTTCTGCCAGGTCCGGGGCCATCAACAGTTGGATCCCCGTGTCGTGCAATTTCCAGGCCAATGATCGAAGCGACTCGGTCTCAAAAAGATCATTGCCGCTGAGCGCGACCGCATCAATGGCGAGATCATCAAGGTCTCGAATCAAGTCGTCTGGCTCGCCCAAGAGTGCAACATTGAGTTCGTCCGCCTCATCTTCGTCTGCTTCCACGTGAAGGTACGCGCCGACGACCTGGTACCCAACGTGCGGGGTACGTGCGAAATGCTCCGCCACATTTGCGATTGCCGAAGCACGAGAAACGAGTACGACTCGGCGCAACGCGTGTCCTTGATTGCGGCGATGATGAAGGCGTTTGCGAACAACAAGACGGGCCAACAAGCTAAAGAGCAAGAGCAACGGAAAAAAGACTGCGAATAGTGCTCGCGAGACGGGCATGCCGCCCATGAACGACGCCGCACATATCAGTGTGAATGAAACGAAAACCGCCCGAATCATGTTCGGATACTCATCGGGTGATGACCCAATGATTGATCGATCGTACCCGCGGTTGGCTGCGACGACCGCAATCCACGCAGGAATTGCAACGATCGAGAGCAGGGAATAGGAGATTGGGTGACCGAAGACGGTCAGGACCTCGCGGACCTTCTCACCGATCAGTAACCAAGCGAGCGCTTCAGCCGCAATGAATGCAATGAGATCCGCGATCACGGCCTGTTGAATGAGACGATCTTCCCAATCGTTAATGGTCATCGTGCTCTTTGAGAGCACTTCACGTGCTTTGTGATCAACAAAATGCGCGCGCGCCTTGGCAGGATTGTTGTGATCGACCATTTGCGGCTCATGGTCAGGTTTGACGTCGACGCGCCCGATAGTGCGTTGATCACTCAACGACGTGATGACCTCTTCTTAGGGAATGTGGACTTGCCGAGGGATATGTGCGTTTGGTCACAGTCCGACGCACAGTTCAGCACGCGAAACGCGGTTCGTCAATGTGAGCGAACACATTTACAATTCGACAGGTATTCCTAGCGCTGCGAGGCCGGGTGTTCAAGTTCTTCGTTTGTTTGGTCAGAAGAAGAACTCTCGCGTGAAGTTTTACGCTTCCGGTCTTTCTTTCCGTCTTCTGAAGACGATCCGTAATACCCGTACCCGTACCCGTACCCGTAGCCGTACCCGTAGCCGTACCCGTAATAATTTTCCATCTCTTTTCGGTCACAGCCGTTCAATACGACCCCAAGAACATCGGCCCGCAGGCGGCTTAGCACGACGGATGCACGCTGGGCTGCTGTGTTTCGGGTGTGACCAGCGCGAACCACAAGGATGGCCACGTCCGCCGCCGCAAGGAGGTCGGTAGCATCATTCGTTGTCAACATTGGAGGGGTGTCAACGACAACCACATCGTAATTGTTCTGGTGCTGCGCGATCAGTTGACGAAGCTGGTACACCGCGCCACCAACTTCGCTCCCACCCACGGTGGCGGAAATGAACGAAACGCCATCAATCCTGGTCGTGGCAGGCCCATCCGGGTCAACCAAACTGGCAACTGGGGCAAGGAACTTTGCCAGTGCAGGACGTCGATAGTCAGCGTCAACAGCAAGGACTTTCCGTCCGGTGTCAGCGAAAGCGGCGGCAAGGTTCGCCGAGGTCGTGGTCTTTCCTTCGCCTGGACCAGGTGACGTGACGAGCACAACCGGGGCATGACCCTGTTTGTGTCGAATACCGGTACGGACCTCTTCAGGAAGCTGATTGGGGTGCTCGGTGGCAGACTCCCCAATCGCGAACAACGCGGAGGTACAAGTGGCTCGGTATCGTTCCGCAGTTGGAGACTTCGGAGAATCAACCATGGCGACGGCGTTTGTCGCCGTTTCCTCGTTCGTCAAGTTTGGTATTTCGGCGAGAACGGGAAGGTCGGTCAAGCGCTCAACTCGCTCACGTGAGCGAATCCGGTCATCCCAGGCTTCAACCGCAAAGCTCAACAAGATTCCGATAACGAAACCGGCGAAACCACCGATCAGAATGAGTTGAAAGCGTCCCGGTACTCCGGGGCGAGAAAGATCGGTTTCGTCAATGGTTGGACCTTGTCCGATGACGTTGGTGGCCTGTGCCAACGGTGAAGACCGGTTGATCGCATCGTTGAGACGCTTGTCAAAGCCCTTCTTGTTGATCTGAATCGCCGATGCCGGGGTTGCTGTTGTCAAACCTAATTTTGGTGACGAGGTGCCGAGCGCCGCAATCTGTTGTTCCAAGTTCGTAATTTGCTGCTGCAGCGTGTTCAACTGCGATGCGTTCGCAGGATCAGACCCGAGTTGCTGCGCCTTGGCTTGCAGTTCGTTTTTTTGTGCATTCAGTGTTTGCATCGACGACTGATAACTGGCCTGCGATGCTTCATCAGCCATCTTGGCAAGAGTTGCAGCGGCCGTGTTGGCAAGAGTTTCCGCAACCTTGGGATCGGTTGCAATGCCGATGACATCAATGGCAAATGCATCAGCGCGTACCAGCGTGTCGAGATGGTTGCCCGTTTTTGTCGCTTTCCAGCCGACTTTCTTGCCGACGGTCGTCAACAAATCTTTATCTTGAATGAGGATCGCTGCTCGCGGCAGCGAATACCCATTGCTTGAGTCCGCATTCGAGGTCACGGTCAAGGTGTTGACCGCTTTGTAATAACGAGTCGTGATCTTGGCTGGTTTGATGAAGAAGCTTGATACCAAGCCGAGTACAAGACCAACGCCAACGCTGATTACCGTCCATTTCGCGCGTCGACGCAGAACGCCTGCGTAGTGTCGCAGCGGATTGTCCGGTTCCGTAATGTTGAGGTCAATCGGAGCAGAGGCAGTTTCGTTGCCAACCAAAGCAGTCATCCAAGGTGAGTCACGGGAATCTGCAAGTGTATCGAAAACCAACCCCAGCGTGAACCTCTACGCGCTAATGCCGTGCACGTTGCGTCATTCGTTGCACCTGTCGGGCTGCTCGGGCCGCAAAAGTCGGGTCGGTCCCGTCACGGGGCGCGACCAACGCCTTGAGAAACGTTGCTCGTGCGTGAAGGCCGCGAAGTTCAGCCAAGACAGCGATGGGTTCAATACCAGAAATTGGCGCATCGGGTTGATCAATGCGCAGCCAGAGCCGATCGCGTGCCGTCACGCGATATCGCTTTGACCATTCACTGAGCGGATGATCGTCAATACAAAGCTCACGCGCTGCCATTTGTAATGCCACAGCGAGGACTGCCTCGTGCCCCCACCGGTGGGCTACGGCGATTGCGCGTGCGGGATCAAGATCTTTGGAGAACGCGAGTTGTGCCACGTCACGCACTTCACTCACTCGTATCGCACCAAGAATGAGCAGATGCGCACACACATGGATCAAAGTTCGTTCAACGTCAAAGGTGATGAGCGACGCTCCGAGACGATCAAAAGTACGTCCTGGTGACCAGAGGTCGGCTTCTGGAACTCGAACGCCAATTGGCCCCCAGCACAGCAATCGGTGCAAATCGACTTCAAGACCTGTGGGCATGGTGACCGTCAAGCCTTTGAACACGCTCTGCGCAAACCCATCGGTTGGTTCCGGGTTCATGAGGTTGCCACCAATTCCTTCAAGCGCGGCGACGGATTCCAAAAGCCGCGAACCGGGAACCAACAAATCCAGATCACCGGTGGGACGCATCTGTGGGTCGGGATAATCCGACCAGGGAAGCGCGGAACCTTTGATCAGGCGAAAAGGAATCGAATGCGCACGCAAGTGATCCAACACGGGTCGAGTGATTTCGTCGTACTGCATTCGGTTCCGCGTCAGTTGTCCCTCTATGTCGCTGACCATGCGACGCTGCGACGTAGTCGCGGGCAAAGCGCCGCTCGCGACCGCGGCGACAAGAAGACCCTCTAAGCGGTGGCGTCGACATTCGGTTTCAAGTACCTGCCATTCGTCGTCTTCGAGTGCATCGGTTGGAGCTTGCAGGCGACTTGGCAATTGGTACGCGGCGACCCAGCGAGTGACCGGATGCAAGTCCGAAAATGTCCATGAAGGAGCGTCAGCCACCGCCGCCGTAGTTTCGGTCGATAATCCGAAGGGGAACATCGGTCGCGATCAGACCGGTGACGGGAACATTGCGGTGCCGAATCATTGTGCTCGCAAGTTCGCACGACGGTGTCAAAGTTTGTTCGATACGAACAACGAGTGCCACTGCGTCGGCATAGTGCAGAAAATCGCTCGCGTCCGCAGTGACCAAGATGGGTGGTGTGTCAAGAACGATTACGTCGTAGTTCGCTCGGTAACGGTCAATTCGCCTGAGCAGTTTTGCAACGGTGCTCGTCGCGGTGCCTTTGTGGCGCTTTGCCCTCGGATCGTCCAAGAGGTTGATTTTGTCGATGCTTGTTTCGAGAGGCGCGTCGGGTTCGACAAAGTTGGGAATCGGCCGCAGGTTTGAACGCAGCGAACTTCGGTGGTAGTCGCCGTCAACGGCGAGTACGCGGTAGCCAAGTTCAGCGAACGCCGCCGCAATGGCTGCTGATGTTGTTGATTTCCCTTCAGATGGAGACGCCGATGTAATGAGCACCACAGGTGTTTTCGTCAGCTTTTTCGCGTCTGAGAGGCCAAGTTGGTTCGCGAGCACCGATGCAGCTTCGACATAGCGGTATGCGGCTTGGCGTGTTCGGTCATGTGTCGCTTGCGTTCCATGCTGTAACAGCGATCTCACGGCACGCCCTGAAAGACGGGGCACCTCGGTGAGCAACAAAAATCCAGAGGCACGAAGTGCCCCATCGGTGTCGTGGATGCGTTCATCCCAAGCTTCACCAAGAACAATTCCAGAAAGTCCAAGCATCAGACCGGCAATCATGCCGAGGCCCAAATGAATGACTGGCGGAACTTTTTCAACCACGTTCACTTCAGTCTCGTTGGCGATTACTTTGATCATGTTCTTGGTGTCAGTGTCGTCAACGGTTCCTGATGCGAGGTCATTCCAGCTTGACGTAATACGCGTTGCGCCAAGGTCGTCTCGGGAAAGCAACCAACGAAGGTAATAGCCCTTTGAATTGATGCGCACCGGTTGGGGCATGCCGGTAATCGCAAACCGAGGCGCATTGGTTTGCGCGAGATCACGTTGTGTTTTCAGCGTCTGAATGCGGTCTTGGACGCCATCAATTTGCGAAAGAAGCTCGTCGGGTGGATCACCGTCAGCATTGTCTCGCAACGTTTCAAGCGACGTGAGCTCGGTTGTGGCTTTGCGAATGTCGATGTCAATGTCGGCCTGACGTGCCTTGACGCGACTGTCAACCAACGTGTTGATCGCGTCATTGAGTGCGAGACCCGCGTGATAGGCGACTTGCGCAGTTTTGTCGGGGTCAATGTCGATTGCCGTGACCGTGAGCGACGCGGTATCGAAATTTGGGATGACCGTGATGTGGTTCTTCACGTAGTCCGGGGTCGTGCCCGTTTGGACCGCCACGACCTTGCGGTAACTATCGGATTCAGCCGCAAACTGCGCAAGCTGCAGGTTGACGCGAACCGGATCGCTTGTTTGATCGGTCGTGGTCATACCGATAAGACTCAACCCAGCGGTGGACTTGTAATAAAAGTGAGGGTTGACGATCGGTTTTGCGTTCGCGGCGACGGTTGCCCCGCCGATGATCCCCCCGATTGCCCCAAAGACGAGCCACAGGCCGCGCCGGCGTAGGGCGGCCGCGATGGTGTGCATTGCCTTGCCCGACCGGTCAAGGAGCGGGGCAAACGTCGGCACGTTGACACTTGATTTCGGTTTGTTGCTAGTTGTTTCAGGTGAGGACATGGCTGATGCGAATCCACAAGTCTACCGCTTCGTGCCGCCGAGCCGTCGTGGTGGGCAACCACCAGGTGCATTCTGTGCCATCATGCGATGTGTCTCACTGGCCAAATGCCAAGAAGTCAATTGAAAGCGTGTCCCAATGAATGATCGGATTTTGATCGTCATACCCGCTCGGGGAGGTTCAAAAGGGATACCGCGAAAGAACGTACGTCGGGTAGCTGGTCGCCCACTCATTTGTTGGACAATCGACCAGGCCCGCGAGGTGCAAGGCGATGTTCGGGTCATTGTGTCAACGGACGATCATGAGATTGCGCAGGTCGCACGCGATGCAGGAGCAGAAGTTCCGTATTTGCGTCCCGCCGAACTCGCACGTGACGAAACGGCGACCGAACCCGTTGTTGCACATGCCATTGACGAGATGCGTGCTCGCGGTTTTGAGCCCGATGGGGTCGTCCTCTTGCAGGCCACGTCTCCGATTCGCCTGCCGGGCACAGTAGGGCGGGCGGTCGAACGCTTCCGCGCAGGTGGTGTCGACTCGCTTGTTGGCGTCGTTCCCCAGACGCCGTTTTTGTGGCACATGGGTGACACCCCCACCGCGGAGTACAATGTCGATCAGCGTCCTCGGCGTCAAGATCTCGACGAAATGTCGTACCTGTACCGTGAAACCGGCTCATTGTACGTCACTCGAACCGAGCTCTATTCGGCACCGGGCAATCGAATTGGGGGACGTGTGGAGTTGTTTGTAATGGATGAAATTGAAGGCATTGACATCGATTCAGAGCTTGACTTGACCTTCGCGGACGCACTTTTGTCTCGTCATCTTGGGGCGGATTTGTGATTATCGAGCGTGATTTTGAGCCGTATGTTGTCTATTCGGAAGACCCTGTCTCTCGAGCGCTCGAGAAAATCTCGGCGAACAAATCGCGCATCATCTTCTGCGTTTCGGAACGAGGCATTCTTGAAGGCGTCCTAACCGATGGTGACGTACGCCGGTGGATTGGTGAACACGGTGGCCTTGATGTCGATGCGCCAACCATTGACGTAGCAAATCGGACGTTCATTTCCGCTCCGCTGGGGCTTGGACGTCGTGATCTTCAATCATTGTTTCGCCGCGGGATCGACCATCTTCCCCTTGTCGACGAGCGTGGACTGATTGCAGCCATTGCGATTGATCGACGCGACGAGTTTCGCATCGGACCACTAACCGTTTCGGCAGAAACACCTGCGGTCGTTATCGCGGAGATTGGGATAAATCACAACGGCAGCGTCGATCGAGCGAGACAACTTGTTGACGAAGCCGTGCGCGCGGGTGCTGATTGCGTCAAGTTTCAGCTTCGTGACATGGCGACGTTGTATCGCAATACAACGGGGAATGTCACCGAAGGTGAAGACCTTGGCCCGCAATACACGTTGGATTTACTGAGTCGGTTTGCACTTGACGCGGACGCACTGTTTGGTGTTTTCGACTACTGCGACACGCTTGACATTCCGGTCATTTGCACACCATTTGATCTTGCGAGCGTTCAAGCCCTCGCTACCTATGATGTCCCTGCACTGAAGATCGCATCGGCGGATCTCACAAACCATGCGTTGCTTGAACAAGCGATTGCAACGGGCAAGCCCCTCATTCTCTCGACCGGCATGTCGACAGAATCAGAAATCATACAAGCGGTCGAACTATTAGAACGTTCGGCGAGTTCGTTCGCGCTCTTGCAATGCAACTCGACGTATCCGGCACCATTCAAAGATCTCAACCTGAAGTATTTGGCGCGCTTGACCGAGATTGGGAATTGCCTCGTGGGGTATTCGGGGCACGAACGGGGCTTCCACGTACCGATTGCCGCAGTAGCGCTTGGGGCGAAAATTATTGAGAAACATTTCACCCTTGACCGAACCATGGAAGGAAACGATCACAAGGTTTCGTTGCTCCCCGATGAATTCGCGACCATGGTCGAACGTATTCGAGAAGTAGAAGAAGCGCTCGGTGTTGGTGATTCACGCCGTTTGACACAAGGCGAAATGATGAATCGCATCAACCTTGCGAAGAGCCTGGTTGCGGCACGACCAATCCAAAAAGGCGAAGAGATCACGAGAGATGCGGTGACGATTCGCAGCCCTGGCCGTGGCCTCCAACCAAACGCGCTTGACAAGTTGATAGGGCGAACGTCGACACGGCCTTTTGCAACCGGTGATTACTTCTATGCAACCGATATCGGCGAAGGTCGGGCAACGCCTCGTGACTATTCGTATCGTCGCCCGTGGGGACTGCCGGTCCGGTTTCACGATTTCCGAGAACTTGCGCCTCAATCCAATCCTGACTTCTTAGAGTTCCACTTGTCGTACAAGGACATGGACCTTGAACTTTCCAAAATCTTCTCTGAACCATTCGAGATTGGTTACACCGTTCATAGCCCGGATCTTTTTGCAAACGACCACATCATTGACTTGGCATCGTCCGATGATGCCTACCGGAAACGTTCGATTGCCGAACTCCAACGCGTCGTCAATATCACTCGAGAACTCGCAGAATGGTTTCCAAACGAAAAAGCCCCGGTTGTGATCTTGAACGTTGGCGGATTCACGCATGGCGGTTTTGTATCAGTCGATGAGCGCAAAGAGATGCATGAACGGGTCGACGAATCGTTCCGTAAAGTCGATGCGGATGGAGTTGAGTTGCTTGCGCAAACGCTGCCGCCTTTCCCATGGCTCATGGGTGGCCAGCAGTACTCAAACCTGCTTCTTGAAGCAAAGGATTGCTTGTGGTTTGCTGAGACGTTTGGACGTCGGCTTTGCCTAGACACTTCACATAGCCAACTCGCGGCAACCTATTCAAAGACGTCATTTCAGGAGTTAGCGGAAATGCTCGCTCCACACACGGGCCATCTGCATCTTGTTGACGCGGTTGGAACGGACGGCGAAGGTGTCCAAGTAGGCGAAGGTGACATTGATTGGCAGCAACTTGGGCTTACCCTTGACCGACTTGCACCTGGTATTCGCTTTATTCCCGAAGTCTGGCAAGGGCACGTCGACAACGGTGCCGGGTTCTGGTTGGCGCTTGAACGCTTGGAGTCATTTCTTTGATCAATGTGCTCTGGGCGGTACCGGTGAGCGACATGGGAGGAGTTGCCCGCCATACCCGTGACGTGTTCGCGAACGGAATTCCAGGGTGTCGGCCGCACCTCTTGGTTCCGCCAGGCCCTTTTGCGCTTGTCGCTGAGAGCGCAGGCTTTGATGTGACGGTGGGTTCGTTTGGCCCAGAATTCGGGTTGGCTCAATCGGTCCGAACACTGCGCGAGACTGCTGTCCAAGTTTCGGCCAAGATCGTGCACAGCCACCTAGCATTTGCTGATTTTGTTGCGTCCACAGCGCGGAGATGCGCGATCGTGTCGACCGAACACGGTATTGCCTTGGACGATTCGGTGTACCACGAAACCCGCGCCGCATCACGTGCAATGGAACAAGCACATCGGCTGCGCCTGCGTCGGGTTGATGCGCTTATCGCGGTGTCGCATGCGACCGAGAAAGCGATTCGTGCCAAGTGGAGTCCACCCCGCTCGCTGCCCATTGAGGTCATTGCGAACGGTGTTGACCCAGCACCCGCCACCGTGGTCGCCCCTGGGGCAGGCCTGCATTTTGTGACATTGTCTCGTCTGTCTCCTGAAAAAGGCTTGCACACGTTAGTGGATGCGTTTGCCATTGTTGTGGCCAAGTTCGGCGATGCCCGGTTGACGATTGCTGGTGATGGCCCGATGAGAGCCGAGTTGTGTGCGCATGTCGAAGATTTAGGCATTGCTGATGCGGTCGCGATGCCAGGGTTTGTTGATGGCATCGACAAGTTGGGACCGGCGCATGTTGTTGTCCAACTTTCGGTTTGGGAGAACTGTAGTTACGCGCTTTTGGACGCGTTGCGAGCCAAGTGTGGCGTTGTCGCTACCGATGTGGGCGGCAATGCTGAACTCCTGCCTCGCCGTTGTCTTGTTCCGCTCGACGACCCACAGGCGGCGGCGCAGGCAATGATGGATCAGGCCCTCCATGTTGACCAACGGCCGGGTCTCCGAGATGGATGGCCGAGCGTGTCTGACATGTGCGCGGCGTTGGCGTCAACGTATGAACGGGTGGCCGTGTGAAAAACTGGCGTCTCCCAAATCGCATGCCACCGTGGCTGCGTCAATGCGGTCGCGCGCTCGTGGCGCTTGTTCTTGGCACTGTGGTTGGGCTATCTGCTTCGGAACCAAAACTGTTGCTTCTGGTTGCTGCAGCGCTTGCTGGACTTTTTGTTGCGGCAAGTTTGCGTCGCCCTGATCCCCTGGTTTTCCTCGCGTTTTTTGCCATCGCGGTGCCGAAAATGTCGCTGCCGGGTTCACCAATTCCACTTGGGGAATCGTTGATGATGCTCGCAACGTTCAGCGCGTTCTTGACCCTTCGGGAAGGGTTGGCGAGAATTCCGCGATGGGCTGGCATGGCGTTGGGGTCGCTCTTTGCCGCTTTCGTGCTTTCTGGCTTTGTCAACGCGCTTTTTCAGGTCGACATGTTCAAGCGTCTCTTGCACATGTTGGTGTATGTGTTGGTAATCGCTGGTTTGGCGCGCGGTTTGTTGTCGTGGCGCATCGCGTTGCGAGGCATACAAGTTGGATTGATCTTTGCGGTCTCTGTATCAATCGCGTTGCTTCCGGTGTCAACGTATCAGGGGCGACTCACCGGGCTTTTCGGTGACCCCAACGTGGCGGGCATGCTGATCGTGGTATTAGGTGGAATCTCGCTTTGGGGCATTACGCGGCGACGCAATCAGGTTATTTACGGCGGGATTCTCGCGGTCGGCTTGTTCTTGACGTATTCGCGTACCGCAATTTTGGCGGCGATCTTGGCCTCCGCGTGGGTTGTAGTTGGACGAAAACTACGCCCGATACCGGCGCTCGGGGCGGTTATTGTGGTGACGCTCGCGGTCGCATTGACCCCAACAAGTTTGCAACAGATCGGGCCCTTTAGCGACCGAGCCGGAAGTGACCTGTTGCGTGACCGCGTGACCAGCCAAGAATTTCAGGCGGTCAAACAAAAGCCGATCATTGGTCATGGCCCCGGCACCGCAACGGTCATGGTGAACTTTGGAACGACACAGTTTTTCTTCCACAACAGCTATTTGGCGCTGCTCAATGAGTCCGGCGGAGTCGGCATGTTTTTCTTTGCCATTCTCATGATCGGGTTGTTCCTCGCGCTTGTGGCTCTTGAAACAACCGACCGAGAACCCATGTTTGAGGCCTCGCTCATTGGAATTGCCGTTGTCGCGTTGAACCTTGGTGAGGTGCTCGTTGAACTTGGTGCAGCGACGGCGATCGGGTTTGCGCTGGCGTATTTGGTACGAAAGCGCGCGCCGTCTGCCGATCTGGTGCCAATGGAGCTAGTTCGGTGAACTCGTCGGTTGACCTGATCTCAAACAACGGCACGATCGGTGGGGGAGAGATCATGTTGATCGCAATGGCGCAAGCGCTACGAGAACTGGGCTGTGATGTTCGCATTGTCGTACCCGAATTTCCGGCCGGTGCGAAAGATCTTGCCAGTGCAAATGACTTTCCAGTGGTTCAAATTCCAGCACAGGATCGTCGAAGTTACTTGCGAAATTTGGCCACCTCGCGTGGCCGCCTCACGGGAGATTTGTGGTGGTGTAACGGGTTGGTGCCTGCTGTGGCCTTGGCCGGTGCACACCATCGTCGAATTGTGACCCTGCATCAAGAACCGACCGCTTTGCAGCGGCGCTTGTGGCAGTTTGCACGTCGAGGCGTTGAACGGGTCTACGTTCCATCTGCCTCAATGCGGTCTCGCATTGCAGATTCGGTGGTATTAGCAAACTGGACGGACGATCTCCCGCTGCTTGCACAACGGCTCACGGATGCTTCACAGCCGGTCCGTATTGGCTTTATCGGACGCTTCTCGCCGATCAAGGGGCTCGACGTGCTGGCACGAGCGATGCAGCGCCTTGACCGCGCCGATGGGCGAAAAGTGGAATTGGTGTTGGCAGGCGATAGCCGGTTGGTCCCCACCTCCGAGGCCGCGCGTATTGACGAAGCACTGCGCGACGTTGCTCGCGTCGATCGCTTGGGTTGGGTGCCACGTGACGAGTTCTTTGCCAGCGTTGACGTCGTTGCTGTGCCATCGGTGTGGGCAGAACCGTTCGGCTTAGTTGCGGCCGAAGCGATGGCCTTTGGCCGCCCAGTCATTGTGAGTGATGCGGGGGCATTGTGCGAGGTGGTCGGACCGGATCATCCGTGGGTGACTAAGGCGGGAAACGTGGCGGACACGACTCGGGTATTGCGTGCATTCTTGTCACTTGATGAAGCCGAGGTGGCACAGCACTGCGCCGCGGCTCGAACACGCTGGGAACAGAACTTTGCGCCAAGCGCTGGTCGGGACCGAGTCATGCGGATTGTTGCGGACCTCGGTTTGATTCCAGCTGAGCCTTCTCGCTCATGACAACGGTGGATCTGTCGGTCGTCGTCCCTACTTTTCGTGGGGCGTCGCGGTTGCCGGTGTTGTTTGAGGCGATGCGAGTACAAGATTTTTCGGGATCGTGGGAGTTGATTGTGGTGGTCGATGGGGTGGTGGATAATTCGGTTGAGGTCGCTCACGCGGCAACAGATTTGCCGGTGCGTGTCGTGGTTCTCGAGGAGAACCAGGGGCGAAGCGCGGCGCTCAATGCTGGCTTTGAATCGGCAGAGGGTTCGGTGTTCATTCGGTGCGACGATGATCTCGCCCCGAGTGCGAATTACTTAAGCGAACAGGCACGTGCGCACGAGGGATCTGATCCAGTTGGCGTGGTCGGGTTGTACCGAAACGTCTACGGCGACACTCCTTATGGTCGAGTGTATGGCTGTCGTTATGACGCGCAAGTTCGGGCGGGCGCGTACTCGGGCGCGCTGGGCGACTCGTGGCTGATGTGGGCCGGAAACTGTTCGGTGACCCGTGAAGTGTTTGCACGCGTTGGCCCCTACGACGAGTCATTTACCCGTTATGGCTGGGAAGACATCGATTGGGGCTATCGGTTGGTTCAAATAGGTGTGCCAATCGCATTGGAACCCGCGCTTGAAACGATTCACCACGCCGCGAACATTGATGTCGCCACACGGGTGCGACGTGCGCATGCATCGGGCGTGGCACGGGCCCGTTTTGACGCAAAGCATGGCACCAACTATTTGGGTGCGGCGACACTCGGCGCGAAAGCAAGCACGTGGTCGGCTTTGGTAGACGGGCTTAGTCGGCTCACCCCATCGCAGTTTGCACGCATGGCGTCTCGAATTGATCTGACGCTCACGGTTCTGCCTGAGGCCCACGCGTACCGCATGATTTGTTTGCTGGTCGATGCCGCTGCTCGAGCAGGCTACCTGGAAGGCAAAGGGGCAATTGAGTGACGCAAGTGGATGTGTCGATCGTCGTGCCAACGTTTCGTGGGGCGTCGCGGTTGCCGGTGTTGTTTGAGGCGATGCGCGCGCAAGATTTTGCAGGGTCATGGGAGTTGATTGTGGTCGTCGATGGGGTGGTCGATGACTCGGTCGAGGTCGCAAAAGCGGCGACGGACTTGCCGCTGCGCCTTGTCGTGCTAGAAGAGAATCAGGGGCGAAGCGCGGCGCTCAACGCGGGATTTGCAACAGCCCAAGGCAGATTGCTTGTCCGATGCGACGATGACTTGGAGGTTCCGTCAACGTTCGTGTCAGCACACGTTGCCGCGCATATTGGTGACGAGCCGGTTGGGGCAATTGGGTTGTGTCACGATGAACTCGACGGTTCGGCCTATGCCCGCGTTTATGGGCGTCCTGCGAATAGTCGATTGCGTGACGCCGCGTACGGCGCACCACCGGCCACGTGGTGGAAGTATTGGGCGGCGAATTGTTCAATCCCTCGTGCAATTTTTGATCAAGTTGGACCATACGACGAGACCTTCCGTGTGTATGGCTGGGAAGACGTTGATTGGGGTTACCGACTGTCGAGGTTGGGTGTGCCCGTTGTCCTTGAGAAGAACCTTGAAGTCATTCATCACGCGGCAAGTGCATCGTGTGCAATTCGAGTCCATCGGGCGTACGCCGGTGGCCGCGCGCATGCCCATTTCGATTACAAACACGGCATTGATGAGCAGAAGATCCGGCCGGCTGGTGTGGTGCAATACGCCTGGGCGTCTGGCGTTTGGCTGTGCGCGCAACTCAAGCGAGAAGAACGATTCGTTGCGCTCGCAGGACGAGTCGATCGGATTCTTGATCGTGTTCCTCCAAAAATCGGCGCACGCATGGTCGCGTTGCTGGTTGAATCGGGGGCAATCGCCGGATACCGAGGGTTCAGTCGTCAAGGAGGCATCACATGAGCACGAATCGTTATCTTGAGGGAATCCTTGCGCCGGTCGCGCACGAGCAAACACTCACCGACCTCACGGTTCACGGCACGCTGCCCACATTTCTCGACGGCCGCTATGTACGCAATGGCCCAAACCCGTTTGGCGACGTCGATCCGGCAACGTATCACTGGTTTACTGGCGTGGGCATGGTGCATGGTCTTCGCCTCCGAGATGGCAAAGCCGAGTGGTACCGCAATCGTTGGGTGCGCAATGCCGAGGTTGCGGGTCGTCTCGGCGAACAGCCACGTCTCGGCCCGGTGCATGGTGGTTTTGATTTTGCGCCGAATACCAATGTGATCGGCCACGCAGGACGAACGTTTGCATTGGTTGAGGCGGGCTCGAATCCCTATGAGCTCACCGACGAACTCGACACGATTGGGCCGTGCGATTTTGATGGCACGCTTGGTGGTGGGTTCAGTGCGCATCCCCATCGTGATCCTGTCACCGGCGAGTTACACACGGTGAGTTATTTTTTTGGTTGGGGAAACCAAGTTCGTTACAGCGTGGTTGATGTTGACGGGCGGGTGCGCCGATTGGTGGACGTGCCCACGACCGGTCCGATCATGTTGCATGACTGTGCGATTACCGAGTCGTCGGTCATCATTTTCGATTTGGGTGTCATTTTTGACATGGATCTGGCGGTGGGCGGTGCGGCATTGCCGTATCGGTGGGAAGACTCGTATCCGGCACGGGTTGGCGTGTTGCCGCGAGACGGTGAAGCCGACGATGTGCAGTGGTTTGCGATCGACCCGTGCTATGTGTTCCATACGTTGAACGCATTTGATGATGGTGATGATGTCGTCATTGATTTGGCTCGGCACGCAAAAATGTTTGCGTCTGATCCGCTTGGTCCAAATGAGGGTGTGCCGGTTTTGGAGCGCTGGCGGCTGCATCGGTCGACTGGGTCGGTGAGTACAACGGTGATTGCTGATGGTGGTCACGAGTTTCCTCGTGTTGATGAGCGTTTCGCTGGCCGTGAACACCGCTTTGGCTACACCGTGATGTCGTCGGTTGATGCGACAGGAGATTCGACGTTTGGTGATGGTATTGCCCGCCACGACTTCGTATCGGACCAAATGGTGACGCGTGATTTTGGTGCGGGCGCGGTCGTTGGTGAATTTGTGTTTGTTCCGGCAGGTAATGATGCCGCTGAAGATGACGGTGTGTTGATGGGCTTTGTGCATGAACCCGATGGTGAACACAGTCATTTGGCGGTTTTGGATTCGTCAACGCTGGAGTCGGTTGCTCAAGTCGATCTTCCGGTGCGTATTCCCTATGGGTTCCACGGCAACTGGATACCCGCCTAAGAATCGGCCCGGCCGCGTTCTTTGTCCAGTTATGCATGGCGGATTCAATCGGTGGTCGCGACAATGAAGTTGTTGAGTGCTTGTGCTGGAGTTTGCCACATGAGGGTTTTGCGGGGTCGAGTGTTGAGGCTGTGAGCGACTTGGGCAAGGCGTTCGGCGTCGTGGACTGAAAGGTCCGTGCTTTTTGGGAAATATTGGCGTAGGAGCCCGTTGGTGTTCTCGTTGGTGCCTCGTTGCCATGGTGAGTGCGGGTCACAGAAGTACACGGCGATATTCGTGTCTATTGTGAATTGGGCATGTTCTGACATCTCGACGCCTTGATCCCAAGTGATCGATTTCTTCAAATGCGCGGGCAGATCTTGTATCGCGTTGGTCATCGCGTCACGCACAGACGCAGCAGTGTGATCATCTGGTAGGTGTAACAAGATCACGAACCGGGTGGCACGTTCCACGAGTGTGCCAATAGCCGAAGCGTTGTTCTTACCTAAGATCAGATCACCTTCCCAATGTCCTGGAATAGCA
>CAZJAZ010000012.1:10923-56026 GCA_964544305.1 uncultured Iamiaceae bacterium | reverse complement strand
GCTCAAGGTAGATCTGACCGTCGGTGATTGAGATCACGTTGGTCGGAATGTACGCGGACACGTCACCGGCTTGGGTTTCGATGATCGGCAGTGCGGTCAGCGAACCGGCACCCAAGTCGTCGTGGAGTTTCGCGGAGCGCTCCAACAAACGAGAGTGAATGTAGAACACGTCACCCGGGTATGCCTCACGGCCTGGCGGGCGGCGAAGCAGCAGTGAAAGTTCACGGTAAGCCGCGGCCTGTTTCGACAGGTCGTCGTACACACACAGGGTGTGCATGTTCTTCTCGTACATGAAGTACTCGGCCATTGCACAACCGGCGTACGGTGCGATGTACTGCATCGGTGCGGGGTCGTCTGCGGTGGCGGCAACCACGATCGTGTAGTCCATAGCGCCATGCTTGGTGAGGGTTTCAACCACACCAGCGACCGTTGAAGCTTTCTGACCAATGGCGACGTACACGCAAATAACGCCGGTGTCTTTTTGGTTCAAGATCGTGTCAATCGCAACCGTCGACTTACCCGTTTCACGGTCGCCGATGATCAACTCACGCTGGCCACGACCAACCGGGATCATCGCGTCAATTGCCTTGATGCCCGTCATGAGCGGCTCGGTAACTGGTTGGCGGTCAGAGATACCTGGCGCCGCACCTTCCACCGGCATCATCTTGGCCATTTCAATGGGGCCTTTGCCGTCAATCGGTTCCGACAGCGGGTTCACGACTCGCCCGATGAGGCCTTCACCGGTGGGGATCGACAACACACGACCCGTGCGCTTGACGGTTCCGCCCTCGCGAATGTCGGTGTACTCGCCAAGGATAACGATACCGACCGAGTCTTCTTCGAGGTTCAGTGCGAGGCCAAGCGAGCCGTTTTCGAACTCGACCATCTCGGAAGCCATAACGTTGGCGAGCCCATACACACGGGCGATACCGTCGCCCACTTCAAGTACGGTTCCCACCTCGTCAACGGCCAGATCAACGTCGAACGTTTCGATCTGACGGCGGATGATGGAGCTGATTTCGTCGGTCCTGATTTCCATGTTCTTTCCTTATGCCAGGGAACTGGCGAGGGTGCGGCGCATGTCGTGCAAGGCACGACGGGTTGTCCCATCCACGACTAAGTCGCCGAGGCTGAGACGTACGCCTCCGATCATCTGTGGGTCGACCTTTTGGTCGAGCACAACTTCTTTCCCGGTTTGACGTTGCAGTTCGGCTTGAATTGCGGCGATGAGATCGTCGTCGAGTGGACGAGCCGTCACCACACTGGCCGACACCCGGTCGCGTGCTGCATCAACGAGTGCTTCGAACTCGGTGACCACATCGACCAGCACCGCTTCGCGGCGTCGATCAACAAGGACGTGTAACAACCCGAGCACGTTGTGCGACACGTGTGACCCGAATGCGGCTTCAAGGACCTGCCACTTCTCTCCCCGAGGGAGCTGTGGCATTTCAATGAAGGCACGCACGTCAGGTTCGAGTTCGGTGATCACATTGCGCACCGCTCGCAGCTCTTCAACGAGATTGGCAAGCGACCCATCGGCGCTCCCGATCTCAAAAAGCGCCTGAGCGTAGACACGGGCAACCACGTTCGTCGTACTCACAGTCGGCCTGCCACCTCATTGACCACGTCGCGTGCAGCCAACTCGTCAATCAAGTTAGTCACTAAGCGTCGATGATCAGCGTCGTCAAGCTCACGGCGCAACAACTGGGTTGAAGCAGCCAGGGTGAGGTCCACGGTGGTCGCTTTCAGTTCGTCAACCGCACGAGCACGCTCAAGCTCAATCTCGCGTTTGGCACGCTCACGCTCGTCACCGATCTCGGCCTGCGCGGCTTCCATCAACGACGCACGCTGCGTTTCAGCAGCGGCCCGACTTTCTGCGAGCAATTGCTTGGCCTCGACGCGCGCTTGCGCCAAGATCTGCTCTTGTTGCTCAGCGAGTTCTTGAGCGCGAGCTTCTGCGGCTTCGGCTTTGGCCAAACCTTCGGTGATGCGCACTTCGCGCTCTTCCATTTTCTTGAGCAGCATGGGCCACGCAAGTTTGGAGAGAATGAAGAGCGTGACCAGGAACAGTCCCAACGTCCAAAGGAACGTCGGCAACTGAAACTCGATCAGGCTGGGGCCATCCTCTGCGGCGATAAGCGGCAGCATGTTTGGCAACGCCTACTTACCCATTGCGAGGAAGCTGACCACAACCGCGAAGAGTGCAACACCTTCGACGAGCGCGGCCATGATGATGGCGAAGCTCTGGAGGCGGCTGAACTCTTCAGGCTGGCGGGCCATACCTTCAGCAGTACCCTGTGCGAGACGACCGATACCCAGACCGGCGCCAATAGCAGCCAGACCGGCACCGATGCCGCCGCCGAGCGGACCGAAGCTTGCCGCTTCTGCAGCGAGGATCTGGATCAGTCCAATGAGGTTCATGATGGGTTTTTCTCCTTGTGATGGGGAACGTGGATCAGTGGCCTTCGGAAACGGCCGTTGAAATGAATGTGGCAGCAAGCGCCGTAAAGATGTACGCCTGCAAGAGTGCGATCAGGGTTTCGAGGAGGAATACGCCGAGAATCCCGACCACGCCGATTGCGGACAAGCCGATGTTGGCGATCGACAGTGCGCCAATGGTGGGAATCAACATCGCAAACAGGATTGCGAAAAGGGCGTGGCCAGCGATCATGTTGGCGAACAACCGGATAAGGAGAGCGAACGGCTTGGTGAACAGACCAATGAGTTCCATAAGGAAGATCAACGGCGCAATCACGGTGGGAACACCAGCGGGCACGAGTGTGCCGAAGTACTTGATGGGTCCGTGTTTGATGAATCCGGCAGCTTGGGTCACGACGAAGACAATGAGCGCCAAAGCCGACGTCACCGCAATGTTGCCGGTGGCGACGGTGAACGCATCGGTCTTGCCGTGCATGTACACCGGGAAAGGAGCCAAACCGAGCAGGTTCGAAACCAGAATAAAGAAGAACAGAGTCCAAATGAGGGGCAGGTATTTGCGCCCTTCGTGCGGACCGAGGAATGCGTAACAGATTTCGTCACGCACCCAAACGAGCCCGTACTCGAGGAACGCGAGAAAGCCTGTTTTCTTTGGGGCTTTTGGCAACGCTTTGGCCGCCCAGCAGAACACGCCGATCATGAGCGCTGACGCAACAATCAGCAAGATTTGGTGCGCGCTCAGGTCTCCGATAACCGGGAAATCCAAGAGTTCTTCAACGACGTGTCCGGACTCAATGGCAACGATCATGCGGGTTTTTGTACTTTCATACGAAATGCCAACGTGAATTCAATAGCGAAGTAAACAAATACAAATGCAAGGAATGTGAGACCAAACCCTGCCGGGCTCACCGCGTCGCCCACGGTAAAGACGAACAGCAGGCTAGCAAGTACCAAGAATCGGGCAGCAAAACCAGCCGCGATGTTGATCATGACCGCTCCGGGCTCGCCATGCAGTGCACGTTGTGTGAAGTATGAGCCAATCAAGAGGTTTACGATTCCAAGGGCGCCGCCAATGAGTACTCCACGCAGCAAGTGATCGTCGGTGGCAATGCTCAATGCGACGCCAATTCCGATTACGACAATGCTCGCAGCTATCAGCCAACCGGGGTGTTGCAACACTCGCGTCACGTGTCGTCGCCCTTGTGTGGGGTGGTCAGGCTGCGTAGGAGTAGCCAGGTTGCACCGACAAATCCAACGATCAACATCGCGACGAGAAACCACGGAGACGTGTTCAGGCGTGTGTCAATCCACGTTCCAAGCAATGCCGCCAAGGTGACGAAAACAGCGAACTCAAGGCCACCTGACAAATGCCGCAACGTGTTGTTCTCTGTGTCTTGCGCCACGACTGCACTCTTGCACAATGTTGGTCTCAACGCCGAGAAAAAATCGTGTTGCGATAACCCGCGCGGAACCGACATTTCCCCATGCGACCACGCGTGGTGCGTTGGCATTGCGAGTTGGGAATGAGGTCGTTGGAACACGGCTCTCAGCATGGGTCGGTGGCGGCAACACACGGAATTCCGCTGCGCGCAGTGTCGCTCATCGGGCTTGTGAATGAAAACGCAATCTAACGTGATGGATCGATACGAACAAAATCGTCTGCGTCACTTGCGTCCGGCGATACGGAGTCAATGTGGGCTGTGGCTTCATCGTTATCGTCGTTGGCGCCGCCACGGAGTTGTCGTGGTCGAAACCAGGTGTACAACGCCAATCCCAAAGCCAGTGCCCCGAGTGGCACGAGACCATTTCCGCGCCCCGAATACGCCGGAAATAGAACAAACGCACTCAGTAGCGCCGTCCACGACCACAAGATGATGACGCTGCGCCAATGTCCATGGCCCAGGCGGATGAGACGATGATGCAGATGGTCAATGTCACGGGTTGCAACACCCGATCGGCTCCGTGCACGTCGAAAAATCGCGAACACCATGTCGATGATCGGTACGCCCAAAATGAAGATCGGAATGAACAAGGGCGCAAAAAAGAAGTAGGTCTGTCCACTAAACGGTTCGGTTGTTCGACCCCCAACCAACATGGTTGACACGGCCATGAGCGTGCCAAGTAACAGTGCGCCGCCGTCTCCCATGAAAATCTTTGCCGGATGAAAATTGAATGGCAAAAACCCCAGGCACATACCCAAGATGATGGTTGCAATAAGTATCGACGGGTTGTCGAACGTCAGTACTCCTGCGGTGAGCAATTTGTGCCCATACAACAAGAACGAGCCCGACGCGATTGCGACGATGCCAGCTGCCAGACCATCGAGACCATCGATCAAGTTGACCGCGTTCGACATCGCGAACACCCACAACACCACAAGGAGCGGCTTCCAATCGGCGCTCAACACGATTGTTCCCGCAAACGGAATGCGGAAGTAGTCCATGGAGATTCCAAACCAGTACAACGCCGAGCCGCCGAGCACGAGTCCCGCCGTTTTTGCCGGGGCTGACACTTCATGCAAGTCATCAATGGTGCCAACCAGCCACACGATCGCGGGGCCAATGACGAGACCGATCACGGTCAAGCGAACTGCGAAGACTTCTTGAAAACCGCCACACAACCAGGCGGTGGCAAGCCCAGCGAGAAAGCCAATAAACATGGCAATGCCACCGAGTTGCGGGACCGGCCACTTGTGAATGCGTTCTGCGTCAGGCTGTACAACCAAGCCCCGTCGCACTGCAATCGCACGCACAATCGGTGTGCACACCGCGGTCACCGCTACGGTCACCCCCAGCACGAGTGCGAGGCTGGTCCAACGCAGCATGACTCAAAGAGCGGGATACGGTTCGAAATCGGCGCACAGTGCGGCAACATCATCACGCACGCTCGCGATGACCGCATCGTCGGTGTGATGGTTCAGTACTTGCAAAATGAGCTCGGCGATTCGCTCCATTTGTACGGTGCCCATGCCTTGGGTGGTCACCGCGGGCGTGCCGATTCGCAACCCACTCGTGATGTAGGGCGGGCGTGGGTCGTCAGGAACCGTATTCTCATTGAGCGAAATACCCGCACGGTCGAGTGCAAGACGTGCTTTCTTACCGGAGAGGTCTTCTTTGAATGACCGCAAATCAACGAGCAAAAGATGATTGTCAGTGCCACCGGATACGAGACGCAACCCACCTTTTGCCAATGCGGCCGCAAGATGACTGGCATTGTCAACGATTTGTTGCGCATAGTTCGCAAACTCGCTCGTGGCCGCTTCACGAAATGCGACGGCTTTCGCGGCAATCACATGATCAAGTGGGCCGCCTTGCATACCGGGAAAGACCGACTTGTCGATCGCCTTGGCATGTTCTTCACGGGTAAGAATGCAACCACCACGCGGGCCGCGTAGCGTCTTGTGCGTCGTGAAGGTCACCACGTCGGCATACGGCACCGGGCTGGGATGCACGCCACCTGCGATCAGACCGGCGATGTGAGCCGCGTCAAACATGAAGAGCGCGCCAACTTCATCGGCGATTTCACGAAACGGCTGGGGGTCAATGATGCGAGGGTACGCCGTTGCGCCCGCGACAATCATCTTTGGTTTGGTGCGAAGCGCCACGTCACGAACCTGATCAAAGTCAATGCGTTCGTCTGATTCGGTCACGCCGTAGGCCTCAAAGTGGTAAAGGATGCCACTTGCGTTCACGGGTGATCCGTGGGTGAGATGGCCGCCTTGGTCGAGGCGCAAACCGAGCACGGTGTCGCCAGGTTCGAGGAGTGCCTGGTAGACCGCGAGGTTCGCGTTTGCCCCCGAATGTGGCTGCACGTTTGCATGTTCGGCGCCAAAAAGTTCACAGACCCGGTCACGGGCGAGGTCTTCAACTTGGTCGATGACTTCGTTTCCGCCGTAGTAGCGCTTGCCTGGATAGCCCTCGGAATATTTGTTGGTGAGCACCGATCCGGTCGCTTCCATCACCGCGGGCGACGTGAAGTTCTCGGATGCAATGAGTTGCACGGTCGTGTTCTGGCGGGCAACCTCATGGTCAATCAGACCAAAGAGTTCGTCGTCACGTGCTGCGGGCCAGGACATAGTGGTCATGCTCCTTGAAGAGGGAAAAGAGTTTGTTGATTGCCTCGAGACGCGGCCGGGGCCGCGTCCCACAGTTCGCTGAGGTACGCGTCTTGCGCGTCGGGGTTTCCAAGTAGCGCCTCGAGGCGGCTGAGTTCTTCGATTCGCCGCGCATGACGGCCGCCTTCAAATGGTGTTGCGATGAACAGCCGCACAATTTCTAGCGCGAGCGCACCGGCAACCACTCGTGCCCCAATTGAGAGCACGTTTGCGTCGTTGTGTTGCCGTGCCATGCGCGCGGTGTAGAGGTCGTTGCAAAGCGCCGCGCGCACACCTGCGACCTTGTTCGCGGCGAGCTGTTCGCCTTGGCCTGATCCACCGAGCACAATGCCAAGTTCAGCCGTGTTGGTCGCCACGATCCGGCCGACCGCGGCACAAAAAATTGGATAGTCGACTGACTCGTCGCTGTGGGTGCCCACATCAATGATTTCGTGACCGTCGCCGCGCAATGCGGCGGTTAGTTCTGCCTTGAGATCGACGCCGGCGTGATCCGATCCGATAGCGAGTCGCATCAGTGCACGCTCGCAACGGTCGGTTCGGCCTCGGGCCACACGTTTGCAACCATGAACTGAATCATCTCGTCAATTTGTTTTGCGACCCGTTCGAACGTTTTCGTCGATTTGCCCATCGGGTCAGGAACTTCTTGATCAATGGTGACCCGCAGTACGTCACGTCGAGTTCGATCTTGTGCGATCTGATCCAAGATTTCGGCCAATGTCGCGGGTTGTGCTGGGTCAAGGTCAAGCAAGTCAAGGCGGTGCACAAACTCGGGCAACGTAAACGTCTTGCGGTATGCGTCCGCGTCGATTGCGACGATTTCGGTGAGGTGACGGCGTTCCATCCCAAGGATCAGGTCCGCGTTCGCGATGATCTCAGCATTGAATTGGCGACTCACGTGCCCACTCACATCGATACCTTGTGACCCAAGCAGGTGTAGGACTTCGTCGGGCACGCTCCGACCGCCTTGCATGAGCCCACTTGATGACACCACGAACGTGCCCGCACGGCCATTGAGTGCGCGACGCGCATAGGCCTCGGCCATTGGGGAACGACACATGTTTCCGGTACAGCAAAATTCGATGTTGATGCGCCGAGTCTACAAAGCGTCGCTGTGCGCGTAGGACTCGCGTGGTGTTGTCGATTGCCAAATTGTGGTGGTTTCGTACTCAACTAGTGCAATGACGACCAACGAGGAACGTATTCCGGTCATTGTCGGTGCCGGGCAAATCAACCAGCGCGTTGACCAAGGTGCACCGGTGCGCGAGCCCTTTGAGCTCATGGTTGATGCGTTGCGCGCCGCTGCAGATGACGCGGGTGCACCGTCAATTGTGACGAAAGCTGATTCGGTGCGTTCGGTGAACGTGTTCGGATGGCAGTACCGAGACCCGGCACGCCTTGTCGCCAACACACTGGGGTGTGATCAGGCAACCACCATGTATACGCATATTGGCGGCAACGTTCCACAGGTTGTGGTGAACGGCGCATGCAATGACATTGCGTCGGGTACCGCCGAGATCATCTTGGTTGCCGGTGGCGAGGCGGGCGCATCGAAAGCACGGGCGAAACGTGCCGGAGAAACCCCCGGCTGGACTGTTCAGGATCCTGATTTGAGCCCGGATGCGTGGGCCGACTCGGATCTTCCGTTGCTTCTTGACACCGAGATGATGCGCGGGGTGCTGTGGCCAATTCAGATTTACCCGATGTTTGAAAGCGCATGGCGTGCGGCGAATGGGTGGTCGTTAGAAGAGAACCGGGCTCGCATCGCACAAGTCACTGCTGCACTCAGCAACGTGTCGGTTGACAATCCGCACGCGTGGAATCGTGTCGCTCATAGTGCCGAGTCGATTGACTCGCCCGAGAACGGCAATCGCATGGTCGGATTTCCGTATCGCAAGGTAGTGAACTCGTTTGAGCGTGTCGATCAAGGCGCGGGACTGATCATTACGTCGCTCGCGAAGGCCAAGTCGCTGGGCATATCGTCGGATCGTTTCGTCTTCCCGTTGGCGGGCACCGAAGGGCTTGATTCGCAGTACATGTCGAATCGGGCAAGTTTTGCTGATTCGCCATCGATGCGGATCGCGGGACGGCTTGCGTTGCAGCTTGCGGGTGTTGACGCAGAGGGTCTCACCCATGTCGATGTGTATTCGTGTTTCCCTGTCGCCGTGCAACTTGCCGCACACGAGATTGGCTTGTCAATCGATCGCCAATTGACCGTGACCGGTGGGTTGCCGTTCGCGGGTGGCCCTTGGAGCAACTACGTGTCGCATTCGATTGCGCGCACCGTTGAGTTGTTGCGTGAAACCGGGGGGACCGGCCTTGTCACTGCCAATGGTGGTTTCTTTACCAAGCACGCGTTCGGGGTCTATGCCACTGAGCCGTCGACAAATGGGTTTGCGTGGGCGAAGCCCCAGGACGAGATTGATGCGGTCGGTTCTCTTGCGGTTGCCGAAGGGTACGACGGGGCAGCGTCGGTTGAGTCGTGCACGGTGATGCACGATCGGGATGACAATCCCGAAAAGGCGATCATTACGGCGTTGACGCCAGATGGCCGTCGAGCTTGGGGTACGAGCACAAACGCTGATGCAATGGACGCTATTGAGTCTGCTGAATGTGTGGGCCATGGCGTCATGCTTGCAGCGGACGGGTCGTTCGACTTCGTCGCCTGACCCGTAAGTTTGCCGCTTCTTTTTCGCTTGATTAGTCGTCCTTTTTGGGCGGCTCGTTGAAACTCAGTGCCCCGGCCATTGCACCGAACACGATCAGCGCACTCCCCCCGAGTGCGGCAGCATCGTTCTCATTGAGCACGACAACCAAAAAAAGTCCGATCAACACCACAACCAGCCCGACCCACAGTCCAACACCGTGTTCTCGCATGGGTTGCACTTGGTCACTCATTACGCATCAGCGTATCGGGCACACCGCACGCAATTGGATTGCACGCACCTTGTCGCACAATCGCAAATGGCACTTGGGTTATGTCCAACACTGTTGATGGGACGCTTCCACCAGGCCCCGCATCAAGCACCAAAGCGACCTCTCCAGCAAGAGATCGCGCCGCTTGCAACGCGCTACTTGGCGTTGTTTCACCCGAACGATTCGCAGACGTGGTCACAAGAGGCCCAACACGCGCCGCGATGGCACGCACCACCGGTGACGCTGGCACCCGCACGCCGATGGTCAACGGGTCACCTCCAAGGTCAACATTCATCCACGTGGCACACCGGTGGCCAACCAACGTGAGCGCACCAGGCCACGCATTCGCAACAAGCTCGTTGACGGCACTTTGCGCTCCATCATCAAGTGAGCCAAGGTCAAATAGTTGCATCGCCTGTGTTGTGTCTGCGGCCAAGACGGCGAAGGGTTTGGCACGATCGCGTTCTTTTAGTGCGAAGAGTCGTTCGATGCCCACTGGTCGCTTGGGATGTGCGGCGACGCCATAGACCGTATCGGTCGGCACGACAATCGCATTGCCAGCCTCGAGTTCCGTCACCGCCCGATTAATAATCGCATCAAGTGAAACATCAGAGGGCACGTTGATCACAGTGGGTTGCGGCGTGACAGGCACACCACGACGGTAGTGTTCCCAATCGTGGCAACCCATGAACGAGAACTGACCGAGACCACCGACCTGTGTACCCAAGACGGCAAATTGTTGAATGACGCCGCGGTGGGATGGTCACGCGTGCCACTCATCCGGGCCAACCTGAGCGGATGGGGACGAACCAAAAGATGGAACTACTGGGGATTTCTCTTTGGGGATGGCTGCGCATCAGTCACCTTTGCAAGCCTCGATTATGTCGGCCTCGTCTCACTCGAATGGGCTGATTTTTCGAGTGGTAAATCGGGGCGGGTCGTCCACCTTGCACCGTTTGGTCGAGGGATTCATTTTCCCGACGTTCCAGGCTCCGCTCCGCTGTTGTTTCGCTCAAAGCGATTCAACGCCCAAATCGCTGAAGTCGACGGCGGCACCCAGATCAGCGCGGATTGGCGGGCTAAAGGCGGCGGGCGTAACACGTTCGACGTTGTCGTAGATCGACCGGCCGGACATGAATCCATCAACGTGGTCGTGCCGTGGAGTTCAACTCGCTTTCAATACACCTCGAAGCATCAGGCACGTCGAGTCCACGGTTCGCTCAAAACTGCGTCGTATTCACGCCAAATCGGTGGCGACAAAGTCGACTGGGCCACCAACGACATTGGGCGGGGACGATGGCCGTACCGTGCGAAATGGAACTGGGCCGGTGGCTCGGGCACGACCACAAATGGGCAGACCGTTGGGATCCAAATGGGTTCGAAATGGACCGACGGCACCGGCGTCACCGAAAACGGCATCATCATCGATGGGGTCGCCAACAAGATCGGTAAAGAACTGCAATGGGACTACGACCCAAAAGACCCAATGAAACCGTGGCATGTGCGCTCACAAGACGGATCGCTTGATCTGACGCTCACCCCTGTTTATGACAAGCCTTCGGCCATCAATATTGGCGTGTTGTGCAACGTTGGTCACCAAGTCTTTGGCTCGTGGTCGGGGCGTGTTCCCGATGGCGCAGGTGGGTCGCTCACGCTCACTGACGACGTGGTCGGCTTTTCAGAAGAGATCGCTTGGCGCTGGTAATCACTTAGGGTTCGGTGCGCGAGGCAACAAGGATGCGGTCAAGACCGGCAAGGTCACGTCGAATCGCCACGTGATTGAAACCCGCGTCGTGTGCCAACTCCCGCACGGCCCCACCCTGGCTTGAACCGATTTCCATCACCAACGCCCCTTTCGGCCCCAACCACGACTGGCTTTGCGTGACGATGTGACGCACGTCATCGAGCCCATCCACACCCGCAAACAATGCGTCCGAAGGTTCCCACTCGACCACTGTCGCGTCGAGCACGTCGCTCGTTGCGACATAGGGTGGATTCGACACAACCAGGTCAACACGTCCACGCAGATCACTTGGCAGCGGCGCAAACCACGATCCTTCCAGAAACTGCACATTTTCAAGCGAGGTTCGCTGCCTATTTTCAATCGCAAGAGCGAGCGACTGGCAAGATCGCTCAACCCCCCAAACCTGACAGCCCGGCATTTCGTGGGCAATGGCCAAAGCCAGCGCCCCACTGCCCACACCAAGATCAACCACAAGCGGTTCCGAGGTTGCGCATTCGCGGACAATGTCTATTGCGACCCCGGCGACCTCTTCGGTCTCTGGTCTTGGAATCAGCGCACGCGGATCAACCAGTAGCTCCAGACTACGAAAAGGCCAATGTCCAATCACATACTGCAATGGCTCGCCAGTCGCACGTCTGCGCACCGATTCAGCGAACCGCGCACTTTGTGATGTGTCGGGCACAACGGTTTCAATAAACCTGGATTCTTGACCGGCGACTTCCACAACCAGCCATCGCACTTCGTTCGTGGCATTTGTGATCCCCGCGTTTGTCAACGTTTGCGTTGCCACATTGGCAAGGTCGCGCCAGCACGGATCCTGGCTGGCGCGGGCGGTCACCGTGTTGACGCGTCAAGCTCAAGCAGGCGCTGGCGCTGCTCATCGTGCACCAGCGCATCAGAAACCTCAGACAAATCACCCGCCAAAATCTTGTCGAGCTTGTAGAGCGTCAGGCCGATCCGATGATCAGTCACCCGATTTTCTTTGAAGTTATAAGTGCGGATCTTTTCACTCCGCCCGCCACCACCAACCTGACCCCGCCTGGCATCGGACGCTTCCGCGCGCTGTTGATCCTGCGCGAGTTGCAACAAGCGACTCCGCAACACGACCAACGCTCGGGCCTTATTTTGAATCTGCGATTTCTCGTCTTGCATCGCCACCACCAGGCCTGTTGGCAAGTGCGTGATCCGCACCGCCGAATCGGTCGTATTAACTGACTGTCCGCCAGGCCCCGACGAACGATACACATCAACTTTCAAATCGTTCGGATCGATCTCAACATCAACCTCGTCAGCCTCTGGCAAGACGGTGACCGTCGCCGACGACGTATGCACACGCCCCTGGGATTCGGTGACCGGCACCCGCTGGACCCGATGCGGACCTGCCTCATGGTGGAGCCGACCCCACACCCCGTCACCCGCAACCCGAAACGTGATCGTCGAAAAACCACCAAGTGCTGATTCTTCTGCGCCCAAAACTTCGATCGTCCAACCTTGTTGCGACGCGAACACCTTGTACATCGCAAACAAGTCGCCCGCAAACAGGTTCGCTTCCTCCCCGCCTTCCGCACCTCGAATCTCAACAATCACATCACGGTGATCGTTCGGATCAGGTGGGAGTAACAGCAGACGAAACTCGTCTTCAAGACGCTCGATATCTGCGTCGGCCGCTTGCGCTTCGGCAAGCATCAAGTCACGATCGTCACCATCAACTTCGGCAGCCATCTCTCGCGCCGTGTCACGATCATCGCGGCGCCCCACGAGTGCGTTGCCGCACGAAACAATTCGTTCGAGTTCTTTGTGCCGCCGTGCAAGATCCGCATACCGTGCCCGATCGGCGTACACATCGGGGTCGGCAAGGCGCGCTTCAACCTCGTGGAGTTCGTTCGCGTAGATAGCGAGTTGCTCGACCGGGTCAGCGGACGCGTTGGTCACTGGCGTTCTGACGCCAGGTCTCGTCAGGCGTCAGCCTGAGCGGCACTTGATGCGTTCTTGCGCTTCCCATAACGGCGTTCGAAGCGGTCGATCCGGCCACCGGTGTCAACCAGTTTCTGCTTGCCCGTGTAGAACGGGTGACATTCGTTGCACAATTCGACCGACAGGGACGCAACCGTCGAATGGGTCGTGAACGAGTTTCCGCACGAACACGTCACTGCGGTCTCGATGTAGTCGGGATGAATGTCAGCCTTCATGGGAAACTCCTGGAAATAATCCCGGTGTATCCGGGACGAACAATTGTACCGGCCAATCGCAACCTCGTGAAAGGCGATGGCCGCTCGCAACACGTTTACGACGATGTTTTTGCGACTTCGCTAAGAAAATCGCTGTTTGTCTTGAACGCTTGGAGCCGCTCGATGAGCAAACTCGTCGCACCACCGGGTTGACCCGGGTCATCAGGAACCGCCGCCAACACGCGACGCAGTTTTGTGATCTGATTCACTTCGGGTTTCGTCACCAGCAGTTCCTCATGACGGGTCCCCGAACCGGTGACATCAATCGCAGGGAAAATACGCGACTCAGCCAGACGCCGATCAAGACGCAACTCTGCGTTGCCGGTGCCTTTGAACTCTTCAAAGATGTGGTCATCCATGCGTGAATTCGTATCAACGAGCGCGGTCGCCAAAATCGTCAACGAGCCACCTTCAGCCAGTTTGCGTGCCGCGCCAAAGAACTTCTTTGGGGGCCAAATTGCCGCAGCATCAATACCACCGCTCATCAACCGGCCGCTTTCTTTCACCGTCAAGTTGTAGGCGCGAGTCAACCGGGTAATGCCATCAACCAGCATGACCACGTCACCACCAGATTCAGTGATCCGCTTTGCACGTTCAATGGCGAGTTCCGCTGTAAGCGTGTGCTCTTCAGACGGGCGATCAAAGGTCGACGCGACGACTTCACCATCGGCGACCCAGCGCTGGAAGTCCGTGACTTCTTCGGGACGCTCGTCAATCAACAACACCATGAGATGCACATCAGGATGGTTCTGTTCGATGGCACGGGCGATCGTTTTGAGGATGGTGGTCTTGCCGGATTTTGGTGGCGCGACGATCAATCCACGCTGACCTTTGCCAATGGGGGCAACAATGTCGATAATGCGACGGGTCATGTCAACGAGATCATCGGGATGCTCAAGTCGCAACATTTCCGTTGGGTATTCGGGCGTCAAGTCACCAAACCGCGGACGCTCACGAGACAGAAACGGCTCGGCACCATTGACCTCATCGATCCGGAGCAAGGCCGGGTTCTTCTCGGACCTTGCTGGCGGGCGAGATAAGCCTTTTATGCGATCGCCTTTGCGTAAACCGAACTGGCGAACCTGTTTGACCGACACGTAACTGTCATCGCGGTGCGCGAGATACCCACGAAGGCGCAAGAAACCGTAGCCATCGTCTCGTAAATCAAGGATGCCTTCGACCTCGATTGGCTCGGGTTCGGGTTGACCATCGACTGGACCTTGACCGCGGCCGCGGCGTCGCCGACGACGATTGTTTGGGTCGCCCTGTTGCCCGTTGAAGTCGGCGTCGTTCGCCTCATCGGAGCCATCTGCTTGGTCCGTTTGCGATTGGGACAGTCCACCACCGGCTTCCGACGGTGCCGGTTCACTATTTTGGTGGGGAGCCGAGGCAGCCTGGCGCGGGCGCTCTGCTACTCGTGGCGCAGGTTCGGGGCGAGGCTGAGCGTTCTCATGTGCTCCGTTGTTCGCTTCTTGTTCGGCTTGGCTGCTCGCAGGTTGTGACGGTTTTGTCCCCGAATCAGACGATGAAGCCGGCTCTGGCGCTGGACCAGATTCAGGAGTCGGGGTGCCGCCACCGGTTGGCACGCCAGCAAGTTCCATGATCAGGTCAACAATGTCGGCTTTGCGTGCCCGAGAAGGTGGCTTCTTCCCAAGGGTCGTCGCAATCACAACAAGTTGTTCACGGTCTTTGCTCTCTAGTTGCGAGCGGTCGAAATCTCCCGAACCGTCACTCATTTCGATGTCCTCATCTGTGTGGTCAACATGGCCTCGTGTGCATCGGCTTGCACGTGCAGTCCAGAGCCGAAAACTTGTCAATGGCAGCCGGTCACCCCGGACAACCTGTGTGAACCGCCCCGGCGTTGCATCGCCGATGGGCCATCCATTGGCCACGAGCGTGCAACCCAACCTAGTGCCGTGCGACGCAACATTGACAATCTGGCACTCGATTACGCCCCAGATCGTGTGTGCCCGTGTCGCTAGCGAACCGAAGTGAGTCGCCCCATGAGCTCAAAGCCGGCGACGACCGGTCGCTCCGCGACCCCGTTTTCGGTGTAGATGCCGCCGACTGCCTCGGTCTGTCGGTCATAGAGCAAATACGGCACCGGATCAGGTGTATGGGTTTTGAGACGCAGCGGTGTTGCGTGATCGGGCAGCAACAACATGCGCCACGGGCCGATCGAATCAAGGTTCTCAACAAGGTCAGCCAGAATGCGCTTGTCCCAGTTCTCTAACGCTTTCACCTTTTCGGCCACGTTGCCTGCGTGGCCAGCTTCATCAGTTGCTTCGACATGAATGACAAAGAGGTCCGCCCAGTTCTCGAGCGCATGGAGTGCAACGTCTCGTTTGCCTTCATAATTCGTGTCGTACCAGCCGGTCGCGCCTGGCGCTTCAAGGGTTTCCATTTGGGCTAACACGCCCAGGCCTTTGACGAGATCAACCGCGGTGACCATGCCAGCATCAAGCCGGTAGGCATCACCAAAGGTTGGCAAGGCTGTGCGTGTGCCTTGTCCCCACAACCAAATCTGGTTCGCGTCAAGTGGTGACCCCTCCACAATCGACTTCGACCTGTCCATGAGATCGGTCAAATGAGCGGCAGCTTTCCCGGTCGGGAGGACGATGGGTTTGTCGGACAAATCATGTGGTGGCGTGCAATACGCATCGGCCCATGAGCTTGGAGTAACCGTGATGTGGCGATATTGCACCCCAGGGTGAAAGGCGATCTCGCCACCATCAACCGGCCCTCCGAGTTCCACTTGCAGCTGCGCGATGACTTTGGCGGCATCTTCGGTGGCTGGATGTCCACCAGCAAAGTCGGCCATGATGCCGTCTTCAACGCGAGCCAGGTTGCATCGGAACGCGGCTTGACCATCCGCCAAGGTCACGCCAAGAGCGGCGGCCTCAATCGGGGCGCGACCGGTGTGATATTCGGCCGGGTCGTAACCCAGTATCGACATGTTTCCCACGTCGCTACCGGGGGCCATCCCATCGGGGATGACCGCGGCTCGCCCCACTTCCGCGGTGGCGGCAAGGGTGCGCAGTGTGGGCATGTCGGCAACTTCAAGGGGCGTCTTGCCACCGAGTTCATCAACGGGCTCATCGGCACAGCCATCGGGAACGCAAACGACGTACTTCATGGCCGTTGATCCTACGGGACACACGATCGCCATAGCTCAAATCAGACATATGACGTTACGACTCAATTGATTGGATGTTGCACCACGCTGGTGGGTGCGAATTGCCGTTACCGCAGGGTTCAACCGTCGGTTCGACAAGTACCATCGGCGGCGCTCGGAACCGAGTCGATGACCTTGCCATGTTGGTCACGAACTTTGCAGTCGAAACCCAACGTCGGCCCGACGTCGAGGTACTCGCCATGGTCGGGTAGGTCACATCCATCTTTGCCAGGCCCACCTTGGTCTTGAGAAACAACCTGCGTGCCGTGCACGGTGCCAATCGCAAGTCCCATGGTGCAGAACTTTTCACTGGGCACTCGCTGCACGTTTGCCAGAAAATAACCACCCGCGGACATCACAACCAACGCGATAGCGAGACTGAGTATCCGTCCTTTCGAGCTCGCTCGCACACGTGGCGCGTCGGCATCCATACGCGTACTGTACGCCCCAACGTAACGAGCTTCAAGTGAATCAGTGTCGACAGAGTGGGCGCTCTCAGCTCGTCCCGTTCGTTGCTTTTGCCAAGACGAACTCGCGCAACGCGTCGAGATCATTCGCCATGTCGTCAAACTTTTCGTCTCGTAGCAACAGATCACCGAGAAAGTCGGGTAACGGCGGACGCACCCCCGTTGCCGCTTCAACCGCATCAGGAAACTTTGCCGGGTGTGCGGTCGCCAGCGTCACCATCGGCACGCTGGAGTCACGCCGAGTTGCACGCGCCGCGGCCAAGCCAACAGCGGTGTGCGGGTCAATCAATACACCGCACTCCTCGTGGGTTCGGCGAATCTCAGCCCGAGTTGCATCGTCGTCAAAACTCGCGGCTGCGAAAATCTCCGAAGCCGGTGCCATCCGATCAGCCCCGACATCGAGTCGACCCGTTTCACGGAACGTAGCCATCGCGTCAGCCACCGCCGTACCATCACGCCCGTACAACTCAAAGAGCAACCGCTCAACATTCGACGACACTTGAATGTCCATCGACGGTGAAATGGTGGGGTGTACGTCGTGCATCTCCATTACACCCGTGCTCGCCCAGCGGGTGAGAATGTCGTTGCGGTTCGAACTCATGACCAGTTGCGCAATTGGCGTGCCGGTGGTGCGGGCCACCCAGCCAGCCAAAATGTTGCCGAAGTTGCCGGTCGGTACCGAAAATGCAACCGGTCCACCAAGGGTGCGTTGCGCGGTCACGTAATAGACGATCTGGGCCATGACCCGGGCCCAATTGATCGAGTTCATCGCCGACAGCCCGACCCGATCACGGAACTCATGATCGGCGAACAAACCTTTGACGAGATCTTGGCAATCATCGAACGTGCCATCAACGGCAACATTGAACACGTTGGGTTCGTCCACCGTGGTCATTTGACGACGCTGCACGTCAGACACCCGGCCTTTGGGGTGCAATACGACAATGTCGAGCGCGCCGCGACCCCGACATCCTTCAATCGCGGCAGACCCGGTGTCGCCTGACGTGGCAACCACAATCGTGGCTCGTTCGCCTCGCCTGGTCAGCTCATGGTCAAATAAGCGGCCAACCAACTGCAATGCAACATCTTTGAACGCAAGCGTTGGACCGTGGAATAGCTCGGCAAGCCACTGGCCGTGTCCGAGATCACGCAACGGCACAACCGCAGGGTCACGGAACGTTACGTACGCCTCGGTGATGATCGACTCAAACGCGTCACGATCAATCGTGCCCGCCACATACGGCCACATCACCCGGGTCGCCACGTCGACATAACCGGCTATCTCGTCCAGACCGGCAAGGTCGATCGTTGGCCAGGTCGCGGGAACATAGAGCCCTCCGTCGTCGGCCAGGCCCCGCAACAACACATCGGTGAAGCCAAGGGTCGGAGCGGCACCACGTGTGCTCACATAGTCGAGTCGCTCGTCAGTCATTGCCAATGACCCGCACGATTCGCCCCGCGTCAACGACAACGTCGAGATCGGCGAGTTCACGCCGGGCGGCTTGCACGTCGGCTTCACGTACGATGTGCGTGATCAGGCTCATTCGAGCCGACGAAGCGCCATCAGTTTGTTCCATTGAGCGCACCGATACTTGATGACGCGCCAACGCATCGGCGACGCTTCGCAGCACACCGGGCTGGTCGAGCACCTCAAAATCGAGGTAGTACTCGCCATGCAGCTCATCAATGGAGTGGATTACCGCGGGTGTCAAGGCACCCAAATCAGCGTGCACGCCGCGGATGTTGTTGAGGGCAGCGTCGATGATGTCGCCGAGTACCGCGGTTGCCGTTGGTCCGCCGCCCGCTCCACGGCCATAGAACATGAGGTCGTCCACCGCGTCGCCTTGCACGAACACCGCGTTAAAGCTCATGCGCACCGAGGCGAGCGGATGATCGGTCGGCACCATCGTGGGGTGCACGCGCACCGCAACCTCGTCACCGCCATTGGGGCTTACGATCCGTTCGACCACAGCCAGCAACTTGATGACATAGCCAAGGCGCGTCGTTCGTTCGATGAGATCGGGCGTGATGTCTCGGATGCCTTCGGTGTGGACCTGGTCTCCGCTCACGGTTGCACCAAATGCGATTGTCGCCAAGATTGCGGCCTTTGCCGCGGCATCGTGTCCGTCGACATCGGCCGTTGGGTTTGCTTCCGCAAAACCAAGGCGCTGCGCTTCGGCCAACACATCGTCAAACGCGTCGCCATCTTCGGTCATCTTCGTGAGGATGTAGTTCGTGGTGCCGTTCACGATGCCAAGCATGCGGGTGATTCGGTCACCGATGAGCGATTCACGGAGTGGCCGGATAATCGGGATGCCACCGCCGACGGCTGCTTCAAACAAGAAATCAACACCCGTGGCCTTGGCCGAGTCGAACAACTCGGTGCCCGTTGCGGCGATCAGCGCCTTGTTGGCTGTGACCACCGGCTTGCCAGCGTGCAGGGCTGCGAGCACGAACGCTCTGGCCGGGTTCACTCCCCCAACAAGTTCAACGACGAGGTCAATGTTTGGGTCGTTGCAGATCGATAGTGCATCGGTCGTGACGACCTCGGCAGACAAGTGTGTTGAGCGCAACTCTTCCATTGCCCGGACGGCAACCTTGGCAACTTCCAAGCGCACGCCCGTCCTTGCGGCAATGGTGTCGGCTTGAGCTTCGATTAAACCGACGAGGGCCGCGCCGATATTGCCGTTGCCAAGTATCCCAACTCTGATCACGTGTTCGCTCACGGGCACCAACGGTACTCGGCGTGTCGATGTTGTCTGCCAACGCTTTCTTTCCCTCCCTACCTCCCGGCGAAATTTGACGCGTTATGGCTCCTATGGAGCCATAACGCGTCAAATTTCGCAGAGGGTTTGAGGTGCCAGAGGAGCCGGTGTTGCCGGAAGGACCATCACACAAGCCCGTTCGCGCTTCGTTCGCTCCTCGTTTCTACGATGCTGGCATGAGGAATGAGGAAATGCGCCACGGTCGTCACCATTCAGGTCGCCGAGGACACAAGGCCCTGAGTTATCTGTCGGTCATGTTGGTGCTTCTTGCGATGATCACGGTCACTAATGCCGGCCCGCTCGCACAGGAAGCAGTCGGTTGGACCCCACCAGCGAGCAGTCCGTATGAATGGGCACAAGTGCCATTTACGATTGAGAAGTACACCGGCACCGATGAATCGGCAACCGAAAAATCCTGCTTCGTGTTTTACTTCGTCGTACTCAACAAGTCAGATGCGAACAGCATGTCTGGACCATTCGTTGACGGCTACAAGTTCACAACGCTCTACTCCTATGACGACTCGGCGAGTTGGCCATTGGTCAAAGACATGGTCGACACCTATACCTATGACAACGGCATCAAAAGCCACACCTGGAACTTTGGCTCGCCATCAACAGGACTTGATGACCCCGACGGTCCACTCGGAGCCCTGGTTTATTCGGTTGGATCCAAAGGTGATCCAAGGCCGGGTGCCAGCGGTATTGATATCAACAGTTACTGCGACGATTTGTTCGGAGAGATCATTCCCGAAATGGATCAACGTCTGGGATCACAGCTTCGCCTGTGGCAGGCCACTGATCCTGCTGGTGACAACGCGCTTCCGCATGCGTCATTCACCTCCTCGGCCGCCCCTTCCAACCCCCTTGAAGTGCAATTCACTTCCACATCGACCCATCCGACATACGCCACAGAACAACTCACCCACATGTGGGATTTTGGAGATGGCACGACCGCGGTGGGAATCGACCCTGTTCACACGTATGCCAAAGCAGGCCGTTACAAGGTAACACTGACCGTACGAACGCCGATGTGGCGCCAAGACACGTTCCAAAACGACGTCACAGTCGGCGATGGCCTCATTGGTGCGTTGTTCAACCCCGCGACCAATGGGTCGCACAGGGTTCGCGTCGGTGAAGATCTCGACCTTCGACTACGCGTCGAGAACCTTTCCAAGACCAACCTGACCAACGTGAAAGTCACCTCAATTGAGGCGAACCCAACCGCGCCAATTGACCCGACCAACCCTGCCGCCGCCACGGTCAAACCGCTTCCTGGTGGGATGACGTTGAGCGGCACGTTGGCTGATCAGGGCCCCGCAGCGATGGATTTCGCTGAGTATCGCGTGACGGGCACAACAGCGGGCACCATGCAAGTTGTCGCCAACGTCGAAGGCACAAAACCAGACGGTACGGTCATCACCACGCAACTTACCTTTGACTTGGAAGTGTCCCCGTCGGACTTGCAGGCAACGGTCAAGGTGGTGTATCCGCGCCCGGCAAATCCCGGACCAGACACCCCTCCGCCCTCGTTTGACGTCGACAACAACGGCGACGGAACCGTCGATGAACTCGATAAGCGCATTCAAATTGAAGTCACCGTGGCAAATACCTCTGATGTCGATATCAAAGGGGTGGCGCCGCTCGATCCATCCAAGCCAATCACATTCACCGCTGACACCGCCGGTGGAGGAGCAGTCGGGCTGATTCCAAATGGGACATTGCCAGGAGTACTCGGAGACTTTCAAGCGCACTCCGAGAAAACGTTTACCTACGCGTATGACGCAATCGAGCCCTTCGTCGGAAAAGCGCAGATCTTGCTCCACGGGATGATGCAAACCGATCCCGTCAAAGCGGTGTCTGTCATCGGATCTGAACGGGTGGAGTTTGGCACCGACTTGGCGCTCGAGATTGGCATGTCGATGGAAGCACGACCGTATTCATCCGGGCAGGTCGTTCGCCTGCAAGGCACATTGAGGAATCTGCTGAAAGACCAGAGGCTGCCCAATGGGGCGCTCGACAAAGCCGACAACCTCATTGTGATCCTTGAACCGATCAATGAGGACAACTCGGGGAACGGATTCTTCGTGCCCGAGAGCGGATCCTCACAAACGCCGACCGGACCAGACCCGATCGTGGTGAAACCCGGTGAAACGGTCAACATCCACGCGATTCTCGTGACGACACGCCAGGAAGGCCCCACGACCGCGGCGGTTCAGTATCTGGCCAATGTGTACCAAACCGACGCACAGAACCCAGACCTCTTGGCCCAAAAGGTCGATCAAACACGTGTCGTAACCGCAGATGACACCCACTCAGATCTTGCATTTCAAACCGACCTGGCGCCGGTCAATTTGCAACCGGACAAACTGCAAGCATGCGAGTCCGAACTGTTGGGTGAAATCGTTTCGTGCAACCTGATAACCGGGTTCATTGATTTTGGTAAGGGCATGGCCGGCATGGTTGAACTACTGGCCAATGGCACCGGTGAATTTCTTCGCGGTGGGTTCTATACCGCGAATTGGGCAATGCACATGCTGAACCGAGCCACGCTCGCGTTATTGCAAAATCCTGAGGCCATCGCCGAACTCAAACAGGAAATTCAAGTTCAAATGCAAACGTTTGCCGAACTGAAACTGGTTGGTGAGGATGCACTGATTGGCGTGGGTGACGCGGTCGTCAAGACTCTCGCCGAAGTCGAACAGGTACTTCGTTCCGGCGACACGAAGACGATCGCAGGATGGCTTGCTTACGCGTTAGGCAGCAACCCTGACCTTGGAATTGCCGCGTTGACGAAGGCCAAAACCGTGCGTTCTCTCGTCGGCATTTTGGATAAGGCTGCTTCACAGTCCAAGGCCTCAAAGATCATCCTCGAAGGGGCTGAGAAAGAGATCGCACAGGACGCGGCCAATCTAGAATCTCGTGTTACCGAATCCAGGGCCCGTGGGAATGATCCGGCAACGGATGGAACGTTCCGTGGTGGTGAAGTCGTCACCAAAATGCCATCGGTGTTTCGTGGCGTGTATGGGGCACGGGCAACTGAGATCAAGAAGTTGCTTGAGATCGCAAAGTCGGAAGACATCTTGATCGCGATCCGTTCAAGGTCACCCAAATCGGCAGCTCTGCTTGACAAGGGTCTCGCATATGTCAAACCCATGGACGTGGAAACAAAGAACGTCAACGAAATCGACGTGAACTATTTGGGTTTCCGTCGCGAAGCACTCGGAACCGTTGAGATAATGGAACCGCCATTTGATTACACCCTCGGTGCGAAAGGTCGGGAAGCTGAACTCAATGTTGCCATTGACGGCTACATGGAAAAACTCAAAACCGCTCACCCTGAAATTGCTGCCGATCCGGTTTGGGAACGCGAAGTCCGTGATCGTCTCGAATTGCGCTCGAAAGAGTTCTACAAAGAGATGCCGAACTTCCGTCGCTATCGAACCCAAGGCATCAACGTCGAGTTTGGGTATGCAGAACAAGGTCTTCCCGCCGAGCTTGACGACCACGTCGCCGATATGCGCAAAGCAAAAGTGGGCATGTTGGCCAAGACCGACATCCACAATGGGTCTCGTCGACGAATCATGACGCTGAAGATGGCGGACGCCTCTGGCTCCAATTTCAAAGTCATCACCGGTGACATTGACGTCGTTTCCATCCTCAACGCAGACCGTACCGTGATCGTGGACGTTTCGAAGCGGATTCGCATTTATCACCAACTTCGCGAGGTGATCGGCATGATGCACGGCGAGAGCCACTCATGGATCAACGTCGAAGGCCAGATCAAGATGTTGCGAGATCACATCGCGGGCAAAGCCGGATCTGAATCGTTGCTCGTTGCGGGCTCGGACGGACAGCTCCGCACGGGCTACTTCGAGGAGCTACTTTCCAGCCCCGATCCCGGTTCTGGTCTGCCACCTCAAACCACGTTCAACCTTGTATCCGGCGCACCAGCGAAGCTAGTTACCGTTCCGACCGCTGGCTCGGCCGCAAATCTCGTGAAGTATTGGGACGCCATTGATGCGATAACAAAAAAGGGCCCGTTCTACGCCCCCGGGGCGATCGCAAAATTCCTGGCGATGATGTCTGGTGAGGAAACGCCATCCGAGTTCAACCCGCAAGGCCCAATCATTCGTCCCGATGGCAAGGGGGGCGCAAAGGTATATGAGCCGGCAGGTGTTCCACAGAAGATGCGCGCGACAAAGGCGAAGGCAGCGCTTGGCGATGACCTTGATGCATTGGCCGATGAGGTTGAAGCGGCGGAACCCGACGTGTATAACCCGGCCAATACCCCGGGAGCTGAAGGAGGTTTGTGGCGTTCGATCACACCGCAAGAAGCGGTGGCGCTGGGCAAACCGGGCGTATTGGATCAGGCGCCGCTCACCGCGCTGCGGGCACAAGCCCCTGCTGGTAGCCGCACGCTAGACATTGTGGACCTGCCAGGGTTGGCCATGTCTCCGACCTCGCGGTATTTCAAGGTTGGCGACACCGTGGTAGTTGACCCTGGCGGATCGGGTGAACAACGCGCCAAGGTGACCGATGTATCGCCGCTCACCCTGAATAGGCCTCTGCATGCTGCCCAATCGATGGGGACGCTGTTGGTTGTCGTACAAGCGGCGACAACGGAGAATTCTGGCCCGACGACCTTGCCTCATGGCGGGGGGGCAACGACCCCGGGTGACTCCCAAGGTCATAGTGGCGTTCCGTCCGCTCAGGCGAACGACACAACCAAGAACAACGGGGTTGTCGCTGGCGCTCTCCCAACCACGGGTGCGCCGATTGCGCCGCTCACGCTTGTTGCATTGCTCATGCTTGGCATGGGATTGATGGTGACGAGTTACCGGCGATACCGAATGCGGCGCGTGTAGGGGTACACCTCCAAACCCTCTGCGAAATTTGACGCGTTATGGCTCCATAGGAGCCATAACGCGTCAAATTTCGCAGAGGCCAGGGAGGAGCAGGCCAGTTACGGGGAATCAAGTCGGAGGAGGTCGTCGAGTGTTTCCCGGCGCACCACCTCTCGCACCTGACCATCCCCTACAAACACCACGGCTGGGCGTGGGACCTTGTTGTAGTTCGATGCCATCGAATAGCCATAGGCACCCGTCACCGGGGTGGCGAGCAGATCGCCCACCTCGACATCGTTCGGGATATTGGCGTGTGCCACGATCACATCGCCTGACTCGCAGTGTTTGCCAACCACTCGAACCTCGCGCGGTCGCGTGGCGTTCACCGCACGAGCCGAGCACACCTCATAGCCGCTGCCATAGAGCACCGGCCGAGGATTATCCGACATCCCCCCGTCGACCGACACGTATGTCCGCAGCCCGGGTAGTTCTTTGATGGTGCCCACCGTGTACACCGTCACCCCGGCAGACGCTGCGATCGAGCGACCCGGCTCAGCGGTGATCCGTGCGGTGATCCCACTTCGATGCGCGGCCGCATGTACTGCATCAGCCCACTCGGTGATCGTGGGTGCATCTTCGCCCTGCACGTAGGCAACGCCAATACCGCCACCAATGGAAAGCTCCGCTAGCCCAAGTGGATTGAAAAACTCAGCAATCGCATCGATTGCTTGTGCGAAGAAATCAGCAACGAACACCTGCGAGCCAATGTGAACGTGAATGCCAACCAGATTCAGATGCGGCGACTCTGCTGCCCGCGCGACGGCCTGAACGGCAAGCCCGCTCGACAGCGTGAAACCGAACTTCGAATCGTCTTGGCCAGTCTGGACGAACTCGTGAGTGTGGGCCTCAACCCCAGGCGTAACCCGCAACAAAACCGATGGTGTCCCAACCCCGAGTGCAGGCACAAGGCGCTCAAGGCGGTCGATCTCATCAAACGAATCAACCACGATGTGACCGACACCGACTTCGAGCGCCCTTGTCAATTCGGCATCTGATTTGTTGTTGCCGTGCAACACAATCCGATCGACCGGGAAACCAGCGGCGAGCGCCACATGGAGTTCACCAGCCGTCGACACGTCGATCGACATGCCTTCCTCGGCCACAAGCTTGGCCATCGCCACGCACAGAAACGCTTTCGACGCATACGAAACACCCGGGCCGAACACGCGAACGGCCTCGGCGCAGCGAGCGCGCAGGTGCGCCTCGTCGTAAACGAACAGCGGTGTCCCAAATCGGTCCGCCAATTCGACAATCGAGACGCCACCAATGACCAGGCCGCCCTCCGCATCGATCGTCGCCGAATCTGGCAGCAACTCGAATGGGATTGGATCGGCGCTCACATTGCCTCCGGAGCCGACACACCAACAACATCGAGGCCGACAATCAACGATATGCGGGTGGCTTCGATCAGCCACAGGCGCGCCTGAGTGAGCTCAACAGGAATATCGTCGCCGAGAACCGCACAGTCATGGTAGAAGCCATGAAACGCCCCAGCGGCGGCACGCAACCAGGTCACAACCTTGTGCGGGGCCCGCTCGGTGGCCGCCAACCCGATCACCTCGGGGAGTTCGCTGAGCTGACGCAACAGGTCGAGTTCGCGGTCGTGGGTTAACGCCGCGAGGTCCACCTCGGCGAGCGGCAAACGGGTGACGCCTCGCTCTGCGGCTTTCGCCGCAAGTTGATGAATGCGGGCGTGTGCGTACTGCACGTAATAAACAGGGTTCTCCATTGAACGTGCGACGGCCACATCGAGATCAACGGTTTGACGCGTGTCGATGGACTGCAACAAATACGTGATACGGACCGCATCGGCACCGAGGTCATCTATGAGGTCACGCAGTTCAATCAAGTCACCGGTACGTTTGGAAATCTTGACCTCTTCGCCACCACGCTCCAGTTTCACGAGCTGAGTGATCGCCACCTCAAACGCCGACTCGTTGTGACCGAGCGCCTGGAGCGCGGCACGCATGCGCGGTACGTAACCGTGATGGTCAGCGCCCCAAATGTCGATGAGCAAATCAAAGCCTCGAGCGAACTTGTCACGGTGGTAGGCAATGTCAGGTGTGAGGTACGTATAGGAACCGTCTGACTTGATGAGCACCCGATCTTTGTCGTCACCGAACGTGGTGCTTGACAACCAAGTTGCCCCGTCGTCTTCGAACACCATTTCTCGCTGACGCAGATCATCGAGGGTTGCGTCAATGGCCCCGGTCGCCACCAAATCTCGCTCAGAGAACCACACGTCAAAATGCACCCCGAGCGCTTCAAGGACTTCTCGCTGGTCTGCTAACGCCCGTGCGTATCCCCACTCGATTGGGTCTGCATCGCTTGGCATTTGCGATGCCCAGTCGATGATGTACTGACCCATGTAGCCGCCCTCGGGGGGCTCATTGCCCGCTTGTCTGGCGGCGAGCGACGCACCGAACGTCTGCATCTGCACGCCTCGGTCGTTCAAGTAGAACTCTCGGGTTACGTGGTGCCCGGTGCGTTCAAGCACACGCGCGAGCACATCTCCGTAGACGGCGCCGCGAGCATGACCGGCGTGAAGTGGGCCGGTTGGATTGGCACTCACAAACTCCACGTCAACGTTGCGGCCAACACTCGTGTCACTGCGTGCCCAATTGTCAATGCCTTGACTCGTGATGTCGCGCAGCACGTCATGAAGCCAGGTGGGGGCGAGATGGAAATTGACAAAACCAGGCCCGGCGATGTCCACCAAAGTCACATGAAGTGGTTTGTTGGCATTGAGCTGATCGGCGAGTTGCTGGCCGAGTTCTCGGGGGTTGCGTCCGTTGCGTTTTGCCGTGGCGAGCGCGACGTTCGATGACCAGTCACCGTGTTCGGCGCGTGCGGGGCGCTCAAGTCCGATGTCGTCGGGAATGTTCTCGATTCCACATGCGATGAGCGCGCCACGCAAGGCGCCAATAAGGGTCTCGCGAATCATTGGTGCTCCTCCTGCAGGTGGGATCGGGCCGGACCTCGAGCGCATCATGCAACACGGGGGTGCACCATCTTCGCGGCTACGCCCACGCGGACGCGACTCGGTTAGCGTGAAGCACACGCCGTCGAGCCGGCGAGAACGAATCAGGGGAACATCATGAAGATCCATGTCGATGGCGAAAAATGCCAGGGGCACAACCGTTGCTACTCACTCGCACCCGAGTTGTTTGAACTTGACGACTATGGAACGTCGCATGAGATCGGCGACGGCACCGTGCCGAAAGAACTTGAAGAGCGTGCCCGGTTGGCCGTTGCGAACTGTCCGGAGTTCGCGATTTCGATCGTTGAGGACGACGCATGAGCGAAACGATGCATGAGCCGGTCAGTGACTGGGCCAACGACTTTGACCATACCGACCCGGTATGGGCCGCGAACCCGTACCCCATCTGGGACGAACTACGAGAGACGTGTCCGATCCCCCACACCGAACGTTATGGGGGTGCGTGGATTCCTCTCACCCATGATCTGGTCACTGAAGTTGCCTATGACACCGACCACTTTTCGTCTCGGTCGATCATTGTGTCGGACTCTCGGCCCGGCGACATCGCGCCGGTCGGTGTTGCACCGCCGATCTCTTCGGACCCACCTTTTCATCATGGGGCCCGACGTTTGTTGCTGCCCGAATTCACGCCGAAAGCGATTGCACCCCTTGAGAGCTTCACGCGTGATTATTGCCGAGGGCTCCTTGATGCCGTGGAGGGGAACGATGTGGTTGACGCCGCAATCGATTATGGCCAACACATCCCGGTTCGCGTCATTGCCAAGATGCTTGGCTTCCCTGCCGAAGACGCCGACAAGTTCCGCACTTTTGTCTACGACGCACTTGAGCGGGTCGACCGGCCCATGGCCGAACGTGCCGAGACGATCGGCCATCTCATCGACTACATCGCCGCGCAGATGGCCGAGCACGCCGACAACCCTCGCGATGACCTCACTACATTCCTGTTGAATGCCGAAATGGACGGCGAACGCATCACGAATCGACACGTGTTTGGCACGATCGCACTGCTACTGCTCGCTGGCATTGACACCACATGGAGCGCCATTGGTGCCTCGATTTGGCACCTCGCTCAGAATCCGGCGGACCGGGAGCGGCTCGTTGCCGATCCCGAGTTGATCCCCACTGCGATCGAAGAGTTCTTGCGGGCATACGCACCGGTCACGATGGCTCGCCTTGTAAAAGATGACTTTGACTTTCACGGCTGCCCGATGAAAGCGGACGACTGGGTGCTCGTCGCGTTTCCGTCAGCGAACCGTGACCCGGCCGCGTTTGATCATCCCGATAAGGTCATTATTGATCGCGCCGAGAATCGCCACGCCGCGTTTGGTCTGGGCATCCACCGCTGTCTGGGCTCAAACCTGGCTCGCCTCGAACTCAAAGTTGCGATCGAAACCTGGTTAGAGCGCTACCCGAACTTCGAATTGGCTGACGCCGACGCGGTGCGTTGGTCTGGTGGCCAGGTACGCGGGCCACGAGTGCTCCCGATATCAATCCTTGGTGCCTAATCCCGACCATTCGAGCCACCACACGCCACTGCTACGCTGACAAGTCCAAAGCCCCCGTAGCTCAGCGGATAGAGCATCGGCCTCCGGAGCCGTGTGCGCAGGTTCGAGTCCTGCCGGGGGCGCTCCCATCGCAACGACTCTTGTTCTTTGAACAGTTTCCGGCGGCTGTAGCGGCGCAAAAGTGTTCAAAGACGTAAGGGTGTCGGCGCACCTTTGCAGAACAATATTGTTCAAAGGCACCAGATGGGAGACACGGCCGTTGGGCAGTCTCCTAGGATTAGCTCACTTTCGGCACGTCGAGAGGGGTCGAACACGTGGCCAAGAACGCTGATCACGGGCAACAGGACGATACCGATGTCACCCTTGTCGTCGACGAACATGGCGTTATCGTCGAATTAGTAGGCCCAGTTGAGACGCTCCTCGGGCGAAGCGCTGATGTTTTTGTCGACCGGGCCGCTTTGAAATGGATACACCCAGACGACATCGCCTCCACAACCGCGATTGTCGTCGCGGTGGCAGGCTCACGTGACGTTGCCGTTTCGTTCCGTTGCCGACTCGGCGATCCGGCTCAAGGATGGACGCCGGTCAAATGTGAAATTGAGCCAGCTGAACCCCTCGGAACCGTCAACATTTGTCTCTCCCCAAGTCGCTCGTTTCCCGACCCCGCGTCGCTTACGCCAATCGTGGCCGTCCCGCCAATAGAAGTCAGCCCCCTCGTTGACTTGGTTGACGACCCGCTTACCGATCTGTTGTTGCTCACGGCCGACACGGAAGCAACGCTCGTTTCCCCCGCGGTAAGTCAAACATTTGATGTGAAAACGGGAGAGTTTTTTAGCGCCTTTGTTGAGCTCTTACATCCTGATGATGCAAGTCACATGATCGACCTGATCAACCAGCTCGCAGATCCCGCTCAACGTTTCGCTGAGACGACCGTGCGCGCCATGCGCACCACAGGCACGTGGGGACAATTTCGAATCCGCACCCGTGACCTTTCGCAAGATCCCGATTTCAATTGCTTTCTCTCCGTGCTTCATGAGTTGACCGAGACCGAAGCCACGAATGCGCCAGCAAGCGTTGACCCCCGTATTCGCGAAGCCTTAAGTCTCGCGTCAGATCCAATCATGTTGATCGCGGCCGACGGAAGGATCCGGTTTGCAACGTCGTCGACATCGGCCCTTATTGGACGCAATGCCCCAGATGCAATCGCCAAGTTCATGGTCGACCTTCTCACCTCAGATTCGATTGCTGACTACGAAGCATGGCGCGTCAACCCCGAGACGTCCGAGTGCCGGCTTCGTTTCGCGTCAACAACGGGGCCACCACGTTGGGTCTCGATCCGTACGGTAGATGCGGGGGCCGGCAACGTTCAACCAAACGAAGCCCCGTATCGGGTTATCGCATTACGCGACATCGACGACCTCGTCACCGCAGAACAAACGCTCGCTCGACGCGAAACTCACTTTGCTGCTCTTGTCAAGAACAGCACGGCAGGAGTTGTCGTGCTCGACGACACGAACCGCATCATCGAAGCGGGACACGCCCTTGAGCAAGTGCTTGGGTTTCGATCCGATCTCGTTGCAGGAATCGCGTTGAGCGCATGGGTTCACCCATCTGACCGCGCGCAAATTATCGACACGTTGCATCGTGCCCGCACGACCTCAAGGCCCGTTTCAGCGACCGTTTCGCAACGCGTTGCCGACGGTTCATGGCGCTTCATTCATTGGACGGTCCAGGATTACCGCTCAAACCCAGAGATAGGCGGGCTTGTCGTCAACCTTGATGACCGTACCGACGAGTTTCGGGCTCGTGACGAACTTGAGATCAGCGAACGAAGGTTCCGAGCAATCGTCGACCACAGTTTCGAAGTAACCGTGATCGCTGATGCAACGTTTACGATTCTGTGGGCGTCGCCGTCCATAGCTGACCTATTGGGTTGGGATGCCAACGTAGTCGCAGGCAATGCGATCATCGATTTTGTACATCCTGATGACATTGGGCAGGTGCTCATTCGATTTGAGCGTGCACTTACCGATGATGGACCAGAGCCGTCAATCCCTGTGCGTGTGCGAACGAGTTCGGGCGCATGGCGCCACGTCGTCGTCGTGGCCGCCGATCGCCGCGACGATCCCGATATCAATGGCGTCATTCTGAATGTTCGTGACGCGGAAGAGCAGGTAGCGAATGAGCGTGCGCTCGCGGATAGCGAAGCGCGATATCGAATGCTGGTGCAGAACTCCACCGACGTGGTGGCGATTCTCACCACTGATGCAACAGTGCAATGGGTATCCCCCGCTGTCCACGGTGTTCTGGGCTGGGAACCAGACGAAGTTATTGGACAAGCAATGGGCGGCATTGATGATTTTTCCGGACGAGAGAATTTGCTTGAAACGTTTTTCGCAGTCGCTAATACGCCCGGTTCGTCTGACCGGATAATTGCGCCGTTCCAACACGCCGATGGCACATGGCGTTGGGTTGACCTCGTGCTCACGAACCGAGTTGACGAACCAGGCATTCAAGGCGTGGTCGCGTCGTACCGCGATATCACCGAACGCATAGAAGCGGACCGCTCTCGCCAGGCAAGTGAAGAGCGCTTCCGGTCCTTGGCAGAATCCTCGCCGTTGGGAATCTTTCAACTTGATCGTGACAGCAAATGCACCTACGTAAACGACCGGTGGTGCGAACTCACAGGACGTTCGGCCGATGAGACAATGGGTGACGGTTGGAGGGTGCCGTTTCTGCGTAAGGGCACCGAAATCGACAGCTTCGAGAGCAACGGAACGGCGTTCGCCCGCATTGACCCCGGCATCGCCATCGTTCGACCAGACGGCAGTACCCGCTGGTGCACGTTACATATTGCGCCTCTCACCGATGACCAAGGCGCGCACGTCGGGTCTGTTGGCACAATCGACGACATCACCTCAACGATTGACGCACGTCACGAAGCCAACCGTCTCTCGCTGATCTTGGAATCAACTCCAGATTTGGTTCTGGTTATCACCCCTGCAGGGGACCTTGTTTACGTGAATGAGGCGGCCCGCCAGTTCTTTCTGATTGGACCTGACGATCCGATCGGGAACAATACCGTGTTCGATATTTTTGATACGGCAAATCTTGAGTATTGGACGACATCGATCGTGCCAGAACTCGAAAGCGGCAAAGTGTGGCAGGGCGAGATCGAGATTGCCAATCGCACAGGCAAGACTCTTCCCGTTTCGGCGGTGGCAAACGTCCATCGCGATACTTCTGGCCGGGCCGAAGTGATCTCAATTACGGCACGCGACATGACCGAGCGAGCCGAACTGGAAACTCGCCTTGAACATCAAGCAACACATGACCCACTCACCGGCCTGCCAAATCGTGCGCTTCTCGTTGATCGTCTAAGTGTCTCGCTTGCTCGGCTCGGGCGCCGCGGGGGTGTTGTAACCGTGTTGTTTGTCGATCTCGACCGATTCAAAGTGGTGAACGATGGCCTTGGCCACGCAACCGGTGACGAACTCCTCCAACTGGTTGCGCATCGAATTGAAGCAACCCTGCGCCCAGATGACACCGTCGCTCGGTTCGGTGGCGACGAGTTCGTCATCATCTGTGAAGATCTCATCGACGAAGCAGAAGCCGAACATATCGCCCAGCGCATCTCAACAGCAATCAGTGAGCCAGCGCTGATTGGATCCTCGGAAGTTGTTGTTTCGGTGAGCATCGGGATTTCAAGTGTGACCGATGCCAACGAAGACCCCGATCAGGTAATCCGTGATGCCGACGCCGCCATGTATGTCGCGAAACAAAACGGTCGAGCACGGTATGAGGTTTTCGATCTTGCCCTCCGCAGCCGCGCCACGAACCGGCTGACAATCGAAAGCGAGTTGCGTCGGGCGCTTCAACTTGAACAGTTTCAATTGCTGTATCAGCCAATCGTCGACATTGCTACGTCTCGTGTCGTAGGTGCCGAAGCACTTCTTCGTTGGCGACATCCTGTTCGGGGCATGCTTACCCCAGCAGATTTTCTTGAGGTCGCAGAAGACAGTGGGCTCATCGTGCCGATTGGGGATTGGGTACTCGCGCATGCGTGCGAACAAATGCGACCGTGGCTATCCACGCTGAACTCCTTCAAAGTTTCTGTCAACCTGTCAGCTCGTCAGATTGACGACATTGGGCTCGTCGCGCGGGTTGACGAAATCATCGCAGAATCGGGCATCCGTCCTGAACAACTCATCCTCGAAATCACAGAAGGAACCTTGATGCGAGACGCGACACAGTCACGCGCGACGCTCGCAGGGATTCGACAACTCGGGGTGGGGCTTGCCGTGGACGACTTTGGCACCGGCTATTCGTCGCTTGCGTATCTCCAGCGATATCCGGTTGACGTACTCAAGATCGACCGGTCTTTCGTATCTGGACTCGGTCAACAAGACGGCGATGAAGCGATTGTCGAGGCGATCATTTCGCTCGCTCATGCGCTCGACTTGGCGACGACCGCTGAAGGGGTCGAAACGGACGCACAGCTCGCCATCCTCCGCCGCCTGGGTTGTGCATACATCCAAGGCTTCTTTTTTGCACCGCCACTATCAGTCGACGAGTTCGGTGCATTCGCCGCATCACACAATGTATGAATTCAGCGGGTGTTGAACCGATTCATCGCCGCATCGAAACCGTGTGACAGGATCATCTCGACTGCCTCGACGGCATCCCCTAGGACAACATCCAATTCAACTTGCTCAGGTTTTGACGGTCGCCGCAACACGAAGTCTGCACCCGATTGCCTGCCCGGGGGTTTTCCCACACCGATTCGGATGCGGCCGAAGTCGGCGGTTCCAAGGTGTGCTTTGATGGACTTGAGTCCGTTGTGCCCGGCGAGTCCGCCGCCCATTTTGAGTTTGAGACGACCCACGTCAAGATCGAGTTCGTCATGGATGACGACCAGCTGAGCAAGATCGTCAATCCCATAGCGTTTGACGAGGAGCTGTACCGATCGCCCGGATTCGTTCATGAATGTTTGCGGAAATGCCAGCGCGACCCGACACTCCCCTATCCGAACCTCAGCTTCTTGCGCTTGACGTTTCGAGGACTTGAGCGACGTGCCACTGCGACTCGCAAGCAACTGAACGACGTCGGCCCCAACATTATGACGTGTATGGGTATACCGGTCACCCGGATTTCCAAGTCCCACCACCAAGAGATCAGCAGGAGTACTCCGATGGCTCTTGGCAACCGGGCTCACGTTGTCACCGGTCGAGTCGGTTGCTCAACGCGTTTCTAAAAGCCGTCAAATCAGGACTCGTCAGATGACTCGGCTTCGCCGGTGCTTTCGCCTTCGCCTTCGCCTTCGGCTGCGGCATCCGCTGCAGCCGCGGCACGAGTTGCTGCCGTAACCACGACAGGTTCTTCGGGGTCAACGTCAGTTGACACGCCTTCAGGCAATGCAATGTCAGCCACGCGAATTGATTCACCTAACGTCAACGCGGACACGTCAACCGTGAGTTCATTGGGGATTCGGTCTGGACGTGCGGCAACAGTCAGATTGAACAGCACTTGGTCAATCATGCCGTTCTCTCGGGTGACCTCAACCGCGTCGCCGGTTACGACAACAGGCACGTCAACGCTGAGTTCTTGGTTCCGGTCAACCAACACGAAATCCACGTGGCGCACGGTGTGGCGCACTGGATGACGTTGGATTTCTTTCACGATTCCAAGCTTGGTTTCGCCGTCCATTTCAAGGTCGAGCAGGGCGTTGAGGCCAGCTTCGGTTGTCAACGCGGCACGCAGGTCGGCCCACGCGACAGCGACAGGAACAGGATCGGCACCCTGCCCATACACGACACCAGGAATCATGCCTTCGGCACGAAGACGATTGGCGGGTCGTGAACCAAGCGGACGACCTGTTTGAACTGCAAGAGTGATCTCAGCCATCGGAGGCTCCTACTTCTGAGAAACGCGCCGGAGCGCTTCGGATTGAACGGCCCGCAACCTTACCGGCTTCGTCACGTCAGACACGAAGCGGCCAACAATGCATGCGAGGCTTGGTACGGGCTCGGCGGCCACTTCCTACTTCTGATTTTCACCACCAAAGATTTCCGACACACTGGCATCTTCGAACACGGCATCAATCGCGCTCGCAATCAGTGGCGCCACACTCAACACTTCAAGTTTGTCAATGAACTTGTCTTGAGTCAGCGGCAACGTATCGGTGACAACCACTCGTGAAATTGCCTGTGATGCCGCGAGTCGTTCGGTAGCTGGGTGGCTCAACACGGGGTGAGTTGCCATCACCCACACGTCTGCCGCCCCATGTTCAACAAGGATGTCGGCAGCCGCGCAAATCGTGCCCGCAGTATCAATCATGTCGTCAAGCAAAATGCAGTGACGGCCAGAAACGTCGCCAATCACGTCGGCAGCAACCACCTGATTCGCGGTGCCTTTGGGCCGAAATTTGTTGACGAATGCGAGGTCTGCACCAATTTGGCCACTGAAACGCTTTGCCGCTTTCACGCCACCCGCGTCCGGGGAAACGACGACCGGCGATTCGGGCGCATTCTTTTCGATGTAATCAAGGAGCACAGGCATCGCAGTGAGATGATCAAAGGGGATGTCAAAGAACCCTTGGATCTGACCAGTGTGGAGATCAACGCTCACGACCCGGTCGGCGCCAGCAGCTTGCAACATGTCTGCCACGAGTTTCGCGGTGATCGGTTCGCGCCCTTCAGCCTTGCGATCCTGGCGCGAGTATCCGTAATACGGGCACACAGCGGTAATCCGTTTTGCTGATGCACGCTTTGCCGCGTCGATCATGATGAGTTGCTCCATGATCGAGTGGTTCACCGCACCACCGTGAGTTTGGACGACGAACACATCGGCACCACGTAGCGATTGGCCAAAGCGGCAATGGATTTCCCCATTGGCGAACTCCCGCAGGTTCGTTTGTCCAAGTTCAACACCGAGTGCTTGCGCGATGTGCGCTGCGAGTTCGGGGTGGGCCCGACCGGCATAGACCTGTAAGCGCTTTTTTGTGATGAGTTCCATCAATCCCCTCGGGTCGGGTCGGGCGCCAACCTTACCGTGTCGCGGGTTCGGATCTTTCGGTAACCACCGTAAACGCGGGAACAACCTCATCGTTTTGAACGACGCCACCGGCTTCGACAACGACAAATGGACCAAGTTGTGCTCTGCCACCGATCACACTTGACGTGGCCACGCTGCGCCACACGGTGGCCCCGACGCCAACACAAGTGTCGAACAACTCAGTGTCTGGACCGATCGTCGCGCCGCTCGCAACGGTCGTTGTTCCTTTCAGCACACTCCCAGGATGCAACGTCACATCGGGCTCAATGACAACGGTTGGCTCAATGGTCACCGAACTCGGATCAGGCATCGATACGCCAGCACGCAAATGGGCATCAATAATTCGCTCGCGCAAGATCATGTCCGCTTGGGCAAGTTGCACGCGGTCGTTGACACCCTGGGCTTCACGGGCGTCGTCCATGACATATCCCTCAACCACCTGGCCTTCGGCATGGAGAACGCCAATGACGTCGGTCAAATACAGTTCGCCTTGTGCGTTGTCGGTGGTGATCTGTGCGAGTGCGGCACGTAAGTGCGCGCGCGAAAAGCAATACATAGACGTGTTGACTTCGTTGACGGCAATCTGTTCAGGGGTTGCATCTGCTTGCTCAACAATGCCCACAACATGACCGGTGTCGTCACGCAAAACCCGTCCATATCCGGTCGGATCGTCAATGCTCGCGGTGAGAAGCGTTGCGACCGCGTCGGTTTTGCGGTGATGGTCAACGAGAGCCCGCAAGGTTGTGTCACGTAAGAGCGGCGCGTCACCTGGCACGACGACCACAAGCCCGTCACGATCATCTGCCGCAACCGCTTGCATAGCAATCTGCACGGCGTCTCCGGTGCCGCGTTGCACGCGCTGTTCAATGAATTGGGTGGCAGCCTGCGGATTGAGCGCACGCACGACATTCACGACTTCGTCACCACCGTGACCCACCACGACACAGACCTGCAACGTGTCAAGGACCGAAATCGTGTCGATGACCAGACTCACCATCGGACGGCCACAAACCGGATGGAGCGGCTTGGGAAGCGCCGAGCGCATACGGGTGCCTTGCCCGGCCGCGAGCACAATCGCCAGTACCAGTTCAGATTCGGTGGTCATCGCAACGTTCTAGCGTCTCCGCAATGAGTTGGTGCACCTCCACACTCGTTCACGCCACCGATCACTGACTGCAATCGATTTGTATTTCTCATTATCAACCGCTTATTAGCATCAATTTGCGGTGACCGAATGCCCACATGATCTTCCCCAAAGCGCGAGAAGCGAAAGCAGCGTTCATGTGCCGCGCCCGCAGGTATTGAACTGGCCCTTCTGGTTCGTTGTCGTGGGTGCCTTTGTCGGGCTACTTGGAGTGTTTACCGTTCCGCTGTCACATTCACCAGACGAAGCCGCACATTTTCGTCGAGTGTCCGCGATGCTTCACGGTGCCATCATCGCACCACCGTTGAACCGCCAATCATCGGCTTATGTCGTTGACGGCTGTGTCGAATCGTTCGTCCAACAATCGACGCTCCGTTTCATTGCTCTTATCGACGGGCGGCCGTCAGATCTGTCAATGTCACGGCGTTGGAAGAAACACACAACGAATCCGTCATGCCTGCCAGATCGCCATCTTGTCGGCGGCGGTTCGATTTCAAATACCGAGGTCTATAGCCCGCTTCCGTACCTCCCTGCCCTCATTGGGTATTCGATTGGCAGGCCTCTCGGCGGGGCGCTTGGGGCACTCTATGGGGCTCGCCTCGCCCAGCTTGCCGCTTACCTCGCGTTGGGCTGGCTTGCGTTACGCCTCATCCCTTGGGGCAAGCCGTACCTCGCAGCCATCGCGTTGTTGCCAACGAGCCTGGGCAACGCTGCGGGCATCGGTGTTGACACGGTCACCCTCGGTTTGGCCATCGTGTTTTTCGCAGCCATTCTCGCAATCATTGATCGGTCTGAGCGCGATGACACATACCAAGTCTCGCTCAAGACTTTGCTGTCATTGAGCGCACTTGCTGTCGCCATTGGGCTCACGAAGGTAGCGGTCATTCCACTGATCGCACTCGTCGTTCTCATTCCTCGAAAAGTTTTCACCAACTCAAGACATCGTGCTACTTGGCTCGGAACGACCGCTATCGCCACAGTCTTGACCGGTGGTCTCTTCACCCTCTTGGTTGCCACCCAGGTACATATTCGCACCGCCCCCGGCGTGGACAGCACGGTCGTCGCACAGTGGCTCCAGTCGCATCCTTTCGCAGCACCCCGGGCCTTTGTTGGCGCACTCGCGTATCCGCCCGCGGCTCGTTTCATTGCTGGCTCTCTCACCACCTCGATTGGGCTTGATGTCACCTCGACGCCGATCGTGTTGACGTTGGTGGGGTTCGGCCTTCTCTTCGCTGCTCGGTTCATCGACCCCACACCGCGTTGGTTCAATCGACTGCGCCCGAAGCCCGGCCGAGAATACGTTGTGGCTGCATCACCGAACCGTCGCCGCGTTGAAGGCTTGACCGCAGCTGGTATTGCATTGTGTGCGCTGATGATCATCGTCGTTGGCATTTACCAAACGTCAAACCTGCCGGGCACGACCGTCATCAAAGGAATTCAAGGTCGCTATTTCCTTCCGTTATTGCCGCTCGCACTCTTTGGCGTGCGGCGACACGCCAGCGCGCTCAGTCTTCGGGTGCAACAAGGCCTCCTTGTCGGACTCGTTGCATTCAACCTCATCTGGCTCGTCATCGTATTGCGATGGTGGCAGCTTCTGGGTTAGCCAGGTGGTGGCAACGTGCGCTGGAACGCCAGGTTGCATTCGAGTTGCTCGGGGGGGAGGGCTCGAACCTCCATTGCCGGATCCAAAGTCCGGTGTCCTGCCGATTGGACGACCCCCGATCGGGTTCACACACGGTACCGGTTCGGCGCGCTCAGAAAGAACCCGAGCGGAAAGTCGTGCGCCGTATCACCGTACCCGGTCGGTTTGGTTTCACCCTCCCTCTCTTTACTAGGTTCATGCACCTCATGGGTTCTTTGGTTAAAAAGCGCCGCAAACGAATGCGGAAGAAAAAGCACAAGAAGATGCTCAAGCGCACGCGTTTCCAGCGGCGGGCTGCCGGCAAGTAACCAATCCGTCGGGTTTCGACTCGATGATGCGGGATTGTCGGGTTGTGCTCAGTCGCTTTGATTCAGCGCGCCCAAACGCGAGTCGTTTGTTTGTGCCACAGTCGTCGTCACCACGCGCCCCTCGCCGGGGTAGGCACCTTCCACGAACCAGGTGCTTCCGCTTCCCGCAAGTGTTGGGGTTTTGCCTGTCGCATCACCGAGCTGGTCTCGATATCGGGCGAGCCGAGGTTCGACTGAAAGTGCCGCCGCCTCAAGGTCATTTGCATTGTCACCGAGCGGGCCTCCGAGCGCGTCCCACTTTGCATAGACCAATGGTGTCGAACAGCCAAACGGCGGCGTCAACAGGGTAAAAGTAAGGTCGAGATGTTCGAGCGGTTCGAGAATTTCGCCGATCCCGGTTACTCGTGCCCGACCGCCCCGCAAACAAAACGCAACGTCGGCGCCTAACGTTGCGGCACCCACCGGGTCGTCAAAATCGGCCCAGCGCAAGATTGCCGCAGCATCGGCAGACCCTCCACCGAGCCCTGCTCCAGCAGGAATGCGTTTCTCGACACGGACTAAAGCGGTGCGCCCGACCATTTTGAGCGCTCGTGCAACTGAATTGTCATCTCCTGTGGTGACTGGCAATCCCCGATCAAGCGAAAGAATGTCGATACCTGAGCCGGTTGGGTCAATGGTGATTCGATCCGCGAGGTCAAGTGAAACCATTTCTGCGTCGATGAGGTGCATCCCGTCATCACGGATCCCGGTGATTCGCAGCGAACGCGTGAGCTTGGCTGGCGCGGACAGGGTTATTGTCGTGCTGTCTGTTTGATGGTGCGGGATCATTGGCAAGGAGAACAATTCGAAAGAGCCACCGAACGCACTAGTGCGCGGGTGTTGTTTCGTTGCATGCGTCAAGCAGGGCTTGCGCCTCGGAATCATTGAGGACCGTAAAGAATCGTGCGAACGCGTGATCGGTTGCTTCGCCCGCTCGCTCATATTGGGCGCGTTTTGTTTCATCGGCCGGTACGTCATCAAACCATCCATGGATCGGGGCCATGGTGGGGTTGTCAAGTGATTGCGCTTCACGTGCCGTGAGGCCCGCCGCAACGACGGCAGCCCCGTGATAGGCGCCACGCAATTCGCGCAACGCATTGAGGTGGTGCAACGCCGCGGCAGGCGCGTCGGTTGGGACTTCAAGTTCTCGCCATCCAGCAAAGAGCGGTGCTGCAGAAGGATCAGCCTCTGCAACCACCTTTCCCGCAAGCTCCGCAATAATCTCAAGCTGGCTACCGCTCAGATTCTTGCGCGCCCACCCATGTGCTTGCTGTGCAAAGGCATTTGCAGCTTGGTCACGCTGTTGAATTGATGCCGACCGTTCCCAGCTCTCAATAACGTATCCAACGTTAAAGAAAATGAATGCGGCAGCAACGACCGATCCTGGCGCATCACCGAGAACGCCGCCCCGACCCGCAAAATAAAAATCGATCCCTGCGTATCCCAGTTCGGAACCGGCCTGATAGGTCGCCGGGTCCAACATAAAATTTGACGGAAGATTGTGGATTGTGGGCAGTCTTGCCAAAGCGATCTCAAACGATTCCATGGCATTTTCCTTTCATCGACGTTCGCTATGGCCGAAACTAGTCCCGAAATAAGGTTTCTGCGCAGCGGGTCAGTGCGATCCACTGGGGCAACGCGAGTTCTTCTGGGCGTGCCGTTGGTTCGATTGCAGCAAGCGCAAAGACCTCATCGGTCACGAGCGCACCGAGTGAGCGGCGCAACATTTTGCGGCGTTGGCCGAAGGCCGTTGACACCAAGCGAAACATCGCTTGAGGGGCGGGTTGGGCGTCGAGTTCGTCTTTGGGGCGGCGGGTGATCTCAACCACTGCTGAGTCAACGCGTGGCCGTGGAATAAACACGTCGGGGCCGATGTTGGCGACGATGCGTGCAGAGGCCCAGTAGGCGACTTTTACCGAAGGAATGCCATAGGTGCGGCTGCCGGGTTGTGCCACGAGCCGGTCGGCGACTTCTCGTTGCACCATCACCACCATGCGATGAATGGCTGGCTCCTCATCGAGCAGGTCACAGATCAACGGGGTCGCAATGTTGTAGGGCAGGTTGGCGACAAGAACCCACGTATCGTCACCAAGCACATCTGCCCACTTGGTAGCCATCGCGTCACCCGCGATGAGGCGAACGCCGGTGTCCGCCAGCACGGTTCCCAAAACGTCAACGAGTCCGCGATCAAGTTCAATTGCGGTGATCTGCGCGCCGGTTTCAACAAGCGCCAAGGTGAGTGACCCGACGCCCGGACCGATCTCAATGACATGGTCATTGGGGCCAACGTTTGCAAGCCGGGCAATGCGTCGCACCGTATTGGGATCGGCGACAAAATTCTGACCAAGTGCCCGACTTGGGGCAAGGCCGTGTTCGTCAAGCAGCGCGGTGATCTGGCGCTTCGTGAGGGTCATCGGGTCGTCCCGACGCGGTTCACCAGGTAGCGGTGACGCTCACCAATCCCGAACTCAGCGGTGCGAGCTGCGTAAAGATTGCTTCGTCGAGGTCGAGTATGCGGCCCGCCCCAAATGGTCCACGGTCGTCGACGACACAGGTAGCCGTGCGACCGTTCGACGCCGTGATGTGGACGACCGTGCCAAATGGCAGCGTCTTGTGGGCACACCCTCCACGGGGGTCGTTGTAGTAGCTGGCAATGCCGGATTCGCTGTGGGATGGACGCGGAGCTGCTTGGGTGGTGGGGGGAGCCGTCGTTGGTGGCGTCGTTGACGGTGGAGCCGTTACGGGAACCGTCGTGGTTGCGCGTTCTTTGTACTCCACGGCTGCCACGGGGACCGTGGTGACAGGCGCTTGGGTGGAAGCGGGGGTCGTTACCGTGGTGACCGGGTGTGTGGTCGGCGGGGTTGATGGCGCGGTAGGTGCCACCGTCGGCAAGGTTGGAATCGAAACAACTTGGGGGGCACCGATCGCAACATCTTGTGCGTCGGCAGACGTCTTCGCGAACAAGGCGGGCAACGCGACGATCGCAGCAGCAAGGCACACCATGGCTCGAATTCGATAGAGCCGGCGAAGGTTCCGACGGCGTCGACGTGCGTGGGAATGTTCCATGACGGGCAGTCACCCTAGAAGGGTTGTAACAAAACTGCAAACTTTGGAACACGTCCTTCATAGATGAACCGCGTTAGTCATCTTCGACACGCAACGCGAACACCGAGGCTGCATTGCGCCACACAGCGTCGGCGATTTGTCCAGGTTCGACTCCCCGGGCCCGAGCGATTGCCTCGCCAACAACGGGCACCAAAGCAGGCTGGTTCGGTTTGCCCCGAAAAGGCACCGGCGCCAAGAAGGGACTGTCGGTTTCAATCAACAAACGGTCAATCGGACACGCCACGGCGGCGGCAAGCACCTCGGAGGCTTTAGGGAATGTTGCAATACCGCTAAATGACAGGTACGCGCCACGCTTGAGGCACTGGTTGGCCTCAGATGGCCCACCAGAGAAACAGTGAATAATCGTGCGCTCGGGCATACCGTGCTCATCGAGGATTGCAAAAGTGTCGTCCCATGCGTCACGCGTGTGGATCACAAGCGCGACATTGTGTTTCTTCGCGAGTTCGATTTGTGCGGCAAACGCATCACGTTGGACATCCCGTGGCGAATGTTCGTAGTAGTAATCGAGACCACATTCGCCGACCCCAACCACCTTGGGGTGCGTCACCAGTTCATCCAGGCCCCCCACCCCATCGGTGGCATCATGGGGATGCAACCCTACGGTCGCCCACACGTTGTCGAATGCGTCCGCGATCGTTTTGGCTTGTTGAGCCGAAGCGTGATCGGTTGCAATCGTGATGAGACGTTCGACTCCGGCAACACGTGCGGCGTCAACGATTGGGCGAGCATGGTCAAGCGCGCTGGATTGACCACCGGTATTGGGTTTGTGATCGTCATCAATCGTGAGATGACAATGCGTATCGATCCATGGGCCCGCGGCAGCGAGCGCTTGGGTGTCAATGTGCGGCTTAGTCATTTCGCCGCTTTGATTCGAGGGAAAAGTGGTTCGGCCTTGACGACCGGCCGGCCCGGCACGTAACCACCCCAGGTCGTGTCGGCTGGTACGCGCTGTTCGCTCACTTCGCCGTCACAGCCAATGCGCCGCCAAATTTCAGCGGCCGCGTTCGGTACGGCAGGTGAAGCAAGGACCGCCACGATACGCAACACTTCGAGGGCATCGCCAAGCACGGCGTTGACCTCTGGCCCAGGATCGGCTTTCCAGGGTTCGCTCGCTTCCAACAACGCGTTCGCTTCACGAATCAACCGCCAGGTCGCGTCGAGCGCCACCGACGGGGCGACCGATCCCCACGCTTCGCACACTTGGGACACGACATCAGCGGCAACAAGCACGAGAGGCGAATCCGGGCGAGGTGCCGTACCGATGCCGCCGGATTTCTTGTCGAGAACGGTCGCCACGCGGGAAAGCAAGTTGCCCAGGTTGTTTGCGAGATCCGCGTTATAGCGAGCAATCATGGCTTCTTCGCTGAAATCCCCATCGGGCCCAAAATGCAGGTCGTGGAGCAGATGATGCCTGACCCCATCAACGCCGAACTGTTCGACAAGTTCGGCGGGCGTAATTTGGGTGAGACCAGATTTCGACATTTTCTCACCGCCGACCAGCAAGAAGCCATGAATATCGACGTGTTGGGGAAGTTCAATTCCTGCCGCGAGAAGCATGGCTGGCCAATAGACGCAATGGAATCGCAAGATGTCTTTGCCAATCACGTGTTGTGCGTGAGGCCACCAGGTTGCAAAGCGGTTCTCGTCGGCGCCGTAACCAACCGCGGTCAAATAGTTTGCGAGTGCATCGAACCACACGTAGGTGACATGGTCCGGGTCCCATGGCAAGGGCACCCCCCACGAAATTGATGTTCGACTGATGGAGAAGTCTCGCAGGCCGCCTCGAATAAAGCCGAGCGCTTCGTTTCGTTTGCCTTCGGGGCGCACGAAATCTGGGTTGGCCGCAAAATGATCGAGGAGCGGTTGGGTGAACTTTGAGAGTTCAAAAAAGTAGTTGTCTTCGGTGACGTGTTCGACGGGTCGTTTGTGGATCGGACAGTTCCCATCGACGAGTTCACCAGGGTCGTAATACGCCTCACATGACACGCAGTACAAGCCTTCGTAATGACCTTTGCGGATAAAACCGTTGTCGTACACTTTTTGCAAGAGTTGCGTGACGGCTTCGTAGTGGCGTGGCTCGCTCGTACGAATGAAATCGTCGTTGGAAATGCCAAGGAGATTCCAGGCCTCTTGGAAGCGCAGCGACGTTTGGTCGGCCCATGCAAGTGGCGTGAGCCCGCGCTCTTCGGCGGCTCGTTGTACTTTGAGACCGTGCTCGTCGGTGCCGGTCAGAAAAAACACGTCATCACCGATGAGCCGATGCCAGCGTGCAAGCGCATCGGCGATGACCGTGGTGTATGCGTGCCCAACGTGCGGGGCATCATTCACGTAATAAATCGGTGTCGTGACGTAGAAACGACCGGGTTTTCCCACTTCGAATGGCACCCAACAACCCTACCGGGCACTCTTCATTGGGCTTGAGTGGGATTTAGTCTCGGGGGGTTGAATCGCCCTGCTCGTTGAGCCACGGACGCAAAACTGCCACGCTTGCTTGCGGGTCGTTTTCGTTGATTTTCACCTGAATGGGTTTGGGGTGACT
>CAZJAZ010000012.1:3223-10823 GCA_964544305.1 uncultured Iamiaceae bacterium | reverse complement strand
AAGCGTGCCACGCCAATGTTCCTCGTGGAGTTTGGTGAGTTCGCGCAGGAGTGCAACCGGTCGATCTGGCCCACATGTGGCAATGAGGTCATTGAGGGTGCGCTCCAGGCGGTGTGGTGCCTCGTAGAGGACGACCGTGCGAGGCTCACTCGTGAGCGTCCCAAGGCGTGCGGTGCGCGCTGCTCCTTTGCGTGGCAGGAAGCCTTCGAACACGAACCGCCCGGTCGCAAGCCCGCTGACGGCAAGGGCCGTGTCCATGGCAGACGGCCCTGGCACAACTTCAACCGCGCAACCTGCCTCGGTGACGGCTCGCACGAGGAACTCGCCGGGATCTGAGATGCCCGGCATCCCCGCGTCACTCACCAGCGCAATGCGTTCACCGTTTTGTATGCGCTCAATGAGGTGGACGGCCACATCAGCTTCGGTGTGTTCGTTTGCGACGAGCAGGCGTGGCGCCCGCACTCCGATGTGGGCAAGAAGGCGCCCGGTGCGACGGGTGTCTTCGCATGCGATCGCGTCAACGGTGGCCAAGGTTGCGACAGCTCGCGGCGAGATGTCGTCGAGATTGCCGATTGGGGTTCCCACGACGATCAAAGCTCCAGTGGCCATGTCCCCAGTTTGTCTGATCCCATGCCAATTGGTCGCCTGGTTGAACGCCAAGGCGCGCGAAGTGTCCAACGCTCGCTTCCAAAATGACGTCACCGTCAGGGACCCAGCGACTCAGCCGACCGGGTGTGAGAACCTCTTGTCGCACAATGAAACCCGCATGGTCAAGCCAACACACATCGATTGCAAAGCGCATCCCAAACGTATGCACTTGCCGAGTGTGTGGCAACGCAAAGACCCCGTCGAAATGATCTCGACCAAGCAAACCAATTGCTCGCTCGATGGGGTTGGATGCCACGTGCACCGTGCCGATCGTCAGCATTGCGCCCGCACACGATCTCTTCAACAGTTGTGCTCTCATGCAAAGAACGATGCCCCAGCACGACGGCTGTCAAACGTTAAAGCGAAACTCCATGACGTCACCGTCTTCGGCCACGTACTCCTTGCCTTCGACCCGGATCTTGCCCACGTCTTTGGCTTTCGACCAGGAACCAAGTTCAAGGAGTTCATCCCAGTGGATCACTTCGGCCCGAATAAACCCGCGTTCGAAATCGGTGTGGATACGACCGGCACATTGCGGAGCTTTGGAACCTGCCCGGAACGTCCACGCACGCGATTCTTTCTCACCGGTCGTCAAGAACGTGCGAAGACCCATGAGCTGATAGGCCGCATGGATGAAGCGTTCGAGCCCGCCCTCGCCAAGGCCGAGCGCTTCAAGCATTTCGAGGCGTTCTGCCCCCGTGAACTGTGCCGCTTCAGCTTCAAGTTGCACGCACATACCGATGACTTGTGCGCGCCCATCAAACTCGTTCGCTACCGGTTGGACAATCTCGTCGATCCGATCGAGGTCGGTCTCCCCCACGTTCACGAGTGCAAGTACGGGCTTGTTTGTCAACAAGAACTCGGGGAGCAACGCTTCGCGCTGCGCGTCGGTGAGTGTCCCCCGATAGATCGGCGTTCCGTCCGCTAAGAGTGCATGGGCTGCATCAAGCGCATCGACCAGTTCGCCCAGCGACTTGTCTTGGCGGAGTGCTTTGCGCCGCCGTTCAATGCGGCTCTCAACGGTTTCGAGGTCGGCCAGTGCAAGTTCGATCTCAAGGATTCGCAGGCATTCAAGGGGATCCGAAGGCCCGGGTACATCTGCGTCTTCAAATGCCCGCAGCAGATAGACGACCGTGTCAACCTCACGGATGTGTGCCAAAAACTGGTTGCCAAGGCCTTCACCGGTGCTCGCCCCTTCAACGAGGCCGCCGATGTCAACAAACTGGACGCTCGCGGGGACCACCTTTTTCGAATTGGACATTTCGGCGAGTAGATCCAAGCGGCGGTCGGGCACTTTGGCGACACCAACATTGGGATCGGTTGTGGCAAACGCGTACGGCGCAGCCAAGGCCCCACCCCCGGCCAAGGCGTTATACAACGATGACTTCCCGGCATTGGGAAGACCCACGAATCCAAATCGCTCCATGGCCTCCAAAAGTATCTGCCACAAGCGTTCGTGCGATCATCGGCGCCCCTGTTTGGTCAATCATCGCATTTGAATGCATGGGCGCATTGGGGCGAGGCGATGCGCGCCAAGTATCGTATGCCCCCATGTCAAAGCGGACGCTCAAAAAGAAGATCAACGCCCGCCGCAAGAAGGCGAACCACGGCACGAAGCCGAACGCCGGCAAACGCGGCAGCTGAACACGCGTTAGTGCAATGGCCAGAAGTCTGGCGCGAGTAGCGCGCTGATTGCGACACTCGCCACGGCGAACACCCAGATCACGCCAGCGCGAACTCCAGGGCGCCTCTTTCCTTCCATGAGCCACCGCGCCCACTCGGTTATCCCAAGGTCACTGCGAAACGTGCGACCTCCTCCGCGCGCCGGGATGAGAAGGAGCAATGCGGCACATGTGCCGGTGACGCGCACAACCATGTTTGTCCAAAGTTGGACTGAGTTGCTATCGGAAAGGCTTCTTTGTGCCACAAATCCGATTGCAACCACACCAATTGATGGCACTGCGCGAAGCAGCGCCACACACACGTTGCGCACTATTCGGACCGGCATGATCGCATTGACAGACCAGGCGTGCCATCGACGCCTCTGAGCGCCAGTGCGTTGGCGATGGGAATGGACGACGACGTCACCCCAGGTCGCGACCATCGGGAGGATCACGAGTGTGAGCACTCCAGTTAGTACCACGGGGGCAACCGATGAAAGGGCGACACAAACGATTGCCGCCGGCCACGTCACCCAACCTCGCCATCGTTCAGGTGGGCCCACAACGGGTGGACTGCCATCGTGCCACGAGGCGAAACCCGAGTTACGCAGTGGCGCCACCTGCGGTGGAACACTTGGGGTCGATGTGGGGGGTGTACCCATTTGGACAGGGACTGGTGCCGCAATCGTTGCGTCCGGCCCACGATCAGCGGGTGGGGGTTCACCGTTTTGGCGTGTTGCGTCTGGCTCTCGCCGTTGCGCGACCGGCGGCCATTGTGTCTGAGATTGCAGCGCTGGCCCTTCCGGTGACCTCGGCCACGAAGCAACGTGCGCCGCTGGATTCGACGCGGCGTGGAGTCCGAGCCGATCAATGAAAGCCTGTGTTGATGCCGGACGGTGATCCGCGTCGAGTTCCATGCCGTCAAGGATTCCCGCCGACACAAGCGAAGGAATGGCAGGGTTCAACCGGCTCGGCGCTTCAAGTAAGACCCCGGCCTGACGGTCAAACACATTGGTGGGCGTCACACCGGTCAACAGTTTGTATGCCGTTGCGGCCAACCCGAATACATCACATGACGGTCCACTTGAAATTGATCCTGCATACTGTTCGGGAGGCGCATACCCCGGGGTCACGGCCCGAGTCATCGAATTCGAGATTTGATCGCCAAAACGGCGCGCCAGCCCAAAATCGATCAGCACGTAACGGTGCGCGTTTGCGAGCATGATGTTGGACGGGTTGACATCACGATGCAACAGACCCGCCTCGTGAACAGCGGTCAGGGCGGTTCCAACACGAATCACCATTTCGAGCACTTCGTCAACGTCGAGCGGATGACCTCGTTGTGCGAACACTTCGCTCATCGACTGCCCATTGATGAGTTCCATCGCCATGTACACGGTGTTGTTCGCTTCGATGACTTCAAAAACCCGCACGATTCCGGGCACTGAGAACCGTGCCAACAGTGACGCTTCTCGCTGGAAACGGGTCCGTGCGGGCGCGAACTCTCCGTTCTCAACGACAACTCTGACTCCGTCTCGCCGTGCGACGAGCGGAAAGAGCTCTTTGATCGCGATGTGACGTTCGAGACGGTTGTCCCAGGCTCGGTACGTGATCCCAAAACCTCCGCGGCCCAACATTGTGTCGATGACAAACCGGTCGGCCAGTACCGTTCCTTCTTGCAGGGCGTCGATGTGCACGACCGACGCGATTGGTTGAACTGGCGGGTGGTCTTGCACTCCCCCATCGTTCAGGCGCGTGCCGCACCATCCGCACATGACCCAGTCAGCATCGACTTGTCCAGCACATGACGCGCAACGCTGGCTTGAATGATCTTGCTGGGCGAGCACCGGTGTTAACAACTCGACCGTTCGTGACTCGCTTGTGCAACAACGCGGTCCGCGTCCAAGTTGTCGAGCGCGCCAGCAATTTCATGCAATTCGAGTGGCTCGCTCGCAAGATCGACAACTGCCCACAGTGTGAAAGAAAACGGGTAAAAAATAAGCGGGAACACCAGTGCGCAGAAAAGTCCTGCGGCGATGATCGGGCCTGCAGGCGGGGTTCGTTGTGCCGCTTCAAAGAGCACAGCGACAATAAGGACGCCAAAAAGCGTGAACAATGTGACACACAAGTTGATGGTGTACGCGCCGTAGAAAAAGTCGCTTTGCCGTTCGAGTGTGTAACCACAGCCCGGGCAATGTTTGGCTCGCCGCAACCACTGGTGGAATTGCCCTCCGTGGCCGCATCTTGGGCAATGCAAAATGATCGCACGGCCGAGCATGCGTTTGATCGATGGGATCGGCTCAAGTACGTCTGCGACGACCAATTCCTTGGTCATCGCGAATCACACGGCGCGAACATGTTGGCTCCGTAGGGCGACACGTACTTCTGCTGCGGCGTTCAAGCCAAGTACCCGATCAAGACGCTGGAGAAACGGCGTCGATTCGGCATCAAAGAGCGAACCGCGGTGGAAACGATCATGTTGAACCAACCGTGCCGGGTCGCTCGCCAACGGGTCAACGGTTGCATAGACCCCGCCCGAACTCAACGCAATCCAGCGATCTAAATAGGCCTCTGCGACGGTGCCAAGATCAGGCGCTTGTGCCAGGGGAACAGCGGCAGGCACATACCACGGCGAAAAAGCAATCGCACGACGTGGTGCCGCCCGGTGAAAGGTGACGCCTTCTATATCTTGGACGGCACGGTGAATTGAATCGAGAGGTCCGTACACTTCGTCGACGTAGTCAAGATTGACCGCCAAATCGATGCGCCCGATGAGATCGGCAATCATTTGAACCTGTGGATTGTCACCCGCTTCGGTGCCGATCCACTCAAAAACGAGATGGGGAACGAGCGAATTCCCCGGTGCAAAGACATACAAGGCGCAAAACCACTCGGGCGCATCCTCGTCGTCGAGTTCGAGTTCGATCCGAACCGCCTTGTCAATGTTGGATCCGCCAAGCATCCGGATTTCACCAAGTACCGCACCCGACACACGACTGGTCAGTTGATCAACCTCAAGCTCGTACAAACCCTCACGTGCGGAAACTCGTTCTACAAGATCGAGATGTATCGCATCTAACGCGTCCATAATCCACCTCAGGGTTTCGTCGACTGTGTAGAACGCCCATCATAGGACTCGGTATGACGTTCGTCATTTGCTGTCGTTGGATTCTCGTGGCCGGCGCAGTCGATACCAAAGAATGATGAGCACCGTTGCGATGCCGCACAGAAACGCGACAATCCCCCACAAGAACCGAGTCGTAGTCTGATCGTCAGCATTTGCACTGTTTGGTCGTGGGGCTTGGCGGGCTGACGTCGTTGCCGGCGGTGGCACGTTCGTCGTAGTTGTCGAAGATGATGTTGTCGTTGAGGGTGGCGTGGTGATCGTGCGTACGGTTGTTGCAATCCATTTCGACATGGCAACCGAACCTTGTGGGGTGAGATGCAGTCCATCGCCACCGACGTCGGCTGGTTGCACTGCTGCGTTCCAGTCCCCCACGGACGCGTTGGGGTGACGCGCGACTTCTTGGGCGATAATCGCGTTCGTTTGTTTGTAATAGGGCCGCGCCTCGTGCACATTGAGCCAGATCACGTGCGGCACCGCCCCCATGGCACGCAAAAGCGCGGCAACTCGGGGTCGAAAAACTTCCGCTTCGCCACCGTCGTTTGCGCCAAGTTCGATCACCACGGCCGAGAACTTCGCACCATGTTTGCGAAAGACGTCAAGCCCTTGCGCGGTTGAACGAGACACTTTGGCGTCAACCGTCACGTCCCAACCTGGCATTTGTTTGGCAATGTTGTCGTAGGTGCCAACCACGATGCTGTCACCAATGACCAGCAGCGACGGCCGGGCCGAGTTTGCGGGAGCCAGCGTCGTCAACGACGTCGGAAACGCGAGGCCGACTGCCCACACAACGACACAAAGCGCAGACAGCCGAGAAGGACCTCGGTAGAAATCAATGGATTTGCGCACCTCTCAAGTTCACCACACCGCTCGCGTATCGCCTTTTTCGGCAGTCCGCATGCAATGGGTCGTTGGCTGTGCCATAGTGGATCCATGAGCGAACTTGGACCACTAGCACCATTTGAAGGCAACTGGGAAGGCAACGTCGGCGTTGACTTGTCGTATCACAACAAAGAAGACGAAACCGCCGAAACCACCTACTTTGAGAAAGCACATTTCACCCGCATTCCGATTGTTGAAAACGGATCACAGGTGATGCACGGGTTGAACTACGAGATGACCGCGTGGCGCCACGGCGAAGAGGCCATGGACCCGTTCCACGACGAAGTCGGTTACTTACTGTGGGAAGAAGCAACCGGCCAGGTCATTCGTTGTTTTGCCGTACCGCGTGGCATCGCAATCAACGCGGGAGGTGACGCAACGGCTTCGTCAACATCGTTGACGTTTGCTGCGACGCCCGGTGCACCGGACTATGGCTTGACGCAAAACAAGTACTTGTTGCAGCGCGCTGAGATCACGGCGTTTACGTCAACGTTTACGATCAACGGTGACGGCACGTTCAGCTACACATCGGATTTGACGATGACGTTGGCTGCAATTGGTGGCGAGATGCACCACACCGACCAGAACACCTTGCACAAGGTCTAATCATCTGCCTCATTACGCGAAGGGGTCTGGTCGCATTGTTGGCCAGGCTCCTTCTTTTTTGCGAGCGATCGTCGAAACCGAGGACTTTTGTCAGTGCGGTATTTGACGGCGATCCCGGTAGGTTCAGGTCCATGACGGGAACCACACAACGACGTACCCGAAGACTGGCGTTTGCCGTTGCGCTTGTCGGTCTCGTGTCCATTGCAGGGTGCTCGGGTGAGAGCGGCGACACATCTTCAGCATCATCGAGTCCTGGCGCAGCCAGTGGCGCTGCGCCTTATAAACAGTTTTGTGCGTCGTGCCATGGGGTTGATCTCAAAGGGACCGATCGCGGCCCGTCGCATCTCTCACAGGTCTATGCCCCCGATCATCACACCGATGATTCATTTCGTGCAGCGGTTCGACAAGGTGCGCGGGCACATCACTGGGGCTTTGGCGACATGCCCGCAATACAAGGCATCGACGACGCTCAGCTCGATGCGATCATTACGTACGTGCGTGAACAACAGTCAGAACACGGCTTGGAGCCATATCCTCCTGGGTGAACCCGTCTGGGTGTGATCCCATCGGGGTGAACCGGCCTGTTAACCCGTAAACGTGGGTTGCGCGGCGACGGGTTGTGCTGTTGGGGCCATTTTCGAGTTTGCGTCAACATCGCTCATGTGCGGCATCGTGGTTG
>CAZJAZ010000012.1:0-3123 GCA_964544305.1 uncultured Iamiaceae bacterium | reverse complement strand
CCAACGTCGGTGACACAAAGGTCCGGGTGAACGTGCCAGCCAGGCATCCATTTCACGTTGTCAGGGAGGTTGTCCATTGTGGTGCCGGTGGGCAAGAAATACATGGCGGCTCGAACTTCAAGCGTTGATGTGTCGGTGTCGGGGTCATAGACCTGTTGGAAAAGAATGGACTCGGGGTGGGTCGGGTCCAAGATGCGACCATCATCAATCCACGAATTATTGATGTAGTGGACGTACCCGCCCGGTGCGGAGGGTCCAAAGTTATGAAAGCCGATCGATTCAAGGTACGTGGGGTCAGCAAAGGCCGGGAGTGCCGCTTCGGTACGGGCGATGAGGTTCAACAGAAAAGCACGCTGCGATGGAGTCCAATTGCCTGCGGGCAACATGCCATCGCCCATGGGCATGGTCGTTGTTGACATAGTGCCCATCGTGGTCGTCGGGCCGTCTGCCCCCGCCGTGTTTGGCAGGCCAATCCACAGTGCTCCGATCAACATCGCCGCCGCCAGCGGTGCGGAAATTTTCGTACGTACCTGTGGCAGATTCATGGTTGACTCCAATCTCGTGGCACGTTTCACCCTACCCCAGGTCCGACAGGTGATGCTTCGATTGCGAGGGACGGTGTTTGATGCGGTGGGTTGCCAGCAAGCAGGCGTGACCGACCCGAACACGGCACGCACGCCGCTCCCATGCACTTGGGGCGTGACGCGAAGTCGACGGGAATTGGCTGGAAGTCTTCGAATATTGATGTTCGGGATCGGTTCCATTTACGACATCAGTGTCAAAGCGGTGCCGTTACCCATCCTCATCAAATGTCAGTTCGGGCGCAATGCGCTTCAAAGCCTCTGCAATATGATGGCGAAGCGCCGGAATCTCATCGCTCACGATCGAACCGACAATGTCCCGGTCAACCTGGAAATAGGCGTGAGCGAGGATCACACGAGTCCCGATAACTTTGCGCCATGGCACCGACGGATTCGCCCTTTGCGCCTCGTCGGAAACGTGGGATGCAGCTTCACCCAGAACCTCGATCCACCGTTGAGCAGCAGCCTGGATGAGCGGATCGCGGCTCAGCTTCGATGGTTCGGAGGCGTGAGCCAGAAGAAGGTCACAGCTCGATCGTGTCGAGAAGTCGATCGACGTCACTCCTCACAAATCGATCGCGTCGGCAAGGACGCGAGAAAGTACGCGAGGACGAAGACACGGTTCGACGACAACGTCCACGTCGCATCCAAGAAGGTCACGCAGATCCATCAAGAGAGCGCCGAGATCGAACAAGCCTCGCCCATCTTCGAGATCGACCAGTAGGTCTAGGTCGCTCGATGCCGATTCCTCCCCGCGTGCGACCGACCCGAAAACCCTTATGCAACTCGCGCCATGTGTGCGCGCCACGGCTTCAATCTCCCCACGCCGTTCCCGTAATGCGTCGATCGTCGGCACCGACATGCTTCCAGTATAGGCCGGATGAAACTTGTGACAGTTCGATCAGCAAGCAGTTCGTTCAGGCTTCGGTGACGGGCGGCAGCAATCGCGTCAAGCATGTTTGCGAGTAGTGCCAGGTCGGCCGCAGCGAAGTTTTCATCGAGACGGTTCAGTTGCATGGTCCCGGGTATTTCTCGGGCCGGTCACGACAGCGCCGACTTCAAGACCGACTTTTCCGATGCTGTGCAGTTCACATAGCCGGGGCGATTTGGTGGATAATTCGGGTCGGCCGTGACAGTTGCGCGGGTTCGGTCTTCGGGGACAAAACCGGAAACGCTGATTATCAGTCGAGGTTTTTCCGTTGTCGTCTCATCCTCGAAGGAGAAGTCAACTCCAAGCCAGACCCCGTGATAGAGCATCGACCAGTCCGCAGAGAACCCGACTCCGGCTCCACATCCGACAAGGCTCGGAGCGTCGCCGCCACGGTGGGCTCCAGCCAAAATCAGATGTGCCGTGGCCAAGTTGGTCGGCCCAGCCGTGTGAAAAGCCCACGTCTGGCTGACCTTTGCTGAATTCTCGCCATTCCAGCGTGTTTGATCCATTTGGTGCTGGACGAAGCGAGGGAGGCGGTTGGTTCCGGGAACATCCATCGAGAGCAACGGCACCGTCTTCATGAGATCGACCAGGTCGTCCTCACGTTTCAGTTGTGCGCTCGAGACATGGTCGGAGCATCCCGCTGTCAAAAGGCCAAGACTCAAGACCATGGCAATGATGGCCGTGACCAGTCGGTGGCTCATGGAATTGCCCGGCACCGCGATCGGCGTCACCTTGATTCCCCACAATCTGCGGCTCTCGGTCACGTCGTCCAAGCGTATATGCACTGTGTTGCCGGTGCTGCCAACGCACTTCCGCGGCCGCTTCGTCTCATCGCATCGGCTGCGCTTGAGTCGAAGGCGAAATCAACCTCGCTAAGACCCCGATGTCCGCTTCGCGCCCGCCCTGTGACCGTCATTTGCGGGTGGGAACGGCACAACGAACCCAACAACTCCAGTCGATTCGACATGGATCGCCAGACGGCGGTTCGGCTCTATAGCTTCGCCTGCCAGGGGTTGACGAGGTCGATGCCGGTGAAGGTGAAGTCGTCGGTGTTGCGGGTTGCAAACACCGCGCCGCGGGCACGACAGATCGCGGCAGTTTGCGCGTCAATCACGCTGATTGGCCGACCGGCCTGTTCTCTTGATCTCAGCACCTGCGCGTAGTGGTGTGCACTGGTGGCGTCGAACGCGAGAATCGCCGCACTGTCTTGATAGGGCCGAATGGCTTTTCGAACGCGTTCGTCCAGGCTCGACTTACGGTGCCCATCGGGAAGACGTTCGATCCCAGCGAGAAGCTCTGCGAGTGTGAGCGCAGTTATCGCCACATCGTTATTGCGTGCGTGCAGCCAGGCCACGACCCGTTCGTTGGGTTGTGGTTTGAAGAGTTCCGAGACGACGCTCGTGTCGAGGACGATCACTCGAATTCCATAATGCGAGGTCGTTCGGTTCGCTTTGGTAGATCGAGGTCGAACCCGCCAAGGGATTGGGCCACCTCGTATAAGGCGAGGGCGATGTTGGTTTCATCGTCTTGATCGGTGACAGCTGCGGTGAGGATCGCGCGTGCTTCGGCTTCCATGGACCGTCCGTTTTGAGCCGCACGAACCTTGAT
>CAZJAZ010000011.1:17765-59406 GCA_964544305.1 uncultured Iamiaceae bacterium | reverse complement strand
CAAACACATTGTCGATGCCCCTCACGATTGACAACACCATCCAACTCAATGGCACCTTCACCCGCGAACACGGCCTCGCGTTACGACACGCAATCAACACGAAAGCCGATGAACTGTTCCGCCGTTACACCCGCGACCACGAACAAACCCCTGACCTCGAAATCCCCAACCGCTCTACCCTACGTGCCCTGGCACTCGCAGAACTCGTGCGCACCGCCGTCGGTGCCGAACCAGGATCAGGTTCGATTCCCCGAGCCGAGATCACCCTTGTCGCCCACAACCATGAAATATGCGACACCGACGGCGAACCGTTACCTCAAGCCGCCGCTGATGTTTGGGGCTGTGACCCAGACGTTTGGGCCGTTGTCGTGAACAACATGGGCATCCCCGTTGACGTCGGCCACACCCACCGCCTCGCCACCATCGCGCAACGTCGTGCCATCACCATCCGAGACGGCGGCTGCACCTTCCCAGGATGTGACGCACCTATCACCTGGTGCGAATACCACCACATCCAAGACTGGCACCACGGCGGCCCCACCAATCAAAACAACCTTGTGGCGTTATGCCGACATCATCACGGCATCACCCACCGTGCCGGTTGGTCAATGCACCTCGACAACAACCAAATCCCCCACTGGACAACCCCAACCGGCCAACACCTTGTGGGCCAACGCCACCACCGACGATGTTGAACAAGTCCGAGTCCGAAACGCGGCCACAAGCAAACAAGAACGTGTTCTCGCGCGACCGCGCATCCCGGTAGGGTTCGACGAATGGATTTCTGGGCCTCGATCGCATTCTTAGACACCGATGTACAACTCGAAGCAGCACGCTGCGCCGAAGAGTACGGCTTCGCCGGTGTCGCACTCCCCGACCACCTGTTTTGGGCCGACGCACTCCAAGCCTCCTACCCGTACTCGGCCGACGGCTCCCCCATGTGGACCGCTGACATGCACTGGCCCGACCCGTGGGTACTCATGGCCGCCATGGCCCAAGTCACCAAACGGATCCGTTTCACCACCAACATTTACGTCGCCCCCGCACGCGACCTGTTCACCGTCGCCAAAGCCGTCTCAACCACCGCCGTTCTCTCCCACGACCGTGCCATGCTCGGCCTCGCAGCAGGCTGGTGCTCCGACGAGTTCGAACAAACCGGCCAAGACTTCACCAACCGGGGCAAGCGCCTCGACGAAATGATCACCGCGCTCCGGGCCCTCTTCCAAGGCGGTCCCACAAGCTTTCACGGCGAGCACTACAACTTCGACGACTTAAGCATCCAGCCCGTGCCCGCCAAGCCCGTGCCCATCATTGTGGGCGGCAACTCCAAACCCGCCATGCGGCGTGCCGCAACCGTCGGCGACGGCTGGATCCCCGCTGCGAGCGCCCGTCCCGACGAAATGGAAATCATGGTCGCCGACATGAATCGTCTCCGTGCCGAAGCGGGACGAGAAAACGAACCCTTTGAAATCATCGCCGCGCTCGCCGCCATGCCCGACCCCGACCTCTACAAACGCTTCGAAGACCTCGGCGTATCTGGGGTCATGCAAGCCCCCTGGATCACCCGCGCGGTGGGCAAAGACCGCTACGGATACGACGCTGACCACGTGCGCGTCACCATGGAACGCTTCGCCGAAACATACCTGGGCTGATCCGCCCCGCTACGCTACAAGTCGCCGTCACAGGGAACACCGGTGTGAATCCGGGGCTGTACCCGCAACTGTGAAACGCCAGGCCACCAACGTGGATTGGCAAGCCAGGACACCTGCACGCGGCATCGCAATTGCGCACCTCGACGCGGGAGTACGTCACCAATGGAGTCCCCAACGACAACGTACGTTCGACGACCTCGTACTTGGCGACTCGCAAGCCTGAAAAACACCTGGCTCCCCCGCGACCTCCACCCCGGCGCCTGGTGGCTGTGGGCACTCGGCCTTGCGGTCGCGGCAAGTTGCACCACGAACCCGATCCTGCTCGGCCTGATCATCGCAACCTGCACCACCGTCGTCATCACCCGACGCAGCAACGCACCATGGGCCCTGTCATACCGGCTCTATCTGTTGCTTGGTTTGTGGATCGTCATCATCCGCGTCGCATTCCGCATCGTCTTTGGCGGAGGACAAGGCACCACCGTCCTCGTGCATCTTCCAACCATTCCCCTGCCCAGTTGGGTTGCAGGCATCCAACTCTTCGGCCCGATCACCGCCGAATCCCTCTACGGCGGTTTCACCGACGGACTACGCCTCGCCACCATGGTCATCGCACTCGGAGCTGCAAACGCGCTCGCAAACCCCAAACGGCTTCTCAAATCACTCCCCAAAGCCCTCCACGAAATCGCAACCGCGGTGATCATTGCCGTCTCGATGTTTCCGCAACTCGCCGAAAGCGTGCAACGAGTAACCCGCGCCCGCAAACTCCGAGGCGGCACAACCAAGCGCCGACATTTCCTCACCACCGTGGCCGTCCCCGTACTCGAAGACGCTTTTGACCGATCCATCAAATTGGCCGCATCAATGGATGCACGTGGTTACGGCCGCTCACGCGTCGCTCGACGCAACGAACGCATCGCAACCACCCTGCTCACCGTGGGTGGCCTGTGCGGCATTGGCATCGGCGTATTTGCCACACTCAACGGCGACCTCCCCCGGCTCATGGCCACCCCGGTCATACTCGTCGCATTCGCCGCGCTCGGCGCAGGGGCCTACCTCTCAGGCCGCCAAGTACCACGGGTTCGTTACCGGCCCGACCGTTGGCTCATTCCCGAACTCGCCGTTGCCGCATCCGGGCTTGGCATCGCGGTTGTCTTTGTCGTTTCACCCGACGTCACGATGCAACTCGCTTCTGCCAAACTCACCATGCCAACAATCACGCTTGGACCACTCGTTGGCATCGCTGTCGCGCTGGTGCCCGTGGCGGCTGCACCACTCCCCGAGCCACTCTTTACCGAGGCGGTTCGATGATCGAAATCGACCACCTCAGCGTCACCTACGACCAAGCCGTTACGCCAATTCTCGACAACGTCAACGTGTCGATCAACGAAAGCGAACTCGTTGTTGTGGCTGGCCCCACCGGTTCAGGCAAGTCCACATTCCTTGGCACGCTCAATGGCCTTGTCCCCCACTTCACCGGTGGCACCGTCACCGGTGACGTTCGCGTCAACGGCAGGTCAATCCGTGATCACAAGCCTCGTGACTTTGCCGAACTCGTCGGCTGGGTCGGACAAGATCCCCTCGCAAGTTTTGTCACCGACATTGTCGAAGACGAACTCGCGTATGGCATGGAACAACTCGGCATCGACGCACAAGTCATGCGCCGACGAGTCGAAGAAACTCTTGATCTCCTTGGCATTGAACCGCTGCGCCGCCGTCCACTTCGCACTCTCTCTGGTGGCCAGCAACAACGAGTCGCGATCGGTTCGGTGCTCACCATGCACCCCCGTGTGCTTGTGCTCGATGAGCCAACCTCAGCGCTCGATCCAACCGCTGCCGAAGAAGTCCTCGCCACGCTAACCAGGCTCGTATCCGACCTTGGCACCAACGTGATTGTGGCCGAACATCGCTTAGAGCGGGTCGTGCCATTCGCGGACCGCATGCTGTTCCTCACCGGTGATGCCGCCATCATCGATGGCAACCCACATGATGTTGTATCCAAATCCGACATCGCATTGCCACTCGTCCAACTCGGGCGACTCGCTGGCTGGGATAGGCCCGCGCTCACCGTGCGTGAAGCCCGCAAGCAAGCAGGTGACCTACGTGAACGCCTTGGCAAGATTCACACCAATGCGATGAACCCAACCATTGATGACGCGGCGACGAGCGACGTTGCTTTGCAAGCGCATCGGATCGTCGTGCGCTACGGCGACGTGATCGCGGTGCGAGACATCGACGTGACCTTCCACGCGGGTGTCGTCACTGCGCTCATGGGGCGAAACGGATCAGGCAAATCATCGCTACTTTGGGCGATCCAAGGCTCTGGTCCGTGCACGAGCGGGCACGTTGACGTACACGGCAACAACCCGCATGAAATGGACGCTGCCCAACGCCGCAAACTCATCGGCATGGTGCCCCAAACACCAGGCGATCTGCTCTACCTTGACTCGGTGGCCGCCGAGTGCGTCGCCGCCGACACCGAATCCGGTGCGCAACCGGGAACCTGCCAGCGTCACCTCAACAAGCTGGTCAACACAATCGACGCCAATTTGCACCCCCGCGACCTATCCGAAGGCCAACGGCTCGCACTCGTGCTCGCCATTCAACTCACCGCGGCACCCGAAATCATTCTCCTCGACGAACCAACCCGAGGCCTTGACTATCACGCAAAACACGCGTTTGTCACCATGATCCACGAACTCGCCAAAGACGGGCGATCCATTGTGGTGGCCACCCACGATGTTGAACTCGTCGCCCACCTCGCCGACCGCGTCGTCGTGATGGCCCACGGAGAAATCGTGAGTGACGGTCCATGCGCCTCGGTACTTGCCGAGTCACCCGCATTCGCCCCACAAGTATGCAAAGTGCTTGGCGAACCATGGATGACCGTTGACGATGTGCGTCACGCGTTCGCGGCGCCAGCCACATGATTGCGCTGCGAACCCGTTCGATCGTGGTGCTTGCGATCGCATCACTCGCAGGCCTCGCCATGTTCGTGTGGCCGCTCATCCTTTCGGGCACACCCGGCCAACGCCCCGATCCGCTCAGTGCACCGCTCATCTTTTTTGTGCTGCTACCCGTCGTCAGCCTTGTCGTCTTGGCTGAACTCGCCGACGGTGGCATGGACGCGAAAACGCTCGCCATGCTTGGTGTGCTATCCGCTGTGAACGCGGCACTCCGCCCACTTGGGGCAGGCATGGCTGGCATCGAGACCGTGTTCTTCCTCTTGATCCTCGCCGGACGAGTGTTCGGCCCCGCCTTTGGCTTCGCACTTGGGTGCACCTCACTTTTTGCTTCGGCCCTACTCACCGGCGGCGTCGGACCGTGGCTGCCATTCCAAATGATGTGCTCGGCGTGGATCGGACTTGGCGCAGGCTTGTTGCCACGGCGGGTGACGGGCAAAGCCGAAATCGTGATGCTCTGCGGGTACGGCATCGTCGCCGCCTACGCATTCGGCTTTCTCATCAACCTGTCGTTCTGGCCCTTTGTCACCGTCGGCTCGGTGCCAGGAACCTCCGCGCAACTCACATTCGTTGCGGGCGACGCAGTACGCGCGAACCTTCACCGCTTCGTGTACTACACCCTGCTCACCTCAACGGCAGGCTGGGATACCGGTCGGGCGATCATGAACACGCTCGCCATTGCGGCTCTTGGGGCACCGCTGCTTGGCATGTTCCGTCGGGTCAACCGTCGGGCCAACTTTGGCGACACCGGTCAGTTCAACCCGATCCCACACCGTCAGATCGATGCCAATCCACTCGGTGCCCAAAACTCGCCATACCCGCCAACGTGAGGCCACCGAGCGAATCGGTGAGCGCGACGGGATCGGTCGCAACATAGCCACAAATCGCATCAACGCCGTACGCCCCAAGCGTTGGGCTCAACGGGGTGGACGGTCCAACAACGACCGTTGTTGCGTGGCTTGCCAAGGTGAGCAGTCGCGGCATGGTCTTGTTGACGAACGCGGAACCCGAGATGAACACATAGTCACAGTCGGCAAGGAGGTATTCACATGCGGTGTCGGGGTAGTCACCGGGTTGGGTGTGGCGTTCGAGGACTCGAAGATCCGCGGCTCGCCCACGCGATGCGGGAGCGAACGGGAAATGGCCGACAACCGCAACGACTTTGCCTTCCACGTCGTGCGCATACGGTTCGAAGAGTTCTTGCCAACTTGATGTTGTGGCCCGAAGAACACCGTTGGCTGCGACACGATCTTTGTGCGCATACCACGCGTTGATCGCGGCCATGCCGATACCCGCTTCGGCAAAGTTCCAACTCTTCGCAAGCTCGGCTACATCACGCAAGCGGGCACCTTGAAACGTTGGATGCGCGTGACTTGTGGGCCGGGACTGTTCGGGGATTGTGTAGGCCATGCCGTGCCCGCCATCAGATGTGGTGACTTGGCACCAGCGCAAGCCAGCCGACCCGTGTGTGACCGTCACTTCTGGGGAAATCTCGCCAATCAAGTCGTCGTAGAGTGCCCACGGTTCCGTCATGATCTTCACACTACAACGACCCATGTAAGGCAACCCTAATATTGAGATCAAAGCGAGGGAATGGGGCGTGTGCGCGCAGTATCGTTCGCCTGTGCACACCGTCCGGCGACTGCTTCTCGGTCGGACCTTGCGAGGGAGCATTGACGGATTCGTCAGCGTCTTACTCGCCCATTATTTGACGACGCTCGGATTCAGCCCATTTCAGGTGGGCGCAATCGTGACCGCCACCTTGGTTGGTTCGGCCGTGCTCACGCTCCTTGTCGGGTTCGCTGGCTCACGGGTCGCCCTGACACGAGTGCTCGTCGGCGCGTCCGTTCTCATGATGTGCACCGGTATCGGCTTCGCCGCCGTCACCAACTTCTGGCCACTCGTTGTCATTGCCACACTGGGCACGCTCAACCCGTCAATGGGCGACGTCAGCGTCTTCGCCCCTGCAGAACAGGCTTTGCTCGCGAACCACGTCAATGTTGAGCGTCGTACACAACAATTCGCGTACCTCAACCTCGTTGGCATTTTCGCCGGTGCAATCGGCGCGCTTCTATCAGCCCTGCCTGAACGAATCGCCGCGACCACATCGCTCAGCCTGCTCGACGCATCACGTATCGGTTTTGTTTGCTACGGCATCATCGGACTTGTCACCTTGTTCGTCTACCGTCCGATCCCTCGTGAGGCCTTGCAACCAGATGACACAAAGCGCGCACTCGGGTCATCCCGACGCATCGTGACGCACCTCGCCCTGCTATTCAGCATCGATTCAGCGGGAAGTGGCCTCGTTGTCACCGCCGTACTCGTCCTTTGGTTGCATTTGCGATTCGGTCTCGACGCGGAGGCGACCGCGGCAATCTTCGCGGCATCAGCCCTCCTTGGTGCCCTCTCACAACTCGCCGCACCCTGGCTTGCAAAACGAATCGGAATGGTGCGCACCATGGCCTACACCCATATTCCCGCCAGCATCATGTTGGCAATCGCCGCGTGCATGCCAAATGGCACGCTCGCGGTGATTTTCTTACTCGCGCGATCGTTGTTCTCGCACATGGACCGACCCGCCCGACAGGCCTTTGTGATGTCGGTTGTGCCGCCAGAGCACCGCAGCGCAACCGCAAGCATTACGAACGTGCCTCGCAGTCTGATTGCCGCAATCACCCCGCTTGCGGCGGGCGCAATGCTGGCCGTGTCATCTTTTGGTTGGCCACTCCTTGTGGCTGCGGTCACCAAACTCGTCTACGACATTGTGCTGCTGGCCATGTACAAAAACACCCCCGAGCAATCCTCCAATTTTCCAAATATGACAGGATCACAATCATGACCGAAACAACGATTGCCGGTATGAGCTTGTCTCGCCTTCAACGCCTTGATGCAGTACTCCACGGCTATGTCGATGCGCACAAGATCCCCGGTGTGCACACGCTCATTTGGCGTCACGGCGAGTTGGTGCACCGAGACCGCTATGGATTCGTTGACGTTGCTGCGCAGACCAACGTCCAAACCGACACGCTGTATCGCCTGTTTTCGATGACGAAACCGATCACATCGGTCGCACTCATGATGCTCTACGAAGAAGGCAAAGTGCTCCTCGAGAATCCCGTGTCACGCTGGATACCCGAGTTCGCAGACACACAGGTTTGGGTGGGCGGCACCGCGGACGCACCACAGACGAAGCCACTCGACAAGCCACTCACCGTGCACCATATGCTCACCCACACCTCTGGGCTGACCTACGGATTCCAGTATCAGCATCCTGTCGATGAGCTGTACCGGCGGGCCGCGCTCGGCGATTTTTTTGCACGCCCGACCTACGACCTCGATGAGTGCATGACGCTGCTTGCCGCCCAACCCTTGCAGTTCGAGCCGGGAAGCCAATGGAATTATTCAATGTCAACCGACGTGTGTGGCGCACTCGTCGAACGCATCAGCGGCATGCCCCTTGACGTGTTTTTTGCGTCCCGCATTTTCGAGCCACTCGGGATGACCGACACCGCGTTTGTCGCACCTGAAACCGAAATGGATCGCTGCTCACCCTTGTATGTGTTCGCACCGGGCAAAGGCATGAATCAGATGACCTCAGCTCGATCAATGAGTCGCCCCTCGTCAATGCTTTCAGGCGGTGGCGGTCTTGTTGGCTCCGCCGACGACTACCTGACGTTCTGCAAAATGCTCCTTGGTGGCGGCCAACACAACGGCACCCGGCTGCTCTCGCCGCGCACGGTCGCGTTCATGTGCGCCAATCATCTGGCGGGCGGTCGCACCATGAACGACATGGGCCAATCCACGTTCGCGGAAACGTCAATGGAAGGCACCGGCTTCGGGCTGGGTTTCTCGGTCTTGCTTGATGCGGCCGCAAACCAGTCACTTGGCTCACCTGGTCTCGCCGCGTGGGGAGGCGCGGCTTCGACCATCTTCTGGGTTGATCCGCTCGAAGATCTCGCGGTGGTCTTCATGACCCAGCTCTTACCGTCAAATACCTACCCGCTTCGCCGGCACCTCCAGGCTGGGGTGTATCAGGCGCTCGTTGATTGACGAGCTTTCTGCCCGCTCACCGACCAGAAAATGATGCGAGCCATTGCCGTTCGCAGATCGTTCCGAGACGACCCCCACTCTTCAAGCCCGCGCTGGTGGGCTGCCACGTTCACCAACATTGACACCAACACGCCCGCCATGGCGGCCGGATTCACATCCTCGGCATGGCGTCCTTCGTCACGCATGTCGGTGACCGCGCCGCGCAAAGCCTGTGCGGTAGCCGCCAGGTACGAGGTTCGGATGTCGCGAAATCGATCATCACCCTCAAAGGTTGCGAGATCAATGAGTTTGAGAATGGGCCGGTGCTGTTCCCAGAACCCAAGAAACGCATCGGCTAACTCAACCGCGGAGTCGTAGCCTTCACGCCCTCTCCACGTCGTTGACGACACGAGCTTTGCGAAGCGTTCGCCTTCGCTAGCAAGTTCTTCGGCCAACACCAGCACCGCAGACTCAACGTCAGCGAAGTACTGATAGAAAGTGGCCGGTGACGTCCCTGCCGCACGGGCGATGTCGACGACTTTGAGGTCGCGGTAGGCCGTGGTCCGCAGCATCTCGTGCGTCGATTCGAGCAGCTTTTGTCGGGTCGCCATACCCCGGCGCCCAGGCACGCGGCCATCCGCTGCTCGCGGTTCAACGTCGTCATCAGCGTGTTTCGCGTCGGTCATGAAAGCTCCTTTGCCGGAAGAATGAATCGCTGCGCGTAACCGGACATCGCTTCGAAACAACCATCCAGATCGTTCGGATCGGTGCGTCCAAAACCAAACGCCGAAGTCAACAGCGTCGTGACTCCTCTGGCTTGAAGTTCGCGACACAATTCGGGTTCAGGCTTCGCCCGCACACCGGTCGCAATCGCAAATGGCTGTTCGGCTCGCCCCGCGTCGACTCGCAACTCGTGTAGTCGATCAAGAATTGTGAAGAGCTCGTCGACTTCGTAGTCCAAACCAAGCCAGCCATCTCCTACCTTGGCTGCTCGTTGCACCGCGAGATCGGTGTGTCCACCAAGCAGAATCGGAATTGGCTCCTTGGGCGCAGGAGACAACTGCACCGGCGCAAAGTCGTAGAACTCGCCGTGATGTTCAGTCGGCTCGCCGCTCCACAAGTCACGCAGAATTTGAATCGTCTCCATCATGCGAGCGCCACGTTTCACGAATGGCTGGTTGAGGACGGCGAACTCTTCAGCAAGCCAGCCAGCACCCACCCCAAAATCGAGACGGCCACCGGTGAGAAACGATGTGGACGACACCTGTTTCGCGATATTGATCGGGTGCCGGTAACCCGTGACGTACACATTGGTAATGAACCGCAGTCTCTCGGTTGCCGAGGCACAGGCGGCGATCGCAACTAACGGATCCATCCACGGTGACGTCGGAGAATACACCGGCATACCATCAGCCGAATACGGGTAGTTGGTGGTGAACCCAATCGGATACACCACATGGTCACTGAAGGCAACCGCATCAAAGCCCACCGCTTCCGCGTGGCGTGCAAGGGGAACCAGAAACTCGGCCGGTGTGAACGTCAGTATCTGTGCGAACTGCAAAGAGGGACGTTCACTCACCGGTCGACAACCGGTCACGAAGTTCGTACTTGAGGACCTTGCCCGACGCGTTCGTTGGTAGTGCTTCAACGACATGCACACGACGTGGTGCCTTGTAGTTCGCCATGTGCTCTTTCGCCCACGCCACAATCTCGTCCGGTTCAATACTGTGACCGGTTGCTTGCACAACAAATGCGACGCCGACCTCGCCCATGCGCTCATCGGGCACCCCAACGACCGCAACCTGGGCGATGTCAGGGTGGGCACCAAGCAGCGACTCGATTTCAGCTGGGTACGCGTTGAAGCCGCCGCAAATAAACATGTCTTTCACCCGGTCGGTGATCTTGAGATTGCCGGCCTCATCCATCACGCCGATGTCACCGGTGTGGAGCCAACCCCGTTCATCGATGGCGTTCGCGGTTTGTTCCGGATCTTCGAAGTATCCCTGCATGACGTTGTAGCCACGTACGACGACCTCGCCGGGCTCACCTCGGGGCACCTCAACGCCCGCTTCGTCGAAGATCAGCACTTCAACGTCGCGCATGGCCCGACCCGAGGTTGTCGCGATGATCTCGGCAGGATCGTCATGCTGACAGATCGTTGCGAACCCACACGCCTCGGTAAGCCCATACGCGGTGACCACGGTGTCGAAACCGAGCACGTCTTTCATTTGTTCCACGAGCGAAACGGGGATCACCGCGGCGCCGGTCACCGCGAGTCGCAGGCTGGACAGATCGAAGTCGCTCCGGTCGGGTCGGTTCAACATGGTCTGGTAGATCGTCGGGGCTCCGGGCAGCGCGCTGAGCCTTTCGCGTTGGATGAGCTCCATCATGGTGGGCACGTCGAACGTGGCAAGCGGCGCCATCGTCGCCCCAGCGATTGCACAGGCCACGATCCCGGCTTTGTAGCCGAATGAATGGAAGAACGGGTTGACAATCAAGTAGCGGTCGTTGTTGTTTAGCCCGACCGCATCGACCCAGCCGTCAACACAGCGCAGGACTTGACCGTGATTGGCCAGCACTCCTTTGGGTCGGCCGGTTGTGCCCGACGTGAAGAGCATGTCGGACAGATCGTTGGGACCGACCGTGGCGATGCGCGCATCAAGATCGGCATCGCTTACCTCGTCACCAGATGCGAGAAACGCGTCCCATCCAATCGTGCCGTCAGGTGCGTCGTCACGAAGCACAATCGTGGTGTGCAGATCGTCCAGGCCGCCGACTTCGTCGGCTGCACCACGGAGCATGTCAACATACCCGTTGCCTAAAAACCCATCAACGGTAACGAGTGCAACGGCACGACTGCGCGCCAAAATCCACGCGGCTTCGGCGCCCTTATAGCGGGTGTTGAGTGGCACGAGCACTCCACCAACCGACTGCAGGCCAACGAGCGCCGCAACCCATTCGTGACAATTCGGGGCCCAAATCGCGACGCGGTCGCCCGGCTGCACGCCCGCAGCTAGAAACGCTTTGGCGGCACGACGGTTCCGTGCTTCGACGTCGTTCCAGCTCAGACGAACATCGCCATCGACGATCGCTTCGGCGTCTCCGAAACGGTGCGCCGCGTCGGTGAACAATCCGGGGATCGTTCCCCAGCGCATGTCGGCTCGATCAGCTTCAATAGGTTTGATCATGGAAATTCGCGCCTCACCGTTCGTTGGACCATGTAGCAATGACGTCAGCGGTAGTGGTGACCGTGGCGAGTAACGCGAGCGTGTTCTCGATCACGGCTTGCGCGTATTCAGCGGGGAGTCCGGCCACGGCATCGCGGGGTATCACGACCTGGTAGCCCAGGTTGACCGCATCCATGACCAGATTCGTCATGCCCACATTGATGGAAACACCCACACCGACAATGGTCGTCACCCCTAGGTTTCGAAGGATCGGATCAAGGTCGGTGCCTGCGAATGGGCCCAACCCGTGGAGCCGGGTGATCGCGAAATCCGACGGATCGGGGCCGAGTTCAGAGATGACCGCTGACTCAGGGGTATCAGGCAGAAGCGTGACCGACGATTTTGCGACGCCGTGAAACAATCGGGCGTTGGTGTTTGCACCCAGCCCATCGGCGCGGCGCACCGCGAGGGAATGCAAGACCGGGACGTTGGCGGCGCGGGCGGTGGTGGCGAGGGCTGCGAGGTTTGGCCGGATCGGGGCCGCGGCGTGCGCGAGTTGAGGTAGCGCCGAGTTCTCTCCGATCACGCCGCCTTGACATTCTTGGGTGACCAACGCACAGTGCGCGGGATCAAGCAACGCGGCAAGGTCAATGGGCATGGCACGAATCTAGCCGCGTCGTCAACGCATTTCTGACGCTCCGTCAGATCATGGCCAGGCTCATCTTCGGCCTTGCTCACGACTTTGCACACTTTCCGGCCCGACCCCATTCGCGTCTTTGCACACTTGAATCCGCCGGCTCTATAGCGGGAAAAGTGTGCAAAGACGCGTGGAAGGTACGTGCGGCCGACGATCAACGGTTGTGAGTCCGGCGATCAGGGATCGTCAGTTTCACTTTGGAGTTCAGCAAATGCATCCATTGCACGTTGTGTCAGTGGACCAGGAGCAAAACCAAGCTCCCGGCCATCGATTGACGCGAGCGGATGCACATCGCGAGTTGACGATGTCAAAAAAGCTTCACTTGCTGTCGCAAGGTCACTGGCGGTCAGATCGATTCGGACATCGACGGCAACGAGTTCACAAACCAATTCCGCGGTCACCCCCGCTAAACACCCGTTGGCAGGCGACGGCGTACACAACGCCCCACCAACTTCAAGAAACACATTGCTCGCGGAACCTTCTGAAAGAAAGCCTCGAGAGTCAAAAAAGAGCGCCTCGTCGGCGCCACGAGCCACAGCCTCATTGCGCGCAATCAGGTTCTCGGCATAGGACGTGGTCTTTGCCCCGGTCAACACAGAACGCTCATTGCGTATCCACGGGGAAGTCATTGCGTGAGCAACCCGATCCCACGCCGCACGAGTCTCGACATGGACAACGCAGGTCGAAGGCTCCACTTCTGTTCGCCCGGCATAGACGGTGATCCGAACCCGGGTCGCTTGTGGCGAACCAGCAAGCACTTGATGCAACGCGGCAAGAAGAACCTCATCATCAGGTACGTCAACCCCGACAATCGCGGCGCTTTGCCCGAGCCGAGCAAGGTGACGAGTCCGCGCAAACGCCTGCCCCCGTAGCACCTTCATTGATTCGAACACGCCGGTTCCCGTCAGAACTCCACCACCGAGCGCGTCAATGTGCGCGTCGGACTCGTCGACTAGGCGCCCATTGATCCACACAACGCTCATCACTACGAACCTTGGCCCGCCCGCGATGCAACCGCCAAAAGATGGGCCGCTTTCAACTCGGTTTCTTCCCATTCTCCAAGCGGATCAGAACCCCAGGTCATTCCCCCGCCGGTTCCAAAACAAAGGTATCCATCAGCAAACCAGAACGTCCGAATCGTCACCGCCATCTCACCCACTTGCTGGTCAGCATCGACCCAGCCGAATGCGCCGCAATAAGGGCCGCGTTCAACCGGTTCGAGTTCGTCAACGATCGCAAGTGCAGCAATTTTCGGTGCTCCGGTCACCGAACCAGGAGGGAAGGCCGCACCCATCAATTCGGGCCATCCCACGTCGTCGCGCAGCGTGCCTTCAACAGTGGAAACAAGATGTGCAAGCCCAGGGTGCTCCTCAATGCTGCAGAGATCAGGAACCGTGACCGAGCCCCACTCGCACACACGCCCAAAATCATTTCGCACCAAATCAACGATCATCACATTCTCGGCGAAATCTTTCTGTAGAAAACCCTCAGGGGACGATGCCGTTCCTTTGATCGGCGACGACCGCACCACTCGACCTTTTCGCGACACAAACAGCTCTGGAGACGCACAGGCGATCTGGATGTCGTGCAGCCGCAACACACCGGCAAAGGGTGCCGGATTTCCATCCGCCAGCACGCCAGCAAGCGCCAGAATGTCGGCATCGTAAGGCAACTTGGTTCGAAGCCTGCGAGTCAGATTCACCTGGTACACGTCACCCGCCGCGATCCGCTCTCGGATGCGTTGCACGCGCCCGCAAAATTCGTGCTTCGTCAGCGACGACTCCCACATAGCTGAGTCTGGAATTCCAGGCCACCTCGGCGCACCCCGAAAGGGTCGTGGCGGGTGTGTTGCGTGTGCAAAGCGCGCACAGGTTGGCAATCCGGACGCCGGCGCGAGCACGACCCACGTACCTGTTGAGTCCAACGCACCGAGATCGCTCGTGACGTCAATCAGTTCGGTAAAGACACGGCCGCCGACAATTGCAATCGGGTCGAGTTGGCGGCTTCTAGGCTCCATCATTCCGCAAATTTCTCAAGCAATCGTCAGCGCAACGTGCGACAATGGTACTACCAACGCTTCGGAACACTCCGTTGCGCAAACAACCTGGAGGCCTCATGAATGTTGCTGAGATTCTCAAGGCAAAAGGAACCGGCGTCGCCACCATTGGACCCGATCATACCATTGGTGAGGCCGTTCAACTCTTGACGAGCCATTCAATCGGTGCGCTCGTTGTGACGGCAGGCGATCGTGACATCATCGGCGTACTCTCCGAACGAGACGTTGTCCGGCTCCTCGCCGCATTAGTGGATGGGTCGCAAATCAAGTCGACGCCGGTCACCGAGGTGATGAGTACGCCGGTACGAACCTGCTCCCCATCTGACCGCATCGAGGGTTTGCGGATCCTCATGACCCAAAAACGAATCCGTCATCTTCCCGTTGCTGACAACGACGGAAAGCTGTGCGGGATCGTCAGCATCGGCGACGTGGTGAAATCTCGAGTCAATGAACTCGAGGTGGAGCACGAACAACTCGTCGAATACGTGCGAACCGGACAGTAGCCACCTCGTCCGTCGGTGGCACGTCAGCCTCGCCGACGTGGCAGGATCATGCCATGGCGACACCCGAGAGAATCACTTCCTATTCAAACGACGGTTTCACTTTCGATGTTCTTGATTCCGGGCCAATTGGCGGCGAGATCATCGTGTGCCTGCACGGCTTTCCCCAGCCCGCGTCTTCGTGGGATCTCGTCGCTGAACGTCTCGTGGCAGATGGTTACCGGGTTATCGCACCAACACAGCGCGGGTACTCACTAGGAGCACGACCGCGCGAACGTCGCGCCTATACAACCGACAAACTCGCCGGTGACATCGCCGCCCTGGTCGACGCACTCGATACAACGCAAGTTCACATTGTCGGCCACGACTGGGGTGGCGCCGTGGCATGGGCTTTCGGCGCGCTCTTTCCCGAGCGAACCGCAACATTGACGGCCGTTTCGACGCCGCATCCGGGCGCAATGCAGCAATCGTTCACGCACTCAAGTCAAGGTCTGAAATCGTGGTACATGGGGTTCTTCCAACTCCCCAAAGTGCCCGAGTTCGTTCTTGGGCCAAAAAACACCAAGCGTGTCGTTGACGGCTTGACGAAAGATGGATTACGACCCGAAGCGGCACAAGCATGCGCCGACCTCCTTGCTGATCCGGCAACCGCACGTGGGATGGTCAACTGGTATCGGGCATTGCCATTTAGTCTCAAGAAACCAATCGGCACAATCACGGTCCCAACCTTGTATGTTTGGAGCGACGGTGACCACTACCTAGGGCGCTATGCGGCCCAACACACCGAAGCGTTTGTTTCCGGCCCGTACCGGTTCGTTGAGATCACCGGAGGGAGCCACTGGATCCCCGACGAACACCCAGAGCGCCTCGCAAACGCGATCATCGCGCAGGCCGCCGAATATCCGGCGAACCAAAGCAAATAAGTCTTTCCCCATGCTCGGCGAAGTAGTCGCGCAAGCAGCGCAGCGGTTCGGAACGAATCACGCATTGACAACGCAACACGGTTGGTCATTGACCTACCGTCAACTTGACCGCTTTGCTGACGAAACCGCGAGCGGTCTGGCACAACGTGGCATTGGGGTGGGTGACGTCGTCGCGTTGGTGCTGCCATCAGGGTGCGAATATGCGGTCGCCTACGTCGCGCTCGCCCGGCTCGGTGCGATCACCGTTGGGGTCAATCCAATCCTTGCGCCGCCTGAGCGGACCGTGGCACTCGACGTCGTGAACCCAAAGCTTGTCATCACCGCACCAGAATTGGCCAAAGGGACGTCAGACAATCGCACCCACATTGTTGAACTGGCACGCGACCCAGAACACGTGCTCACAGAACTCCGTGTGGCTGGCGAACCTGTCCGACAAGCGTCCGACGACCCGGAGCGTGATGTGGCAATCGTGTTGACCTCGGGCACGACCGGCCGACCAAAGGGAGCAGTTTTTAAGAACCGTCAATTGACCGCGGTGATGTATTACGACCTTGGCACTGATGGTCTCAATCGTTGGGGCGGTGGAGGGCCGATGCTGGCTGGCACCCAGTTCGCCCACGTCGGCTTCATGACGAAGTTTCCGTGGTACGTCCGCACCGGCGCCGAGTTGATGCTGCTGGACCGTTGGCGTGCCGCGGATGTGCTTGACATCGTCGAGGCCTCTCACATGTCGGCCATTGGTGGGGTTGCGCCTCAAGTCGCCCTCATGTTGCGTGATCCCCTCTTTGATCAGCGTGATTTCACGTCGGTACAAGCACTCATCATGGGGGGTGCTCCTTCTCCTCCTGCGTTGGTGACGCAAGCACGGAAACGCTTTGGCGCGTCGTACTCGATTCGGTATTCGTCGACTGAGTCCGGAGGCGTGGGAACCGGCACCGCATTTGATGCGCCCGACAGCGAAGCACTCCACACGGTGGGTCGCCCGCGCCCCGGCATGGGTCTCGCCATTCGAGACGCGGATGGTCATGATCTGCCTGCGGGAGCGATCGGCGAAGTGTGTTTGCGGTCTGACGCTGCGATGGATCGCTACTGGGATGATCCTGTAGCATCCAAACGAGCGCTTCGTGACGGCTGGTTGTACACGGGTGATCTCGGTTCGATCGACGAGGCGGGTTGTTTGCGATTGGTTGGCCGTGATTCTGAGATGTATCTGCGTGGGGGCGAGAACGTGTATCCGATGCATGTTGAGAACGTGCTTGCCCAACACGAAGCAATCAAAGATGTCGCAATCGCACCTCGCAAGGACGATGTGATGGGCAACATTGGTGTCGCGGTTGTCGTTCCAACGAACCCCGCCAAGCCACCGACCCTCAAAGAGGTGCGCGAGTTCGCAGCCGACAAACTCGCCCGCTTTGAGCTTCCTGAAGACCTTGTGGTCGTAGCGGCCCTACCGCTCACTCCCGGCCACAAACTTGACCGGCGCGCCCTCTCCCAAATTTGACGCGTTGTGGCTCCTCTGGAGCCACAACGCGTCAAATTTGGCAACGGTCAAGCAGGAAGGAGCACCGGTTTGATCACTTCGCCCGATAGTGACGCTTCTTCGGCCTCATTGATCGCCGCGAGCGGGAACGTCTGGACGAGGCGTTCGAGCGGAAACTGGCCGTCCTGCCAAAGTTTGATGAGTCGCGGGATCATGACTTGTGGGTCAGAATTGCCTTCGAGGATGCTGACCACGGTCTTGCCAATGAGCGCGCCAGGATCAAGCGTGAGGTCACCTTGTTGGACCCCAACAAGTCCGCAGCGGCCACCGGGTCGCAGAATCGAAAGTGCACCACCAATGACCGATGGCACTCCGGTGGTATCGAAGCTGACATCACTTTGCCCACCAAGCTCGGCCATCAATTCGATCATGGAGGTGTCGGTTCCCCCTACAACCGCCGCCGTTGCACCAAGTTGCTTGGCCAATTCAAGGCGGCGCTCGTTCACGTCAACCGCAACAATTATCCCGGCCTGCACGGAGGCCGCCGCCATGATCGCAGCCATCCCAACCGCACCGGCTCCAAACACGACAACCGATTCGCCAGCACACACATCGAGTGCATGCAAAATGGAACCGGCACCGGTCAAAAACCCACACCCAAGTGGTGCAAGCAACTCAAGGGAAAGCGCCTTATCGACAACGACGACGTTACGTGCGGGCACGAGAGCGTGACTCGCGAACGATGATTGGGCAAACCATCGAGAGGAGATCTCGTTGCCGTTCGCATCGTGTACGGCGGTCGCAAAGTTCTCGTCTCGACCGGTCAAGTTTCGCAGCAAGAACGTGGCACAGTTCCACGGTTCTCCTCGCCCACATGCGGAGCAGGTTCCACACGAGTCATAGGAACACACGACGTGATCACCCACTGCAACAGTGGTGACGTCCGATCCGACTTGTTCGACGACACCCGCCCCTTCGTGCCCGGTGATGATCGGAACCAGACCAAAAGCTCGGGGCATTTGATCGGTGTGACAAATACCTGCGGCCTTGATACGCACGATGATCTCACCGGGGCCGGGTTCGTTCAGTTCCACACGCTCAAGTCTGTATGGGCCATCGGGTTCTCGAAGCACTGCGGCGGTGATCTCCATCACGCGATGTTGTCACGTTTGCCACCCATCCGGGTCGAAAACGTGCAAAGCGGGTGAGCCCAGGCACAAAACCCGGGCCCACCCGCACTGACCGGAAGGCGGTCAGTTGCTCGCAGAACTGCGTTGATCAGGCCGGACCAAAGGTTGCCGTGAACGTGTTGCCTCCTCCGGGGACAATGAGGTTCATCAAGGGTGTTGCAAACCCACAGCCGGTGAGCTTGGGCAGCGCGTAGTCTGCGGTGAAGGTTGAGTCACCGCTGAGGTTGACCGGGCCAGTCATCGACACATTGACCGGTGATGTTCCTCGACACGAGTTGCCTACGATGTTCCACCATGGCAGGAATGAGAGCGATGCGTTCTTGATCGAGAAGTTGAACGACGAGTTCACGGTGACCGTCATGGTCGCAAGGTCGACGTGACCGGTGATCGGTCCGTTCTGGCTCATGGCGAAGGTCGTTGATGCCACCGGCGTGCCAAAGAGTTTGATGGTCTTGGTTGCAGGCGGCAGGTTCAAGCTTCCAGTCAAGTCTCCGGTCGCGAGGTCGACTTCGCCATCGAAGGTGCCTTCTGGGATGGCCACATCCATATTGAGCGACTTGAGGTGAGTGGAGGCGTTGACCTTCCAATGAATCGGAATGACCGTGGACGCACCAGCCGGGGCTGCGCCGAATGAGGCAAGTGCGATGACGAGTGCAACAACTGCCCTGAGGACGGGCACGGTGCCACGTCGAGTGGTGCGCTTCATGAAATGTGATTCTCCTTGTGAGGGGGTATGCGCGTAGGCCAAATGACTTAGCCAGGCGGCACCATCGCGCCGACTGTGACTTCTGTCGACCCCTCCGGAGCGTATTTTTTCAATTCAATACGCGCGGTAACATGACACGCGCGTACGGTCCTCAAAAGCGGAGTCAAACCACTCAATTCCAGCAAATATCAATCCCAATTTCTTGGACCGTTCAACCTACGTAGTTTGGAATCCGCTTCACTGGTTGCCCCGCCGCCGCCGTCGTTGTTCGGCGAGGCGTGGTTGACGCTGGCGCCTGGTTTGCGGAGGGCGCTTTCGAGACTGGTCCAGTAGTGGGAACCGTGGATGACGAGGATGTGGGGTTGGTGGAACAATCAGCGACTGGCGTGATTGTTGCGTATCCGTCTCCCTCATTCACGCCTGGAACAGTCGTGTCGGCAAGGCTTGATCCACCTCCGCCACCGGCACCTCCGGCATATGCTCCTGCTCCGCCGCCACCTCCGCCAAAGAGTCCACCGCCGCCGCCACCACCACCGGCGTGGTTCTGGATCCAGCCGCCGCCGACACCACCGGAACCGCGTGCTCCGTCTGCGCCTGGCGACCGAACGACCGCGTCGCCGAATAACCCTCCACGTCCTCCGATTCCCCCTGCGCTTTCGGTTCCACCAGTTCCCCCTGCTGCAAGATCTTCTGGGGCAGGCGGAGGACTAGGCCGCAAACTGAATGCCGCTTCCTCGCCCCCAGTCGTTGCAGGATCCCCACCATTGCCGCCATAGGAATACGCATCGGTTGTGTTCGTGGTCGTCGCTCCCGAACCTCCTCCACCGGCGCCAATGACGACTCGATCAGCATCGGTTGCACCATGTTGACGAATGTCCGTTGCACCGCCCCCGCCGCCACCACCACCACCACCGTCGAGTCCTCCCGCACCACCCGCCCCACCTCCGTTAAAGCCGCCATCACCCGCTTCAGATGGGGTGCTGTTCATGATTCCCGCGCCCCCTCGGCCGCCAACGTTCACCTGTAAGGTTTCACCCGGTGTGACTGACAAAATCGCCGTTGCTTGGCCACCGAGTCCACCAGGGGCAGGTGGATCACCGAGGAATGCATATCCTTGGCCACCTTGTGCGCCAGCGGCCACGATCCGCAACGCACAAACATCAGCAGGCACAACATAGGTTTGTACCCCGCGGGTGAATTCAAAGCGCTGGGGGTCGTCCATGGTGGCCGCCGCGCTTCCGCCTGCGTTGGTAACCGCCGCGATCGACAGTGCGATTGCTGACGTCGCCACTCGTGCTCGCCTCGGATACTTCTGCTCGCCGCTCACTGAACGTCCCCTTGCAAACTGCTGCGCCATATTTGATGTGGCACACCGTACACGGCCCGAACCATGACGCGTCCATGGCTCATGCGCTAGTTTCTGACGGGTCGTCAGATTTCGCGTCGTCACCACGAACGGCGCCGCACACACCACCTACGCAGGAGCTCCGATGAACTTCGATTTCTCTCCCGAACAGCTCGCATTCGTCACCGAGGTGGAAGCGTTCTTGAACGCCAACGACGACCCGGATGTCTTTGATGTCACGCGAGAGAACATGGCCCAGATCGTCGACACCCCCAAACGGCGAGCGTTCATGGCCAAACTCGGCGAGAAAGGCTGGCTTGGCATCACCTGGCCCGAAGTGTACGGCGGTTCCGATGGCGAAGGTGTCTATGAGTATCTGCTCAACGAAGCGCTGGCCCGCCGCGGCGGCCCCCAGATCGGCAAAGGTGTCGGGATCGTCGGCAAGACGATCATCCACGAGGGCTCGGATGACATGAAAGCCGAGTTCCTCCCCAAGATCCTGAAGAATGAGATCGAGTTCGCCGTCGGCTACTCCGAACCCAACGCCGGGTCGGATGCCGCATCCATGAAGCTCAAAGCCGAACGTCACACCAAAGACGGCGTGGATGGCTGGTTGTTGAACGGCCAAAAGACCTGGACGACCTCGGCACATTTTGCCGAGTGGTACTGGCTGGGCACCCGCACCGATCCCAACAACAAACACCACGGCATCACCCTCATGCTCGTCCCCCTCGACCAAGAAGGGGTGACGATCAATGGCATCTGGACGATGGGCGACGAACGCACCAACGAGGTATTCATCGACAACGTGTTCGTACCTGACGCGTACGTGGTCGGTGAGGTCAACCACGGCTTCCAATACATCTCCCAAGCGCTCGACCTCGAACGCTTCACCATGTTCACGTTCTCACCCATGCAACAGCGACTTGACGTGCTCACCGATTATGTGCGCGACACCGTGCGCGACGGCGAGCCACTCAAGAACGACCCGGTGGTCCGCCAACGCATCGCCCAGCTGCACACCGAAGCCGAAGTCGCCCGAGTCATGGGCCTCAAAGTTGTTGCCGAATCGATGAAAGGTGAAGCAGCCAACAAAGCGGGCGGACACGTGCCACCCCCCACCGTCGAGTCATCAGAGTACAAGTTGTTTGCCACCGAGTTCTCCCAGCACTTGGCCAACGCGTCGATGGACATTGGCGGCCCCGGCACGCAGTTGCGGGTCAAGACGCCGGATGCGCCAATGGAAGGCCGCGCCGAATCGACCTATCGCTACACGGTGATCGACACCATTGGTGGCGGCGCATCAGAGATCCAGCGCAACATCATTTGCCGCCGCGGTCTTGGACTACCGAAGAACTTCTAAGCACGTCTTCAACACTGCGATGACATCCGCTTCACGTCCCCGTCCCTCAGCGCTCGCAGGGGTACGCGTCCTTGACCTCGCATCGGTGGGGCCTGCGGCGCGCGCCTCGTCGATTCTTGCCGACTACGGCTCGGACATCATCAAAGTCGCGCCGGTCGCAAAAGACGCTGGCAAACAGGTCGTACCGAATCACTATGCCTATTCGGGACAGCGGCGCACTCGACGCATTCAGATCGACCTGAAGGCCGAAGCGGGTCGTGACGTTTTCCTCGAACTCGTCGCCTCCGCCGACATCGTGATCGAGTCGTTTCGACCAGGGGTCCTCACCAAACTCGGGCTCGGCTACGGCGAACTTGCAGCCACAAATCCTCGCATCATTGTGTGTTCAACCAGCGGCTACGGCCAGACGGGACCAATGGCGACAGCTGCCGGTCATGACATCAACTATCAAGGTGTCGCCGGGGCACTCGCCTGTGCCGAACCGGCCGCCGGAGACAAACCCGGTCTGCCTGGGGCCACGTTCGCAGACTCGGCCGGTGGCGGGATGCACGCGGTGATTGCCATATTTGCCGCGCTCCTTCGCCGCCAAACAACCGGAATCGGCGAGCATTTGGACGTGTCGATTACGGACGGCGTGTTGAACCTCACCTCCCTCATCATTGACGAGCACCTCGCGACTGGTGTCGTGCCCAAGCCCGGCCACGACGTGCTCTCGGGTCGCTACGCGTGTTATGGCACGTACCAGTGTGGCGATGGCACCTGGATTGCACTTGGCGCGATCGAGGCAAAGTTTTTCGCCAACCTGTGTGACGCAATGGGTTGCAGCGAACTTGCCCCGCGCCAATACGACGACGACGCACAGCCCACGATTCGAGCGGCGCTTACCAATGCGTTTGCTTCACGATCTCGCAACGAGTGGCTCCATGACTTCCACGGAATCGACACGTGCGTTGCCCCCATCAACTCGACGCTCGATGTGGCCAACGATGCGCAACTCCAGGCCCGTGGAGTCTTTGTTGAAGCCGAGCATCCGATTCACGGTCGGTTTTCACAACTGGGGCCGATGCTTGCCGGAATGGACCCCATCGATGGAGTGATTGACGTGCCGGATGTGACCGTGACCGACACCGACGCGGTGTTCGATGAAGCCGGCGTTGCACTTGAACGAGTAACTGCGCTGCGCACTGAGGGAGTCATTGCATGAAACCGACAGTGAGGATCTATTGCTATGAGTAACACAGTCAACGACCTTCCCGCCGCAATCGTCGAGAAAATCGGCCAAACCCAATACGTTGAAACCGGTACCTTCCCCGTTGAAATGGGTTACGTCTACACCGGTTGCGCATCGGTCGAAAACGGGAACCCGTTGTTTTGGGATGAGGCTGTTGCGACAGAACTCTGTGGTGGTCCGATTGCCCCACCATCAATGATCTCAGTGTGGTTTCGTCCCCATCACTGGGCACCGAACCGCACGCAAGGGGCACTCCCCCTCCAGGTGCATTTCGATTTGAAAGAAACACTCGGATTGCCCGAAGCGGTGATGAGCGACAACACCATCGTCTTCCACGCCCCAGTACGTCCCGGCGACCTGCTCACCACAGGACAGATCCTCAAATCAGTATCGGGTGAAAAAACGACCAAGCTCGGAACGGGTCGATTCTGGGTGATTGACGTTGAGTACCACAACGCGAGTGGTGTACTCGTTGCCACCGAGTCCTATACCGGCTTTGGCTACCAGCGTGCGAACGGCGGCGCCGAAACCGGCGCTCCAACCGCCCCGAACGAACCACCGGCAATTGACCCAGCATTGATCGGTGCTCCACCAGGAGACACGACCCGCCCGACCGGCACTGATTCTCGTGTGCTCAGCCAAGTCAGCGAAGGCGACCACCTTCCCACACTGACCCAAGGTGTCAGCGCCACGACCGTCGTGCTCGGCGCCCTCGCAAGTCGAGACTGGCGACCAATGCACCACGACTACGCGTTCGCAACGAAGCGCAATGGGACACAAGACATTTTTTTGAATACTCCGAACTTGGCGCACTGGTTCGAGCGCTATCTCACCGACTGGTCCGGCCCGAAAGGCCGCCTTGGCCGGATGACGTTCCGTATGCTCGGGTCGATCTTCCCGGGTGACACGATGGCGTTCGACGCGACCGTGAAGACAATTGCCACCGATGGAACCGGTTGTGGCTGGGTCGATCTTGACGTGGCGGTCACCGTCAATGGATCGGTCAAGACATCGTGTGCGGCTCGAATCGCGCTTCCCGTTGATGAAGACGATAACCCGTGGGCCCGCACCGGCGAACGTTGGGTGCCATGACGATCGCCTCGCGACAGCAACCTCCCCAACCGCTCGTTTGGGGTGCCCAAACCGCCGGATACGAAACGGCACAATCGCGCACCCAAGACCGCTCACTCACGATAAGGAACCGTTGAAATGGATCTCGATTTCTCCCCAGAACAAGACATGCTGCGCGACGTGGTGCGGAGCATCTGCTCGCAAGACGCAACCAAAGCAACGGTGCGCGGCCTCGAAGACGACCCGAAAGGATACGCGGACGACTTCTGGCAACAGCTCATTGCATCTGACTTGCTTGGCTTACTGATTCCTGAAGCCCATGGAGGGTCGGGCATGGGGCTCATTGAGGGTGTCATTGTCGCCGAGGAGCTCGGCCGTTCGCTGATTCCGTCGCCTTGGTTTGTTTCGTCTGTCGTTGCCGCGGGCGCCATTGCCCGGGCAGGCACCGCCGATCAACAAGCCGCTTGGTTGCCACGCATTGCGTCGGGCGAGTCGGTCGTAGCGGTTGCCTGGCTCGAACCCGAGAACGGCTTTTCCGCCAAGGGTGTACAAGCTCGCGCGGTTGCCGATGGCGACGATCTTGTCATTACTGGGACCAAACGGCACGTGTTTTTTGCATCGTCTGCAGAGCGTCTGGTCACGCTCGTACGCACCGGCGACGCCGAGAACGACATCGCTCTGGTGCTCATCGATCCGAACGCGGACGGGGTCACCTTCACCCAAAAGATGTCGATTGCGTCAGACACGCAATACGACGTCACCTTCGACAATGTGCGTGTGCAGGTAGCTGATCAACTTGGTGGACCGGGCGCAAATGGTTGGGCTGAATGGGAGGCAAACATGTACGACGGTGCCATTATCGCCGCAGCCCTCGCCACCGGCGGTGCACGCTACGCCCTTGAGATCACCACCCAGTACGCGAAGGACCGTGAGCAGTTTGACAAGCCACTTGGTGCTTTCCAGGCCATCGCTCATTACCTCGCGAATGCCAAGACCACAACCGACGGTGCAACCTTGCTGGTTTATGAGGCTGCCTGGGCCCGAGCGGAGGGACGCGACGTGACCAAGCTGGCACCCATGGCCAAGTTGTTTGCCGGCAAGACATACCGGGATGTGACCGCCATGGCCCAACAAGTGTTCGGAGGTGTTGGTTTCACGGTGGAGTATGAGATTCAGCTTTACTTCCGTCGGGCAAAGGCGCTGCAGCTCAACTGGTGGGACGACCGTGAATGTGAGCGTCGCATCGCACAAGTCGCCCTTGACTAACCACGAAATTTGACGCGTTATGGCCTCTCTGAGGCCATAACGCGTCAAATTTGGGAAGGATTACGGCACAATGGCGAAATGAACACGGCGGGTGAGATCAACTCCTCCGAAAAACTCACCGCCGAAGGTCGTTTCGCTCGCCGTTTGATCTACGGCAGCATCGCGGTGGTTGCCACCGCAATCGGTCTCGTCGGGGTCTGGTTGCCGGTGTTGCCCACGACACCATTCATCCTCGTCGCACTTTGGGCGGCATCACGGTCCAGCCTCAGACTCGCCCGGTGGCTGCGACGCGTTCCCATCTTGCGATCGGCTGTCGATGCAGCAGACCGTTACGCACTCGACCGATCAATCGCACTGCCGCTCAAAATCTTGTCGCAGGTGATGGCGTACCTGGCGATCGGGCTCGTGTGGATCATTACCCGATCACCTCGACTCACGATCTTCGGCGCAATCTGCGCACTCGCAAGCACCATTTTCATGATCCTTACTCCGACGGCAACGAACCCGAAACCAACCCGTCAATCTGAGGAGTAGTCCTTGGCCGCCGGTAGAGTTTGGCGGAATGTCAGACGACCAGTCCCTCGACAAAGATGCCGCCGCCGACACAAGTGACGAATTCGATGACGACGTTGCGATCTTGCCATCCAAGAATTGGATCTTCCCGCTGATCGCAGCGTTCATCGTTCTCGGCTTTGGCGTGGCCGCGTTCTTCATTCTGACTAGCTCGTCTTCTCAAGCCAACGGCCCTGAAGGGGTGCCGATGCAGAATGTGCCCGATCTTGCATCTCCCGATTCAACAGTAAATGGCACACCGGTGAACGGCATCACGTGCCGATCATCGATGGGTCAAGACGTGGTGTATCACATACACGCTCATGTCAATATTTTTGTGAACGGCGACCAGAAGCGCATCCCCGCGGGTGTTGGCATCACAAATCCACGATGGGCGCAAAAGATTGAAGGCGAAACGTTTCTCAATAACAGTGCCAAGAGTTGCGTGTATTGGCTGCACTCGCATGTGAATGACGGCATCATCCACATTGAGTCACCCACCAAGAAGATTTTCACCCTTGGCGACTTCTTCGACATTTGGGATCAGCCACTGTCTGCCACCCAGGTCGGCCCAGCGAAAGGCCCGGTTGTTGCCGTTGTGGATGGTGAACAGGTGACCGGTAGCCCACGTGACATCAAACTCACTGAGGGGGCGGTCATTCAACTCAGTGTCGGCGAACCGGTCGTGCCCTTCAAAGACATGGATTTCACGGTGCAGAACGTGTGTGGCGATGGCACGTTAACGTGCTCCATCGATCAGAAAAGCTCGACCTCGTAGATCAACTCAACGTCGAAGTTGAATTGGGTCGGATATGTCCTCAGCTTCGGGCTTCGTTTCGACCGGTGTTTCGTCCTTCTCAACTGACGCATCAACCGGGCCTTGCCAACGCACTTCATCACCAAGTTTCGCCCCCGATTGCGCCGCAATCCACTCCGCGAGCAGTTTGCCTTGACGCGGGCTTCCGATCATTGATCGCAACTCAAAACCGTAGATCGCGCCCGTGATCAGCGATGTCCCATCTTTGAGTTCCAGGCGCACGCCGGAGCGATCGGGTGCGACTTGTTCAATTTCGCCCCAAGCGAAGGAGCGCTCCGAAAACATGGTGCGCAAAACAAATCCGTCGTCAGTTTCAACAATCTTGCATCGAAACGCGAACCATGCCGTGCCGCATGTGGGGAGTAGGAACACAAAAAGCGAGAACGCGATCATGCCGGGGACCGAACCCAATTCGACCGACGCCGCCCGCACTGCCCATGCGCTTAGCGCCACCGCTACGAGAACGGCGACGACAGACGCGATCCGCAGCAGCGACGGTGGCTGCCAAACCTTGCCGGTCGATCCTGGATTCGTCGGGGCAGACATGGTCGTCACCCCACCATTCAATCACGACTCACCGCCGACAACGGTGCACAGGATCTGACGGGGCGTCAAGTTTACCGGTAGATTGGCTTGCATGCGAGGCATCATCAACGCCGCCGGGTATCTCCCCCACTTTCGACTCGACCGGTCCGCCATCAAGGGCTTCTTTGGCTCAGGAGGCGGGAAGGGCACCCGCAGTGTGGCCTCGTACGATGAAGACACCACAACCATGGCCGTTGAGGCGGGCCGACTCGCACTGCACAACTCCACAACACCAACAACACTGTGGTTTGCGACGTCAACCCCTACCTATCTTGAGAAGACGAACGCCACCATCATTCACGCCGCGCTCCGACTCGGATTGGACGTGCCCGCTTTTGACTTTGGTGGCGCGCAGCGCTCGGGAATCGGCGCAATGCGCAGCGCTCTCCGGGCATCTGACCCCACCTTGGTTGTGGCGTCAGACATTCGTACAGGAAATCCGACTTCTCCCGATGAGGCCAACGGCGGCGATGGAGCGGCTGCAATCCTGATCGGCAATGACACCGACGGGCCGGTACTCGCCGAGCACCTCGGATCAGGCAGCGCAACGCGTGAATTCCTTGACACGTGGCGCACGCCGGGCGACGAAACCGTCAGCCACTGGGAAGAACGATTCGCCGAAACGCAGTTCGCTCCACTCGTCGAGGTTGCTTGGCGAGACGGCTGCAAAGATGCGGCCGTTGAAGCAGATGCAATTGACACGCTGATCGTGACCGGAGCACATGGGCGGGCTGTGAAAGCAACGGCACGCAAATTGGGAAGCCAAGTCAATGCCGTAGCGGACGATTTGTCGACCACAGTTGGGCACGTCGGAGTCGCGGACGCAGCGCTTCGCTTTGCCGCAACACTTGAGACCGCGCAACCGGGCCAAACAATCGCGCTCGTGTCACTCGCAGATGGGGTCGACGTGCTGATCTTTCGAGTGACCGACGCAATTCGTACGTGGCAACCCACTCGATCGGTCACATCCCAAACAGGCATGCGTGACGGCAACGTCAGTTACGCAAAGTTTTTGTCGTGGCGCCAAGCAGTCACCGTCCAACCGCCAAACCGGCCCCTTCCGGTACGCATGTCAGCATCAGCCGCCGGACGCAGCGTCGACTGGAAGTACGGGTTCGTCGGATCCAAAGACCGCGAATCAGGCGCCGTGCACCTGCCCCCGGCGCGAGTGAGCTTCGACGGCGGCAACATCGACGACATGGAACCCCTACCGATGTCTGACGCCCAAGGCACGGTCGCCACCTTTACCATTGACCGACTCGCCTACTCACCAAGCCCGCCGGTGATCTTTGCGGTCGTCGACTTTGATGGAGGCGGAAGACTGCCCGTCGAATTAACCGACACCACACCCGACGAGATCGCCCTCGGTGACAAAGTCGAAATGACCTTCCGTCGGCTGAACACTGCCGAAGGCATTGCCAACTATTTCTGGAAAGCCCGGCCGGTCCGCTGACGCGCACCCGCCCCAGCACACGAGGAACCACGCATGGGATCACACGGCATCCGAGACCGGGTTGCAATTGTTGGAATGAGTTGCACACCTTTTCGCGAGCACTGGGACAAATCACACGATGACTTGTTGATCGATGCATCGCAGGCCGCGTACGAATCAGCCGGTGTTACCAAAGCCGACATCGACGCGTACTGGTACGGAACCGCACAATCCGGTGCATCAGGCGTTTCGCTCGCCGCGCCACTCAAGCTCGAGGGCAAGCCAGTCACCCGCATCGAAAACATGTGCGCGACCGGTTCCGAAGCGTTACGTCAAGCGGCCTACGCGGTGGCATCGGGCGCATACGACTCGGCAATGGCTATCGGCGTCGAAAAAGTCAAAGACACCGGCTACCAAGGTCTCAACGCGTTTCCCATTCCCAACGACGGCACCAAACGAACGCTCACCGCGGCAGCAATGTTCTCACTCGTACTACCCGCGTACGCGCAGAAGTACGGCGTCGACATTGACGAGTTGCGCCAAGTCGTGGCCCGCATCGCATCAAAAAATCATGCAAACGGAGTCCACAATCCGCTCGCGCAGTTCCGCAAAGAGATGAGCGTGGAAGCAATTTGCAATATGGCCGCTGTCGCGGGGCGCTTGAGCGTCTTTGACTGTGCGGGCGTGGCCGATGGTGCTGCCGCGGCCATCGTGGTGCGCTCTGAAGACGCGCACCGCTACACCGACAAACCGCTGTACATCAAAGCGCTCTCCATGGTGGCAGGCGACGGGTCGGGGCTGCTCGATCCGAGCTATGACTACACGACGTTTCGCGAGTGTAAGGCCGCGGCCGACGATGCCTATGCCCAAGCTGGCATTGACGACCCGCGCTCGGTGTTGGCATTAGCCGAAGTGCACGATTGTTTTACGCCAACCGAGCTGGTGTTGATGGAAGACCTCGGGTTCGCGGAACGCGGCACCGCATGGAAAGAAGAGTTGGCCGGCACGTTTGATCTACATGGTGACATGCCCATCAATACCGATGGGGGCCTCAAATCTTTTGGCCATCCGGTTGGCGCATCAGGGTTGCGGATGATCTACGAAGCCTGGCTGCAGTTGCGCAAAGAGGTTCCTGTTAAGCGGGCCATCACCAATGATCGCACGATGGCGCTCACCCACAATTTGGGTGGCTACCCGGGCGAAATGGTGAGTTTCGTTGGGATCTACGGCACCGAGCTTTCTGCCTAGCGCAACAATTTTCTGCATTTGCCACAATTTTGGGTGCGTTTTTGGCACCTGCAGGTTCCAAGAACGCACCCAAAACGGTAGCTAAGTCAGAATCAGTTGCGCTCGTCCACGAATGCACCGGCGAGCAGCTCGTCGAAGCGTTCAAGGTCTTCGCATGCTTCGTCAATCCCACGGTGGACAGGAGTTGGGGCAAGATGACGTTGCACAAACAAGCGCGCCACAAGTGCCTTGCGCCCATCGGCTATTCCGGTTGAGCGTTTTTCAAAGCCCGACTGGGCAAGCAACAGAGCCGCACTCCACACGTCGGCCATGTAGGCGGTCAATGGAAACAGTTTCGCTTCCGAAATGGGGCCTTCGAGACCCTTCCATTTGTCGATCGTGATCATCAGGTCCGCAACCGAATTGTTCACGAGTTCTTCGGTCGCTGTGTCATCACCGGGTGCGTCACTGAGTAAGTCTTGTAACCGTTCAACAAAGAGCACATCGCCATTGTTGCGACGGATACCACGAGCCACGTCCAAACATAAAATGTTGTCAGGGCCTTCCCACACCGGGTTTACCTGAGCATCACGGAAAATGCGAGCGACCGGCCAGTCTTCGATGTAACCGTTTCCGCCGTGCAACTCGATTGCATCGGAAGCGGCGGTGATCCCCAAACGAGCAACTCGCATCTTGATGATTGGCGCACTGAGACGCAACCGAGTTTGGGTAAACCCTTCAAAGACGAGCGCCTGAGCGGCTTCAACTTCGACAATCAACTCAGCAATCTTGCGTTGCGCGAGCGGCTGATCAATCACACGCTTGCCAAATGCTTCACGGGCTGTGCAGTAACAAATAGCTTCAACCAGCGCACGCCGTGCACACCCAAGTCCCATGTTGGCGATCCCAATACGAGCACCGTTGGTCAGCGCCATGAGTCCACCGAGGCCACCGCGCAACCGACCATCGCTACTTGGCGGGGCCGCGGATTCTTCACTGCGCTCGAGCAACCAGCCTTCCGCGTCAATCAGTTCGGCTTCACCAGACGGAACCGACTTCGTGCCCAGTTTGTCTTTGAGACGCCGCACATGTACCCCGTTGGGGGTGCCGTCCATGCGATCACGCAACACCAGAAAGCTCTTGACATCTTCAGATCCTGCGATCTTGGCCAACACGATAAACGTTGATGAATGGGCATTCGACACGAACCATTTCACGCCGCTCAGCAAATAGTGGTCGCCGTGTGACACCGCTGTGGTCTCCAAGGCGCGCAGGTCGGCGCCACCGGAACGTTCGGTGAACATTTGCGCGGTGGTCGCCGTGCCATCATCCACGCTGAGCAGTTCACGCACCCGAGCTTGCACGGCTTCCGGTGCGAACGCTTCAGAAAGCCGTTCGACCATGTCTCGACCGGTTCCAACCGAGCAGTAAATGCCCACATCAGCTTGGCTGAGCAGATACCCCCAAGCAGCGGTCATCACGTTTGGATCGACCCCGGCCGTAGCCGCAGTGGCCCGAAATGTTTCTGACGAGAAGTTGTCTCCCTCTACAGCGGCGCGGGACGACTGAAACGCTGGCGGTAGCACCACTTTGGAAGTCTCATTGCCCCACCGGTCGTAGCGCTCAAGATACGGCGGGTTTTTATCGATCTCGACCGCCCACCGAGCAACCGGCCCACCCATCAACGCGCCACACCGACGCAGATGCGGCAATGCCCATTCGAGCGCGTCGTCACCGAAGTACATGCGCGCTAAGAACTGCAAGGTTGGATCGGAGTCGTACCAGTTCAGGCCCACCGCACTGTGGTAGCGATCCGTCTCATATCGATCCGAACGCTTCATCACCTCTGTGGCATCGTGCTCAACGCTCATCTCGCCTCCTTGAATACCATGACGATTCCCTTGCGTGTCAACCTACCGGCCATTTGTCGCAAGTATTGAACCGGTCGCTACGGTGCAACGTGATGGACGTTCCGATCAGCGGCATCTGCGAGCCTCGCTTTGAGCAGGTGCGCGCCGCATTCCACAGAAACTTCATCGAACGCGGCGAGGTCGGCGCCAGCGTCTGTGTCATCTATCAAGGTGATGTTGTGGTTGACCTTATTGGCGGCTGGACCGACGCTTCACGTTCGACCCCGTGGCGCAACGACACGCTTTGTGACTTCTATTCGGTTGGCAAGGCTCTGCTTGGACTGTTGTTGTTGCAGCAAGTCGACGCGGGTCATGTTGGTCTTGACGACAAGATCGGCGATGTGTGGCCCGAGTTTGCGAACAACGGCAAAGAGCACGCCACGATCCGCCAAGCACTCTGCCATCAAGCGGGCGTGCCAGCGATCCGTGAACCGCTCACCAACGATGACCTCTACAACTGGGAGCGGATGACCAGCGCGCTTGGGGCCACCCCTGCCTGGTTTGCACCTGGTTCACGTCATGCGTATCACACCAACACGTATGGCCATTTGATTGGTGAACTGATGCACCGATTGTCGGGTGACATGCCAGGTGCCGCACTTGCACGCATCACCCAACCACTTGGTGCCGAAGTGTATTTCGGCGTACCCGAAGCGAAGCAGCATCGCTGTGCCCGGATCATCTGGGAACCTACACATGCCATTCCTGCGCTCGATCACAATGATCTTGCAGACCTCACCGGGGACACCGCGATGGTGGCCCACAGCTATTTCAACCCGCCGGGCTATGCCTCGATCGGCGTGGTGAACACGTCGAAATGGAGGGCGAGCCAAATTGGTTCGACGAGCGGACACGGAACTGCAACAGGTGTCGCCAAGATCTATTCGGCCCTCCTTGAACCTGACCAATTGCTCTCCCACGATCTCCTTGAAGAAGCCACCCGGCCCGCATCGAGTGGACCATGCCCGGTACTCGGCGAAGACGTCACTTTTGGCCTGGGCTTCACGCCGACAAGCGAACGTCGACCCCTCGGACCCAACCCGCACAGCTTCGGTCACTTCGGCACCGGCGGATCACTCGGGTTCGCAGACCCAACGAGTGGGATTGCGTTTGGGTACGTCATGAACCATGTGATCCCCCGCTGGCAATCATCACGCAACCGTGCGCTCATCGACGCCGTATTTACCTCGCTGTAACGTCAACAAGAAACGAGAACAGCCGGGCCCAGAACGGACCCGGCTGTCAATTCGGGTGTGTTGCGCAGATCAGTTCGATGCGGTGAGGGGCACTTCCTTGGCCACGTCACTGGTGAAGTTCACTGCGTCATCAGCAATTGGGGTGAGCGCACCGTTCGTCTTGATCGTGTCCGGCGTGACTTTAAACATCGTGGTCTCACGCTGCGGTTCCCGAGCATCTGGCAGACCGTACTTCTGGTCGCCGACCATGCCGCCAAAGGTCAGGGTGCCCACGTTCTCCATGGCTTTCATGATGCCATCACGTGACAGATCTTTTTGCTCGACAGCTTTGGTGAGAATCTGCGACATGGCATTGGCCTGAAGATATCCGAAGACGAAGTAGAAGTTCGGGGCCTGCTTGGGTGCATACTTCTTCACCGCGTCCAGCATTTCTTTCATGCCCGGAGCGGACGTGTCACCCCACTCAACTCCTTCGGCTGCGACCACGTAGTGCTTGGCCGAGTATTTGCCGACATCACCGGCAGCCAAAATGTCGATCCACGTCGGTGACGTCCCGAGCCACTGCGGTTCAAACTTCTTGGAAATTGAGGCGTTGAAAATGCCGTTCGTGTCGGTCGGCAATGACGTTAGCCACACCGCTTCACAACCCTTTTGTTGCAAGCTCTGGATCTGCGCGTCGTAGCTGCCGCCGGTCGCTGCCGTCTGGAACGTTTGGGAGTCAACGATTTTCACACCGAGCTTGTCGGCCGCGAATTTCGCACCCGCCAGGCCGGCTTTGCCGTAGCCATCGTTGGACGTCAATGTGCAGTACTTCTTGCCTTTGCCGTCCATTTTGTTGATGTAGTACCACAATGCGTTCGCCGCTTCGACCTGGTACGGCGCCATGATGGGCATCAGGTTCTTTTCTGCATACCATTCCGCATCCAAGGTGGCCGGACCAGCAAGGATGTTGTCATCTTTGAGCGACGGCAGAATTGAATGGGTCGGGTCGGTTCCAAGCACTTGTAAGAAAGCGGCGACGCTGCCTTTGGCTTGCCCGTATGCGGTTGCCGTGGCTGTGTTATCGCCACTGCCGTATTTGTTGTCTTTGACGACAAGTTTGACTTTGTAGCCGTTGATGCCACCTTTGGCGTTCAACTGGTCAAAGAATGCTTTGTTGCCTGCAGTAAGCGGATCACCAATGAGCTTTGCAATGGTGCTCGTCGGGGTCAACACGCCAAGGGTGATCGTCTTGGTTTTCAGATCAACGCCTGGGCCGCCAACGAAGGCACCGCTCTTGGTTGTGCCGTCAGATTTTCCATCATCGGCGGTTGAGCCACTTCTTCCGCACGCACCAGCGGTGACGGCCAGGCTCAATGCCAAGCCCCCAGCAAGCAATTTCGTGCGACGTGGTCGATTCGTACCGGTTATTCGCATCATGTCAAGCTCCTTCATTGGGGTTAGGGGGACAAGAAATCATGGGCGCAGAGGCCAGGCAACAAGACGTGCTTTCGATCGTCGCCATACTGCTGCAATGCCAAGGGGTTCAAAGAGCAAGAAGACGACAATGAGGACACCAAAAAGCAGATTGTTGAATGAGGTCAGTGTGATCGCTTTTCCATCACCGACAAAGGGCAAAAGGTCCGGTTGTGTGGCAAGCACCTGTGGGAGCCCCTGGACGAGTAGCGCACCAACAATTGACCCCCACACTGATCCCATACCGCCTGCGATCACGATCGCGACGAATGTGATGGACAACACAAACCCTTGAATACCGCTGATCGATGAGATCGAGATATTGCGCTGCACGACCCCGAGATACAATGCACCACCGACCGCTGCAAACGCTGACGAAACAGCAAATGCGCCGAGCTTGTAGCGAAACATTGATACGCCGATTACTTCGGCGGCCAAGTCACGGTCACGTACCGCTTGCATGGCACGTCCGGCTCGGCTGCGCACCAGGTTTCGTGCCAGCAGTGCGCTGAGTGCGACAAAGAGCCACACCAGCCAAAACACGCCTTGCCAACGGCTGACAAAACCCGCCCATCCCATGTCCGCGAAATTGATCGGCCCAATTGAAATGGGAACGTCGACCGCGAGGTTGCCTCCCCCGCCGGTGATGTTGGTCCATTTGTTGAACAGGTATTCCGACAAGAACAGCAGTGCAATCGTCACAATCGCCAAATAGTTCCCTTGCAGGCGCAATGCAAAAGGCCCGATGAGCGCACCAAGGAGCGCTCCAATCGCCGCGGCCGCCACAATCCACACCACAAATGGCATATTGAACTTATCGCCAATGTTCGCCGCCGCATAGCCGCCCACGGCAAGAAAAAACGCGTGACCCAAGGACACCTGTCCGGTGAAGCCACTGAGCAAGTTCAAACCGATTGCCGCAATCGCGAAACAACCGCACACCGTGAGAACCTGGAGCCAGTTATCCGTCATTTGGTACGGAAGGATCACAACGACGACCCCGAGTGCGATCAACGCAATGCGAGACCAGCGTGATGGAAATGCTCGGAGGTGCGCTGCCGGTGTGACCACCAACGTGCGGGCGCGATTTGACGAGGTTTTCTTCGCTTTCTCGCTACCGGGAACGGACACAATTGCACTCATATGCGCCGCACCTCCTTGGTCCCAAAGAGCCCATAGGGCCGAATGAGCAGCACTGCGATCATGATCACATACGGAAACACCGTGGCGAACGATTGGCCGAGCCACGGCATCCAGTCACCGAAATAGCGTGCCGCTAAGTTGTTGCCGATCCCGATAACGAGCCCGCCGATGACCGCACCACCCGGTGAATCAAGGCCGCCAAGAATGATTGCAGGAAACGCGATCAGTGCAGAGAGTTGCAACGCTGGTGTGAGCGCGTTGGGGGCTGCGGATGCCATGACCGCAGCAAGAGCCGCGACCGCTCCCGCAATAGCCCACGAAGCTTGATACACGGTGCGGGGGTTGATGCCTTGGGCGGCGGCGGCTTCAAAATCGATCGCTGTTGCCCGCATTGCCAAACCGATCTTCGAGTAGCGGAAGAACACGAAGAAGGCACCAACCAGCACCGCGGCGAGTGCGATTGTCCATAGTCCATCGACGCGGATCGGAGCACCCAGGATCGACACCGTGTCGTTTCCCCACGGTGACTTGAGATCCAGTTGCTCCATGCCCCAAACATTGGCAACGAGTTCTTGCAAGATGAACAGCAAGCCCAACGTCACCATGAGTTGCGAGAATGGTGGCTTGCCAATCATGTGGCGCAGCACCAAGAACTCGAGCAGCATGCCCACGAGCGCACCCACAATGATCGCACCAGGAACCGACACCCAAAACGGCAAACCCCACGTGACATGCAGGTTGTAGGCAACATATGCGCCAACCAGCATGAGACCGCCCTGTGCAAAGTTGATCACGCCGGTGGATTTGTAAATCACCACAAAGCCAAGTCCGACGAGCGCCCACACGGCTCCCGCGCCGGCGCCATTCAAGATGAGGTCAGCGAGTGCGCTCATGGTGCCCCTTGTGTTCCAGATTCTTTCGATTGGCCGATTGCGAGGCCAGTTGGGATGCGCAGCGGCTCGCCGATAGCAACGCCAAGTGCACCGAGGAACGCGTTGGTTCGCGGCGTGATTTCGCCCAGAGCGTGAGCTTGGCGCAATCGTCCGAGCCCGCTTTGGCGCAGCAACGATCGTCGGGCGAGCTTCTTGGTGAAACCACCCTGTCCGTCGATGAGGGCGTCAACTACGCGATGGTTGGGTTCGTCGTTCGTTCCGGTCATTTTCACGCTCAATGCATCCCACCATGTTGCTGGGGCCATGATGACCGTGGGTTGCACGGCGAGAACTTCAGCGAGTCCTCCACCAGAGCGGGCACCAAAGTTCACGGTTGACCTCGCCGTGGGGAAAGCACCAGCAAGCAAGAACGCCTCGCTCGGCCATGTTGGGGGCAACGTTGCGAGATACTCATCATTAGCGTGCAGGGTCAGACTCGAGCCAACAACGGTGGTAGTGGCAAGTTCCGCAAATGTCCAGCTCGTGTCTTCGTCAAAAAGTACGAGTGCTTTTCGTTGCGCATCAAAGTTATCGACATTGTCGTTCTCGCGTTGCACCGTGACGTCTCGTGTGGACTCAACGACGTCGTGTCGCCAAGTTGCTGTGTCGCCACGCTGATCGGGTGTATCGATCACCAAGATGGTTTCGGGCGGCACTCCGAGCGAACGCAGGATGCCAAGTGGCTGTTCTCCTTCAACAATCCACGAATCTGGGGTGTGGCGCTCTCGCAACCGTTGAAGATTCGTACTGTCGATTTCATTCGGGGCCGCAATGACGGTCGCGCCGTGCACATGGGCGGCCCACACACAGAGCGGCCACTCTGGTCGTGAGCCACACAGCAGTGCCACCGTCGATCCTTCATGGACACCACAGTCCTCGAGCACCGACGCGGCGAGGTGAACGGTACGGGCGATGTCGGCCCACGTGTACTCGTTCCACACGCCAAGCTCGAGCACGCGCATCGCGACTTGGTGCGGGGCATCATCGGCATTTGCCTTGATGGCTTGGCCATAGCTCGACACGGTCATTGTGCGGGTTTCCCAAGGTATGCGTCGATAACGCGCTGATCGGATTGCACGTGTGCGGGGGTTCCCATTACAAGTGGTTGCCCAAAGTCAATTGCAAGCACGCGGTCGGCGAGATCCATCACCAAATGCATGTCGTGTTCAACGAGGATCATTGCGAGATCAAGTTCGCGACGGATTTGCAGCAGGTAGCGGGCCATGTCGCGTGTCTCATCGTGATTCATGCCTGCGACCGGCTCATCAAGCAGCAACAATTTGGGTTCCATGGCTAAGGCCCGACCGAGCTCGATGCGTTTTTGGATGCCGTAGGGCAACACGCCGACTGGGGCTGCCGCATAGGGGCCAAGTTCGAGAAGTTCAACGATCTGGGCAACGACCCGCCGGTGAGCGAGCTCTTCGTTCTTGGCTTTCCCCCACCACACCATGCCTGACAGGAACCCGCTTTTCATTAGGTGGTGGCGGCCGAGCATCAGGTTGTCGGCCAACGTGAGGTTGGTGAACAGGCCAAGATTCTGGAATGTTCGACCGATGCCAAGCTGGGCGGCCTTTGCAGGCGTGACCGTTGCAAGGTCAATTCCATTGAACACGATCGACCCAGAAGTGGGCCGATACACCGTGTTGAGACAATTGAAAATAGAGGTCTTTCCTGCACCGTTTGGCCCGATGATTGCGAACAGTTCACCCGGTTGCACATCAAAGCTGACCCCGTTGAGTGCGGTGACTCCGCCAAACTGCAATACCACATCACGCACATCAAGCAGCGTCTGTGCTGTGTTCATCGCAAGGCCCATGCTTTTGGAGGGCGCTGAACGGCCAGATCTCGAAATGACGTGCGACCTTCGCTTGACGTGCCCAAATAAAATGCTTGGATGTCGTGGTCGTTGCGCAGTTCGTCGGACGGTCCTTCGCGAGCAATCCGACCGTTCTCCAAGATATACGCGTGATCTGAAGCGCCAAGGGCCATCATCGCGTTCTGTTCAACGAGGAGCACTGACGTGCCTTGCGCGTTGATGTTGGTGATGATTTGACCGATCTGCTCGACAATTTTTGGAGCGAGCCCCAATGATGGTTCGTCGAGCACCAACAGACGCGGCGCCGCCATCAAGGCACGTCCGATTGCGACCATTTGTTGTTCGCCACCCGATAAATATCCGGCCGTGTCTTTGCGACGTTCGGCCAGTTTGGGGAACAGTGTCAGCACGTCATCAAGGGTGGCCGCAACCGCCTTGGCATTCCGTCTTGTTACGGCTCCGGTCCGTAGGTTTTCTTCGACGCTGAGCTCAGCGAAGATGCGACGGCCTTCCATGACCTGGGCGAGTCCGGCACGCACGATTGTGGGCGGAGAGGATTCGTGGATCGCACGACCATCAAGTTCCACGCTTCCAGCAACGATTCGGCCCTTGTGGATTCGCAACAGGCCACTGATCGCCCGCAACAGTGTTGTTTTGCCCGCGCCGTTCGCCCCGAGGAGTGCCACGACCTTGCCGGCTGGTACATCAATATCAATATCGTGCAAGACCGAATTCGCGTCGCCATAGCCAGCTTCAAGCCCAGCAACATGGAGCACGGCACCCGTTTGTCGTTCTCCGCCGGGAGCAGCATTTGGTGTGGTATCGGTTGACGAAACGACCATGTTGCCCCCGTGGTTGTACGCGGCGGTTGGGGGCGAGTGTAGAGGCTCAAACACCAAACGAGGTGTCTTTGGCCAATAATTCTTGTCGTTCAGTCAGTTTTTGACGGTCGGGTGTAGAAAACACCAAGTTGTGCTGCGGCCCCTCCGACCCCAACGAGTAATGCCACGATGAGTCCGGTCACGCCGTTGAAGCGGTACGAGATTCCAAGGAGATAGTCGACAGAGAACTGGCCGGGGCCAACGACCGCAACCGAAAGTGCAGCCAACGCAAAGATGAAATTCAACTCGTAACCGTCTTTGGCCGAGAAAAATCCGTTCGGCAGGTGCACTGTCCAGGCAGCGACACACATGACCGCAATCATGCCCGCTGCCGCGAGTGGGGTGAACAAACCAAGGGCCATCAACGTACCCGCGCCAAGTTCGGTGCTCGCCGCCATGATCGCGCAGATCGTCCCCGATCCGGGTTTCATGCCGATCGACTCAAACCAGCGAGCCGTGCCCGGAATCTTGCCGCCGCCAAAAAACTTGTTGTAGCCGTGCGAAGCCATGGCAACCCCGATACCAACCCGCAAGATCAGCATCCCCAGACTCGCGGCCGTGATGTCATCAAGACCAAAATGTTTGGGAACCGTGGCGGCAATCACGTCAAGCACGTCGTCCACCCTAACGTTCCTGACGGGCCGTCAGAAACCCATGTTCTAGGATCATGTCCGCTATGGAAACACCAACGTCGGACCTCCCCATCGAAGATCAAGTTCGCTACAAGCTCACCGAAACTGGTGTTGCGTGGATCACCCTTGACCGGCCCGACGTGGCCAACGCGATCTCCCCCGATCAACGCGACCGCGTCATTGCGCTACTCGGTGAAGCCGGACGTCTCACCGGAGTGCGGGCTGTGGTGATCACCGCGACCGGCAAAGCTTTTTGTACCGGCGCAGACCTGCGAGCGAAACGCGAAGTTGATCCCAAACCCGAGGGTGCCCCTGACCAGCCGGTCGGCTTTGTTGCGAACATGATCCAAACCGGTGCACAAGCGCTGATTGCCGCCGTGTTGGACTGCCCAAAACCGGTCATTGCCGCGGTCAATGGCACCGCTGCAGGAATTGGGGCGCACATTGCCTTTGCCTGTGATCTCGTTGTTGCTTCCGACGAGGCTCGTTTCATTGAGGTGTTTATGCGTCGAGCCCTCGTGCCGGACGGTGGAGGCGCCTACCTGCTTCCTCGTTTGATTGGTCTGCAACGCGCCAAAGAACTCTTGTTCCTTGGCGACGACGTTTCGGCTTCTGACGCGAAAGACCTTGGCCTTATCAATCGGGTTGTGCCAGCGGACGACGTGGCAACGACCGCAAGCGAATTAGCAAACCGATTGGCTTCTGGCCCGACTCGGGCACTTGCGCTCACCAAAGCATTGTGCAATCGGTCGCTTGATTCGGATCGTGCCACTGCCTTTTACGAAGAAGCCTGGGCCCAAGATGCAAACATGACAACCCACGATGCACAAGAAGGCGTGCGCTCATTTGTGGAACGTCGCAAACCTGAATACTTGGGTTGGTGACGCGACTACTTTTCGGCAGTCAACGCGTCGAAGAGAACAGCCGCCGCGGAAATCTCGACCTGTTTCACCGCGGTGAGCAGTACAACCGGGCGCTGGGCAAGCTCACCTTGAATGTGCGCGAACGCCGACGCAGCGGGTTCACGGGTGAGCTCGTCGGTGTAGCGTGCCGCAAACTCGGCGAATCGATCCTGGTCGTGGCCGTACCATTTGCGTAATTCGGGTGACGGTGTGACGTCTTTGCACCAGTCGTCATAGTCGAGGGTTTCTTTTTTGATGCCACGCGGCCACAATCGGTCAACCAAGACTCGGTACGCCCCCTGGGGCGAGGTTGCTTCGTGGTCATACACGCGAACGATCGTTACTGCGTTGGTCTTTGACATCGGACCTCCTTTATGGAAACGACGTCACACCATTGATCGTCGCGCCACACGACCAGTCGATGCCAATACGTCTCGTTAGGTTGAGGTTCGTACCGGTAGCGTCATCGCCCATGCATCGCAACGATTTCGGATCAGACTTCACGTGGGGAGTTGCATCGGCCGC
>CAZJAZ010000011.1:15210-17665 GCA_964544305.1 uncultured Iamiaceae bacterium | reverse complement strand
TGCCATGCCAACGGTTTGGAGCCGTGGGTCACGTTGTATCACTGGGACCTGCCTCGCAGTTTGCATGAACGTGGTGGTTGGGCTAGTCGTGACATCGTTGAATGGTTTGCCGACTACGCGGCTGTGGCGGCCGAGGCACTAGGTGACCTCATTCCAAAGTGGATGATCGCGAACGAGCCTTCGATGCATGCGCTGCATCACCTTGCCGGATTTTTTGACGCCACACCGAGTCCGGCCCGGTTTGTGAAAGTCGCGCACCACCAGAACCTGGCTATTTCCAAAGCCGCACGTCGAATGCGTGATGTGCTTGGAAGCGACGCGGTGATTGGCACCACCCATCAGATGATGCCGATCTGGATCCGCAACGAAACATCACCTTGGGGCAAGCGAGCGGTACGTGCCTGGGACGCGATCTTCAACCGCATGTTCCTTGACCCATTCGGCGGCCTTGGTTATCCGTGGGGTGAAGCACCCTTGTTCGATCGTGCCCTCAAGCGAGTTGTGCGCACCGGCGATGAAGACGCGATTGCCCATACCTTCGATTTCCTTGGGGTGCAGTATTACCAACCCCAGGGAATCCGACGCGCCCCAATCCCTGGCATGTACGGCCTCCCGGTCCCACCATTACGGCCTCCCAAAGGTTTTGAGCCGGTGACGACGTCGATGGGCTGGGTGGTGCAGCCCAGCGGTTTGGGAACGATCTTGCGTCGGCTAAGCGAACACCCCATCGCACCACGTTTGGTGGTGACCGAAAACGGTGCCGCGTTTGATGACAAGCTCACCTTTGACACCGACGGAAGTCCACGGGTCCACGATGCATTGCGTACCTGGTACTACCGGACGCATCTAGACGAGGTTCGGCGCGCGATCGATGACGGGGTGCCGGTGGACGGCTACTTCGCGTGGTCCTACGCCGACAACATCGAGTGGGTCTTTGGCCGCCGCCCACGATTTGGCCTCGTCTACATCGACTACGAGAACGACTTTCAACGTGTTCCCAAAGACACGGCGCTGTGGTTTCAACGATTCCTCACGGGGAACACTGCTGACGTGTAATTGGCAGCCCCAACGGGATTCGAACCCGTGTCTCCACCTTGAGAGGGTGGTGTCCTAGGCCTCTAGACGATGGGGCCGTGCTGCTTCCCAACACAAGCCGGGAAGCGAAAACCCTAGCGCCCCTTCGCATCGAGCAAAGTATTGAACTTTTGGCTAGGCGGTTTCAGTCCAACGGAGAAGCGCAGCGCCACCGGTGTAGCCCCCGCCAACGCTAACCAACGCCACAACATCACCATTCGACAGCTGAGTCTTTGCGTGCTGCCAGCCTTGCGAAAAGGCGGTCATGAGTCCGGACGCGCCCTGATTCCCTGCCCATTCATAGTTCTGCCAAATGTGATCCGATGGCAGCGACAAAAACTCCGCTAAGAAGTCAATAATTCGAAAGTTGGCTTGATGCGGAGCCACATATCGAATGTTGTCAAGAGGCACGCTGCACTCTGCGCAAACGCGTTTTAACGCAAGCCGAGAAAGGCGAACGACCTGTGCGAGTGAATAGCGCCCGTCACTACCAAAATACCCTGACCGTGGGACAACGACGGCCTCTGGACGCTCGCTGTCACCCAGCAATTCAACGCCGAGAATTTCAAACGAACCACCTACACCTGGTGATGACGCCAATGCCATGGCGCCTGCCGAATCACCAAAAAAAATTGACGAGTGGGCGTCAGAATAATCAGCCCAGGCGGTGGGATTATCTGCCGTTGCTACCACAGCTCGACGGAACTTGTCCCCAATCGCCATCAAACCAACCGCGTTTGCAAGCGCAAAAATATTCGAACTACAAGCGGCGCCGACGTCAAAGGCGACCGCGTTGGGCGACACCTGCTGAGCGATGTAGGCCGCTCCCGCAGGAAGAATCTGACTTGGGAATGCCGACCCCTGAATGATCAGATCAACGGTTCCCTCGTCCCATTGCGCGTTGCGCAAAGCCATCGTCGTTGCGTCGCGTGCCAACGCTACGAGCCACTCGTGTGGGGCAAGAACATGTCGGCTCTCCATACCTAGATGCTTCTTGCTCCAGCCCGGTGACAGGCCTGGAATCCGCTCTTCAAGATCTTCGCTTGTCACCACAAGGTCGGGGTGCGCGTGGCCCGCACCGACCACGAAGATTGGATGTGCAGGGATCACAATACAAACTCTATCGAAGCGCGAATGCCAACGTCTGCGCGAACGAGGTCACAAACTGAAAGAGTGGTGACATGTACGACGATCTACCGGAGTTGTCTGCGATCCGTCGAGTCCATCGCACGATCGACCCGTATCACAACATGGTGTACTTCTCGTCACACGCAGCGAGTCAGTATGAGGCGTGTGGGCTGTCGAGTGCGGCGGGATATTTCGCGTCACGATCGGCGGCTTTGGGGATGGTTCCGCACCAAGTTGTCGCCGCAACGTTTTT
>CAZJAZ010000011.1:0-15110 GCA_964544305.1 uncultured Iamiaceae bacterium | reverse complement strand
CACGCTGCCCTTGCATGGCCCGATCCCCCACACCTGCAACTTTGGCATGCGGTGACGTTGTTGCGAGAGTTTCGAGGCGATGCACACATTGCTGCGCTCGTGACCGCTGGTCTCGACGGCCTTGATGCCCTCATCTTGCATGCCGCGTCGGGCACCATACCAACTGTGTTCTTGAAGTCAACCCGTGGCTGGGGTGATGACGAGTGGGATGCCACGGTTGCCCTTCATCGCGACCACGGCTGGCTGATGCCAGATGATGGAAACAACAGCGAGCCAAAGCTCAGTGCGGCTGGCGCCGCCATGCGCGAAGAAATCGAAATTGCCACCGATCGAGCATGCATCTTGCCCTGGGCAGCAATTGGATCCCATAGCACCGAGCGACTCCGAGAACTCATCAAACCGTGGTCACGTGCACTCGCCGACGCCATGTTTTCTGGCCTTGCTCGAAGCTAGATCGTGGCTCGGGGGGGAGGACTCGAACCCCCAATAACTGGACCAGAACCAGTCGTGTTGCCAATTACACCACCCCCGAATGGGTGAATCGGAAAGTGTAGTAGCCCACCCTTTCCAAGGCGAACTGTCTTCACCGGGTTAGCGATGGTCGAGCAAATGGTAGCCCGTGATTCTCCCGATGCTCACGGCAATCGCTTCACGAAATTGTGCTCGAGTACGAGTCCAAGTTGACATTGGCTCATTCGATGGCGACACGCGCGCGTGAAGTCCAACCTCTTGTGCGATGCCGAGGAGTCGCTTCGAGTGATATCCGTCAGATACCAGAATGACGCGATCGATGTCTTCTTCGTGCAAGAAGGCCGCGGATGAGTCGAGAGACTCCCAGGTCGTTCGACCATGCACCTCTTTGCGGATCGCCCCGTCGGGCACGCCGTGGTCTCGAAGAAAGTTGTATCCCGTTGTTGCTTCGGTAAAGCGATCCCCCTGTTGGCGCCCACCCGTGACCACAATCACGGGAGCAAGCCCCCACCGATACAACTGCAACGCATGATTCAAGCGGGCTTTGAGCACGGGCGATGGCACCCCGTTGTACTGTGCGGCACCAAGCACGATGATGGCTTGTGCATGTGGGGCGGCGGCGCTTTGTGCATCGTTTCGGCTTGTTGTTGCAAGCACTTGTGCAAACGTCACTGCAAAGTAGGTCAGCGTCAGCACACCGAAAGCACCGACGACTTTGATGATGCGACGACGCGTCGCCGTGGGTTTTGGCGTTAACGATCGGTTCACTCGACCCGAGAAATTGCGGCGTCAAGTCGGGCAAGGGTTGTCTCACGGCCAAGAAACTCGAGTGATTCCCACAGCGGTGGGCCAATCGCTTTGCCGGTCAGTGCGACTCGAACCGGGCCTTGCGTTTTCGCTAAACGAGGTTTGCCTTCGTCGTTGACAAAACCCAAAGCGATTGTGGCGTCAATGACGGCCTGGTTGATCTTCTCTGCGATCCACTCGCTCGTTGTGATCGAGGCAAGCCGCTGCCTGGTGGCGTGCAACATGGCGACACCGGCCGCGCCACGTACCACATGTTTGTCCCAGTCGGCTTCGTTGACATCGGGTTCTTTCCACAAGAAGTCGATCATTTCTGGCACTTCTACCAAGGTCTTGACCCGCTCTTGCACGAGTGGTGCAACCGCATGCAATGCGGCGGTTTCTTGCGCATCGCCCGAAAGAAACGGGCTCACGCGTTGCTCGAACTCGTCTGCTGGAAGAGCCCTGATGTATTCGCCATTGATATGCGTGAGCTTGGCCACATCGAAGAACGCGGGTGACGCATTCACATCACCGAGTTCAAAGAGTGCAATCATCTCATCAATGGGACGGATCTCGACACCGTCGGCGGGCCCCCAACCAAGCAACGCCAGATAGTTCACCATCGCTTCCGGAAGAAACCCGCCGGCCTGATAGTCGCCAACTGCAACGTCGTCACGTCGTTTTGACAGCTTGCGGCGCTGCGCGTCAACCAGCAGCGGCAAGTGCGCAAACAATGGGCGATAGTTCAACCCAAGTGCATCGGCGAGCAACAAGTACTTGGGCGTCCCATTGACATGTTCTTCACCCCGAATGACGTGTGTAATGGCCATGTCTGCGTCGTCAATGATGTTCGCGAGCAAAAACGTGGGGGTGGCATTTGATCGCAGCAAAACGAAATCTTCGATGGTGGCGTTCTGCACGACGACGTGGCCGCGAATCAGATCATCGAACTCGGTTGCACCGTCGTCGGGTGCGCGGAACCGCAGCGCGCGACCTTCGCCTCGTTCAAGGCCACGCTCTCGACAGTACCCGTCATAACCGGGCGGCCCACCACGCTCTTTCGCACGCGCCGCGACGTCGTCCGCGGTGCAGTCACAAAAATAGGCGTGCGCTGAACTGAAGAGTTTGTCTGCGGCTTCGCGGTATTGATCGAAGCGATCTGACTGGTGAACTGGTTCACCATCCCAGCCAAGGCCAAGCCAGTCCATTGCGTCAAAGATCGCTTGGGTGAGTTCTGGACGGTTGCGTTCGGTGTCGGTGTCTTCGACACGAAGCAAGAACTCGCCACCGGTGTGGCGGGCCCAAAGCCAATTGAACAGTACGGTCCGTGCCCCACCGACATGCAAGAAACCGGTCGGCGACGGTGCAAAACGAACCCGGACGTCTCCGTTGGTCACCATGTCGAAACTCGTGGCGCGTTCAACGGTCGGTAAACAACGATGCCCAGTCTTGGGCGTGGGCGGCATGGAGCGCTTCGGGCGTCATTTCAAGTGCGTGATCGGCCACCGTGTTTGCGATCTCGCGGCGTTGTTCGTAGCCGTGCTTGGGCATGGCGGCACCTTCGAAAAGCTCGCCACGTAACACCCGCAACCCGCTCGCCGGTTGGGCGTCGTAAAAGCCCCAAATCGTGAATGCCACATCAAGGTCAGCCACGATCGGCGCCCGACCATGCATCGCTGCCCGACGCATCGCAACGGCGATTCCCCCGGCTTCGGCATCGTGGCGTGACTCGCCCGATCCGACGATGATCTTGTCGCTAACCTCATGGACCAGCTTGTAGGCGTAGCCAATGTCTGGACCGTGATTGCCATAGAGCCCACCTTGGGGCATCGCCTTACCAATGAGCTCGCCAGGGCGCGTCGCCCGCCACGGATTGCCGCGGCGCGCGGGTGCCTCGTAGTCGCGGGGGTGTTCGCGAGGATCAACAGGGACATACGACGGTGCGACCATAGAAACCTGATTCTATTCAACGAGGGTGCGTGAGCAGCCAGATCACCGAGTCGCTCAGCGCTTGCCAGGATGCTTCGATCACATTTTCTGACACGCCAATCGTTGACCAGGTTCGTTCAGAATCGGTCGAGTCAATGAGGACTCGAGTCACCGCACCCGTTCCAGACGACGAGTCAAGGACACGGACTTTGAAGTCGATGAGCAGCAGTTCATCAAGGGCTGGATAGTGAGCGCCTATGGCACCGCGTAACGCGTTATCTAAGGCATTTACCGGGCCATTCCCCTCGCCCACGGACGCAAACCGTTCGTCCCCGATCCACACTTTGACGGTTGCTTCGGTGTCAACGGAAGCTTGCTCATCAACTTGAATCGGATCAATCCCCGCGGCTGCAGGCAGCCGGTGATAAGTGGTGACTCGGTAACCTTCCATTCGGAAAAATGGCTGTTGCCATCCAGTGGCGCGACGCATCAACAACTCGAGTGAGGCATCTGCCGCTTCGTAGACAAAGCCTGCCGCTTCACGCTTTTTGAGCTCGTCACTTAGCGCTGCGGCCGCACGATCATCGAGTTCGACTCCAAGTTCGCTTGCCTTCATCGCCATGCCAGCCTTGCCCCCCAGATCGGAAACCAAGACGCGCGTGTGATTGCCAACGGTGACCGGCTCAACGTGTTCGTAGGTGGCGCCACCCGCCCGACCCAACGCCGAGGTGTGCAACCCCCCTTTGTGGGCAAATGCCGATGCGCCCACGTACGGATCGGCAGGGTGTGGCGGCAGGTTCACGAGTTCAGCAACATGACGTGAAACCGAAGTGAGCCGTTCGATGCGCCCTTGGGGCAAACAGGTCACGCCGAGTTTCAATTGCAGGTTCGGAATGACCGTCATCAGGTTTGCGTTGCCGGTCCGTTCGCCGTAGCCATTGACGGTCCCTTGGACTTGGCTGGCACCGGCGACAACCGCGGCAACCGAGTTCGCCACGGCACAGCCCGTGTCGTTTTGGGTGTGAATACCGATTTGTGTGTCCGCACCAAGAGCGGTCACGACTTCACCGGTGATGCGTTGCACATCATGGGGCAACGAACCGCCGTTGGTGTCACAAAGCACCAGGCAGTCCGCGCCGTTCATCGCGGCCGCTTCGAGCACGCGCAGTGTGAATTCGGGGTTCGCACGGTATCCGTCAAAGAAGTGTTCCGCGTCGAAGAAAACCCGCAGGCCTTGGTCTTTGAGGAACTTGACCGAATCCCCCACCATCGCAACGCCCTCATCCAGCGTGGTGCGTAGTGCTTGTTCGACGTGGAACTGTGATGATTTGCCGACGATGCATACCGTTCCCGTGCCAGCCTCGACCAGCGCGCGCAATGTCGGATCATCATCAACTTTGCCCTTGGGGCGACGTGTCGAACCGAACGCGACGAGTTCAGCAGTATGCAGTTGGAGTTCGCTCGGTGCGCGTCGAAAAAATTCTGCGTCTTTCGGGTTGGCTTGGGGATAGCCACCTTCAATCCAACGAACCCCCAGGGATTCAAGCTGCTCGGCGACGCGCAACTTGTCGTCAACCGAAAGCGAAATGCCTTCGAACTGTGAGCCGTCACGCAGCGTCGTATCGAAAATATCGACCGACTGCGGCGTCGCAGGTTCAACGGACATGTTCGAGCCAGTCTTTATATCGATCGACTTCGCCTTTGACCGTGGCCGAATATTCACGGGCGATTGCGAGTGTCATGTCGCCTGGGCAGGGAATGGCACGCTCGTCAACCGAGTTCACCGCGGCGACTTCGGCAGCAGAACCGCACAAGAACATTTCTTCAGCCAAATACAGGTCACTGCGCGACAGTTCACCGGTCACACATTCATAACCAAGGTCGGCCGCGATGCGCATCACCGAATCTTGGGTGATGCCTTCAAGCGCACCGGCCGACAACGGTGGGGTGATGAACTTGCCGTGGCGGGCAACAAAGACGTTTTCACCGGTGCACTCCGACACCATTCCCGCACGATTCAGCAGCACAGCCTCGTCATAGCCAGCTTTGACGGCTTGGATCTTGGCGAGCGATGAGTTCACGTAGTTTCCTGTGACTTTCGCGGCGGGTGGCATCGTGTTGTGGTCATGGCGTTGCCACGACGAGATTTGCAACCTGATGCCTTTGGTGAGGCCATCGTCACCCAAATAGGCACCCCAGGGCCAACACGCAATCGCCACGTCAACATCACAAGGGATCGTGTTCAGTCCCATTTCGCCATAGCCGTAGTACGCGATCGGCCGCACGTACGCACCGTCCAGGCCCGACGCATCGACAACCGCTTTGGAGGCATCCGCGAGTTCGTCAACCGAATAGGGCATGTCCATCATCATGATCTTTGCCGAGTTGTGCAACCGGCGAATGTGGTCCGTCAGGCGAAAAATCGCAGGACCTTGCGCGGTTGGATACGCACGCATTCCTTCAAAAACACCCATTCCATAGTGCAGGCTGTGGGTCAGCACGTGGATTCGTGCATCATCCCAGTCAATCAACTTTCCGTTCATCCAAATCTTGGGTGTCGGGGTAATGGGCATGGTGAGGTCTCCCAGAGAGGTGTGGTCGCGTGTTCTCGTTTATCAGAGTTTGGCTTGGATCGCGTCACCAATTTCGGTGGTCGATCCTGTAAGAGAATTGGGGTTGGCGCATGCGGCTCGTATCCGTTGCGCCGCGTTGTTCTCGCCTAAGAATTCAAGCATCATTGCACCGCTCAAGATTGCGGCGATCGGGTTCGCTTTGTTCTGACCGGCAATGTCGGGCGCCGAACCATGAACGGGTTCGAACATGGATGCGGTTGTGCGGTCGGGGTTCAAACAGCCCGACGCTGCCAGCCCGATTCCACCAGAAATAGCGCCGCCAAGGTCGGTGAGGATGTCGCCAAAGAGGTTGTCAGTGACGATGACGTCGTATCGGCCCGGGTCGGTGACAAAGTAAATGCAGGCCGCATCAACATGGTTGTACGCGGTGGTCACGTCGCTGTACTGGGCCGCGACCTCGTTAAATGTGCGCTGCCAAAGGTCACCTGCGAAGGTCAGCACGTTGGTTTTATGGACGAGCGTGAGGTGCTTGGCAGGACGGCTGTGGGCGAGTTCGAAGGCGTAGCGCACGCACCGCTCAACACCGTGTCGGGTGTTCACCGATCCTTGCGTTGCGATTTCATGCGGGGTGTCTTTCCGCAAGAAGCCGCCTTCACCCGCGTACGTGCCTTCGGTGTTTTCACGAATTACGACAAAGTCAACGCTGCCATCGGGCGACAGAAAGGGGCGCTGATTGATGTACTGGTCGAGGGCGAATCGCATTTTGAGCAGTAGTCCTCGTTCGATCACGCCTGGTGGCACGTCCGGGGTGCCAACGGCGCCAAGGAAAATCGCGTCGAATCGAGCGAGGTCATCGAGGGTTTCGTCGGGCAAAATTGCGCCGTCACGCAGGTAGCGCTCGCCGCCGAGATCGAAATCGGTGGTGGAGATGTCCACTCCGGCAGCTTCAATTACCCGCAAGGCGACCGGGATGACTTCTTTCCCGATGCCGTCGCCGGGAATAACGGCAATGCGATGTGTCACGTTGACTCCTTTACGGCTCATCTCGGCCGCACGCGTTCGAACGGCTCTAATCCTGCCTCATTGACCAACGACAGCCCGCACTCGCATCAATGCATAATGTCGATGCGGTGTGTTGGGTCTGCGACGATGGGGGCCATGGCCGAGCGGATCGACCCGATTGTCTTGCGACCTGCACGGATCCAACGCGCCCAATTGCGTGAAGCGCTTGCCAACGGCCTGTGGGTTGTTCCGGTCGTCGCGATTTTTGGCGCGTGGGTTGTGGCGTGGATCTTGGTGACCATCGATCACCGCCTCGGGGCGCTCGACCAGTCAGCCGTAGCGTTTGGGGGTGGCCCTGCGGGAGCGCAAAGCCTGCTCGCCACGATCGCCACCGCCGTACTGGGGTTCACCGGACTCGTATTTTCCATCATGATTGTGGCGTTGCAGCTTTCAAGCAGCCAGTTTTCGCCACGGGTGATGCGCACATTCCTGCGAGATCGTGGCACCCAAGTCACGCTTGGCATTTTTGTTGGCACATTCGTGTACACGCTGGTGGTGTTGCAATCGGTGCGCGAGGGTGCCGCGGGCCAGCACGTCTTTGTGCCTGGTCATGGCGTGACCGGCGCCATTGTGCTTGTACTGGTGACAGTGGTGGCGTTTGTCTATTTCGTCCATCACATGGCGTCGTCGATCCGCGTCGTGTCAATCATTGAGTCGGTGGCACGAGAAACACGTGCCACCATTGACACCCACTTCCCTGCTGCCGTGACCGGCGATCGCATCGCGGAACTAACGACCTCGCGTGGAGAACAGTCACGACGAGCGGCGTTGGCAACTCGTGATGGTTCCGAGCCAACGATCACGTTGGGGGCGTCCCGTGCCGGTGTTCTTGCTGGCTTTGCTACCGATCGTCTCGTTACGTTGGCCACCGAAATTGGCGTACTTATTGAGATCAAACGATCGGTCGGCGATTTTGTGGCGTACGGCGTTCCGTTGATCACCGTGCACGGCGAATGCCCCAAGAGCAGCCTTGTTGCAATCGACCGATGCGTGCTCTTGACGCCGGAACGCACCATGCAACAAGACGTGGCGTTTGGTTTTCGCCAGCTCGTAGACATTGCGGAACGGGCATTGTCTCCGGCGATCAACGACCCGACTACCGCATTGCAGGCCCTTGACCGTATTCACGATTTGTTGCGCCGTTTAGCAGTTCGACCATTTCCCACCGGAGTGGCCAACGACGCACACGACCATCCTCGATTGATTTGGCCGACCGAGTCATGGCATGACCTGGTGGTGTTGAGCTTTGCTGAGATTCGCTTTTACGGAGCCGGTTCGTTTCAGATTGCACGCCGGTTGCGTGCCGCGTTCGACGACCTCATCGAACTGGTGTCACCGCAACGTGCGACGGTGCTTGCATCTATGCGCACCGAACTAGACGCTGGCATCGACCGAAGTTTCCCAGATGCCATTGATCGGATTCGGGCAAGCACCCCTGACGCGGGTGGCTTGGGAAGTGACGACGAATGAATCCCATCCGGTCTGAACTAGCACCGAAGCGAACGGTGGTACTTCCCGACGGCCGTGAAGTTGATGTTCGAGATTCTGGCGATCCATCAAATGGTGCGGCGAGCGTTCCGCTCGTGTTGGTTCATGGGTGGTTGGCAACCGCTGATCTCAACTGGGGCTTTGCGTATCCGTCGTTGGTCGACAAATTTCGGGTGATTGCTTTTGATCAGCCCGGGCACGGTCGTGGCGTGACATCGCATCGACGCTTCACGTTCGATCACTGTGCCGACGATCTTGCCCTTGTGCTTGATGCGTTGGCAATCGATGACGCGATCGTTGTGGGCTACTCCATGGGTGGTCCGATCGCATTGACTTTTGCGAAGAACTACGAGTCACGGACTGCTGGCATTGTGCTGTGCGCGACCGCAGGGGCGTTCACCTCCAGCCCATTGAAGCGATCTCTTTTCCGCCTCGCGCAACCTGTGGCCGATGCGACCCGGATTATTCCGAACTCGCCGATTCGTCGCGCCGCGAGACAACGCTTCATTTCCCGTCGAGCATCGGGCCGTCACGCCGACTGGATCGCAGCGGAATTGACGCCAAGCGACTTGACCGGCATGCTCCAAGCCGGAGTTGCAATCGCCCGATTTGATGCCCTGTCGTGGCTTAACAGCCTCAAGGTTCCGAGTGCATGTGTCATTACCGTTGACGATGCACTCGTCTCCCCACAAGCCCAGCGTGCACTTTGCCGCGGGCTTGCCCAAAGCAAATCGTTTGACGTGACCGGTGGACACACCACCTGCTTTGACCATCCCGACCGCTTTGTTCCGGTACTTGGTGACGCATGCGAGTGGGTGACAAGTTTGCGTTGAGCACGCCAAAGATGGTGTTGGCCAGATACGATCATCGGGCTATGGCTGAACCGGTAGATCTCTCACAAGCGGCGTTCGATCGCCTCAAAGCAGAACACGACGATCTGACCACCCGCGGTCGGATTGATATTGCCCGCAAAATTGAAACGGCCCGTGAACTCGGTGACCTTTCCGAGAACGGGGACTATCACGCCGCGAAAGAAGAGCAAGGCAAGATGGAAGGCCGCATCATGCATCTTGCTCAAATCTTGGAGAACGCGATCATTGTTGCGGCCGACGGTTCAGGCAAAGTCGGCCCGGGTTCCGTGGTTACGATCCGCTACGAGGGCGACACTGAAACCGAAAAGTTCCTGCTCGGCTCGATTGAAGAACGCGTCGAGGGTTTAGAGGTGATGTCAACAACGTCACCCCTTGGCGAAGCGTTGCGCGACCACGTGGCGGGCGACGTGGTGTCGTACGAGACGCCAACGGGCACAACGTTGCGCGTCGAACTCGTCGCAGTCGACTAACTCCCATTTTCTCCTACCAAATTTGACGCGTTATGGCTCGCAGAGAGCCATAACGCGTCAAATTTCAGAGGGAATCAGAGGGAAGGGGTGGCGTTTTGTACCCGGGTGCGCTCCGGACGTTCATGCGAGGTTTGGGGCGTGAACCGCTACCCTCCGAAAGTGATGTATACTGTAGACACATATGCATCGAACACAGATTTACATTACTGAAGAACAGCAACGGAGAATCGCCCAACGAGCGAGTGACGCGGCCGTCTCCAAAGCTGAGGTGATCCGGAGAATCTTGGACAGTGCACTCGCGATCGACGATGGTGCTGCGGAACGTCGTCGGGCTATCCAGGCGAGCGCTGGGGTAGCTGCACAGGAAGACGACTGGCCCGAATGGTTGGCCCGAGTACGTGGAGTGGGCGGCGGGGCCGACCATCGTCTCAGCGCACTGGGCACATGACCGCTGGAAACATGAGGGTTTTGTTCGATTCGACGGTCCTCATCGCACATCTTCGTGGCGATCAACGCGCAACCACAATGCTTCTCGCGCATGCCGACGATGGCGCATTTGCGAGCGTGGTTTCTCGGGCCGAGATAGAAGGTGGGATGCGCTCAACCGAACAATCCACCATCGGGCGGCTCTTCGACGGTATCACCTTGGTGCCGGTCACCGATGCTATTGCCCAGCGGGCGGGGGCCGAGCTGCGGCGGTTTCGTCGTTCGCACCAGGGAGTCGATCTGGCCGACTATTTGGTCGGCGCAACCGCACTTGAGCACGCGTTCGACCTCGTGACCTTGAACGTGAAGAACTTCCCGATGTTCCCGAAACTCACAGCACCTTGGTGAAAATATCACGATCGTGGGTTGAGGTTCCTGCTGAGAAACGTGTCGTCTTATCCCTCGACAGGGAACACTTGCACGGGGAGAACGAGACCCTCCGCCTCGACCGTTAGACCCGCACGCGATTTGCCTCGCGAGCCTCGAAAACTTGACATTTCCGGGGGGGGGTGGCAAAGTTCGTTGCACGAGATCTTATTGAGGGGAGAAACGATGAAATTGAATGATGGTGTAACAGACTTGAAGGGACGTGCGTTCGTAGCATCGGCGGGCTTGGCAGTAGCGGCGGCTATGCCAATCACAACCAGTGGGCTCGCACATCAATCCACGACGCAGAGGGAACCGCAGTCAGCCACAAGCGGAACTCGATTGACAAGCGAGCCGCCAAGCACTTCTTCGTCAGTATCATATGGTCTGCCCGAAAGTCGCCCGGGCGGGATTGCGTTGCCTTCTGGTTTTGATCCGCTGGAAGCGACCAACGATGAGCTTGAGGCGAACGGGCTTCCTCCTCGGCCGTCAGATCCACCGCCAAGCTGGTGGGTAGATATGGTTACAGCGAAGGACATCAGAACGTTCGACTCAGGGGTCTCAATGGGTGCGACAACAGTCGCACAGACAAATGTGGGAACGGCAGGGTCCATGGCCAGTAGTGGGGTAACACCGCAGTCAGCACCTGCAGGCCAAGTCAGGATCTCACGAAATTGGAGCGGTTACGGCGAAGCAAAAGCATTGTCTGGTCATTCCTACAATTATGCGTCCGCCAACTGGTACGTGCCTGCTGTGAGCCAATACGCAGCGGACAACGGTCAGAGCTGGTTATCTACCTGGGTAGGCTTAGGCGGAGTAAATGGCGATCAGCTTATACAGGAGGGATCCTCCGGCGTCGTTGATGACAACGGAAATCCCTTCTATTTTTGCTGGTGGGAAACACCTGGGCTGCCGGGCGCTTCGGGTGCTATGCAAGGGTTTACCGACTTGACTTGCAATCCCGGCGATCATGTCACCGCGGTGACGAGCACGTATTACGGCGATTATGCACAGCATTTCGCCATCATGGCAGTCACAAATAACGATACGAGCACTACGCGGACACAGGTCGTGAACGTGAGCAGTGTTGTCGTAGGAAGAACCGCGGAATACATCAACGAGCGAGTCTATTCGGATGGCGTATTCAGAAATCTTCCACAGTTCAATGGATTCGCATTTCACAATGCGCAGTATCAGTTTGAAGACGTGATCGGCCTACGCGGATTGCACGCCACGACTCCGTCTTACAAGTGGTACATGGTTGGTTGTCGCGGATCAAACAATAAAGATGTTTGCGAAGGCCAGACCCCGTCAGGCTCGGTGATCGGCCACGCTGGTAATACGATTTCAAGCACCGACTCGTTCTCAGTTTTTCGAGACTCGAATCCCTCACTGCAATGAAAGCTTCTCACGCATTCTGGAGACTTACTCTCCTATCTTTCCTATTTAGTACAGGGTGCAGCTCACCATCCTCCAGGTCGGGAATGCCGCCGCTCAGCCCAGCAAGCGCACTTTACGGAAAATTAAAAACAACCCACGCGCGAACTCACCAGTGTAAAAAGGCGCCGACAAGAGCAACATTAACACTGGAAAAAGGCCGTTGGATTAATGACAGCGAAGCTCGTACCATTGGTAAAGACGCGAGGAGCCTTTATCGTAATATTTGTAATAATATTCTTCATGATCAGAAACCTAGCCAAGGAACGACCTGCCCCGTCGCTGGGTTAAACGACGGTGAATTGACGATTCAGTTCCAGAGTGATGCTGGGCTCATTGACTCGATTCGGTATTCTCCAGGCGGCTGTTCAATCATGGCCTCCACGCAAATGGGATCATTTATGGCCTTCGGCGAAGGCCCAACTTCCTCGATAGCAAGCTTGCGATTAATTGCGAGAGCATTCGGGCTGAAGTACAATGACATCGCGCCTCCCTCACTTCGTCAGGTCGAACATTCATAATGTACTTAGGGGAGGATAGGCCGCTCTTACAATCGTCAGTCTCCCGCCCGGTTGGGCCCGATCCTGGCAGCCTTCGCCGTGGAAAGCGGTCGCGGCTTCGAACTCTGCGCCCGTCGGACGCCGAAATGCTCTATCACATCGAACTTTCCGAGGAGATTGGTGTGCGCTGGCGAATGCGTGGTGCGACACCATCTCCTGCCGAGCATGCGCAGTCGCATTGGGCCGGAAGCCTTGCGACATTTGTGATTGAAAAACTTGCAAACCGCGAAGCAGTGGGCATTGTGTCGATATGTGACCCTGCGCTTGACCAAGGGCGCGCATCTATTGCACTTATGGCCTTCCCCGGCAATGAACGCCAGCCGTCTGTGATTGAAGGCGCAATCTTGGCCGTCAACTATGCATTCGCAGTATGGCCAATCCGAAAGCTGTACGCCGAGGTGCTGGAATTCAACCTTGACCAGGTGGCGAGCTTGTCTCGGCACTTGTTCACCGAAGAGGCCCGCCTAACTGAGTGGGGCTTTTATGGTGGGCACTGGTGGGACCTCGTCTATTTTTCGCTCACCCGTCAAGAATGGGATAGCCGCAAGACACGTCTTTTGCACCGGATACAAACATGACGAACGCGAGCCCACCATCCGAACCGCTCAGCCTGAGAGGCTTCATGAGCGAGATCGCGGCCGCACTTGAATTAGATGGCTCATTATGGACCGGTGACCTTAACCTCGCTTCGGACTTGGAACTTGATTCACTCGACCTTTTTGAACTGTTGTGCACGACTGAAGGCCTTGCTGGATGCACCTTTGATGACGATCTCGTCGTGACCTGGACGACGTTGGATGACGTGTACCGCTGCTACGCCAACAATCTCGGCACTTTGCAGTGAACCAAACAACTTTTTGAACGTGCGAAGCAGAGCCGGAACAAGTCTGCACGCGGCGCGAACCTGTAGAGCACTAGTCGTAAATGGCCGACACTCTATGATCCGGCTACATCTGGCAATGGCGGGGTGTCACGGCCAATCGGGGCCATATCTGCGTACCGGTCACCGGCCACGTCAAGGTGATCGAGCCGCTCAAGATCATTTTCGGTGAGCACCACATCGAGTGCGCCGACGTTCTCTTCAAGGCGTGAAATGCGTTTTGTGCCGGGGATCGGCACGACGTCGCCTCCACGGGTTGCAAGCCACGCAAGCGCAACCTGGCCTGGCGTACATCCACGTTCGTCTGCAACCGCGCGTACCTCATCGACAAGCGTGAGGTTGTGCGCAAGATTGTCGCCCTGGAACCTTGGTTGGACACTGCGGAAATCCAGTGCATGTAAATCTTGCGCACCTTGGACGGTGCCCGTCAGCATGCCCCGGCCAAGTGGACTGTAGGCCACAATGCCGATGCCAAGCTTGCGACACAGTGGCACGATGCTTTCTTCGATATCGCGTGAAAACAGCGACCATTCGGTTTGCAATGCGGTAATCGGGTGAACTGTTTGGGCACGTTGGATCGTGTCAAGTGAGGCTTCCGACAAACCCAGGTGGCGCACTTTGCCCGCCGCAACAAGCGACGCCATTGCCCCAACGGTTTCTTCAATTGGCACATCCGGGTCGGGGCGATGTTGGTAATACAGGTCAATGACGTCGACGCCAATGCGTTGCAGGGATGCGTCACAGGCAGAAACCACATAGTCGGGACGGCCGTTATAGGTGCGAGCCAGGGGGTTCGCCGGATCCGGGATGATCCCAAACTTTGTTGCCAACGTCACTTCATCTCGACGGTGCGCAATGGCCTTGCCCACGAGCACTTCGTTCTCACCCATGCCATAGAGATCCGATGTGTCAAGGAGGCGCACACCCAGGTCAAGTGCCCGGTTGATCGTTTCCACTCCTCCGGCTTCGTCACCTTCCCCGTACACGAGGCTCATGCTCATGCAGCCCAAACCCTGGGGTGAAACAATCAACGGGCCCCCTGGCGCATCGGTCGGACCAAATGTCGTTGATTGCAGGCGCATGGCGTCACACTACTCAATGCGAGTTGGGGGCGTACGCTGCTTCAAGTCGCCGTGCGGCACGGGTCACTTGCTTGCCGTACCGTGCTCCCGGGTGGCGTGAGATCCGATCAATTGGGCCTGACACCCCGATCGCTGCGATCACCGATCCGTCTCGTCCACAGACCGGCGCGCTCACCGATGCCACACCAACTTCACGTTCGGCCACGCTTTCAATCCACCCGTGCGTCGTTGTGGCACCCAAGAGCGCGTGCCCCGCGGAGCCCTTGTCGATTGGCAGGATCGAGCCGAGCGCCACAATGGTGCGAAGCCCATGCGTTGATTCCGCCGACGCGACGCAGACTCGATTGTTACCGTCACGCAAATAAAGCTGCGCCGATTCACCTGTATCATCACGAAGCGACTGCACGATGGGTTCGGCGACGGCCACGATTCCCAGTGCGGCTTCGGCAGCGCGACCAAATGTGATGAGGCGCCAGCCAAGTCCAAATTGCCCCGACTCGGTACGGCGCAACAGTCCATGGTCAACGAGTGCAACCGCAAGTCGGTGCGTGGTGGCACGAGAAAGCCCGGTTGCTTCGGTGAGTTCCGCCAGCGTGGCTGAACCTGCCTGCACGCAAGCAATGATCGATATTGACTTGTCGAGAACGC
>CAZJAZ010000010.1:54489-61807 GCA_964544305.1 uncultured Iamiaceae bacterium | reverse complement strand
GCCGCAATGCGCCCGAGTGAAACGTTGAACGCAATACTGCGCGACAACTAAGTCGAACTTGTTACTGGCCGGCGCGTTCGGTTTCGGCGAGATCGGTGAGTTCACTCATGATCTTGGCGAGTTCGAAATCGGTTGGTGTGTACACCTTGGCGACACCCGCATCGTGCAAAGGCCCGCGGTCTTCTTCAGGGATAATGCCACCGGCGACAACGGGTGCGCTCACACCCTCGGCGCGAACGAGCTTGACCACGTCGGGAATTAGCTCCATGTGGCTTCCCGACAAGATTGACAGGCCGATCACCTCGACGTCTTCGTCGCGTGCGACCGCAGCGATTTGTTCGGGTGTGAGCCGAATACCTTGGTAGATCACTTCCATACCCGCATCACGTGCCGCGACCGCAATCTGTTCGGCCCCATTGGAGTGTCCGTCCAGACCGGGTTTGGCAACCAAAAGCCGGACCGGTCCACCACTGAGTTCCTTGTTGCGCTGCGCGACCGCGGCAAGACCGTCAAGATGCGCACCGTGACCGACAGCGGCGGCAACCCCGGTCGGGGCTCGGTATTCACCAAATGCCTCGCGCAGCACGTCCGCCCATTCACCCGTTGTGCCACCCGCGTGCGCGAAATCAATGGTGGCAGCCATGATGTTGTCACCATTCGCTGCGGCACGACGCAACTCGTCAAGCGAACGCTTGACCGCACTGTTGTCACGACTGCCACGCCATGCGGTGACGTCAGCGATTGCCTCGTCCTGGACCCCCGGGTCGACACGGAGGATTGCTTCGGCACCACCGAGCGGTGACGGCGCGGTTTGCGTGAAGCTATTCACGCCGATGACTTTCTGATCGCCCGCTTCGATGCGACGCATGCGTTCTGCGTGTGAGGTAACGAGACGGCCTTTGAGTTCATCGATTGCTTCAAAGGCACCGCCCATGTCGAGCACTTCGTCAAGTTCGGCGGTCGCGCCCTCGACAAGTTCCTCAGTTTTTGCTTCCATCACGTGACTGCCCGCAAACAGGTCGTCGTATTCGAGGAGATCGGATTCGAAAGCGAGGACCTGTTGCATACGCAGTGACCATTGCTGGTCCCACGGACGGGGAAGTCCGAGCGCTTCGTTCCAAGCGGGAAGCTGCACCGAACGGGCGCGAGCATCCTTGGACATCGTGACGGCAAGCATCTCAAGCACGATGCGTTGAATGTTGTTCTCGGGTTGCGCTTCGGTGAGGCCGAGTGAGTTCACTTGCACGCCGTAACGAAAACGCAGGGCTTTCGCGTCGGTGACGCCATAGCGCTCTTTGCCGATGCGTTCCCACATTTGGGTGAACGCCCGCATCTTGGCGGTTTCTTCAACAAATCGGATGCCTGCGTTGACAAAGAACGAGATCGCGCCAAAAACGGCATCGAATCGATCTTGCGCAACTTGGCCTGATGCACGTACCGCGTCGAGCACGTCGATTGCCGTCGCAAGGGAGTACGCGATTTCTTGGGTGGGGGTCGCGCCGGCTTCTTGTAAGTGGTAGCTGCACACGTTCATCGGATTCCATTTCGGAATCCATTGATTGGTGAATGCCACCATGTCGACGATCAGCCGCTTGGAGGGGGCGGGCGGAAAAATGTACGTGCCACGGCTCAAATATTCTTTGACAATGTCGTTCTGGGTCGTCCCTCGGAGCGCTTTGGCTTCAACCCCGTGATTTTCGGCGTTGGCGACGTAGAGGCCGAGCAGCCATGCGGCCGTCGCATTGATCGTCATGGAAGTGTTCATGTCGCCGACTGGAATCTGGTCGAGAAGCTGCGCCATGTGCCCGAGATGCACCACGGGTACACCGACTTTGCCGACTTCGCCTCGCGCGAACGGCGAGTCAGGGTCGTAGCCGGTTTGCGTGGGAAGGTCGAACGCAATCGACAAGCCGGTTTGGCCTTTGGCCAAGTTGGTGCGATAGAGCTCGTTCGATGCTTTTGCGGTGGAGTGCCCCGAGTAGGTGCGCATCATCCACGGTCGGTCCTTTTCGTGGTTGACGCGAGATGGGGTGCCGTTGAAGTCCTGGCTCATGGCTCTATTCTCGCCCACCGGCGGCCAATTGCCACATTGTCTGATGGGTTGTCAGATTTCGAAAGTGGCCCTTAGGAGTCGTCTGGCGAGACAAATGCGGCGGGCGGTGGTACGCCAAGCGCGATGGTGAGTCGTTTGAGATAGTCGTCGCGAGAGATGTTTCTCACGCCAAGTGTCGCTAAATGATCGGTGCGCCACTGCACGTCAAGGAGTCGATCGGCTCCGCTATTCCCGTCGTTGCCAAGGAGTTCGATGAGATGCACGAGTGCGACTTTCGACGCATCAGTTGCAATGTGGAACATGGATTCACCAGCGAAGAGTCCACCGATCGCAACGCCATAGAGGCCTCCGACAAGCTCACCCGAGTCAGGGTCAAACGCTTCAACACTGTGGGTCCAACCGAGCGAATGGAGCCGCACATACGCGTCACGAATCTCCGGTGAGATCCAAGCGCCGTTGCGTGTCGGATCCGCACACGCGTCGATCACCGCCTCGAAAGCGGTGTCAACCCGCACCTCGTAGCGCCGCATTGATCGACGAAGCGACTTCGTCATGATGAGACCGTCGAGTGGGAGCACGCCACGAGGATCAGGTGACCACCAGGCAAGGCGCCGAAGCCGCTTCCAGCCAATCGGCATAGGAAACAGGCCGTGGCAGTACGCGTCAAGAATCGTTCCGGGCTCGAGGTCGGCGCCAACACACACGACACCGTTTTCGTCGGCACCGCGCGGGTCGGGGAAGCGCCACTGATTCGGTGGAATCGATCGTGCCATTGTGGTCACCATCTTCGCATGGAGCGCGGCGCTACAATGCCGTTGGCTGTCGGAGAGTCCGGCACACAAGGCGAAGGACAAAATGATGTTTCGACGAGTTGCGCTTGGATGTTCCCTGGTTGTTGTGCTCACTGGAGCAGTGGGATGCGGGTCAAGTTCGACCGGAACGAAGGCGTCGGACACGACCGTTTCGGCTGGCACCACCGTGGCCGGTGGCGATACCTCCCAGGGTGATACGAACTCAGTTGACGTTTGTGCCTCACTCAACGTGGCTGATGTTGGCGCGATTGTGGGTGGCACGGTGACAAAAGAGGATGTCCCCGGCGGCGGCTGTCGATTTCCCCAAGATGATCTTCGGGCACCCACAGCTGCATTCGCCGTCACACCTCCCGTTGCCGGTAATGGCGGCTTTGAAGCCGCTATTTCCGGGTTGAAAGGCGCGATCCAAGGGGACCCCAAGGACGTGTCGGGCATTGGTGACAAAGCAGTGGTCGTTGTGGGCAAGACCGTAGGCGGCGACAATGTGCAAGGCAGTGGCATCGCACAAGTTGGCCAGTCAATGGTGCAGGTCACCGTCATCCAAGGCAAAGGCATGGCAGCGGCCGACGTTGAAGAACTCACCACCAAATTACTCAAGTTGGGTGTTTCGGGTTCGTGAGATCGTAGAGCGTGACACCGTCGACGGTCGTGGACGTGAAGTTCGCTTTGACCCAAGCGCTGATCTGACCGCTCGTTGATGATGCGGAGCCGCGCAGACCGGGTGGACCACCGCCCATGTTTGCGCCCGTACCAGTTGCGATGAAATAGCCAATGTCACCATTGGTAACAAAGGTCATGAACTGAGCAAGGGTCGGGCTTGGATCGGAACCGTTGAACCCACCAATGGCCATCACCGGCTTCCCCGACGCGAGTTGAAAGCCCGAAGCTGAGTTTGAGCCGACCGCGGCTGCTGCCCATCGATGCTTACCCGCGCTTGCCTTGAGTTTTGCTGTGATGGCGGGCGTTGATTGGCTTGCGTTGAGCAATCCGCCCGCGTTTGCGGCGTTGCGCATTGCTGGTGCGCCACGGAAACGTGGGGTGCCACCGTTCGCGGAGCCATTCATTGGCCTAGGCATGCCACTTGGCGGTCCGGTGGGCAAGCCACCGGGCATGCCGTTCATTTGAGGTCCCGGTGCACCTTGGAATCCAACGCGCGGTGCAAAACCGGCGCTTGCCCCGCCTCGATTCTGTCCCATACCGTTTTGACCTTGTGGTCGAGCGAACCCACCGGGTCGACCCCCAAAACCAGGTCCGTTTCCTTGATTCGGACCAGCCGAGGGGAGTGCACCGGCGTGCGCGCTCGAGGCGGTCTGGATGCTGTACGCCGTTGGTCCAAGAAGTCCCACACCGAGTCCGACGAGAATGCTTGCTAGCAGAACTCGTGCATGTCGCCGAGGCATGCTCAACACCAATGCGGCCATGCAAAGTCCGGCCGCGAGTACGACACCGGCAAGCCACGACATCCAATCCGAACGGGAAAGCAAAACGTGTGACCAGATCGCGGTGCCGCCAACAGCGCATGCCAACACGATTTTGCCCAGCCAATTCGTTCGCTGTCTCCATGCCAGAACCCCACCGATGCCAACGAGCGCCCCGATCGCAGGAGCGAGCGCCACGGTGTAATAGGGGTGGATGATTCCTTGGCCGAAGCTGAATGCGCACGCCGTGACGAGGAGCCAACCGCCCCAGATGCACAGGGATGCTCGGGTGCGATCGGTGCGAGGGTTCTTTCTGGTCCACCACAACCCAGCGATCAACAAGACAAGCGCGGCAGGCAGCAACCATGACGCTTGCGATCCGAACTCGTTGTTGAACAGGCGACTCCAACCGGTTGCACCCCATTGGCCACCGTTATTTGCACTTCCCGTTTCATTTCCAGTGAGACGCCCGAATCCGTTGTAGCCAAGGATCAATTCGACCATCGAATTATGTTGCGAACCACCGATGTAGGGCCGTGCGCTCTTGGGCCAGGCTTCAACGATCGCTACGTACCAGCCCGCCGAAGCGACGAGCGCCACCAGCCCGACGATGCTTTGTGTGAAGCGTCGCCGCAACGAAGTGTCCGCGCAGATCAGGTAGACCAACGCGAACGCGGGAGCGACCATGAGCGCTTGGAGCATTTTGGTCAGAAATGCAAAACCGACCAGAGACCAGCATGCAATGACCCACTTCGTGGCGGTGGTTTCCAATGCTCGAATGAGACACCACGCCGAACAGATAAGAACGAGGACTAATAACGCGTCTGGATTGTTGAAGCGGAACATGAGCGTGGCGACCGGTGTCGTGGCAAGAACCCCCGCGGCGATGAGCCCCGCGATGGGGCCAAACCAGCGCTTCACGGTGGCGTACAGCACACCGACCGAAGCGACGCCCGCGAGCGCTTGTGGAACCAAGATGCTCCACGCGTTGACACCGAAAATGCGGGCAGACAGACCCATAACCCAGAGTGCTGCCGGCGGCTTGTCAACAGTGATCGCATTTGCGGCATCGGATGAACCAAAGAACCAGGCTTTCCAACTGACCGATCCAGCCTGTGCCGCTGCCGAGTAGAAACTGTTGGCCCAACCCGACGCGCCCAACCCCCACAAGTAGAGCACAGCTGTCGTCCCCAACAATGCGACCAGTGCGGGTCGTACCCATCGAGGATCGTCAGTGCCAGAATTGTTGTCGCGTTGATCGGTGGAGTTCGCTGGAGGTTGGGAGACGTCAAATCCTGGTTTGCCGTCGCCATCGGTGCGTTCGGACTCAATGAATTGTTCGTGGGCTCGTGTAATTGTGCTCATGCGCTGATCCGTTCGACCTGCGGTTTTGGATGGGTGCAAATGAATTGATGTGGATCAATTACATGGCGTTGGGCCGGATCGATGCGACCCCCGCCCCGCACAAAACTCCAGGCAAGCCGACATACGCCGCGTAGGTCATCGGTGGCGGTTTGGAAGATGTCAACACTTGAGTTGGGATCATCGATCCAGTCGACGGGCACCTCGTGGATTCGAATACCGTTCCGTTCGGCGAGCACGAGCAACTCGGTATCAAAGAACCATTCGTCATCATGAACCAGAGGCAAGAGCGCAGCGGCTACGTCGCTACGTAAGGCCTTGAAGCCGCATTGAGCATCGGTGAACTGGCAGCGAAGCACCGTGTGCAAGATGCGGTTGTACGTGCGGGAAATGAACTCACGCTTCCGGCCACGTTTCACGCTTGCCCCATGAGCCAACCGAGTTCCGATCGCGATTCCGCTATGGCCCGACATCAGGGGAGCGATGAGCGGCGCGAGCGCGTCGAGGTCGGTGGATAGGTCGACGTCAAGGTAAGCAACGACGGTCGCATCGCTCTTTTCCCACGCATCGCGCAATGCATGACCTCGACCTTTTTGATCAACATGGAGCGCCGTCACGCCCCACAAACGGGCGGCAAGGCCGGACGCGAGTTCCCAGGTCGAATCGGTGCTCGCATTGTCGGCAATGGTGATGCGCCATGCAATAGCGAGATGTTCGACCATGTAGTTGTGGAGTCGTTCAATCGAGTTGACCAAGGATTCCTGTTCGTTGAAGACGGGGACGACAACTTCGAGTTGTAATCGCGCCCGCATCTCGTTCGTTTCTTCGCCTGTTGAACGAATTGCCAACCGTTCGTGGCCACTGTTTGTGTCTCGGCCTGACAACTCGGGTGAGGGCAAGTTCTCTTGGCCACTCGTTGGTGAACGAAGAGCTGCTGACGGAGGTCCTTGGTCGATCGAGTTCATGGCGTTCACGATCGTTGGTCAGCCTTGGTTGCGGCTCGTGGAATCCTTGGAATTTCCTCAGATTCCGCTGCATCTCATGAATCTCTCCGAATTATCCAGAACTTGTCGCTTCAAAGCGCTGTAGAACAGCACGCTGAAGCGACAAGTTCCGAAGCGGTCGGGCTCGGGTGCACATCGGCGAACAAAGCGCTGCTCTCAATATCAGTTGCTACTCGGTGCGAGCCACACCATTGTCGGCCGGTACACTCGTGACCCTGTGAAGACCACGCTGGAACCCCAAGACGACAACAAGGTCAAGCTCTCAATCGAGATTGACGAGGCCGAGTTTGATCGTGAAATTACTGCTGCATTCAAGCGGATCGCCCACGAAGTGCGCATCCCAGGCTTCCGTCCGGGCAAAGCACCGCGCAAAATCCTTGAAATGCACATTGGCGAAGGCCCAGGCCGCGAAGAAGCACTCCGTCACGCCTTGCCTGAGTACTACGCGAAAGCGGTGCGTGAACACGACGTTGACGTCATCGCTCCGCCCGAAATCGACATCACGTCAGGCGAAGAAGATGGCATCGTCGCATTTGACGCGGTGGTTGAGATTCGGCCGGTCGTGTCGGTTGCGGGTTATGACAACTTGCGTATCACCATCGATTCGCCAGAGCCGACCGATGAAGAAATCGATGCGCAGGTCGACCGTATGCGGGCACAGAACGCCAA
>CAZJAZ010000010.1:28735-54389 GCA_964544305.1 uncultured Iamiaceae bacterium | reverse complement strand
CTCATGCACCGACTCTCTGCGCAGGGAATGGACATCGACATCTATTTGGCTTCAACGGGGACAAGCCCGGAAGAGTTTACCGAGTCGCTCAAAGCCGAATCGGAGAAGGCAATTCGGGTGGATCTTGGTCTGCGAGCCCTCGTTGAGGCTGAAGCGATCGACGCGACCGATGAAGAAATGGACGCCGAAATTGAACGCATCGCATCCCAGGTGAATGAGAAGCCAGCCAAGGTACGCAAGCAACTTGAGCGCAATGATCAGTTGCCGTTGGTACGATCAGATCTACGTCGTCGCAAGGCGTTGGACTGGCTGATCGAAAATGTTGAGGTTGTTGACCCCGATGGCAATACGATCGATCGCACCCAACTTGACGTCTCCAGCGAATTTCCCGGCGAAACCGATCACGACCACGATCATGACCACGATCATGATCACGACCACGAGGATGCAACCGAGTGACCTTCTCCCCGGTGAACAACTATCTCGTTCCCACCGTCGTCGAACAGACGAACCGTGGTGAGCGGGCGTTCGACCTTTACTCGCGTTTGCTTAAAGATCACATCATCTTTCTTGGCACCCCGATCGACGACACGATCGCCAACTTGGTCTGCGCCCAGTTGCTGCACCTCGAATCGGAAAGCCCCGACAAAGACATCAACATTTACATCAACTCGCCCGGTGGTGACATCACCGCATTGTTCGCCATTTACGACACGATGCAGTACATCAAACCCGACATCAACACGATTTGTTTCGGCCAGGCGGCATCGGCTGCGGCCGTGCTACTGGCGGCGGGAACCAAGGGCAAGCGTCTCGCGCTTCCCCACGCCCGAGTGTTATTGCACCAGCCGTGGGGGTCGGGTTCAGGGACGGCCACCGATGTTGAGATTCAGGCCAAGGAGATCATGCGGATGCGTGAACTCCTCGAAGAAATTTTGGCCACGCACACCGGCCAGTCCAAAGAAAAACTCAAGGTCGACACCGACCGTGATTTCGTCCTATCCGCCGAAGAGGCCAAAGAATACGGCATCATCGACGAAGTGATTTCGGCTCGCAACTTGGCCGACCGCTCCAAACCCATCACCGCGGCGAGCTAATCGTCGACGACAAACGGGGGTCAATCTACCGTGGCAAAATTCGGAGAAGGCGGCGAGCTCCTCAAATGCTCGTTTTGTGGCAAGTCACAAAAGCAGGTGCGCAAACTCATCGCAGGCCCAGGGGTCTATATCTGCGACGAATGCATTGACTTGTGCAACGAGATCATAGAAGAAGAGCTCTCTGAGGGGTCTGAACTTTCGTTCGAAGATCTGCCTCGCCCGCGTGAGATTGTCGAGTTTCTCGACGGGTACATCGTCGGTCAGGACGTCGCCAAGAAGATCCTGGCGGTTGCCGTTTATAACCATTACAAGCGCATTCAGTTCGGTGCGTCCCGTGGCGAGGACGTCGAACTTGCCAAATCAAATATTTTGATGATGGGACCGACGGGCTGTGGCAAGACGCTGCTCGCACAAACGCTTGCACGCATGTTGAACGTGCCGTTTGCGATTGCGGATGCAACCGCGCTCACCGAAGCCGGTTACGTGGGTGAAGACGTCGAGAACATTCTGCTCAAGTTGATTCAGGCCGCCGACTACGACGTTGCCAAAGCCGAAACCGGCATCATTTACATCGATGAAATCGACAAGGTTGCCCGCAAATCAGAGAACCCGTCGATCACCCGTGATGTTTCGGGTGAGGGCGTGCAGCAAGCGCTGCTCAAGATCCTCGAGGGCACGACGGCTTCGGTGCCGCCTCAGGGTGGCCGCAAGCATCCGCACCAAGAGTTCTTGCAGATTGATACGACCAACATCTTGTTTATTTGCGGCGGGGCCTTTGCGGGTATCGACCGGATTATCGAGTCTCGAACCGGATCGTCCGGCGTGGGTTTTGGAGCCGATGTGCGCCGTAGCGACGAGAAAGACCTTGGCGAGCTCCTTGGTCAGGTGTTGCCCGAAGATTTGATGGCGTTCGGTTTGATCCCTGAATTCATCGGCCGGCTACCCGTGATTGGGGCGGTTTCGAATCTTGATCGTGAAGCGCTCATCGAGATTTTGATTGAACCGAAGAACGCGTTGACCAAGCAGTACCAGAAGTTTTTCGAAATGGAAAACGTTGAACTTGAGTTCACTGACGACGCGATTGACGCGATCGCGGATCTTGCGATTTTGCGTGGTACTGGGGCGCGTGGACTTCGGGCGATCATGGAAGAAGTGCTACTCAACGCCATGTATGAACTGCCCGGTCGGGAAGATATTTCGAAGTGTGTTGTGACCGCAGAAGTGGTGCGGGACAAGGTGAATCCGACGTTGGTGCCAAAGAAAGCGGCGCCGCGCAACACTCGTCCCAAGCGCGCGGCATCGTAAGCGTCGGCTATCCGTTGGGGCGATTAGCTCAGGTCGGGTTCGGTCGCCCGAATCCAATCGAACAAGCCTTTTGCCGAAAAATGGCCGGCCGCGCTTGAGCCAACTTGTTCATGGGTGATGCGTGCAACGTCATCACGCATGGCAATCCCACCGCCTGCGGCGAGCACGGCGAGTTCGACCTGGCAAGTGCGTTCCATGGTCACGAACCAGAATGTGGCTTCTTCAATGGTTTGACCAACCGTGAGCAGGCCGTGGTTTGCCAGAATCGCCGCTTTCGTTTTGCCAAGGGCAGCGGCAATCCGGTCGCCTTCTGACGTATCAACGACGACGCCGGTGTAGTCATCAAACAATGCATGGTCTTCGAAAAAGATGCAGGCGTCTTGCGTGAGGGGGCGAAGTTCCAGGTGCATTGCCGAAAATGCTTTGCCGTAGACCGAATGAGCGTGCGCGGCGGCCACGACGTCGGGGCGTGCGTGATGGATGCGTGAATGGATGGCAAAAGCCGCCCGATTTAACATGCCGTCACCGCTCACGACGTCTCCATCCGCGTTCACACAGAGGAGCTGGTCTGCGGTAATCAAGTGGAAGCTCGCTTGAAATGCGTTTACCCAGAATCGGTCCGGGTACTCGGGGTCGCGCACCGTGATGTGGCCCGCGGCTCCTTCGCTGAAACCGAGTCGACCGAAGATCCGAAATGCTTCGACGAGCGTGTCTTTTCGCTTTGCCCGCTCGGTGTCAATATCGTTCGACGTTGGGAATGAGTAGGTGTCAGGGACAATGTTGGTCACGTGGGAACCTCACAGGATCGTGCGTAACTTGGGACGTTACCCTGGTTTTGCTTGCTGCTCCGTCAATTCAGTGCGCGAGGGCGCGAATGGCGTGATGTAAGCGTCCCCGCAGCACATCGTTCAACCCGCTGTGTTGCTCGACACGTGCGGCAGCCAAAATCATGCCACTGATCAATTCGACGGTTGCTTCGAGCATTGCTGGGTCGCTCAACCCTGCTCGCTGTAGGGCCATTCGTAGTGGCGCCATGAGCTCGGTATGGCTCTTGATGAGCTGGGCACGAAACTCGGGTGCCAGATCAGGCTCGATGGTTTGGGTGGCCGACATAAGTTGGTGCTCGGGCCGTGCTGCGTAGTCGAGCTGATCGTCTGCCCATGCGAGGATGAGATCAAGGGGTGCGGCGTCTCGCTCAAGAAATGACCGCGAACGCTCGAGTTGACGGTCGAGTTCGATTGCAAACCAGCGTGCCAATATCGCGGCCTTGTTTGGAAAATAGCGGTAGAGCGAATTTCGTTTGAGACCAACAGCATCGGCAATATCGCCGAGCGTGACGTGCGCATAGCCCCGCGCTACGAAGAGGCGAATTGCCTCGTCGAACACGAGTTCTTCTTGTTGCGCCACATGTTCGGCGACGCTCGAAGCGGCAATACGAGGCATGACGTTCAGGCTGCCACAATTGCCTGTTCGACCAACGTTCCCTGGTCGAGGTGGAGACGTCGATCCGCGATCGCAAGGGGCGCCGTGTCGTGGGTGACGAGAAGCGTCGCGAGCCCGTGTTCGGTTGTGGCAGAAGCGATAAGCGAAGAAATTTCTGTGGAAAGTTCGGGGTCTAGTGATGCGGTGGGTTCATCGGCGAGGAGAACAGATGGACGTGCCATGAGGGCACGTGCAACACCAACTCGCTGGCGTTCGCCACCGGAAAGTTGTTGGGGAAGTGCGTCGAGACGATGGGCGAGGCCAACTTCAGTGAGCAATTGTGTTGCGCGCAATCTTGCGTCTTTGCGTGGGGCACCCGCAATGTGGGCGAGAATTTCGAGCTGTTCGCGTGCGGTGAGTGAAGCGAGGAGGTTTGCGCTTTGATAGATGATGCCGATGTGATTTTGGCGCAACTCAGTTCGCGCTCGCTCATTGAGCGTTGATGTTGGCGTCCCTGCGACGATCACCTCACCTTGGTCAGTGCGTCGAAGCAGACCAGCGAGCGCGAGCAAGGTGGATTTGCCCGAGCCCGACGAACCCGTGAGCACGACGGTTTCGCCTGGCGCAATGGTGAGGTTCGTATTGTCGAGCAAGATCCGCTCGTTGTCGCCATCGGGCACGCTGACCCGAATGGATTGCAGTTCTAGTGGTGCGGTTGTCATGATTCGGCGACTCCAAGTGCGACGGCGGGTTCGATTCCAGCAATGCGTTTGAGCGGGACGAGGCTGCCCACGATGCCAGCGACGACGAGCAGGACGACGCCGCTGACCACGGTGGATGGAACGAGTTCAACCGGGGCCGAACCACTGGCCATGGCGCGAACGACTCCTGACCCGAGTAGTGCACCGATGACCGATGCGCCAGCCACCACTATGGACATTTGGACCAGGCCATCGCGTATGACGTACCAGCTTGATGCGCCCATTGCTTTGAGCAGGCCAATCTGGCGTGTGCGCTGAACGATGAGCACCGTGAAGAACGCGCCGACCACGAGGCCAGATATCACGAGCAAGAAGCTGCGGATCATCGTCATGGTGAGTGATTCGGCGCTGAACCCGGGCGAGCCAGCGTACGTGGCACTCTTGTTGATGACGTCAAGGTCGCGTTTGGAAGCGAGTTGGGAAACTTCGGCGGTCACGCCTTTGGGCAGTTTGAGGGCAACCGCAGAGAATCGGCCGTGCGGATCATTGCCGAAGGTAACTTTTTGCCACGTGGCAAGGGACGTATACGCAATCGGTACGTGGCCGTATGATCCGGCAAAGGTGAAGCCAAGTACCGGCAGGGTGATGTCTGATCCGGCCAGCGTGTAGAGGTCACCGACCTTGATTCCTTTGTCAGCGAGTTCGCCAGCGAGCACAAGGCCGGGCTTGCCGGCCAGGGCTGCTCGTGCGTCGGCGCGTTGCAGAAGGAAGCTGTCGGCTTGCACGCCAAAGAGCGCAAGGTCGATGTTTGGGCCGGGGCCATTGGCCTTTGCATTGACGAACGACGCGCCAAGCGGTGTGGCTTTGATGCCGTTGACAGATCGAAAGGCGCTGAGGGTGTCGTCGTTGAGCGTCGACCGGCTAAAGGTTGCACCCGCACCTTTCTGGAACGCCATATGCGTGTAGGGAAGGGCGCGGAGCCCTGAGGTGCCGTCTCGGACGAGTCCGTTGGCGAGTCCACCGAGCACGGTGGTGAGTATTGCAATCAAGACAACGACAAGACCGACGAGGGTAAAGCGTCGCCACGATCGTCGCAAGTCTCGGGTAGCGAGAAACACTGGCACTCCTTTGGGGATTTGGCTCTGGCGTCGTTCTTGGTCTGCAAGCGCAGAACATGGCGACGCGGTGTCGACATCATAACGACATAGCGTCGATAAAACAACTTTTGTCACGAAATTTGACGCGTTATGGCCCCAGGGGGGCCATAACGCGTCAAATTTCGGAGAAAGACGTGGGACGTTGCGCTTCTTCTATTGTGATTCGGTGACCGGTGCGCGCCCATCTACACATCCAAATCTGGCCCGCGCGCTCAAAGACGCAATGCCCCTGTATCTCAGCATTGCGTTCATCTTGACTGGCGGAGGTCTGGCATCAACGCTTATTGCGGCGCGAGCTGGGTTCGAAGGTTTCCGGCCGGGGTTTGTTGGTGTGATCCTTGGCGGTTATTACGCGGGGTATATCGCGGGCGCTCGATTCGCGCCTCCGGCGATCCGGCGCGTCGGCCACGTTCGAGTGTTCGCCGGCCTTGCCGCACTCGCGAGTGCCGCGGTTCTCTTTCACGTACTCTTGGTCAATCCGATTGCCTGGATGGTCTTTCGAGGCGTCGTTGGCATGTGCCTGTCCGCGCTCTACGTCGTATGCGAGTCCTGGATGAACGGGGTAGCAACGAACCACACGCGGGGCCAACTCTTTGCGACCTACATGATTGTGGTTTCTGCGGCAGTGCTACTTGGTCAGATCCTTTACGCGGTGGTGGGCTTTCACGGCTCTCACCCCTTCATCCTGGCGGCGATACTCGTGTCACTTTCGGTCGTGCCGATCGCACTCGCGGTCTATCCGTCACCACCCGTGCATGATCCAACGCCGATTGCAATTGGTCGAGTCGTGCACGCAGCCCCGCTTGCCGCAGTGGGAACCTTCATCGCTGGTTTCACAACCGCGGCCATGCTGGGTGCAGGCGTTGTCTACGCCACCCGCGCACACTTCAACCTGTCGGCAACGGGGGCATTTGTTGGTGCGGCGTTGCTTGGCGGAATCTTGTTGCAGTTTCCGCTCGGTAAATGGTCGGATTGGGTTGATCGCCGTCTCGTACTCGCATTGACCGCGTCTGTTGCGGCGGCAGTATGTGTGGTCGCTTCGCAGGTTGGTACTGATCGTCGCTTGATCCTGATCGGATTGGTGTCAATCGCGGGCGGGGCAGGCTTTCCCATCTATTCGCTGAGTTCAGCCCACCTCAACGACTATTTGGACGATCGGCTGATCGTGGCCGCAGGTGCGCACATCATTCTCTTCAACGGACTCGGCGCGATTTTGGGGCCGATCGCAGGCAGTATCGCAATTGGCAGCATTTCACCCGGTGCGTTGTTTATCGTTCTCGCCGTTGCGTATGCGGTAGTCGGCTTGTATTCGCTTTATCGAATGACAAGGCGCTCGCCCGCAGCAGAAGCTGAGCGAGCGGCATTCAGTTTGTCGATGGGGAGTGTCACTCCAGAATCGTCAGTCTTAACAGAGGACCACACCCCTTAACTCTTCTAACTCTTCCGAAATTTGACGCGTTATGGCCTCTCTGAGGCCATAACGCGTCAAATTTCGGAAGAGTAATTGGAGGAATGACGAGAACGACGGGCATGGACGACCCGCAAAATCTGCGCCGCGGTCTTGTCAGGCTGGCGCAGATGCGTGATCGTGTAGCGCAGTACTTGATAGCCATGAGCAGATAAGAGGTTCTGACGTTCAAGGTCGTGATCAAGTGCGTCCCGGGTGCCGTGCACAGAAAGACCATCAACCTCAACAACGACCTTTTCGTTCGGAAACAAAAAATCTGGCCGCAACTTGCGTCCACCAACGATGATCTCCGCTTGATAACACGCCCCCTCGATACTGCTTTGTGCGAGGAGACGGGCCATGAGCGGCTCAAGCATGCTTTCTGGTCGCGCATCCCCTAGTGCGCGTTGATCTAATACGTCGCGAAGGATGCCGACGCCGTTGCGTCCTCGCCCGGCTACTTCATCGATCAAGTGGCGCAGTTCGGCAACGGTTACCAACTTCTTATGGATCGCACGCTCGAGCGCCTCGGTGAAAGTGCGAGCTGAAACAACACAACCAACGTCAACGAGAGTGCGGGCCGGAGTCGTGACAGTGACTTGTCGAAGTTCAGTGATGTGGTGTGGGGCCAGATCACGTGATCGGTGCACGACGATTCCACTAAGCCGTGGGTGCCGTTCGGTGTTGACAGAAATTTCCGGACTCGGGGCCAGATATGCCAAGCCCCAGAGCCAGAGGGCGCTGCGGTGGGAAGCAGCGACCAGCCCATCAGCTGCCAGACATGCCCCAATAAGGTCGCGTCGTAGCGACATTGACGTGCCGACGGTGCGATAGACACCGCGTTGTACGTGGACGATGGTCCCACGATGAAGATGGCCTCGAATCTCAGCCTCGGTGAGTCCAAGTTGGCGCAGTTGAGTCCGTGAGATGAGACCGCAATTTGTCGTTGCTACTTGGTCGATCGCCATTTCGGGGTGCACGAATGACGGCCGTTGATCTGGGTGTTTGACAGGCATGATCTATACATGCCCGTTTTCCGCACTTCGCAAACCTTCCATGCGAAATTTGACGCGTTATGGCCTCAGAGAGGCCAGAACGCGTCAAATTTCGGATTTAGGAATAGTTATAGAAGCCTTCACCCGACTTGCGGCCGAGGTGGCCAGCGGTCACCATGCGGCGCAGTAACGGCACAGCGGCGTAGTGCGGGTCACGGAACTCTTCGTAGAGCGCATCGAGAATCGCCAGCGACGTGTCAAGGCCAACAAGGTCTAACAAGGCAAGCGGCCCCATTGGGAAGTTGCAGCCGCCCATCATGGCTTCATCAATGTGGTCGCGTGTTGCCGTGCCGTTTTCAAGCATCCGAACGGCGTTGTTCAAATACGGAAACAACAAGTGGTTCACGATAAAACCGGCGCGATCTTTGACTTCGACCGGTCCTTTTCCGCACTTCTCTGCAAAAGCGGTCGCCGCTTCGATGGTTGCATCGGCGGCTGAATGTGGCCGAATGATCTCGACGAGTTTCATCGCTGGCGCCGGGTTGAAGAAGTGAATGCCGCACACCAACTCGGGGCGCGAGGTGGCCATGGCCAATTCGATCACGGGCAACGTTGATGTGTTCGTCGCCAAAATTGCCCCGGTTTTCACGATTCCGTCGAGTTCCGTGAACAGCGCCTTCTTGACACCTAAGTCTTCAACGACCGATTCAAGGACCAGGTCGCAGTCGGAAAGTTCGTTGAGTTCGCTCACCGCACGCACCCGTCCAAGCACCGCGTCACGCTCGGTTTCGTCGAGGCGTCCTTTGGCGACTTGTCTTTCAAGCGACTTCGTGAGTTTGTCGACCATCGCGTCGGCGGAGGCCTGCTGCCGTGACCGCAGGGTCACGGTGTAACCCGCTTTGGCCGCGACCTCGGCGATCCCTGCCCCCATGATCCCCGAACCAATGATGCCAACATGCGAAATCTGATTTGCCATCGCAGCAGGTTAGTGCCGTGATTCCGAGGTGAAAAAGCGCTGGGCCTGAAATGTGCGACAGGTGTGACCGAAGTGGCCGTCGCGTGTTACGCAGGTTGCACTACGTTCAGGGATGTGAAGCCGTCGAATCGACCGGTTCGATGAAGATAAGGAGCAGCGATGAGCGGCATGCTGGCATTGATAGGCGGCGCACCCTTTGCGGCTGCGTCGCAGTTTCATCCGACAATTCTTCAGGGAAGCCAACGTCCAGAAGTCCTGGTTATTCCAACGGCGGCTGCCTATGAACATCCGGACGAAAAGGTCGCTGAAGCGCAAGTTTGTCTTGAAAGCTTCGGTGCCACCGTCGCAAGTCTCCCCGTGTTGACACGTGCTGATGCACTTGACGAAGACAACGCGGATCGTGTTCGGCAAGCAGCAGTCGTGTACTTGATCGGAAGTTCGGCCCAGCATGCAAAATCGGTGTTCATGCACTCCCCGGTTTTTGCTGCGCTTGTTGACGCGTGGCGTGACGGGACCACCATTGTTGGGTCCGATGCGGGGGCGCAGATTCTTGGCGACCCAATGGTTGATTCCAGAGGTGGTGCGTTCACGATTGGTCTTGGTTTGATTCGTCGACTTGCGGTCATTCCTCAAGCGAACTCATGGAGCGTTGAAGCACGTCATCGCATCAAAGAACTCACGGCCCCTGACCTTGCGGTGGTCGCTATTGACGAATCAACCGTGGCTATCCGCGACCTGCAAGGTCATTGGCGCGCGGAAGGGAATGGCGACGTTGGCGTCCATGTTGGCGAAACGCCGGTCGCCCTTGTCGATTTCGTGTGCTGATCCGTGTCGTTGATCCGGATCAGCGGGAACAAATCTACTTCTGGTTGATGGCCACCTTCTTGATGGTGACCTCGGGGTTTGGTGTACCTTCGCCGGAAGCATCAACTTTGGCAGTGGCAACAATCTTTTGCAGTGCCTCAAGGCCGCTCGTCACGTGCCCGAAGACAACGTATGTCCCTTGTGCATCGAGATTTGCGCCCTTTGGTCCGGTGACGAAAAAGAACTGGGCGCTGGCACCATTTGGACCGGTCGTGCGGGCCATGACGAGGTCACCGGCACTATAGGTGTATTCACCTTGGGATGCGTCCGCGTTGAACTTGCCCTCGTCAAGCAGTTGATAACCCGGGCCTGGGTCAGAGGCCGATTGGGTGTGGGGCGAGCCACCTTGGATGATGTCAATGCCAGCACTGACACGAAACAGTTTGGTGTTGTCGTAGTAGCGGTGGCGGGCAAGAAACACAAAGTTGTTCGCGGTGCCCGGGGTTTTCTTGGTGTCAAGGTCAACGATGATCTTGCCCGCGGTCGTGTCAAACGTTGCGGTGTACGACTTGCCGGCGACCAAACAGTTCTTCGGCGGCGCCGCAAAGGTCAACGTGCGTTCTTTCGCGCCAGCTTCAGGGGGGCATGCGGTCGTGCCGAACTTGAAAGGTGTGGCGGTGAGCTTTGTTGTCACGGTTGTGGGAACGGTGACGGCGGCCGTCGTCGTCGACGCGGTCGATGCGGTGTCATCTGAGTTGCCAGAGGTGAGGTAGATCAATCCGGCGATCACGATGACCGCACCCACCACGACACCGAAGCCGGTCAGGCTGCGTTTGCGGCTGTCTTGTTTGTCTTGAACCTGTTGTTGGGCCACCTTTTGTGCTCGGTTGGCCTTTTGACGTGCACGTTTGTCTGTTCCCATGATGGATTGGACGATACCAAGTGTGCGGGCGTGAAATGCACTTGCGTGTGGATCGTTGCTTGCTCCAACGATTGTGCATTTGTGCAAGAATGCTTCTCACTTGTTCATTGGCGAATTGTCGCGTCGGCACGAGTCGACCGGGCAACCCTGGGGAGGTTTGCGAATCCATGGCTGATCGACACGACGACGACCAGACGCAAGGTGACGCTGGTGTCAGCGAGGAAGATCGGGCGTTCTCGCGTGAAGTCGGTGCACGACTGCGTGCCGTGCGCCGGCAACGGAATCTGTCGCTTGCCGATGTTGAAGAGCGTTCACACGGCCGGTGGAGCGCGTCTGCGCTTGGTGCGTATGAACGCGGCTTTCGAAACATTTCGGTGCCTCGGTTGCGTGAACTTGCAAGGTTTTATGACGTGCCGATGGGTGTGTTGCTTGGAGAACCGGTTGCCGGTTCGAGTCGGGCGGATTCGTCAAGCATCGTGGTTGATTTGCAAGCGCTTCGCCAGAATGCGTCAAACCATCCGATCATGGGGTTTGTGAACTCGATTGTGGTGGCCCGAGGTGACTTTAATGGGCGGGTGCTTTCGTTGCGCAGTGACGATCTACGAGCGCTGAGCGCTCTTGTTGGCGCCGAAACGCTCGATGACGGTGTGCGCGAGTTGCGTGCGATGGGGATTCTGATTGGTGTGGATGATGACGCAACGCAAGCCGCAATTGGTATGGGGCCGCGTTAGGGCTGCCAAGTAGCCTCAACGTTCGTGACGCTTACCGTCCAAAAGTTTGGCGGCACTTCGGTTGCCGACCCGGAACGTATCCGTGAGGTTGCGGATTTTGTGGCGCGCCGCCACCGCAAAGGTGAACAGATCGTTCTTGTGGTTAGTGCCATGGGGAAAGAAACGGATGAGCTGCTCCGCCTTGCCAATGCGGTGTCCGAGACCCGTCCGGGGCGTGAGATGGACATGCTCATCACGTCGGGCGAACGCAAAGCAACCGCGTTGGTGTGCATGGCCTTGCATGACCTTGGGGTTGCTGCTGATTCGTTCACTGGCTCGCAAGCAGGGTTTCTTACCGATACCAACCACACGAACGCCAAAATTCTTGAAGTGAAACCAGATCGGGTTCGTGCTGCGGTCGATGCGGGTCGCGTGGCGGTTGTGGGGGGTTCGCAAGGCGTTTCAACCGACAATGACATCACCTTCTTGGGCCGAGGTGGATCTGACACCACGGCGGTTGCGCTCGCTCATGCACTTGGGGCGGATTCGTGTGAGCTCTATACCGATGTGTCTGGCGTGTTTACCGCCGATCCACGAGTGGTTGATCGGGCGCGTCGAATGACGGTGATTTCGTTTGATGAAATGCTCGAAATGTGTGCGTCGGGATGCCCGAAACCGGCGATGCGCTCGGTGGAGTTTGCCCGCACGTGGAATGTGCCATTGCATGTGCGTTCGAGTTTTACGTGGGAACCGGGCACATGGATCCGCGAGGAGGACCCCAACATGGAAGAGGCAATTGTTTCGGCCGTCACCCACGACGAAGATGAGGCGAAGGTGACCGTCACTGGTGTGCCGGATCGACCGGGTATTGCCGCGTCGTTGTTTCGTCGTCTTGCCGACGTTGACACGAATGTTGACATGATCGTGCAGAACGTGTCGATCAATGGGGTGACCGATATCTCGTTCACGGTGCCCCAAGAGTCGCTTGTGCGTGCCCGAGAGGTCTGCGAGGCCTACGTGGCTGATGTGGCCGCGGCTGGTGTCACGGTAGAGGAATCAATTGGCCGGGTGAGCCTGGTGGGCGCAGGAATGAAAACGAATCCAGGTGTGGCCGCGACGGTGTTTGAGACGTTGGCGGCGAACGACATCAACATTGAAATGATTTCAACGTCTGCAATTCGCATTTCTTGTGTGGTGCCCCAAGACAAAGTTGAACGGGCAGTTCTGGTGCTCCATAGCGCCTTTGGTCTTGATGTGTGACAGACGTTGCACGTTCGCATACAAACGCGTGTGGGCGTGAAACGGTACCCTTTGAAGCCATGCGTGTTGGAATAGTTGGAGCCACCGGGCAAGTCGGCGGGGTCATGCAAGCGATCTTGGCCGAAAGGAACTTCCCTGTTGACGAATTGCGACTGTTTGCGTCGGCACGTTCTGCCGGGCGGACGTTGCCCTGGCGTGGCGCCGATGTCATTGTTGAAGACGCTGCCACGGCGGACTATCGCGGGCTCGATGTGGTGTTGTTTTCGGCGGGTGGTGCAACGTCGAAGGAACTCGCTCCAACCGTAGCTGCAGCGGGTGCGGTTGTGATTGACAATTCTTCGGCGTGGCGCATGGACCCAGATGTGCCACTGGTTGTCGCCGAGGTCAATCCGGACGCGCTGGACACGCTCCCAAAAAACATTGTGGCCAATCCCAATTGCACGACGATGGCGGCCATGCCGGTGCTCGCACCGTTGCATCGGGTCGCTCATCTCACCGGCTTAGTCGTGAGTTCGTACCAGGCAGTGTCAGGTGGGGGCTTAGCTGGTGTTGCCGAGCTCGCGGCCCAGGTGCGCAAGGGCGCGGATTCGGCTCACGACCTCACGTTCGATGGCTCCTCGGTCGATCTGGGTAAGCCGGAGAAATTTGTGCGTCCGATCGCTTTCAATGTGGTGCCCTTGGCTGGATCAATTGTTGATGACGGGCGCGGTGAAACGGACGAGGAGCAAAAGCTCCGCAATGAGTCACGCAAGATTTTGAACGCACCTGACCTTGTGGTGTCGGCAACGTGTGTGCGCGTGCCGGTATTTACCGGTCATTCATTGTCGATTAATGCGACGTTTGAGCGTCCGATCAGCGTCGACGCGGCAAGTGAACTGCTGCATGATGCCCCCGGGGTTGTGGTGGCCGACGTTCCCAACCCGCTTCAGGCCGCGGGCGAAGATCCGAGTTTTGTTGGCCGAATCCGGGTCGATGAAACGGTGCCAGATGGCCGTGGACTTGCCTTGTTCGTATCGAATGACAATTTGCGCAAAGGTGCGGCGTTGAACGCTGTTCAGATCGCTGAGATTGTTGCAGCACGCGCCAACAAGTGAAATTGTGCGCGTAACTCGCGAGAAATCCGGCACACTAGTGCCATGAGCGAAGCTGAGAACGCCCCGCTCAACGACATGGCCGGGGCAAACGATGACGATTCGATTACTCGAGATCGGCTTGTCGCAGCAGCCTATGCGGCTGAGCAAGCCACCGGTCGCCGAGAACGCACACGGCAAGAAGCAAAGCGCAATATTGTCGTTCGGATTGTGATCATCGGCGTCGGGGGCGTGATCTTTTTGGCGGGTTTGGGGATGCTGATTTTTCCGGGGCCTGGCATTTTGGTGTCGCTGGTTGGTCTTGGCATCTTGGCGCGTGAGTTTGAATGGGCGGCCAACCTCATGAATACGTTGCGTGAGAAAAGCCATGTTGATGAGATGTCGAAGCTCCCTATTTGGGCACAGATCGCACTCGGGCTTGTGTCGATGGCCGCCGTGGCAGCCGGAATCATCTGGTTCGTTTTTGTGCGTTAAGTAGGCGTATTCACACGTGATGCGTGTGCATGATGAACGCGGCGTTTGATTGCTGATAGGCCCAGAGTGCGACGGACGCAAGCCCGCACGCAACCCAGCCCACCTTGCCCAGGCGAAGGTGCACGTTGACCCAACCTCGCCCCATCTTGGCCCAAGCGATTCGAGCGAGTCCGATCGCAGTGAACGGCAAGACGAAAAACGACATCGGGTTGTAGTTGAAAGCTAACGCCAGGTCACCCCGCATGATGGCGACCGTGCCACGCGTGAGTCCACACGTTGGACTGACCATGCCAACGACGTGCGTCGGCATGGGGAGCTCAACGGGGATTCGGCCAATAAACGCGCAGATGATGCCGACAACGGCAATAACACCTGCCGCATACGACACCCATTGCATCGCATCGCGCTGGTCGCGAGTCACCCAAAGGCGTCGCGTCATTGCTACGCCAACGGGCATGGTTGCCATGGTGTGAGACTACCGTGCGTCCGTGCTGCGACGCTCAGGGCGAGGTGGCACCGGCCGGTCAATCCCCGCAATGGGGACCGCGACCGTGACCTGGGCTTGCCGGCCGCGCACCGCTTTGGACTCTTCGCACTTCCACCGGGCACGCTCCGTGGGGTCGGCTGCGGCGACCGCTTCGCTATCGGCGAGTACCCGACCGGGATGTCGTTTTGCCGCGTCGGTTAGTCGAGATGCGACGTTCACCATGTCGCCGATGATCGTGTATTCGTAACGGCGCTCGTCACCGAGGTGTCCGGCCACGATGGTGCCGGTGGCGACACCGATTCCAAAATCAAGCTCAGGAACGTGTTCGGCAAGTTCAACAGCGAGATTCCGTGCAGCAGCGAGCGCGACGCCGGGGTGATCATCGATGCGTTCAGGCACACCAAAGACGGCCATGGCCGCGTCGCCAACAAACTTGTTGATCCAACCTTGATGGTCGTCGACTACATCGATGACCACGGTGAAAAGCCGGTTGAGGAGCGCGAGGACCTCGCGAGGCGGGAGTTGTGTCGCCAAGCCGGTTGAGGCGACGACGTCAACGAAAAGCACGGTCGCTTGCCGAGTTTCTCCCCGCAGATCGATGCCACGTTCAAGCGCGGTGCGTGCCACGTCGATCCCGACATGTTGGCCAAAGAGGTCGCGGAGTTCTTCTCGTTCGCGCAAACCTGCGGCCATGCGATTGAACCCAGACTGTAGGCGGCCAACTTCGGTTGACGAATTCACCTCCACGGTCACGTCGAGGTCCCCGTCGGCGACCTGGGCCATGGCTTTGCGTACCGCACGAACTGGTGAAGCAACCGAACGCGCGCCAAGCAATGTGATGAAGAAGCCGACGGTTAGCCCCGTGCCGCCCAAGGCGACCATGGCGATCGCAAGTTGCGTTCGGGTGCCTTGCCCGGTGATGAGATAACCGATTCCTGAGGCCGAGATGCCGAGGAGCGGAATGCCCGTGCCCATGCCCCAAGCAAGCAGCGTGCGTGATGTCACCCCGGCGCTGTGGCGTTCCGGGTCAGGATTGTGTTCGAGCGCACGAGTAACGACGGGTCGAGTGATGCGTTCGGCAAGCAAGAAGGCGAGGGCGGCTGTGGTGAGACCACCACCAATGACAGTCAGCCCGACCCGGGGAATGAGGACAGGATCGACAATCCCGTTCACAATGGTGAATCCGAGCGCGGCGACGCCCCACAGAATGGACTGAATCATGACGAGCCGACGTGGTGCGCCAAGGGTGCGCTTGAGTTCTTTCGCCGTTGGGGGGCGATCTTCTATGAGCCAAGCCTCATACGAACGCAAGCTGATCCGGCCCCAGAGCGAGCCGATTGGGGTGGCTATCAGCGCGTAGAGCACGGTGCCGATGGCGTTCCATTTAATGAGCGCTGCACCGTTTTCGATGGAATCGGTGGGCAGAAGCCATGCCGAGAACGCGAACACGATGATGGCGCCGCCGAGGTTTGACAGCGCCAAAGCGAAAGCGAGCATCGCACGTGACCGGTAAACCAGTGAAGCTCCTGAGCGGCGGCGCGGGCGTTTGGTACCTTGGGCGCGCTGCGCGCGACGCGCCGTGCGTCGGCCGCGTCGTCGTCTGCGAATGCGACGAGTGCCTTCGTTCGTGTCGGTGTCGGGCACGCCAATGCTCTGCGTTTGGAAACTGGACTACGGCCTACGTCGTTGCCGTGTTACTACGACCGTAGTCGCCCAATGTCCTGTACATGAGTCCGACACGTTGAACGAACAAGCGATAGAATTCCATGAACTACAAAGAAAGTGATTGGGGGTGGTCCGCATGGGCAACGAGATGACCCGACGTCGACTGATCCAACTTGGAGCTGCCGGGGTGGGAGTGGCCGCATTGCCGAGTGCGTTGGTTGGTTGTTCGTCTTCCTCGTCAACGTCGACGGCTGCGCCATCGACGACGTCAAACGAAATCGATGCGTTGCTCACCGCGGCGCGCACCGAAGGAAAATTGAATTTGATCGCTGTTTCGAACGGACCCAATTCACCCTACCGGGCCGTCATCGATCAGTTCGTTGATGCAACCAAGTTGAAAATCGACTTTCAATCACCTGACGCTGGTTCAGGGATGGAAGTGGATGCAGCCCGGGATTTGAAAGGGAAGCCGAACCAACCTGACGTGATCGATGTTGGTCTGAGCTCGATACTCCAAGCAAGAGATGACGGCCTGTTGGATTCGTTCACACCGGACAATTGGGCCACGATCCCAAACTCAGCCAAAGACGCGCAGGGCTATTGGCTGTCGTCGTATTACGCGCTGCTTGGGATCGTCAGCAACCCCACGCTCTTGGGTGGCAATGACATTCCCACGACCTTTGATGATCTTTTGCAACTCAAAGGCGGCGTGAAAATGGGGTTCCCTGGCGACCCGCGTACAACCAAAGATGCGGGGCCGCTTGCATCCGCGTCCGCGTTTGGCGCCGTTTGGACGGTCGCGCTCGCCCAAGGTGGAAGCCTCGATGATATTGGTCCAGGAATCGACTTCTTTGCCGAACTTGCTCACCGTGGCACGTTCGATCCCAAAATGGTCGGCATTGTCGCAACCGTTGGTGGAGGCGCGCCGGTCCCAATCACCATGCTGATCGGATCGGAGTTTCTGTTTGCTCGGTCGAAGCTGAAAGCAGCCAAACCCGATCAAGATCTCCAAATGCGGATTGTGAACGCGGACAAGTTGTACCCAACGTTGTATGCCCAGGCGCTGGTGAACAAGTCGCCGCACCCTTATGCCGCGAAACTTTGGCTGCAGCATCTCATTTCCGATGAGGGCGCCAAAGGCTTCCTCAAAGGTGGCATGGTGCCGACCCGTTTTCCCGTGCTGTTGCAACAGGGCACGGTCTCAGAAAAGAACCTTGGCGCGTTCGAGGATTTCGGTTTGCCTGCGAAAACCTTGGCCAAATCGTTGGCTGCCGTTCAGATTCCCAGTGTTGCCCAGGTCGCAGCCGCGCAAGATGCGGTGAACACGCGTTGGGGTCCTGACGTGCGTGGGGAGTAGCCCGGGCTTCGTGAGCTTCGGGCGTTGACTACGCTGGTTCGTTCATGGACAACGAATCCAATCTCGCCATTGATCGCCGGACTCTGCTGCGTTGGGGGGTTGCAGGCGCATCAAGCTTGGCACTGCCTGGACTGCTCAGTGCGTGTGGAGGATCGTCGTCAACGTCGACAGGCGGTGCGTCGACGACGGCGGCACCCAAGGTAGATCCGCTGCTTGCCGCTGCACGTAAAGAAGGTGTGGTGAACCTCAGCGGCGTGAATACGGGTGAGCATGCTTCCTATCGATTCGCCGTACAGAGTTTTACGGGGAGCACACGAGTCAAAGTCAATCCGGTTGCCACCATCGGTGGTGCCGGTGCCCAACTTGATGCGGTCCGCCATCCGAAGAAGAAGGCGGAGCAACCCGAAGTCATCGATGTGGGGCTCAGTGCGGCTCTTGAAGCGACCAGCGACAAATTGGTCGTACCGTTCCGACCTGATGACTGGGCCGACATTCCCAGTGCTGCCAAAGACGCGGACGGCAATTGGCTGTCGACCTACTACGTGCTGGTAGGAATCGTGAGCAACCCGGCGCAGCTCAAAGGTGCCGAACCTCCGGCGACTTTTGCGGATCTCAAGAATCTTCCCGCCGGGGTCGTCATTGGCATGCCAGGTGATCCACGATCTGGTCCGGCTTTGACCAAGGCTGGCAAGAGCCCAATCCTCGCGGGTTCCGCAGCCTTTGGCGCGGTGTGGACCGCTGCGCTTACGTTGCCTGAGGGGTCGCTGGATAACGTCGGACCCGGCATTGACTTGTTTGCCGAGCTTGCAAAGAACGGTATTTTTGACCCCACCAAAGTGGTCATCACCGAGTACGCGGGCGATGGAAAGAACGCGGTCAGTTTCCTTGACACTTCTGCTATCGAAGAGGCGCGAGGTGCCGCCGCCGCCGGCGTGAACCTGGAGATGCGTATCGACCCATCGGGAACCTTGTTTCCGAACTATTACGCCCAAGCATTGGTCAAGGGATCGCCGCATCCAAGCGCTGGCAAGTTGTGGCTGCAACACCTTGTGTCGGACGAAGGAGCAATCGAACTCCTCAAAGGCGGCCAGGTTCCGACTCGATTCCCAATTCTTGAGCAGCGAGGCAAGGTTGCCACATCTGACCTTTCCCACTTCGACAACGTTGGGCTTTCGTCGGTTGACCTTGTCAAGAAGCTGTCGCAAGTCCAGATCCCCACGGTTGCACAAATGCAAAAAGCCCAAGATGAGATTGATCGCCGGTGGGGTCCTGAAGTCGCCGGTGAAAAATAGTCGGACCGTCGTCGTTCGCGACCTTCCGTGTAGACAAAACCCGATTGCCCAAACGTGGAGACTCCAATGAGTTCTGATTTTCCTTATGCCGACCGGTACCCGGTCAACCGCACCTTTCCTGAAAAAGGTCGTGCTCGTGACGAGATTCTGAGCGAGCTCGCCACAATGGCGACCGAGGAGGACCAGTACTGGGAAACGGGCAAGTGCTCGGGCACGATGTACTGCGGCGACCACGACCACTACGCATTCTTGACCGAAGCGTTTGGGAAATACGCGCATGCGAATGCACTCCAACGCGACATGTGCCCGTCGGCAACACGGTTTGAGGGTGAAATCATTGCCATGGGCCTCGACCTCTTTCATGCCGACGCACTGGCCGACGGGGGCGCGGTTGGCATGGTGACGTCTGGTGGGACCGGATCGATCACCCACGCCATGTTGGCCTACCGCGAACATGGCGCTCAGACCCGTGGTATCTCGAACCCGAATGTTGTCAAACCCGAAACCGCGCACCCCGCGTTTGATAAGGCATGCCACTTGTTCGGAATCGAATTGCGCAAAGCACCGATTGATCCCACAAGTGCACAAGTTGATGTCGCCGCGGTCGAAGCGTTGATCGATGAGAACACGATTGCGATTGTCGGCTCGGCATGTAATTACGGTTATGGCGTCGTCGATCCGATTACTGAACTTGGTGCGCTGGCGCTCGCCAAAGGCGTCGGCTTGCATGTGGATTGCTGTCTGGGTGGTTTCATCTTGCCGTTTGGTCAAGAGCTTGGCGAAGACATCGAGTTGTTCGATTTCCGAGTACCTGGCGTCACCACGATCTCAGCCGATACACACAAATACGGGTATTCGCTCAAAGGTACGTCACTGTTGATGTTCGCTGATAAGGCCTTGCGGAACTCGCAGTACTTTTTCCTCACTGACTGGTCGGGCGGCAAGTACACGTCACCGGGCATGGATGGTTCTCGTTCGGTTGGGTTGCTCGCGGCGACTTGGGCGTCGTTGGTGTCGCTTGGTCGTGAGGGCTATTTGGGGTACGCGAAGAAGATTTTTGCGACCGCCCATGCGATGGTTGATGCAGTGCGCTCGCATCCCGAACTGCGGGTCATTGGCAAGCCAACGTTCTTGTTTAGCTTCACGTCCGACGAGTTCGACATCTATGTTATTAACGATTTCATGCGGGCCCGTGGCTGGCGCTTTAACGGGCAGCAGTATCCGAACGCGTTGCATATGGCCGTAACACGTCCGCAAACTCAAGACGGTGTTGCCGAAACATTCGCCGCAGATCTAGCTGATGCGGTCGCCCATGCCAAGGCCAACCCGGATGAGGTGGCGTTCTCGGGTGCGATCTATGGCGGGGTCGCAGGCGGTCTCACCGACGAAGCCGACGACTTCATCAAGTCGGTGATGGCCGACATGCTCGACACCCAGCAGGCGCTGCCACCTGTTTGACTCGTCAGGTCGGCGGGTTCGGCCCGACTCGCACCCCGGGTGGTTGCTCGTCTGGGGCGAGCACCTCAACAATGGGTTCGTCTACGTCATCGAACTCGGTGCGAAGCGCGCGTGACATGACCGCGTGCATGTCGTAGAGCGCGGTGATGTACGTGAGTTCCAAGATTTCTTCGTCACTCAAATGTTCCTTGAGCGCGTCGAAAATACCGTCGGCGACCCGCCCACCGTCGTAGACGAGCGCGTCGGTCCAAGCAAGGACTGCTCGTTCTGTCGGTGAGTAGCAGTCTGCGACCTGCCAGTGTGCGATGGCTTGGATCTGTTCTTCAGGCACACCAGCGGATCTTGCAGACTTGCAGTGTTGGGAGTATACGAATTGCGAGGCTCGTGCCCAGCCAACGCGAAGCTGGCCAAGCTCGCGTAGACGTGGGTCAATGTGACGTGGGTTTTGGTAGAGCGCGAAACCGCCGACGCAATGCTCCAATACGGATGGGACGAGGGCGAACGTTGTCCACCAGTCACCAGGCGTGCCATCCGCGGTGCCCGGTTCGCTGACGGGGTCACGGTCGCCAAAGACGTAGTCGTACATGCCGATGACGGTGCGGTTGTCGGTGTCGGCCCGAGAAACTTGGCGTAAGCGGGGCATGGCGGGAACCTTTCGTTGACGTGGCGATGCGTTGGGGTGTTTCTGCGGGTAGCGCGCTTATGCGGGTAGCGCGTTGGGACGGGCAGGTTCGTGGGCGACATCGTCGGGCGTGAAAGTTTTGGTCCACGCGGCGAGTTCCAACAGCACACCGTCGGGTCCAAAGAAATAGACCGAACGCACATACACGTCGTCGGTGATTTCAGCGGCGACACCCCATGTTGAGTTGTCGTGGTTGAGTACTTCGCTACACGCAATGCCTTTTTCGTGCAAGAGCGCGACTTTCTCATCGAATTTGTCGGTGGGCACCGTGAAGGCCAGGTGGTTCATCGAGCCGTGTGCGCTGATCATGTCGAGATCGGTGGGAAGGCCTCGTGGTGATGAGATGCCCCGTTCGCCTTTGGGTGCGTCGGGAAACCAGAAGAAGGCGAGGCAGTCGCCGTTGCCGATGTCAAAGAAGAAGTGCTGGCCAGATCCTTCGGGCAGCTCAATGGTTTTGATCAGTGGCATGCCGAGCACGCCGGAGTAGAAGTCGACGGTGGCGCCCATGTCGGAGCTCACAAGTGCGACGTGGTGCACGCCGTTGAATTCGAAACTTGCTGCATTGTCCGTGTCTGTCATGGCTGCCCCCTGGTCGTGCCGGTGTGACGTCCGATCGTAGTGGCGCTCTCGCACAGGTGTCGACGACTCGAATGTTGTCCGAGTCGATGCTGCTCATGTCCGATTCGACCTCCAGCCGAACTTTGGGACGAGAGTCCGCCAGGGCGCGACGTATATCCCAGAGTTTGAGCGCGAGCGGGCGAAGGTAGGCGAAGATGGTCAAGAGCAAGAAGCGCTCGAGGGTTTGATGTAATGCACGAGCGGGGTACGTGCAGTATCAGGGATGTCGAGAAGAGAAAATGCTAGCTTGCTCCTCACTATTCGTGGCCGCGCCAGCGCGGCTGACCTGAGCGGGGAACACGAGCCGATGCGTTTCACAGTTGTTGCTGGTTTGCATATTGAGCAGGTCGACGATGGGTATCTGGTTCTGTCGCCCGTTTCAGATCAAGTGCTTCACCTCTGTGGTGAACAAGCTAAAGCGTTCGACCTCGCTCAGACCGGTGTCGATGAAGTGCCCGAATCACTTGAGCCGGCGATGGCCGGACTAGTCGAACTCGGCATCGTTCACGCCCCGGGCTGGTCGCGCCGTCGGATCATTCAACTCGGTGGTGTCGCGGCTGCCGCGGCGGTCGCGGTCATCGCGCTGCCAAATGTCGCCGCGGCCGCGTCGTCGCCTGGCACGACCGCGCCACCCACCACTCTTCCCACGATTCAATCTGGTCTCTACATCACAAACCTCAATGGTTCATCGATTTCGAAGTGGGATGGCTCTAGTATCTCCAGCGCGATTTCCAGTGGTTTGAGTGGCCCATACGATGTGGCGTTTGACTCGTCCGGCAACCTGTGGATCGCCAACTATTACACCAACACCGTGGCAAAGTGGGATGGCACGACCCTCACAAACGTCATTACCAGTGGACTGAACGGGCCGATTGGTTTGACGTTTGACTCGTCCGGCAACTTGTGGATCTCGAACTACAACAATTCGACGGTGGCAAAGTGGGATGGCACGACACTCGCTACGGCTGTTACTGGCCTTCAAGCTCCCTATGGTTTGGCGTTTGACTCGTCCGGCAACCTGTGGATCGCAAACAGTGGCAACGACACGGTGGCAAAGTGGGATGGCACAACTCTCACTACCCCGATCACAAGTGGACTAAGCAACCCAGTCGACGTGGTTTTTGACACGTCGGGTAACTTGTGGATCGCCAACTGGTCAAGCAGTTTTGTCCAAATGTGGGACGGAACGTCACTCACGATCGTCATCTTCACCGGGCTTGGAAACCCTTCCGGTTTGACCTTCGACTCCTCTGGAGATCTTTGGGTTGTCAACAACGGCAGCGCAACCGTGTCCAAATGGGATGGATCGATGCTCTCCACGGCCGTCACCGGACTGAGCAGCCCGTGGGCCTTGGCGTTTGGCCCTTGAGCCATGGCGAGTGAACCCGATCGTCATTGCATTCAACAAACTACGCATGCTTTCAGGGTTTGAAACTCTTGGTTTGGAAGGGCTGACCGAACGCCACCAAGTCGCCATTGGTGAGGTTTGTGGTGGGCAGTTCTCTCCTGCTCGCAATCGGGAACCAACCCCACCCATCTCCCGGCTGTTTTGGGTGCGTTTTTGGAACCTGGAGGTTCGGATTTGGCACCCAAAACGCGTGCTTTGTTGACTAGACCGTGGGCGCCTAAAATCCGTGGCCGACACACGTTGCGGGAGCGGTGGCAATGGTCGCGTCGGGGCAGGTGGTGTTGGAGTAGGTCGCGGTTGCGCCACCGTTGGGGGTGCCCGTTGCCCCGGAGAACTTGGTGTTGGTGAGGTTTGCGCCAGTCAGGTTGGTGCCGGTGAGGGTTGTGATGAAGTAGGCGTTCCCGCCAAGATTCATGCCAGTTAGGTCCGCACCGGATAGATCGACACCCGAAAGGTTTGCACCGAGCCCGACGAACGCGTTGGAAAGATATTTCCAACCGGTCGGTAGCGATGCTGGGGTGCCAACGAGGTTGCGACCGTCGACGTCATAGAGGGTCGCGCTGGTCAAAGTGGTGCCTGCGAATGTTGAACCGTTCAAGTTGCTGTAGTTGAGGTTTGCCCCGGTCAGGTTCGTGTTCGTGAAGTTCACCGCGGTAAGCGTCATCAGCGAGAGGTTCGCACCGGATAGATCGACACCAGTTAAGTTCGCACCAGCTCCGACCAGCGTCTGGGAAACAAGCTTCCATTGATACCGGAGGCCGGCGGGGGTTCCGGTCAAGTTGGTCGCGTGTACACCGACAAGATTTTGTGCAGTCAAGTTCGCGCCGGTGACAGTCGCGTTATCAAGATTGGCATTGGTCAGCTTCGCGTTGAGGAGATTGGCATTGCTGAGGTTTGCGCCAGCCAGGTTGGCGCCGGTGAGGTTTGTGCCAGAAAGGCTCGTGTTGGTGAGGTCGAAGCCGGATAGGTCGGCGTTGGACAGATCGGCGCCGGTGAGATTGGCCGAAGGCCCGACGAGGTTGTTGTTGATGTCGGCCCAGCCGGTTGGGAGCGACGCAGGGGCACCGGTGAGGTTGGTGGCGTGGACACCCGTGAGCGTCGCGCCGCTGAAGCTCGCACCGGTTACCGTCGCGTTATCGAGTAGAGCACTGGTGAGGTCGAAGCCGGATAGGTCGGCGTTGGACAGATCGGCGTCGGTGAGATTTGCGCCGGGGCCAACGAGAGTGTTGTTGATGTCGGCCCAGCCGCTTGGGAGCGAGGCAGGCGCGCCGGCGAGGTTGGTGGCGTGCACACCTGTGAGCGTCGCTCCACTGAGGTCAATGCCCGTCAGATCCCCATTGGACAGATCGGCATTGGTGAGATTTGCGCCGGGGCCAACGAGATTGCTGTTGACGATAATCCAGCCCGGTGGCAGGGAGGCCAGGGGGCCATAGATGCCACGCCCGCTTATGCCGGTGAGGGTTGCCCCCGCGAGGAGGGTGCCCCCAAGATGGGCGCCGTTCAGGTTTGCGCCCGTGAGGTCAATACCGGTCAGGTCGGCGTTGGACAGATCGGCATTGGCGAGGTTTGCGCCCGGTCCGATGAGTATGCCGTTAATGAGCTGCCAATTCGTGGGAAGCGACGCTGGAGCGCCGACCAGATGACTCGCCGCTAGTTGGTTGAGGTTTGCGCCGGTGAAGTCCGCGTTGGTGACCGTAGCGCCGTCAAGGTTTGCGCCCGTGAGGTTTGCGTTGACGAAGATCGTGCCGGTGAGATTAAAACCTCCCAGGCCACAGGTTTGGAGGTCACCGCCGGTGACGTTCGCGCCCGGTCCGACGAGGGTTCCGCCGCATTGCTTCCAGCCGCTCGGTAATGCGAGTACAACTCCGTTCATGTCGATCGCATGCACGCTTGTGAGCGTCGCTCCCCTCAGGTCGGTGTTGTTCAGTGTGGCGCCGGTGAGGTTTGCACCGGTCAGATTCGCACCGTACAGGTTGACGTTCGTGAGGTTGGCGTTTGTGAAGTTTGTGTTTGCCGCGTTCACCTGGGAAAGATTCACGCCGGTGAGGTTTGCACCGCTGAAGTCAATGCCACTGAGGTCGGCGGATTGTCCGACAAGCGTGCTGTCGGCCACTTGCCAGTTGAAAGGAAGCGTCGCAGGGGTGCCGGTGATGTTCGCGGCATGTACCCCGACGAGTGTGGCGCCATCGAGTTTTGTGCCGGTGAGGTTCGCGCCATCGAGTATTACACCAGTGAGGTTGAAACTCGTCCAATCGACTCCCGCAAGGTTGGCGTTCGACAGATTGGCACCCGTCAGGTTTGCGCCGGTGAGGTTTGCGCCGGTGAG
>CAZJAZ010000010.1:22595-28635 GCA_964544305.1 uncultured Iamiaceae bacterium | reverse complement strand
AGGTTTGCGCCGGTGAGGTTTGCGCCGGTGAGATCAGCACCGGTCAAATCGACGCCGGTGAGGTTTGCGCCGGGGCCGACCAGTGTGTTGTGAACGACCGACCAACCAGTCGGTAGTGACGCCGGTGTGCCAGTCAGGTTGCTGGCGTGAATGCCGGTGAGGTTTGCACCGCTGAAGTCGACGCCAGATAGGTCAGCGCCGTCGAGGTTTGCGCCGGTGAGGTTTGCGCCGGGGCCAACCAACGTATTGGCAACGACGGCCCAGCCGGTTGGGAGCGACGCAGGCGTGCCAGTCAGGTTGGTGGCGTGAATGTTGGTGAGTGTCGACCCGGCGAGCAGCGTGCCGGTGACGTTCGCGCCCACAAGTTCAGTGTTTGACAAGTCGACGCCGGAAAGATCATCACCTGCAAGGTTCACCTGCGGGCCGACAAGAAACCCGCCGCGCACGTTGTATCCGGCTGGCAGCAATGTTGGCAATCCGGTTAGGCCGGAGAGGTTCGCACCGGCAAGGGTCGCACCGTCAAACTTAGCGCCATCGACGTTGATGTCCGAGCCGTAAACGTTGGTGAAATTGATGCCGGTGCCGTATGCACGTGCAAGGTTCATGCCGGTGATGTTCGCGCCTGAGAAGTTCACGCCGCTCAAATCGCAGTGGTGCAGATCAATATGGAGGGCGGAGAAATCCAAACCGGTGAAATCAGCGCCGGGATTTACCTTTGTCGGGTCGCAGTTACTGCCACTGCCCGAGTCCGCCTTGTCTGGCCCCGCGATCGCATAGACCGATTTGCCTGATGTCACGAGGAGGCTGCCGGCGGCGTTGACCGTGATGCCACCGGGGCTAATCGACAGGTCGCGGCCGTATCCGGTTTGTGGCCCGGTCACTGGGTCGGGGTCGCCGGTGCCGACAATTTTGGTCGGGCCGCTTGGGTCGACGCGCACCACGATGGCCCGATTTTGTTGCACGATCGTTGGAACCCGGCTCGGGCCATTGCTTTCTTCGTATTTGATCGGCCCGAGCGACGCATAGAGCTTGCCGTCCGGTCCAAACGTAAGGTCGGTGATGATTGGCTTGTGGCCAGCCGGACTGAGACCCAACGAGTTCAGATCCGCATACTGCGTGTCGGTGCTCGTCGTCGGATCAAACTTACGGATTGTCCCGCTGTAGTACGCGCCGTAATACAGGTTTCCGGCACTGTCCGAGGTCAACGCGGACGGATTCACCGACGCTACCTTCGTGAGAGTTTTGTCTGAGTTGACTTTGCCGATTCCAAACGGACACGCAACATAGATTGAGCCGTTCGGCACGACCGTGATGCCGCCGGCAAATGCCGAATTGCCAGAGCAGGTGTTGACCGTGAAGTCGCGAAAGCCGTACACCATGGTCGTGCCAGTACCGTCGCCTGCGACGGTGGTGATTATTCCGTCGGTTGCGACCTTGCGGATTCGGTTGTTGCCTGAGTCACTGAAATAGAGGTTTCCGGTGCTGTCGAGAGCTAACTGCCCGGTCGCGGATTGGAAGTCGGCTTGTGACGGGTTGATTTGGGCACTCGTTGCCGCGTTGCCGTCACCCGAGTAGCCACATGTGCCGGTGCCAGCGATCACCGTGACGATTCCCGCGCCGTCGACTTTGTCGATCTGGCATTTTGCGGTGTCCACCACGTATTGGCCGCCGCCGGGAATGGCGAGCACGTCGCCAACTGCACCGAAGGTGGTGTCACCTCCGGCGATGAGCGAAGCTTTGCCGTAGTCACATGCGGCCGCGGCGATGATCAACAATCCCGCAAGCGAGGCCACGGCAAGATTGCGGCCAAACCGAGTTTGCGAGCGCGTCTCCCGAGAACTCATTTTTGCATTATACTCCTCGAAATTCAATCAGCTGCGCGAAAGTTGACACGCGAGTGGCACTGCGCTTGGTGGAACGAAAAGTCAGCGCGATTCCATCCTGGAGAGGATTGTTTCGGGGGAGAATGATCACGTTTTCTCAGGAATGTCACACCGGCGCGCGAATGTGAACGCGGGTTCGCTGGCCACACAATCAAGGTCCTTCTCAATCATGCACGGGCGAATAGAGGTGGCACAACTATCATCTCGTCTTGGGGATTTCATCTCGATACGAGGAGACGACATGGCTCGCATTGGTCGGAGTTGTTCGGTCGCTGTGCTCAGCGTACTGCTCCTCGTCGTCACTGCCTGTGGCGGGAGCTCCAAGTCGTCGTATTGTGCCACCGTGGAGCGTTGGCAGAAAACCCTCAGCACCATTCCCAAATCCGCCTCTGCACGCAACGTAATACTTCGAACCAAAGATGAACTGGCCGATCTTCAGCGCGCCGCGCCCCGCGAAATCAAATCCGACTACATCCTGACTGTGAGCAAGTTCAACAGTGCGGTTGGCGCCGACACCCCGGCGGGGGACATAGCAGCAAAAATGTTGCGACTGGAGGCCGATCCTGCGTTCGTCGCTGCAGGCAAACGGATCGACGCATATAACAGCAAAGCGTGCGGCATCAAGCGTTCCTCGAACTAGGCGCAACTTGAGGTGTTCCTCGCCTCAGATCGCATCGCGGTCCCTTCGATAATTTGGAGGTAGGTTTCGGCCATGGGATTCTCGCCGTCTCCTTTCCCGCTACAAGAGCAACTCGGCATGGTCGTCGCGTCACCCGAGGTGGGGGTGGGAACTGCGTCACTTGAGGTCACGCCGCAACTGCACAATCCCAACGGTGTGGTTCATGGTGCGGTGCTGTTCGCCATGGTCGACACGGCAATGGGCGCCGCCACGATGAGTACCCTTGACGAGGGGTTGGCGTGCGCGTCGATTGAAGTGCATCTGCGCTTCATCCGGCCGTATGCTGTTGGTCCGCTTGATGCCGAGGCGCGGGTCATCAAACCCGGTCGGCGCATCACGCAACTTGAAGCCACTGTTGTTGGGCCAGAGGGAACCGTCATCGCAACGGGTTCGGGATCGTTCGCGATCATCTGAGCCGACCCCGGGCTAACCCGGCTGAGGACAGCAACTAGGAGCGGGTCGTCTGCCCTGTGTTGTTGAGGTTGACGCCGGTGAAGGACAAGTTGTCGGTGAGGTGCTGGTCGTTCCGCTCGCCTCGCCCAACTCTGATGATCCGGTTTGTCGAACACGACTGTCCCTGCCCGGATGATCAGTGTGGAGACGACGCGCGGTGGCTGAACAGGCGCGCGGGGCGGCCGACCGTGCCGTGCGCCACGTCATCGAGTTGTTCGAGGTGAGCCAGCATTGTTCGCCGGAACGTGTCTTTCTGGAGCGGTTCGCCGGCGATGGTTTCGTGCAGGCGACGAAGGTCGAGCATCGTGAAGTGTGGACCAAGAAGGCCGGTCGGGTCGGGCCGCTCGGCGTAGCGGTCGCGCAGTGTTGCGATTGCCCGAGCGACGATCGACTCGTGATCGAACGGCAATTCGCGTTGACCATCAGGCAGTTCAAGGATCGACCGTGCACGGCCAGCGAGCTGGCCTCGGTTACGGCTTTGCTTTGGTGCGGGGTGAGCGTCGGATCGATCATCGTGGCGGACTAGCGCGAGCGCCACGTCACTGGCCCCAGCAACGAGATCAAGCGACGATGCATCGACCACGTCGAGGTACGCAACCGACAGGACCCAGCCACGATCGTCACGGTCGGGGTCGTCCATGACCTGCAACTGTGTGGGGGCAAGCCCGCGGAACGCGCACTTGTCTGCCAGGGTGCGTTGCACCGCGTCATCCAAGCGTTCGCGTGGACGCACGAACGATCCGGGCAGCGCCCATTGGCCGTGGTGGGTGCTGCCGGTGCGGCGCCACACCACGACGCCAAGGCGGCCCTCGGTGACGGTAAGCACGGCCACATCCACCGCCACCGATGGGCGGGGAAAGCGCTTCAGATCTGTCATCGGTCACGCTCTCTGGTGAATGTCACACCCACCAGTATAATTAGATCATCTTCAATCTAATCAAGGAGGGCTCCAGTGAAAGCACCCACACCCGACATCGATGGCGCCGTCCCGACGGAGTTGGTCGAACTGATCCCCACCATCACCGATCAGCTCGCCCGGCTCAACGACGACGACCCGTACTTTTTTATTGAAATGCCCCACATCGGCCGCTACATGCAGTTCGCTGCGTTCGGTCCAAACCTGCGCGGAGAAACGGTGGGCAATACCAATATTGCCGAGGGCACCGAGATGCACGCGCAAGAACTCGCGTGGCTCACCGGGCATGGCTGGAACGATCCCGACGAGTGCGGAAACCATTGGCGACATTGGAGACCTTCCGATCCAGACCAGGCCGCGCTGGTCACCGTTGTGACCCTGCACCAGGTGCACCACATCACCCGGGCCAGCCAGATTGACTTCGCTTCGGTCGCATCGTGCGAGGCCGATCTGTTCGCCGAAGGCAGCCTGTGACCAGCCACGACAATCTGGTCGCCATGACACAAGCCGCCCAACGCGACCGGGCCGTGGGCACCTTGGTCGGCCTGGCGGTAGGTGATGCGGTGGGCACGACCTTAGAGTTCAAAGCGCCGGGCAGTTTCACACCGATCAACGACATGGTTGGCGGTGGTCCGTTTGGCCTTGCGGCAGGGGAGTGGACGGATGACACATCCATGGCGATGTGTCTCGCCGAGTCGATCCTCGACACGGGCACCGATGACCCGGCCGATCAACTCCGTCGCTACGTGGCGTGGCGACGCGACGGCTACTGGTCGTCGACAGGGCGATGCTTCGACATCGGCGGCACCACGGCCCGCGCCTTGAGTCGTTTCGAACGCGAGGGGTCAGTCACCGAAGCGGTTATTGATCCAGAGAGCGCGGCGAATGGGTCGTTGATGCGCCTGGCGGCGGTGCCAATCCGCTGGCATCGTGATGTCGCCGAGGCCGCCGAGCGTTCGGGTGCATCGAGTCGCACAACGCATCCCGCCGACCGGCCGGTTGACGCGTGCCGGGTCTATGGCGCGATGATCGCCGCACTCATCCAAGGAATGGGGATCGATGAGGTCCTGAGTCCAGGATTCTGGACGTTTGGGCCGCTCGACGCGCGCGTCGAAGCGGTGGCGCGTGGCTCGTGGCGAAACCTGGAACCCCCTGAGATTCGTGGCACGGGCTACGTCGTTGACGCGCTGCAAGCCGCAATCTGGGCGGTCGCGGGCGCCAACGACTTTCGTGACGCGATTCTACGGGCCGCGAACCTCGGCGATGACGCGGATACGACCGCGGCAATCGCGGGCCAGCTCGCCGGTGCCCGCTGGGGAGCAGCGGCAATCCCGGCGTCGTGGAGCAACACGATCATCCAGAGCGAGCGCATCGCGACGATCGCCAGGCGCTTGTATGACGTCGCCACCGACGAACCACCCCCCGATGTTTGGCCTCACGATGAGTTCGTTCATGCGTATTGGGTCGAACCAGGTCGCATCTTGGCCGGAGAATATCCCGGCGACCTTGATGCCGCCACAGCTCGTACCATGATCAACCTGCTCGTTGATCATGGCATTCGGACGTTTGTCGACCTCACCGACGATCCGCACCTTGAGCCATATAGCACCATCATTGATGAGGTCGCCGCGGCACGGGGCTTGGCATTGAACCGCTTGGCGTGTCCCATTCCGGACATGGGTGTGATCGACGCCTCCGGTTATGACGCGATCGCCGCCGAGATTCGAGACCGTGCTCAACACGGCGGGGTGTACGTGCATTGTTGGGGTGGGATCGGGCGCACCGGAACCGTCATAGGTTGCCTGCTTGCCAACGCTGGCTTGTCTGGTGAAGCGGCGCTTGCCCGCATCACGGTGCTGCGATCGCATAGTCGCAAGGCCCACATCCCGGCACCACAAACCTCCGAGCAGGTCCAGGTCATCCGATCAGCGGCCGATAGGAAGGGTGCATGACCGACTACGACATCATCGGTGATATCCACGGCCACGCCGACGCATTGGAACATCTCCTCAGCACGCTTGGTTACGTCCAGCGCAATGGTGCCTATCGTCATGGGGAGCGCCAAGTCATCTTTCTTGGAGATCTGATCGACCGTGGACCAGGTCAGCT
>CAZJAZ010000010.1:0-22495 GCA_964544305.1 uncultured Iamiaceae bacterium | reverse complement strand
GGGAGCGCCAAGTCATCTTTCTTGGAGATCTGATCGACCGTGGACCAGGTCAGCTTCGTACCCTTGGCATCGTTCGATCGATGGTCGAAGCAGGCACCGCACAGACGGTGCTCGGTAATCACGAGTTCAACGCCGTAGCCTGGATAGCCCGCAACGAGCAGGGCGAGTGGTCTCGGGCGCATACACCACGCAACCGCGACCAACACGGGGTGTTCCTTGCCGCAGTCGGTGAAGGTTCGCCGCTGCATCACGAGTGGATCGAGTGGTTCTCGAATCAGCCGATGTGGCTCGACGTCGGAGACCTGCGGATCGTACACGCGTGTTGGCACACGGCCAGCCTGGATGTGCTCGGCGATGGCGCCCTCACCCATGAGATTGTCACCGCGGCGAAAGGCACGCCGCACTATGAGGCGCTTGAGGTAGTGCTCAAAGGCCCCGAAATCGACATGTGCGGCTATGGCTACGCCGATAAGGAAGGGCATTGCCGAGACAAGGGGCGTCTGCGTTGGTGGGACCCGAATGCATCGACCTTGGCGAACGGCGTGGAGATTCCTGGCGGTGTCACCGCATGCGATGGCCGCCCGTTCGGGCCGCTCCCCGATATCCCGCTCGATCGTGACGCGCTCCCGTCAGCTTCACTGGACGTTCCGGTTCTCTACGGCCACTACTGGCGCAGCGGAACTGACCCGGCAATCGACAATCCCAAGACTGCATGTCTGGATTGGAGCGTCGCAAAAGATGGGCCGCTCGTTGCCTACCGTTGGTCAGGCGAGCCCGAGCTCACCAACGACCATCTCGTTGCGGCGCGCTGACGACCCGGAACGTCTTCATTTCCTGGAAACAATTGCTCTCGACCCCGCACTGTGGAGCGGGTGCAATATGCCCAACACCGCTCGCAGGTCGGTCACGAATCCTGTTGGATTGGGGTTGTCTCGGTTAGCGGGAGTGGCGCCCAGCCCGGCCAATTGGGGGCGAGTAACGGTCGTCCTCGTCGGTAGGTGGCGACGATACAGAACGCGTCGCTGGCCGTGGTGTTGTCGTAGATGGTTGCTTCGTCGACGAGCGCAATGGCCTGGGCGACGAAGGGCCACAGCCTCGTGTAACGATCGCGGATTTTGTCGACCGGAACGTCGTGTCCACCGTTGGCCACTCGGTTGTGGACTCGGGCGACCGCCAGTTCTTCGGGGATCATGATTACGTGCAGCTTCACGAGGTACCCGGCGTGGATGGCGTCGCGCACCAGGGTCAATTTGGATTCGTGGGAGAAGACTGTTTCAGTGATGAACGATGCTCGTTGGGCGATGAGCTCCGTACGCCGCTGTGCCGCCATGCGGGCTGCTTCATAGGCGTGGTCGACGGTGCCGTGGGGCCAGTGTTCAGCGGCGATCGCATCCGCGTTCACGAACTCGACGTGGGTGACAGGTTTGATGATGGTTTCGGCCAAGGTCGACTTACCTGCGCCGTTTGGTCCGACGAGCAGGTGCAGGACCGGATCGGTCACCGGTTGCGTTTAGGGGCGCGTGCATCCGACGAGCACGTAACGATGTTTCCGTTGTCGTCGAGTTCGACCCAGTCGCGACCTTGGGTCGCGAAACGCTCGGCGAGGTCGAGGTCGCGGCGTCGGGCTTCGATACGTTCGGCCCATTCGGCGCGCACAAGTGCCTGTTCTTCCGCGTCGAGCTCGTCGTAATGGTGGCTTCCGCTGAGCACTTGGGCGATTCGGCGTGCCGAGATCTGACCGGATGCTTCGACCTCTCGGCCGATCCGAGCCCAGTGCGCCACCTGTTGGGAGCCGCTACGGCTCTCGAGTTCGCCGACGAGTTTCGCCGACGCGTAAAGGTCGTCGTCAATGCGTGCCGGTGATGTTGTGGCCATTGTCGTCCTTGTGGTCGATTCGTTCTTGCTGTCAGTGTAGCAATCTGCAACATTGATCTGCTGTGTTGGTTCGAGATTACCGAGCCCCGGTCCAGTTGCAGTGACAGTCGCGGGATCGCTCGTCCGGTCCAAACCTCAATGGCCATGGTCAAGTGTTATTCGACTTGCCGACGGTTACGAACCATCACGGCTCGGTCTCGCGATCGGGGAAGACGAAGGTGGTGAGGTGACCCTCGAAACACTTGCAGCGGCTGGGGCACCGTCCCGGGTGATTATGGCACTCGAAGCCATCACGCACCCCGAAGGTGAAACGAACGAGGACTACTGGGCACGGGTTCGGGCCAACCCCGACGCATTTGCCGTGAAGCGAGCCGACATCGCGGACAACACCGACCTTGAGCGCCTCGCGCTCCTTGATCCGGCCACTGCCGAACACCTCAGGGCCAAGTACCAAGCGGCCCGCAGCGCGCTGGGCATCGATTGACACGACCTGTAAGCGGCGGCCCAACAGCCCGGGCGACGCTCAAGCGTGGAACGAGCCGTAAGACGCGGTGAGGTTTGGCTCGTACTAAGGGGCGCTAAGCGCAGACCGGTGTTGGTATTGGCCCGTGAGGAGGTCATCGACGTTCGCGACATGGCCAATGTTTCCGAGATCACCACACACATGCGCGGTATCTGCACGGAGGTCAATTTCGATCACCTCTCGGTCGGCTTTGATCATCCCTCAGTAATCAACTGCGATGGTCCCCACATCGTCACGCAGGCTCCAACTTGTTCTAGCTCGCCGTGGCAGCATCAGTCGCCGGAGTCGCCTTGGACCGCCGGCTCGGCGTGTCGAGCGCAGCCCCGTGGTTCGGACCCGTCTACGACGCGAAGCTGCTGATCGGCCACGCCGCGGGCAGCGCGTGGGCCCTACGTCGATGACCTCGGCCATTGTCGGTGAGTTCCGAGAGCGCGGCACTGTCGATCTCGCAGCACAGGGACGACTCCTCGGGTTCAACACTTCTGCGTCGGCACGCGACGGAGTTGAACGAGCCACTGGCCTGCGAAGGTGCCGAGTTCGTCGACGATTTCCACTGGAGCCGGTGACATCAGATCGAACGCCCGACGAACGCCATGAACGTCGCAAGCGGTGAATCATCTCGTGGTGTCACCGCTTGGCCGAACATCTCCGGCTGTCTGAATGCATCGAAACCTGCGGCTTCGGCCATCGAGTGGATGTCCCGACACAGGCCAGGTTCGACGGAGCCTTCCCGAGAGACGGCCGCCGCGATGTCGAGACCGTGCACGAAGGTTTCGACGATGTTGATGCGAAGCGCGAGCGTCGCAGGAAACGAGCCGAATGGAAGGTCCACCGTCGACGCCATGCGATCGGGCGTGGTCCAGCCGGTCGCAACGAATGCTCCCAGGCTGCGTACCTGTTGAGACGATTCGAGCGAACCACTGGTTGGGGGCTCGAGTCCCAAGGCCCCGGCGAACATCTGCAGAGCTCCGACGATGTGGTCGATGACGGTCGCCACCGACCATCCCGGACACGGTGTGGGCAGGGCGAGTTCCTCGGACGAAACCGACTCGACGATCGAAGCGGTCGTAGCGAACGCAGCGTTCATGAGGTCGAACACGGGTTCGGGGCCCGTCGAGGTGTTGTCGGTCGTCATCACTTGGCCTCCCAGCGGAACCATTTCAAGCAGACGACCATGCCGGCAACCGACCAGAGCGCCAGCGTGACAAGATCGCTTCCGACGAAACCGCTTCCCTGGGTGGCCGGATGAAATGCGACCTGGAGTGAGTGGGCGAGGGGCCGGACCGGGAAGAGCTTGGCGGTCGTGCTCAACCAGGCCGGGGCGCCTTCGATCACCATCCAGATTCCCGAGATGAACGTCAGCGGCAGTACCAGCAGGTTCAGGATCGCGGGTGCCGCGTCGGCGTTCGGGACGATCGTGGTGGCCGCCAGGCCCAGGATCGTGAAACAGATCGAGCCGAGCACGATCACCACACTCAACGCCGGGAGCGTCGCGATGCGGACCTCGACGTCATAGGCGAAAGCGCCCAGCGCCAGTGTCGCGGCGACCAATACGACGGCCGTGATCAGCGTGGAACCGATGCATCCTGCCATGTACACCCAGTTGGGAAGCGGTGTGCCTTGGATCCGTTTGAGCACTCCGGCGTCGCGCGAGACCGCGATCGAGGTCGCCAGATTCGTGAAGGTCGCCATGATGAGCCCGTAGGCGAGTATTCCCGGGACGAACCATGTGGCGTAGGCGATGTCGCCCATTTCCTCGATGGTGTGGTTTCCGTTGATGGCGTTGAACACGACCAGGAACACCAGGGGGAAGGCGATACTGAAGAACGCCCGGGAGCGATTGCGCCAGAATGCCAGTTGCTCGAAACCGATCTGAGCCAGCACGAGCCGTACGTCGGAAGCGGGCGTGGAAATGAAGTCGGCGGGCGTCGATTCGATGGTCGTGTCGAGGGTGAACGTGCTCATCGGAGTACCTCCTGGTTGGTTTCGCGGCGGGATGATCGAGGGTCGTCGAGCCCAGTGACGAGTTCGAGGTAGATATCTTCGAGGCTTGGCTTGACGACCTGAAGGTCGGTGAGGGCGATGTTCGCCCTGAGTGCCCAGTCGAGGAGCCGACGCGTGGTCCAGGGGCCGTCAGCGCAGCGAACGTCGAGGCACCGCCCGTTCATGGAGACCTCCGCCGTACCGAGATCCGGGAGAACCGATGGTGCTGTTCCGGCAGGCAGTGTTGCCGAGATTCGGGTTGTTGCCCGGTCCCGGCCGCCCAGGTTCGATGGCGTGCCCTGGGCCACGATCGTCCCGGCGGCGACGACCGCGATGCGATCGGCGAGTGCTTCGGCTTCGTCCATGAAATGCGTGGTCAGCAGCACGGTCTTGCCCAGCTCACAAAGCGCTCGAATCGTCGACCAACTCTGGCGGCGCGCGGAGGGGTCGAATCCGGTCGTCGGCTCGTCCAGGAAGATGAGATCGGGGTCGCCGATCAACGCGAGGCCCACGTCCAAACGGCGACGCTGACCGCCGGACAGGTCGCGAACCAGCGTGTGGGTCTTGGCGTCGAGCTCGACGAGTTCGATGACGCTCTCGGTCTTGAGCCGGCGGGGGTAGTAACGCCCGTACATGTCGAAGACTTCAGCCACGGTCAGGTTCTGCTGAACGCCGCACTCCTGCAACACGATGCCGATACGTTCCCGAAAGCGTCGTTCGCCCCGATCAGGGTCGAATCCGAGTACCCGCACCGTTCCACCGGTGCGGCTGCGATAACCCTCGAGGATCTCGGTGGTCGTGGTCTTGCCCGCTCCGTTGGGGCCGAGCAGGCAGAACGCTTCACCGGCTTCCACGCTGAAGGTGATGTCACGCACGGCAGGGAAGTCGCCGTAGGTCTTGACGAGGTGTTCGACCTCGATGGCTGGAGGAGGTTGGCTCATGGTGGCTCCTGAGGTTCGGTGGACCGGTCTGTCTTGACCTGTCTAGATGGACATGTTGTAGCTTACGCATGAAAGATTCGACATGTCAAGATAAACATGTCAGAATGTTCGCATGAGTTTGAAACACGCATTGCTCGGCCTGCTGGCCAAGGGACCCTCGAGTGGCTACGAGCTGACGAAGGAGTTCGAACTGTCGCTCGCAAACGTCTGGAGCGCGAAGCACTCGCAGATCTACCCAGAACTGCGCAAGATGGCCGACAAGGGATGGCTGACCGTGGGCGAAGAAGGGGCTCGCGGACGAAAGGAATACGCGATCACCGACGAGGGAAGAGCCGAGTTACGTCGCTGGCTCGTCGAGGACGAACCGGATCGGGTCGGTCGGAGTGAGTGGATGCTGCGGATCTTCTTTCTGTGGACCTTGTCACCGGATGAGGCCGCCGACTATCTGGACGCTGAAGCAACTGCCGCAAAGCGCGGCACGGCACATCTCGAGTCGATCGACGCAGTCGTCCCGTGGGATGCGACCGGCTCTGACCTGATGGGACGACTTGCTCTGGAATGGGGCCTTCGTTCGACCCGGTGCCAACTCGAATGGGCCCAGTGGGCAGCGGCACAGATTCGTGCGGGCCACGATGCGACCACGCTGAACGATCGACTCGAGCCATCACCCTTGCCGGGTTCGTAAGATCATCAGTGATGGATCTCGCCGCGCTCCAAGACCTGATGCAACGCACCTACGGTGACCGTGACAGCGAGCGGGGGTGTGCTGCCACGGTGGCCTGGTTGGCCGAGGAGATGGGCGAGCTGGCACAGGCGGTGCGTAAAGGCACCCGGCAACAACAGGTGCATGAACTGGGTGATGTCATCGCCTGGGTGACATCGCTGGCAAACCAGTTGGGTATCGACCTCGACGAAGCAGTGACACGGTTCGAGCACGGCTGTCCCAAATGCGGCGGTGTGCCCTGTCGCTGCTGACCCGCGGCGTCCGGTTCTGGTCGTTCTGGCTGATGCGTACAACGCGAGCCGATTGCCCACGGTGCCCGTGGCTGCCATCACATCCAATACCGCGTTGGCCACGATGCCCGGAATCGTGTTTCTCCCCGCCAAGGCCAGCAGGCTGTCCAAAGATTCGGTGGTAAACGTGACCGCGCTCGTCACCCTCAACAAACGTGATCTGTCGTCATCGGGTCGACGTCGCGTCGACGTCGAGGGCCGCGCACAGATCGGGCAATTCGTCGGCGAGCGCTTGACACCAATTGTCAAACGTGTGGCCGCTATTGCCGTAGTCCCGGAAGGTGTGGGCAATGCCGAGTTGGTCAAGACGAGTGTGCAACGACAACGTCATCGCTCGCACTTGGTGTTCTTGCAAATCCTTCGGACGGGTGTCGCTGGCTCGATGCCATCGAGTAGGTCTGCCGTTACCGGTGGTGATCGCAACGTGCAGACCCCGCAATGACTCCGCTATTGCATACGGATTGTGGGCATCCCAGTCGGCGCGACCAACCACGGGCAACGCGTTGATCGCAAAGGGCAAGCGCCGATGTGCAACCGACGACACGCAGATCAACGCCTGCACGAGCGGGAAGCGAGTGTTCACCGCGCCAGAAAAACTGACCGCCGCGCAAAACATGTCTGGATGGCGGGCCCCGTAACTCAACGCACCAAACCCTCCCATGGACTGGCCCGCAATCGCCCGCCCCGACCTCGCTGCCCGAGTTGGCAATTGCTCGTCAACCCAACCGGTGAACTGTTTCATATGGAAGTGTTCCCACCTGGGCCGCCCGCCCCGGCCAAAGTTGTGCCAGTCGCGATACCAGCCACCCGAGCCACCCGATGGCATGACCACAATCAGATCCAAACCCGCGGTGAGCGACTCGACATTGCCAGTATCGGTCCAATCTCGAAAACTCCCGAGTCCGCCATGCAACAAATACAACACCGGATAGCCATCCGATTGCTCAGGGCTGAATCCGCTTGGCAGCACAATACGGACACCCTCATCACCAAGAAGTGCATCGCTGCGCACGGTCAACTCAACTAACCGGTCGGTCAACCAGCGCTGCTCGATCACCTCAATGCCCTGGCCATGGCCAAAAGTGGGTTGCACGGTCACGTCCGAACCGTTGATATCAAGCACGTATGCGGTTGTGGAATCGAGAACACCGAGGCAGAGTCTATGAAATTGCTCGCGACTCAACTCGTCGCGGGTTCCATGGTGACCATGCGTCCTACGAGACTTGACAACGCAACAAAGGCGTGACACGAACAAATTCGGCGAGCACGACATTGTCGGGCCTTGTAGGCTGTGGTCACCGCCCCACAAATTGAAAGGGCTTGCATGCGTTTCCGGTTCTTGCACGCCGCCGATGTCCACTTGGACACGCCATTTACTCGTATGACCGGCGTTCCCGAACGGGTCGCCCAAACGCTCCGCGACGCGTCATTGCGCAGTTTCGACGCTCTCGTTGATCACGCCATCAGCGAGAAGGTGGCGTTCGTGGTGCTCGCCGGCGACATCTATGACGGTGCTGACCGCGGTGTGCGCGCCCAACTTGCATTCCGTGCCGGCTGCGACCGCCTGTCACAAGCAAGCATTCAAACTTTTGTGGTCTATGGCAACCACGACCCGATTGGCGAAGGTTTCTCGGCGATCGACTCGTTCCCCGACAAGGTCACCATCTTTGGTGCCGACGCGGTGACCACCGTCGACGTGCTTGTTGATGATGTGATCGCTGCGACTGTGTCGGGCATCAGTTACGACACCAAACACGTCACCGAAAACCTCGCCCAACGGTTCCCCAAAGCCAAGGGCAAAGGTTTTCACGTCGCCGTCCTTCACGCGAACGTTGGCAGCCAGAAAGACCATGCCGCGTACAGCCCTTGTTCGCTTGATGATCTGCGCGCCACCGGATACAACTACTGGGCACTCGGTCACATTCACCGTCACGCCCAACTCGGCGACGGTCAACCCCACATTGTGTACCCCGGCAACATCCAAGGGCGCAGCCCCAAGCCCAGCGAACAAGGGCCCAAAGGTGCCGTCATCGTTGACGTCGACGGCAAGAACGCCACCACTCGTTTCGTCGCACTCGACACGGTTCGTTTCGACTCATTCGACGTTGACATTGCGAACCTGAGCCTCGACGGACTCGAACAAGCCCTTGTTGACGCCGCCGCGCACGCGCAAGCCAGCGCAGACAATCGTCCGATTGTATTGCGGGCCACGATCACCGGCAGTGGTCATCTTCACGACGACCTCGCGCCGCTTGATCGGCGGGCCGAACTCTTAGAACGTCTGCGAGATTTGGCTCGCAACAGTGACCCATTCATCTGGTGGGATGACCTGTCGTGGAGCACCAAACCGGTCATTGACGTTGCCGAACGCACGTCAGGTGACGACTTCATCGCGGACCTGCTACGGGAGGCCGCCCAAATCAAACCGCTTGAAGACTGGGTCCCCGGTCTTGGCGTGGAATATCGAAACTGGCTCGGTGAGCGAACCCCCGCTCCCGACGACCCCGAGCTGTGGGACGACGCGGTCAACACCGCACTCGTCACCCTGTTAGAGGACTGAGGTAGGAGGAAACACCCATGCAAATCGAAGGCTGGTATATCGACGCATTCGGTGCTCTACAAGACAAAGAGCGCTCCGGGATCAACGAAGGCCTCACCGTCATCTTCGGCCCCAACGAAGCCGGAAAATCGACGTTGCGCCACTTTGTGCTCGGCATTCTGTTCGGCTTCCCCGCCGGGAACACCCTCGACCCGCGTTATTCGCCCGCGAATGGATCGCCACGCTCAGGTCGCCTCTTCATCCAATCCGATGGTGAAGAATTCGTGCTGTCGCGCCTAGAAAAGAAAGGTTCACGGGCCGGTGAATCCACCCTTTTGGGCCCGGATGGCAAGGCCCGCAGCGACGCGGAACTCTCTGCACTCCTCGGTGGGTTGACTCGCAACGTCTACGACAAGATCTTCGCGATCGGCCTTGACGAACTCAACAACCTCAAAGCGCTCACCGACGGCGACTTGCAAGACCACCTCTTGTCTGCCGGAGTCACCGGTGCCGGTCGGATTGCCACCAAAGCCCGCAACGATTTGCGCAACCGGGCTGGCGACTTACACCGCGCACGTGCACAAAGCACCAAGGTCGCAGAAATTCGCGAAAAACTGCGCGACGTCGAATCGCAACTCTCCGACGCGCAACGCAACGCCGCCGAACTCCTTGAGCGTCGCGAGGCCCTCCAAGTCAAACGTGACCGCGCCGAAAGCCTGGCCGAAACCGAGCGTGACGCCACCCAGCGTGCCCGGCGCTTTGAGCGTTTAAGCGAACTGTGGCCTGGTTTTCTTGAAGCCGCCGATGCCGCTGACGAACTCGAAACAATGCGCGACGAACGTGAGCCGGTCGCCGACAACGCCCTCGACCAACTCACCCGCACCTTGGCTGCGCTTGAATCAACGAGCGCGGATCTCACCGAACGCAAAGAGAACCTTGAACGTGCGCTCGCGCAACTTGAGGTACTTGAAGCCAGTCATCTGCCCGAACTTGCGGCGTTACAACCTGACTTGGCCGCACTCCAACATCGTCTCGGGGCATGGTCGCAACAAGAAGAAGAGGCCCGCAATCGTGAAGATGAACTCGCCGAGTTGCATCGCCGTCTTGGGTTTGAACTTGACGCGGTGGGCATTTCTGACAAAGCCGATCTTGGCCGCATCGGCGCGGCCGTCGCCGCACGAGATCACCTGCGGGTCACGCGGAACGCGTTCGATGAAAAATCATCGGCGCGCCGTCGTGCCGCTGACGAAGTCGAAATGCAATCCAAAGAAGTTATCGACGCGCAAGCAGCATTAGCGACCGCCACCGAAGCGTTAGGCGGTGGCAACATTGACTTGTCGGCACAATCGTTGCGCATCGAATCTGACCGTGCGGCCCGAGAAGCCATGCTGCTCGATCGGCTCAGTGAAGATCTCACCGAACTCGAACGCAACCGTCGGGACTTAACCGCGGTCGAAGGTAATGCCCGCGCCAGCGATAGTGCCTCGAAACCGACAAGCACACTGGCCGACCCACGCAACATCTTGGTCTTGCTTGCCATCGTGCTCATTCTTGGCGCGGTCGTCGGTGCGATCGTGGCCGGGCCGCTCGCCGGCGGCATGCTTGCCGTCGCAGCACTTGGTGTCGGAGGAGCATCATTGGCGATGCGATCCCAAAATGGCGGTCGCCTCGGTGAAGACGCCCGTCGTGAGCTTGAAGCCAAAGTCAACATCCTGGATCGAAAATGCCTGGATAGCGCCCAAATGCTGGGTTTCTCGGGGCTACCTGAAGTCAGCCAAGTTGCTGCCGCCAAAGCCGAACGGGATCGCCAGTCTGGCGCATTGACCGCTCTGGTTGCCGCCGACAACCGCGTCGAGACCGCCAAGTCCGCCATGCGCGCCAAAAAACATCACCTTGCTGAATTGACCAAAGCCCACGAAAAAGCATTAGAAGCCTGGCAAGAATGGCTTCAGGTGCATCGCCTCCCCGGAGCGCTCCGTCCGGAGGGCGTCGAAGAATGGCTGTCACATCTCGACGCAGCCCGCGGCCTTGATGAGCAGATTCGTGCCGCACAAAAGCGTCTCAACGAACTGCACTCCGCGCTCGAACAGGCCCCGAAATCGGTGATCGAACTAACCGACCGAGCCGAATCGGCTTCCCGCGTGCCCGGCAGTAGCAGCACCCGCGGTGGTTTGATCCCCGCATCAATCACCCGGCCGCGCGTGGATTCAACCGTCGGCGAACTCCAAGCCGTTGTGGCGGTCATCGCCAAATTCGTTGACGAAGCCGCCGAAATCGACAACAAAGTTGCACGGGACCGTGACGCAGCCGATGTGCTGCGAGGTGAAGTGACCCGGGCGCAAGAAGCACAAACCAAAGCACGCAACGACCTTGAATCGGTGTACGCGCTCGCTGAAGTTACCGACGAAACCGAGTTTCGTCGCCGGGTCGCGCAACGCGAACGGCGCGGGCAACTGGTCGCCGTGGTTGACGCATTCAAACGCCGCTTGCAAACCGAATCCGGTTCATATGCCGATGAAGACGCCGCACAACTTGGTCAGCGCACGCCCGACGTTTGGGTGGCCGAACGTGCTGATGCGCTTGAAGCGGCACGTCTTGCTGCAGCCGAGCGTGACGAAGTGCTCCGTGACGTGGGCGCCGCACAAAGTGAAGTGGCTGCAATCGAACAGTCCGCGGATCTCCCCGCGTTGGCGTTGCAGCGAGAAGAACTCGTTGAAGCGTTACGCCGCACCATTCGTGAATGGACGGTGTTGCACGTCGCCGCTGGCATCATCGACCACACCCTTGAGCGCTACCTCGACGAACGCCAACCGGCTGTACTCCAACAGGCCGAAAAGCATCTGGTGACGATCACCGACGGCCGCTACACAACCATTCGGCTCGATCCAACTGACGAGTCAACCCCCAAGTTGACCGTCGTTGATGCCAAAGGCCGTCCGCACGAACCCAATGGTTTGTCAAAGGGAACCGTCGAGCAGGTCTACCTGTGCCTTCGTTTGGCACTCGCCGAACAACATCACCAGTCGCTGCCGCTTCTCCTCGATGACATCCTCGTGAACTTCGACCCAGAGCGGGCTGAAGCCACCACACGTGTGCTTGCCGATGTCGCCAAGAATCAGCAGGTGATCGTGTTCACCTGTCACCCCTGGGTTGTTGAAATCATGGGTGAAGTCGTGCCCGGACTCAACTTGGTTGACCTTGAAAACCGGGTGGCGTGAGCTTTGCCGAGTAGCTTTTGACCCTGTGATTCGCCGTTTCGGCGGCTGGTTGGCCGCAGTCATGCTCTGTGCCACGGTCGCAACCGCGAGCGCAACACCGGCCCACGCGGAGCCCGTTGCTGCGAACGCCACGATCACGTTCAATGTCGCGACCGGTGCCGTGTACGAATCCACCAACGTGCACGCTCGCCTCCGGGTCGCGAGCACGTTCAAAATGTTGACCGCACTCGTCGTGCGCGCGAACGTCCCCATCAATGCCAACGTGCTCGTCACCAATCGTGCAACACAAGTGCCGCCCCTCAAACTGTCACTTCAAGCAGGCAGCAAATGGAAAGCAAACGACCTGTTGCATGCGATGCTCATCGCGTCACTCAACGATGCGGCAACCGCACTTGCGATTGAAGCAGGCGGCGGCACGCTCGACGGATTCCACCGTGCTTTGAACGCTGAGTCACGGCGGCTTGGCCTGAGTGACAATCCTCGCCTCAAAGACCCTGCCGGACTGGATGGCGCCGACTCCGAAGACGGCGGCAACCTCATTAGCGCCTGGGACTTAGCGATTGTGACCCGCGCTTTTCTGGCCGATCCGCTTCTCGCAGGAATCGTGCGCATGCCCTCTTATCATTTCGATGGCGGTGACGGTCGCCCCCACGTGGTGCACAATCACAATGCGTTTCTCACGACTTACGCGGGTGCGATCGGCGTGAAAACGGGCTACACCGAACTGTCCGGGCATTCACTCGTCGCGGCCGCCACCCGAAACGGCGTCACACTCGCAACCATCGTGATCGGCTCCGATGACCCGGTTGGCGTCGCCTCCAAAGCCCTCGACGACGCGTTCGCCAACCACGACGCGCCGGCTACGACACGGTTACCTGATCGCGGCATTGCCCCAAGTGCGATCGGCAAAGGATCCTCCACACAACGCCCCCGCGCGTTCGTCGCCACAATCCAACCGGTCGCCGCGTCACGCTCACCCTGGTGGATCATTGCGATCATGATCGTTATTGCTTACGGTGTGGCAAGTAACATGCGTGTTCGTGTCCGACGTCGAAACAAGCCAAGAGCTCAACGAACTCACTGAAATTGCAGCAGATTTCTCAGCCGTCGACGATGCACTCGCACGACTCGAACGAGGCGAATACGGCGTATGCGCCCAATGCGGCGAAACCATTGACGACGAATCGTTGGCACAATCCCCATTTGAAACGGCGTGCTCGGTGCACGCCAACGGTTCTCAGATCGCTTCCGCGTCAACGATTACATCGGGCGCATCGTTTTCTGGATCGTAAAGATGAATGCGCTCACCGAGCGTCAATGACGTTTCGGAAACCCGAACCCAGCGGGCGCCCAAATTTGGGAGATACTGGCGGGGCGCACCAAGCGCAGCCTCAATGGCATAGATGATCCCGCCGTGTGTCACCGCAATAGCCGAGCCTTCAAAGCCCGTGAACGCGGCTGTCTCGACAAGCGCCGCGCGTGCCCGCGCAAGCAGCGCCTCATCGGGTTCCCAACCGGGGGGTCGCTTCTCAATGGGTGAACTGTCGGAACTGGGCGCCAAATAGCCCGGCCACTGCTCGTTGATTTGCGCCCGCGTCAGACCAGACCACTCGCCAGCATCTCGTTCGATGAGACGATCATCGAAACGGACCGGCCCAACCCCAAGATGGTCCGCAATGATGCCCGCGGTCACCCTGGCACGCTCCAACGTCGAACTGACGATCTGATCAACCGTGCCAACTCGTGTGGCTGCAACCCTTGCCTGGTGCAAACCATGCTCAGAAATCGGGGGATCAGCCTGGCCTTGCCAACGCCCCAATGCATTCCATTCTGATTCGCCGTGTCGAATGAGCAAGATCTCTACCATTGGCGAACAAGGGTACCGGGGTACGCTCCATATTCGTGAACAAACCCCGCTTTTGTGAGACCGCCGCGTGAGCCGTTCGTCGCAACGACCTCAAACGGGAGCGAAAGCGCATCGTTCAACACCGGTGACCGGCGCATTGCGTGGCCGGCCTCCTTCCAAGAAGCAAGCCCAAGCGGCGACCACAAAATCGGACAGGACATCCAAAGCGGCACCGAACAAACAGCAGCGTTCAGTCAAAAAGATCCCTGACCCGTTCATTCCTGGAGCAACAAAAAAAGGCCGACGCATCTGCGTGTCCTACGACCTTGAAGGCCCACGCGTGCGCCTGGGCATTCTGTGGTTCATCGCCGTGTTTGGAACACTCGCGATTGGTCGAGCAGCGTCAGATTTCCCACTCATCGGCGTGCTCTTTGGCGCCGCAGCAGGAGTGAGTGCACTCCAGATCACCGATGCCTGGATTCACCAACCCCGATCTATTGTGCTGCGAACAACCGCTGCATTGATCGCAATGGGCGTCGCCATATCGGCCATGTTCGGTGCGAAGGTGCTTGGCGGGGCGCTCATCGGTGCAATTGCCGCGGCGATATTGAGCTCACTTAGCCAAGCAACCCGACACAGGAACGCGGCCCAATCGGTGGCGCTCGTGTTGCAAGCGTCGCTGCCCGTCGGAGTGGTCGGTGCAAGCATCGTGCTTGTCACCCGCTATGAGATTGGTGCCGCGGTGATTCTGCTTGCCACCGCGCTCGCGTTCGACGTGGGCGATTTTCTCGTTGGGTCTGGGGCTGGCACACTCGGTGAAGGTCCGATTGCAGGTGCGATCATGATCGCCCTCGTCGGTGCCACGGCAGCCATTGTTGGTGCCCCACCTTTTCACGGAGCGTTGGTATGGGCCTTTGTCGGTGGCGCAGTCGTGCTCTGTCCACTCGGACAGATCGTTGCGTCGTCGCTACTCCCTGACGCCACAACTCGGGCGAACGCGCTGCGTCGAATCGATTCGTTACTGCTTCTTGCCCCATGTTGGGCGATTGCAGCCGGAATCGTCGCCGCAAATGCATGACAAACCACTACGATGACACCACTACCGGCTGCAAGGAGCCACCCTTGGATTCCGAACTCGATCAGATACTTGGCGACGCGTTCCTTGCAGATCTTTCCAACTGGGAACTTGACCGTCTCCGTTCGGCCCGTGAACGATGCCAACGGCTTGAAACGTCACTGTCGTATCTCCGCCGACTTGCCCAAGGTCGCATCGACATTGTGGCGACCGAAATTGCACGGCGAGCCGAGGGCGGTGACCCAACCGAACTTGAACAACTGGTGGGACAACTCCCCGAGGTGCTGAGCGAACGAACCCATGCACCGGGCGCAGGCCATTTGCCGCGATTCCTTGCCCCAGGCGAACTTCATGGCGCGCTCGTTGAAGAACTCGCCGGTATGGAAGTTGAAGCACACCTCAGCGAACTTCCTCATGTAACCGACGAATGGTTGACAAACACCCGTGAGCATCTCATCGCGTTTGAAGCCCAGGTTTCCGCGATGCGCCGTGGCCTCTTTGAACGAATCGATGCCATTCAAGATGAGATGACCCGTCGTTACCGGGTCGGAGAAGCAAACATCGACACGGTGATCGCGCAAAGCTGAAGTTCGCGCGACGCTGTGAAAAATGCGTAGCGTGGGATGGTGGTCAAAGACGAGATCGAGCACACCTGGCACGAGCTTGGGGAATTTATTCGTGACCAGCGCCACGTTGGGCAGTTGTCGTTGCGGAAACTTTCAGAAATGGCGGGGATCTCGAATCCGTATCTCAGCCAGATCGAACGTGGCCTGCGCAAACCGTCCGCAGAGATTCTGCGTCAGATTGCATCCGCCTTACATATCAGCGCCGAAACGCTCTACGTGCGAGCCGGAATCCTTGACGAACCCGGTGCACCGGCTGACTTGATTGCAGAAATCCGTCGGTCGAACGATCTCACCGATGAACAAAAACGGGCGCTCGTGCAATTGTATGAGATGTTCCGATCGGAACAGGTTGACGAGAACCAGCCCGGACAAAGCGACGCGCCAGGCGATGAGGGAGATGACAGCATCGGCGGCATGGACGAAGCTGACGCCTGACATGTCGTCGCTCGGGGTGATCTCGCTCCACACCTCGCCCTTGTTGCAGCCAGGTTCGGGCGACAGCGGCGGTATGAATGTATTTGTGCGTGAACTCGTTTCGTCGCTCGCGCACGCCGGGGTGCAATGCCGCGTGTACGTTCGACGATGGGCTGATGATCTTGACGAAATCGTCGACGTTGAACCCGGGGTGCGAGTTATCCATGTCGATGCGGGGCCATCAGATCTACCCAAAGAAAAACTGCCTGAAATCGTTGACGAGTTCACCGATCAGGTCGCAGGCCGGCTCGCTCAAGATCCCGTTGACGTACTGCACGCCAACTACTGGCTTTCTGGCGAGGTTGGGCACCGACTCAAACATGAGTTGAGCGTTCCGCTTGTGTCGACGTTTCACACGTTGGCGCGAGTGAAAGCCGCAACCGGCGACCTTGAGCCCCAGCGCCGCATCGATGCCGAAGCCAAAGTTATTGCATGTTCTGATGCGATTACCGCTTCGTGTGCAACCGAAGCGAAACAACTTGAAGCTTTCTATGGTGCTGATCCCGCACGCATTGAGATCGTGCCGCCCGGTGTTGACCACGCGTTCTTTTCGCCAGGCAACCGGGTTGGTGCTCGGCATGCACTCGATCTTCCCGCCGATGTACCGGTGTTGTTGTTTGTTGGACGAGTCCAGCCCCTCAAAGGGCTTCAAGTTGCGATCGGCGCGCTCGCGCACGTGCGACACACTCACCCAGATGCGGTCCTCGTTGTGGTTGGTGGGCCCAGTGGGGTCGAAGGGATCGATGAATTGGCCGCCTGTCGCGCATTGGCGCAACGCGTCGGGGTTGAGGACGCGATCCGATGGGTTACACCGCAACCGCATCATGCCCTGTCGACCTATTACCGAGCCGCCAACGTGATGGTCGTGCCGAGCAGGTCTGAGTCTTTTGGGTTGGTTGCACTCGAAGCCGCCGCCTGTGGCCTCCCCGTGGTGGCGGCGGCTGTTGGAGGGTTGACTTCGCTCATTGTTGACGGACAAACCGGTCGCCTCGTTGAACAACGCGATCCCGTAGCGTTTTCACAAGCAATCAGCGCTTTTCTTGACGACCCGACTTACGCGGCACACATCGGAGCGCAAGCAGCACAGCGTGCCCGAGGGTATACGTGGTCGACAACCGCGGCGCGGCTGCGACGCATCTACGCGGATCTCGCCACGCGAGTTCCTGCAACCTGTCGCTGAATCCAAACGGTGCGCTAACCAAGCTCTTTTGAGCGCGCGGTCGCCGCGCTCACCGCATCAAGCAACGCGGCGCGCAGCCCGGCTTGTTCTAACGCCGCGAGTCCGGCCGCAGTGGTTCCCCCCGGAGAGGTAACGGCCGCCCGCAGGTCCGCGGCTACTGCTCCGTCTTGTGCCAAGAGGGTGGCGGCACCGAGCAATGTTTGGGTTGCCAACGCCTGCGAAGTGGCCCGATCAAGTCCGTTGAGCACGCCTGCATCGATCAGTGCTTCGGCAACCAAGAACACATACGCTGGCCCCGACCCCGATAAGCCGGTGACCGCGTCAATGAGCGATTCGCTGAGCGTGACGACCGTGCCCACCGCAGACAACAACGTTGAAGCCCACGCCAGATCCTCTTCGGCGGCGTTCGTGCCCGCTGCAATCGCGGTCGCACTCACCCCAACCAAGGCCGGGGTGTTGGGCATGGCACGAATCACCGCGCACGTTGATGGCACCACCGCTTCGATGGTCGCGAGCCGCACCCCTGCGGCAATCGAAACCATCCGACGCGCACCCAACTCGCCAACCGTGTGCGCAATATCAGGAATAGTCGCAGGCTTTGTCGCCAAGATCGCGCCTTTCGCTGCAACCGGAGCAGCATGGATCGCAACACCTGTGAAGTCGCGACGGATTTCCTCGGCGCGCTGCTCGTCGGGCTCTACAACGCAGAGGTCCTCTGGCGCAGCCCATTTCGCTCGCAACAATCCAGCGAGCAAAGCGCTTCCCATTTTGCCGCCACCAATAATCATCAACGCTGTCATGCCCTCAACCTACCCGCGAAACATCGAACGCCAGCCGATACGCATTGCGCTTCGAAAGCAGCGTTCGACCGCTTCAAAGTGCATACCGAGGATCTCATCGAGACCATCGTGGTCAAGATGCACCAGCGGTGTGCGGCCTTCGAGGAAGATCGCGTCCTCCGCTCCGATCGTGAACGCCAGTCCACGCAGTTGATGATTACGGTGCAATAAGTGCGCGTAAAACTCGGCCATGTTCTCAATTGGTGCGGGCATCACGAATGTTTCGTGGTGCAACGTGTGCTGGCCGATCAACAGCCAAATCGTAAACACACTCTTTTCGTCACCAGACACGCGGATAAATCGGCGATTGTGATCCGACTCCACCGCGAGCACCGCCGGCTGGTTCGCTGTCAGATCAGCTAACCATGCGTCAACCACCGTGGTTGCCTGGTCATGAAGGTCGTTGCTCGTGCTCACAATGGTACGAATGTACCGGTACCTGGAACAATGGTAAGGATGCGGCCAGCCACCACCATCGCGCTCATCATCTTGCTCGCCATGATTCTGGTTGCCGGCACCATTCAGCTAGTCATGATGAGTAGCTGAAAAGGTCAGAGCTTCGACGACAACGCATCGCGCGAAAACCTGCTTGCGCCCCGCAAATTCAACAAAATCGCAACAGCCCACAACACCGCGCCGATCACCAATGTCACCCACAGTTCTGCCAAGAGCAGCATTGACGTTTGGGCAACGATGGCGAGCACCAACGGCAAGATGACGGTGCCGCCGAGCTGGTTTGCTTCCTGTGACGTTTTTGCACGCGCTGAAACACGCACCATGATGCCCAAGCCGAACGCGGCTACCGCAGGTGACAGCCAGAAGATCACCGCGAGCCACAGTCGGGTGGGGAGAAACATGCGGTGCATAACCGGCCACGCGGATGCGTTGCCGATCACGAGATAGCACGCAAAACCCACCCACGAGATTGTGACCGCTGGAATGAAGGCGCTGAGAAGTTTCGCAAGATACAAGTCACGGTCAGAAATTGGTAGATGCAACAAGGTTTCGATCGTCCGTCGCTCTTTTTCGCCCGCGAACGCGTCTGCTGCGAGCACCGCAGAGACCATGAGAGGCACAATCAAGAACAGCGGTGCGATGAGGTAGCCAAGGACAAGCACGACGGCCTGTTGACGTTCGGGGAGTGCGAGTATGGGTTGGGCAAGATGGGCTGGAACACTCGACAGCATCTGGTCGACGTTCGCAGGAGGGGAGTTTGCCGCAATGATCCCTACGGCGAGTGGCAACCCAAGCAGCATGACCGCGGGAAGCAGCAACATGGGCAATACAACGGCTTTCGAACGTTTCACCGCGGTCACGTCTTTTGCGATCACGGCGCGAACCGCACCCCAATCAACCGGTGTGCTCATGCGTTCGCCTCCCGTCGAGACTCAATTTCGAAATACACGTCGCTCAGCGAATAGCTCCCCGGCTGCGCCGCGTACACGTTGATGTTTGCGTGGACAAGCTCGGCGACGACCTGGGCGAGCACTTGGCGTTCGTCGATGCGCAGTCCAAGGCCCATCGGTGTCACGTTCAACTCGTGCACCCCTCGAATTGAACGGGCCAGGTCCGCGGCTCGGAGCACCTCGGACTCGTCAACCTCGATCGAAGCGGGCTGGCCTTCCCAAAGCTGGGCGGCAAGCTCGCTCGGCCGCCCGAACGCTTCAAGCTGCCCGTGATGCAAGATCGCCATTCGATCAGCAAGTTCATCGGCTTCGCCAAGAAAATGTGTGCACAACACGACGGTCCGACCGTGTTCCCCCGCCAATGAGTTGATGAGATCAACCACGTCACGAATCGCACTTGGGTCAAGACCCGATGTTGGTTCATCCAAGAACAAAACTTCGGGGTCGTGCAAGAGCGATCGGGCAAGCGCAATACGTTTGCGCTGCCCCGTTGACGCGCCTGCAACTCGAACGTCCGCTCGGTCCGCCATGCCAAACCGTTCGAGGAGTTCTGCGATACGCGTGCGGGCGAGGGTCGCGTCCATTCCTCGAATCCTCGCCACCGCATACAGGTTTTCTGCTGCGGTCAGCCGGTCATCAAGCCCCGCGTGTTCGGTTAAAACACCGGTGCGACGCCGCAGCGCATTGGGATCAACGCTTGGGTCAATATCGAGCACTTGGGCAGAGCCATGATGCGCCGCCAGCACACCGTTGAGTAAGCGGACGGTCGTCGTCTTGCCAGCACCGTTTGGTCCTAGTAACGCCAGCACCTCGCCTTGGCGCACTTCAATGCTTAGCCGGTCGAGAGCTAGTTGTTCCCCGAAATAGCGGGTCAAATTCTCAGTTCGAATGGCGATGTCGCTGGGCATCGAATGCAATTGTTGCCGATTTCTTACAGAAAGTTTGGTCTCATCGTGCATAACACCCCTCCGACAAGGCAACATAGAGGCCGTGAATCTCGCGGGCATGATCGAATCCCACCCCGACGATGCGATTGCATTGGTATCTCGAGGCAAGAACACCACCTACGGAGAACTGCGCAAACAAGTCGCTGCGCTGCGAGGCGGGTTCAGCGAACTCGGAGTCAAACGTGGTGACCGTGTCGCCATTGTGTGCGCAAACAATTGGTACTTCGTTGTGTCATATCTCGCCACGTTGGGCCTTGGCGCGGTTGCGACACCGCTCAATCCATTGAGCCCAACCGTTGAACTCGAACGAGAAATGGATGCGGTTGGTGCCAAGGTTGCGGTTGTCGGGCCGTCGGCGAAACGTTCGGTCGAAGCACTTGACCGTTCAATGGTCGAGTCTCTTGAGGTCATCGTTTCGTGTGAGGAAGACCCGGGTCCCGATGGTGTGTCGCTTGCGAGCTTGCTCAAATCTGACCCGCGGCCCATGGTTGACATGGAACCTGACGACATTGCGGTGTTGATCTTCACTTCGGGAACCGCAGGTCGGCCCAAAGCTGCCTGTTTGTCACATGGCAACATCAACGCCAACGTTGAACAACTCCTCCAGGTTGACACGAATCCGACCGACGGTGCCGACGTGGGCCTCGCGGTGCTCCCACTTTTTCATATTTACGGACTGACCGTCGTGTTGGGTCTCACCTTTGCCACAGGTTCTTCCGTTGTGCTGGTTGAACGCTTTGATCCGCAGTCGTTGGTGACCACGATTGCGGAACGTGGTGTCACCGTTGTGCCTGGCGTCCCCGCCATGTGGATGGCGCTGGCGAACATGCCCGGCATTCCACCGGGCGCATTTTCTGGTGTCCGGGTTGCAACGTCAGGCGCGGACCGCCTGCCCACCGAGATCGCCGACAAAATCAATGAACGATTTGGTCTTGTCATTCACGAAGGGTACGGATTGACCGAGGCCTCACCGGTGGTGACCTCGTCCATTGGTGGCGAACCCAAGATCGGCTCGGTTGGGCGCCCGTTACCAGGATTGCATGTGCGCGTTGTTGACTCAGATCAAGAAGACGTATTGGTTGGTGACGTCGGCGAAGTTTGGGTTCAAGGCCCAAACGTATTTTCTGGCTACTGGCAGGACGCGGAAGCCACCGCCGCGGCACTCGACACCCAAGGGTGGCTGCGTACCGGCGACATGGCCGTTGTAGACGAACTCGGCAATCTCACGTTGGTTGACCGAGTCAAAGATTTGATCATCGTGTCGGGTTTCAACGTGTTTCCTGCCGAGGTCGAAGACGTACTTCTTGAACATCCCAGCGTGGTGGGTTGTGCGGTGATTGGAGTTCCCCACCCCTATTCAGGCGAAGCCGTCAAGGCGTATGTGGTCGTTGACGGGACAGCCCCAGTTGAGGAAGACGAGATCATCGGATGGTGTGCCGAACGTCTGGCCCGCTACAAATGCCCCGAGAAAGTCATGTTCGTTGATGAACTACCTCGTGGTTTATCGGGCAAGGTGTTGCGTCGGGAGCTCATCGCCGGCGAGATGTGAATGCGCCAGTCCAATAGCGCGTTACGACGCGTCCTGTGCGCGGCAAGCACGTTGCTTATTAGCCTGCCCGTAGTTGGAGCGATTGTTGCTGCACGTGGTGGCTGGATGCCTTTCGGCGATGTCGCGACGATAATGATCCGCTCACTGGATACGTTGAGCGCGCACCCTCCGCTAATTGGGATTTATTCGTCTGCGACTACCGCCACCGCGCATGCGACAACCCTGTATCATCCGGGCCCGTTTCAACAATGGTGGACGGCGCTGCCACTTACGTTGTTTGCCCCTTCGCCCATTGGGGCATTGCTTGCAACCGCATTGGCGACATCGCTCGCAGTCGCTACATGGCTTGTCGCAGCCTGGCGACAGGGCCGCAAGCGTGTCTTGTGCGTGGTACTGGTCGCGTTGAGCGTTTGGTTGTACGCGTATGGACCGATTGCGCAGTACACCCCGTATCATTCAA
>CAZJAZ010000009.1:0-63079 GCA_964544305.1 uncultured Iamiaceae bacterium | reverse complement strand
GCCCGGCAAAGGGCATGTGAGTCGGGCTGCGTGCAGCCAACGTATACCGAGAAGTGCGCAGTGCCCGACCGATCTGCGATTCGCTGATCTGGACCAGAAACGCACGTCGGTCGATTGCGCCGAGCAACGAAGTGCCCTGACCCGTGGATTGTTTGGCTCCTGCCGGCGAACCGGTGGCCTCCAGCAGTGTGGGCAGCAGATCAAGATGGGTGACCAGGTCACTGCGGCGTTGGCCACCAACAAAGCCCGGCCCGGCGATCACGAGTGGAACCCGAATCGACGCGTCATGCGGGCTGCGCTTGTATTCGAGATTGCGGGTTCGGAAATGGCATCCGTGGTCGCTGGTGAAGATCACGATCGTGTCGTCGAGCATTTCCCTGCGACGCAGTTCGTCAACCAGGCGACCAAGGTTCGCATCGATGCTGGCGCACGCAGCGAGGTATTCGGCGTAGTTCCAACGCCAATCACCTCGCAACGGTGACAGATCCCCGGGCACGTCGTAGTTCTTGAACCGTTTCGCCCAGCCTTGCGGACCGATCACCCGAAATCGATCATTTTGATGATGCGGCTCGAGATACGAAACCCACAGCAGAAACGGATGATCACGGCTGAACGACCCGAGGCGATCAATGGCCAGATCGGTCACCGCATCGACCCGGTAGCCCTCGAGTTCGATCCGTTCGCCGTGCTCGTCGAAGAGATGCCCCCTGTACGCGCCTGACGTCAACTCCAGCGCATCGGCCGCCACCCACACGTCGTGGTAGCCGCCGCGCCGAGATGGCGGCACCGGCCCTTTCTCCCACCGTTGTTTCTGGCGGTCCGGTGGCAAGGATGGCCCACGATCCGATGCCAAGTGCCACTTGCCCACATACCCGGTCTGATATCCCAGACCGTGCAGCGTTGAGGCCAGGGTCGGGGTGTCGGTTGGTAACGCAAGACCGTTGCGCCAACAGCCGATTTCGGTCGGATACCGGCCCGTCTGTATCGCCGCGCGTGCCGGTCCACAAACCGGCTGCACCGTGAATGCGTTCGCAAAAGCGACGCCTCGCGCGGCGAGTTCGTCGAGATTCGGGGTCACGTCAAGGCGCTGGCCAAAGACGCCACAAGAGTCCGGACGCTGCTGGTCGGACATCACCACGACAATGTTTGGACCCATCTGTCTGATCGTAGGCGCCGAATGCGACCGTTCAGTCCACGTCGCCGAACCATCCGCGCACATTTTCGATGGCGGCGGAACTTTGACTGAACCGCACGTCGACGGTGGAGGTCGTCAGCCGACGGCCACACCCCGGGGGTCGTGTATTCCGGTTGCGATGGTGGTTTTGGTGCCGCCGGTGTCGACCTTGACGACCTGGTTGTTGAAGTTGTCGGTGACATAGACATTGCCGGTGGACGTTGGGATGGTCGTGGTCGTCGGGGCTGTGGTGCCTGGTGTCGATGCTGCTGCGGCGATGCTCGGCAGGGCGATCGTGGCGATGGTTGCAGCGGCACCGACGCCACCCAGGGCGAGGATTCGACGCCGGGTCAGCGCGTCAGTCTTAACGATGCCTGCTTCGATGAGCGCTCCCAGCGCGGGCTCGAGATGTTCGGGCACGGTGTCCGCGCCGTCGCAGATGAGGCGAAACGCGGCTGTCTGCTCGCCGGCCACGTGCACGACATGGGTCTGTCCGGGTACAAGGATCAAAAAGCCGTCATCAACGTGTTCGATGTGCAGTCCGAAACGCATCCTGAATGCCATTGTTGATTACCCCGTTCCTCGCTGTTGTGGGCTGCCAGACCGCTTCACGCGTTCCGCCCTATTTGACGAAGGACGCCTAGACCACAACGCGCTGCCCATTTAACGTTCACATTGACTCATCTAATTCCTCCGCGTAGGGGGTTTCGTTGCCGCATGTATTTCTTCCGTTTGGGGTGGTGGTCCGCTACGCCTCACCGATGGGTCTGTCAAAGGCAGAGCGGCGTAAAGCGCGTCCCCTGACGTACTCGCCAGGAGTGGTGTCGGGCCTTGAATAGGTTTAGCGCGTTGTCCTGCAGACAATCGGCTCGCACCGATGATCAATTACCGATTGGATTGACCTCAAGCGACTCGTGTCAGTGGAAGGCCAAACCGACCGGACTGCTCATGCCACCAACGGCGGTGGTGAGGGTGGCGCCATCCCACTTTGACACGGTGCCCGAACCATAGTTCGCGATGTAGAGGTCGCCGGTTGCATCAAACGCCAGCCCCCAAGGCCGGTTGAGGCCAGTGCTTATGACGGTGGTGAGGGTGGCGCCATCCCATTTTGACACGGTGGAGGAGGGAAAGTTGCTGACGTACAGGTTGCCGGCCGCATCGAAGGCCAGCCCGATCGGCCCGTTGAGGCCACTGACGACTGTGGTGAGCGCGCTGCCGTCCCATTTCGACACCGTGTTGAAGTAAGAGTTGGAGATGTAGAGGTCGCCAGTCGCATCGAACGCCAGGTCATAGGGTCCGTTGAGGCCGCTTGAAATCAGTTGAGTGAGGGTGGCGCCGTTCCATTTCGACACCGTGTCGTTGCCGTAGTTGCTGACGTACAGGTTGCCGGCCGCGTCAAATGCCAACCCGCTCGGAGAATTGAGGCCGCCTACAATCGCAGGCTGGACGAGGGCGCCGTCCCATCGTGACACGGTATGAGCGTTGTAGTTGGCGATGTAGAGGTTGCTGGTCGCATCGAAGGCCAGCCCGATCGGCCCGTTGAACCCACTGACGACCGTGGTGAGCGTGGTGCCGTTCCATTTCGACACGGTGTTGGTTCCGAAGTCGGTGATGTAGAGGTCTGTTTGTGGTGTGGGGGGCAGCGTCGTTGTCGTTATCGAAGTGCTTGTCGGATTGATTGTTGTCCCTGGTGTTGATGCGGCTGCGGCAATGCTGGGGAGTGCGATCACCGTGATCGATGCGGCGGCGGCGACCCCGCCGAGTTGGATCACCCGACGGCGCGACCACGCAATGGATGTGACGACACTGGCTTCGATCAGTCCGGCCATCGTGGTTTCCAATGATTCGGGAACCTCGTTCACCCCGTCACGGGCCAGCTCGAACGCTCGTGCATCGTTGCCCGTGAGATGCAACACCTCGCTTCGTCCCGGGACGAAAACGAGAAACCCGTCAGCGACTTGCTCGACGTGCACACCGGTGGAAATGTGAAAACTCAAAACAAGCCTCGCGTTGGTTGATTGTGAAGATTCTCCGCGATCCGCCCGCAAACTACACGCCGTCGCCGCTGAGAAAGGTAGTACAGCGACTGCCTCCGCTTGGACATTTGTGTTGGGTCCACCATCGCCCGATTCGGAGGCGAGCCCTCGCAGAACGCGCCGGTGACACTCGCCACGACTGCTACGACGCCGCCCTGAATGGTGAAACTCGTGAAACAATTCAGAGAACACGGACCGATAGCCGATGGGAAAGACCATGCGCCGAGCCACTCGAGAACGTCCGCCACGCCGAAGCGGGAACTGGCTCGCAATGTTGTGCGCAGCAATCCTGGTCGTGACTGTTGCCCCGAGCGCGACGAATAACGCAGCAGGCGCAGTAAGTACGACCTTGACAGAATCGAGCAAGCCCCGCATGCAACGAAGCGGCGGCACCCCCGGTGAACTGCTCGTCGCGGATATTTCTGCGCTTCCCGCTGATCAACAACTCACCTTTACCGCACTCCAAGGCATCGTCAACCGGGATGCCCCACGCCTCTACCTTACCGGCCTACGGATGCGCTCACCGGTCAACTTCGATCCGTCGAACCAAGCCTGGCTCGACGATGCCGTCCCTATGGCGACGCAAACAATCACCCCAACCCAAGTGCTCACGACCTTCTTGCCCGATGTGAAAGGCCTCGTCGTGTGGGACCCGGCCGTCCCGTATGACAGCCAGAACCTCGCCACGACGATCGCCGGCACCAAAGACCTCGTGCCGATCGGCCCAGATCAAATCGCATCGATGACCGCGCTGGGCTACACCGTTCAGCAAGATCTGCGCGACCTGCACCTGGCCACCCCACGGGCAAACGTGGAATGGACGCTCGACCACGTCACGCCGCCACCGGGCGGTTGGACTTTCCCCGAGTGGATCGGCCATCCGCGGAATGGTTTCGCCGTCCAACCCGCAAACCGTGATTGGGCGGTCGCCAACCGGGCACTCGTATTTGACCTCGACCCCGCGACCGATCAGGCATTGTTGCAACGCATTCTCGGACTGTTTCCACCGGGTACGCCGGTGTACGGCTATCTGTTCTTCGACACAGCGCTCTACCAAAGCTCTGGCCTCGCGATCAACGAACCCATCGCGGTATCGGCGATCACCGAAGCTGGTTTGCGGCTCGTTCCCAGCGACGATGCCGCGAATATGACCGTGTTCGAACACTTTGATGATCCCGTACAGTCCGCACCCTGGGATGCAACACCCCAAACACCAGGCGACAACACGACGTACGTGTCGTTCATCGTCAGCGACGGCGACAACCTCGGGTACAACTTCTCGCTCATGCGCAACCTGCAAACCGACCGCCTGAACGCGACGTCGATTCCAATCGGCCTATCGATCTCGCCTGAGCTCAGCCGTGTTGCGCCGACCGTGTGGAACTACTACGTGGACAATCTTCCATCGACCGCTCGCCTGATTGCAGGCCCAAGTGGCGATGGTTACGTGCTGCCCATGTCGATGACCGACGATCAACTCGACACGTATCTCGACCGGACCCACACGGCCATGGCATCGAACGGGCTCCAATCAGTGTGGCTGTTCAACTCGTTGTTCGTGCCGTCGCCGCCGCCTCGACAAATCGCCCAGTACGAAACAAAACTCGACCCATCGATCATCTACTCGGATTACAGCGTCGGGGCACCCACGTCACCGGTGGTGAGTTTTGTAAATGGCACACCTTCGGTTCATGTCGTGCTGGCGGCGAGCCAAGACCAGATCGTCCCCGCCATTCAAGCTGCCAAAGCGCTCCAAGTGGGGCCAGGTCCCAAGTTCGTCGCCATCGGACTCACCGCCTGGTCGACCAACGCGGACATGGCCGCCCAAGCCATGGCCCAACTCGGCCCCGGTTTTCAGGCCGTCGCCCCCGACACGTTTGCCGGGATGCTGCGCGGCGCCCACGCCGAGGGATACACCGGTAGCCCCGATGTTCCTGCGGCCACGCCTGCGCCGTCCAACGCCTGCATACTCGACTTCGACAACGCTCGCTTTACGAACTCGACCTACGTGGCCGGAGTCGTCTCCTCATTTGCATTCAAAGATGGGGCGACCATGCCCGCACAAGTTGACATCAGCGCGCAGACAATCGGGACACACCTTGATCTCTCTGACACGGCGACCACCGCCGCCGCGAACTTTGCCCGACTCGCCCCGATGGCATTCGAACGCACCGACGCTGGAGAATACCGAGCTGACGTCAACCTTTCTGACGTAACAGTGAGACTCGATGGTGGTCGCACCGTTACGCTGCCAGGTTCGGCGCATGCGACCGCTAATCAAGACACACCCGCACCCAGCGAAGCAAGCACGCTCAAGGGCGTGAACCCCTTTGGCATTGAAGCGGTCGTGCAATCGCTCGAAGCGCAACTCGTCGTGCACTACACGTATGACCCTGGCGACGGACCACAATCCACCACCATGACCGTGCCCATAGAGTGCACCCCAACCGTCAAACGCATCGCCACGTCACCCACCACACATCTTCCCTCGCAAAGTCCAACGCAAAGCCCAACGCAAAGTCCAACGCAAAGCCCAACGCACGAGCTCAACAACAATCCGTTGTCAGCAACAGGCGAAGCCCGTGCCGCACAACCCATCGCCGCACAACCCACCTATGCGGGTTGATAAGGCCACGGACACCGCGCGCTGCGCGGCAGCGCTCGTACACTCTAAGCTGACGGTCCGTCAGAAAACTGTTGGGTGTCAGACCACAATCGACGCCCGCCGCAACACCAATCGCTAGGGGAGTCAACGCAATGCTCGAAGGTCGCAACCTGTGGGAACTGGTCACCAAGCGAGCCGCCGAATCACCCGACGTGGTCATGACCGTGGATGACGCCGGAGTCGAAATGACCTACGGCCAATACAAGTCGGCCGTTGAAGTCGCAGCCGCTGGCCTTGCCGCCGACCACGGCATCGGCCCAGGCGATGTCGTGTCGTGGATGCTGCCCACACGACACACCTCTCTCGTACTGATCGCCGCACTCGCTCGTCTCGGTGCGACACAAAATCCGATCATCCCGATCTACCGCGACCGCGAGGTCGGCTTCATCACGAACCAAGCGGGCACCAAGCTCCTCATTGTGCCCGGCGAATGGCGTGGCTTTGACTATGTCGCCATGGCCGAGCGCATCAAACAAGCCAACGGATCCGACATGGCGATCCTCGTTGCCGACCCTGAACTTCCCGCAGGGGACCCAGCAACCTTGAGCACACCGCCCGAACCCCCGGCGACACGTGCGGATGAAACCGTCACCTGGTTGCTCTACACGTCAGGCACCACTTCAGATCCCAAAGGCGCCCAACATTCTGACGGTGACATCATCGTGACCGCACGTGGCATGTGCGACTGTTTGGGTTGTGTCGAAGGTGACCGCAACCTCATGGCATTTCCGGTAACCCACATTGCCGGTGGCATCTGGCTCTGTGCGTCGTTGATGTACCCGCTGTCCAACGTGATCACCGAGGCGTTTAACCCGACCGAAACCCCCGCACTTGCATCACGAACCAACGTGACTATGGCAGGCTCAGCCACGTTCTTCCACATGGCGTACCTCGCAGCCCAACGTGAACACGGTGCAGAAAAACTGTTCCCACGTTTGCGGAACTGCCCGGGTGGCGGTGCTCCCAAACCCCCGCAATTGCATTACGACATCCAAAACGAGATTGGTGGGCAAGGAATCATCTCAGGTTGGGGTCTCACCGAAGCACCGATCTTGACCATGAGCCATGTGCGTGACCCGGATGAGAAACTCGCCACCACCGAAGGCCGTGTCATGCCTGGGGTACAACTGCGGGCCGTGTCACCAGCCAGCGGTCAGGTCGTCGGAGCGAATGAAGAAGGCGAGCTCCAGGCCAAAGCCCCCCAAATGATGCGTGGCTATCTCGACGCGGCACTGAACGACGACGCGTTCGTTGACGGCTGGTTCCGCACCGGCGACCTTGGCGTAATTGACGAACAGGGCTACGTGCGCATCACCGGACGGCTCAAAGATGTGATCATTCGCAAAGGCGAGAACGTTTCGGCCAAAGAAGTTGAAGACCTGCTCTATGAGCACGAACGCGTGCGAGACGTCGCCGTGATCGGTGTGCCAGACGAAGAGCGCGGCGAAATGGTTGTCGCCGTTGTCGCTTACGAACCCGACGCGGCGCCACTTGAAATGAGCGAGATGCAGGAGTTCCTAAAAGGCAAAGGCCTGCGAGTCCAGGCGCTGCCAGAACGGCTCGAACACGTCGACGAATTACCCCGCAACGCAACGGGCAAGATCGTCAAAAACGAGCTTCGAGACCGCTACGCCCAATAGCGGCAACTTGGAGGAGATGTTCACAACCGACAGAGGAGAGGAACGTCAAACATGGAATGCGGTTTCCTCGTCACAGCTGTTACTGCCCATGCGGACCGTTGGCGGGATGAATTACCACGACTGTTTCACGATCTCGAACAGGCCGGCTGCGATTCGCTCTGGGTGGCCGATCATCTCTTTGCGGGGTATCCCGCTGTTGAGCCATTTGTTTTAGCAACGCTTGCGGTTCAAGCGACGCAACGTTGTGCGGTTGGAACCGGCGTGGTTCAACTTCCGCTCCGGGTTCCTTCTGCGGTCGCAAAATCTGCCTCAACACTGCAACTCCTTTCAAATGGACGGTTCCGCCTTGGAATCGGTGTTGGTCAGCATGAATCCGAATTTGATCGTGCCGGAATCGATTTTCATACTCGAGGGGCTGCGACCGACCGGGCGATCGGCGCGATGAAGCGTGCATGGGCGCAAAGTGACGATTGGTATGCAATGCGACCATCTCGCGATGTTCCGATTTGGGTGGGTGGCTCTTCCGATGCGGCGCTGCGCCGGGCAGCGGAATGGGCCGATGGGTATCTCGGACTTTTTGTAACACCGGAACGCTACGCCAAACAGATGACGCAACTTGATGATTACGTCGCTGAACACGGTCGCCCCGCTTCGGCTTTGCGACGACACTTGGTGCTCTTTCTCTCTCCCACAGATGCGCAATGGACTCGTACGCACGCATTGCACTGGATTGAGCCGCTCTTTCCGACAGGCACAAAAGGTGTGGAACGTCACATTGTGACCGGAACTCCGAACGAATGTGCGGAGCATATAAGACGTTTTGAAGACAACGGTGCTCAGGGCATCGATTTGATGATCGCTCACCCAAATGCGTCAGACGCGTTTCAATGCCTTCGGGCAGCAATTGTCGAAAATTGAGCTTGCTAGCGATTCCGGAGATCGTGGCATGGTCGCTATGATCTGACGGACCGTCAGATTTTGCCGGGATGCGCCCGGCCAGACCAAGAAGGACGTTTCACGATGGGCATGTTGGACGGCAAAGTCGCTGTTGTCACCGGAGCCGGACACGGCATCGGCCGCGGCCACGCATTAGAACTCGCAAAGCACGGTGCAAAGGTGGTCGTCAACGACCTCGGCACAACGGTCACAGGTGAAGGCCAAGGCAAAGACGCGGACCTCACCGTCGACATCATCAAAGCCCGCGGGGGAGAAGCGGTCGGCAACTACGGCAACGTCGCCGACTATGCCGACGCCGGAGCGATGATCGCCCAGGCCGTTGACACCTACGGAAAACTTGACATTCTCGTCAACAACGCAGGCATCGTGCGCGACAGCGCGATCTGGAACATGGACGAAGCCGACTTTGATTCGGTGATCACCGTGCACCTCAAAGGCACGTGGGCCCCAGCGAAACACGCGGCAATCCACTTTCGTGAACGTTCCAAAGCGGGAGAAACGTTCACCGGGCGGATCATCAACACCACCTCAGGTGCTGGACTTGTCGGCAACTTTGGTCAATCAAACTATGCCACTGCCAAAGCAGGCATCGCCGGGCTCACCCAAACACTGAGCCTTGAACTCTACAAAATGGGTGTCACCGTGAATTGCGTGGGCCCAGCCGCCGCAACCCGAATCACCGGCACGATGCCCAACGCCCCTGCGGTGATTGAAGCTGACGAGATCCCCGACGACGAGTTCAACCCGATGGACCCATCAACGTCATCGCCGCTTGTGGCTTGGCTCGCCAGCGACGAAGCCCAACACGTCACCGGGCAGGTCATTCGTGCCGTCGGCGACAAGATCGTTCTGATGAAAGGTTGGGCAGACGGCCCAACGATTGCAACGAAGAAGCGTTGGGACACCACCAAGCTCGGTCAACAGCTTGCGACCGACGTGTTCTTCACCCGCGCCCCCGGCTTGCGTTACTAACTCGAGCAGCTCGCTCACGTGGATCTTGCATTTACCGCAGAGGACGAAGCGTTTCGCGCACAAGCGCGTTCGTGGTTGACAAGTCAACTGACCGGGCCGCACGCGGCAGTTCGCCATCGCGGTGGACCCGGGGACGAGCACGCACTCTTTGACGAACGACTTGCCTGGGAACACACGTTGGCTGATGCGGGCTGGACATGTGTGGGCTGGCCGACCGAGCATGGCGGACGCGGCCTAAACCTGCACCGTCAAGTCATTTGGTTTGAAGAATACGCCCGGGCAGGTGGCCCGGGGAGACTCGGCCATATTGGCGAAACACTGCTCGGCCCGACGTTGATCCACTTTGGTAACACCGATCAACAAGAGCGTTTTTTGCCTGGCATCGTTGCAGGCAAAGAACTGTGGGCGCAGGGCTACTCAGAACCCAACGCAGGATCCGATCTTGCCAATGTGCAAACCCGTGCAGAACGTGATGGCGACGACTGGGTGATCACCGGCCAAAAAGTTTGGACATCACTTGCACACTGGGCGAAGTGGGCGTTTGTACTGTGCCGCACCGACCGAGATGCCCCAAAACACAAAGGCTTATCGTATCTGCTTGTCCCGCTTGACCAAGTCGGGGTCGAGATTCGTGGCATTCGCCAAATCACCGGCTCATCCGAATTCAACGAAGTGTTTTTCGACGGGGCACGCACCCCGGCTACCAACATCGTTGGCGAACCTGGCGACGGCTGGAAAGTCGCGAACGGCACCCTTGCGTTTGAGCGTGGAGCGTCCACTCTCGGTCAGCAACTAACGTTTGCAAACCATTTGGAAGCGGTGACCCAAGCGGCACGTGACAACGGCAAAATGGACGATCCAACTGTGCGTCAACGCCTCGCCGATTCGTGGTTGCGCCTCCGCATCTTGCGGCTCACCACGCTTCGGGTGCTGTCCGGCGATGAAACCACGCTGAGTCCACAGGCCATGATCACAAAACTGTATTGGGCAACCTGGCATCGTGATCTTGGCGAACTTGCCATGGACGTGCTTGGCATGGCTGCACAAGATTGGTCAGCACACGATCCTTCTGACGCTGAGCGTCTCACGCCGCTGCACCAACTGTTCTTGTTCACGAGGTCCGACACGATCTATGCCGGCTCGAATGAAATCCAACGCAACATCATTTCTGAGCGTGCACTCGGCATGCCCAGAGAACCTCGCCCAAGTCTTTGATTGGAGCTACTAGATGACTGCCCCTCCCTACGTTCCGGGTCACCAACTCCTCACCGGTCGCACCGCCCTGATAACAGCAGCGGCAGGCACCGGAATTGGTTATGCCGTTGCCAAGCGGTGTGCTGAAGAAGGCGCACAGGTGATGATTAGTGACATACATGAGCGTCGCCTTGGCGAAGCAGCAGATCGTCTCGAAGCCGAAACCGGTCAACGCCCTGCAACCGCATTGTGCAACGTCACCCTTCAAGACGATGTTGACGCTTTGTTCGCAGCAGCCGAACGAGAAATCGGAGGCATTGATATTTTGATCAACAACGCGGGGCTCGGGGGCACCGCAAACCTTGTCGACATGACCGATGAGCAGTGGAACGTCGTTTTGGACGTCACACTAAATGGAACGTTTCGAGCGACCCGCGCGGCACTTGGCCACATGATTCCCCGTCAACGTGGCGTCATTGTCAACAACGCGTCCGTGCTCGGATGGCGCGCACAAAAAGGTCAGGCACACTATGCCGCTGCAAAAGCCGGGGTGATGGCATTGACACGCTGTGCTGCAGTTGAAGCAGCCGAACACGGTATTCGCATCAATGCGGTCGCGCCCAGCTTGGCAATGCATCCATTCCTCGCAAAGGTCACATCTGATGATCTCTTGGCCGAACTCGAATCGAAAGAAGCCTTTGGCCGTGCTGCCGAACCGTGGGAGGTTGCAAACACCATGGTGTACCTCGCGAGTGACTATTCGAGTTACCTCACCGGTGAAGTCATTTCTGTGTCATCTCAGCATCCTTGAATGCGTCTTCAGCTTTTCCGTAATTGATGCGCGAAAGAGTTGATTGAACACTCGGTTATCCGCGAGACTGTGCAGTGGAGATCGGGATACGTGGGTACTTGACAACGTCGAGCGCTCATCTAGGGCAAACGGACCAGGAGCTTGGATGCACAACGCGTTGACGCGTGACATGCCCGACACCGACTTTGACGCGCACCGGGCGTTCGAAGCTGTTCTTGGTTTTGTCCCCAGCATTGTCGTTGGTTGCGAAGCCAATGGCACGATCGCTTTTGTGGGTGGTGCCGTTATCGCCAGCTTGGGCTATGACGCAACGTCGGTGATCGGCCATCACTTCACCGAATTCGTCCATGTTGACAATATGGATCGGACCGTGAATGGAGTAACGAGGTGGCAAGGCCGGAAAGGTGCGCCGATTGGTTCGGTTGTGCAGCTGCGGCATGTCGATGGCGATTATCGATCGTTTCATTTCGCAACCCGTTTTGGTGACGACGTATTTGGGCCTGGCAGCTTTGTGGTTACGCTGACCCCGTCAGAGATTGACTCGAGCGTCAATGAGACGATTTCGGCACTGATCGCGAACGAAGAACGCGTCGCTCGTATTGCCTCAACGTTCCTCGATCTAGCCGCCGACGATATCGACGCAGGTCTCAATGCTGCCCTTGAAGAGCTTTCTGGCTTGAATGCGGTCACGCGCATTTCTGTGTGGCTTGTTGACCGTGATCAGATCATGCTCACTGCGAAATGGCAAGCCCCAATTGGTGCCCCAACCGTTGCACTGCCAGATGAGCTGCGAATCGACCTGTCTGCCATGGTCCGGCTTTTGCTTTCCGGCTCAGAGTTCCGACTGACCATTCCAGGTGATTGCAGCGACGAGTACTCACTTGAGCGTGAAGCTTTTGAGTCCGGTGGGGTTAAGAGCGTGCTCGCGGTTCCGATCATGACCCGCGGGAAAGTCGTTGGTTTTCTCGGGCTTGAGTCAACGCTCGAAGACGTTGGTTTTGACGTAACGCACATGACGAGCACGAGGTCTGCGAGCGCGATCATTGCGGCTGCGCTCGATCGCCAAGACACCGAAGCAGAACTCGCGCGGCAAGCACGCACGGACCCAACCACCGGCCTTTCGAACCGTTGGTATGCAACAAGTGACTTGCAGCGTCAGCTTGATCAAATCGAATCAGGTGAGTCTCCAGGCATCGGCATTGCCATGGTTGACCTCGATCGCTTCAAGTTGGTCAACGAAGCACTTGGACACCACGTCGGTGACGAACTCTTGCGAGAAGTTGCGTCTCGCTTTGCGAGCGCAGCTGATGCTGGTGTGACCCTCGCTCGTCTCAGTGCAGATGATTTCTTGGTTGTGGTGCCAGACGCAAGTGACGTGAACGCGTTGATTACACAGGTACAAGCGCTCCTCGCAACACTCACGGCACCATTTGCGCTCGGCGATTCGATAACCGCGGTTACCGCAACCGGCGGGCTTGCCTACATTGGGGACGATCGCGAATCGGTCCCCAGTGCACAAGAAGCACTCCGTCGGCTCGAATCGACTTTGGATCAGGCTAAAAAAATCGGAAGCCATTTCGAAGTTGACGATGGGGCAGACGACCGGCACCTGCAACGTCTTCGTCGAATCAGCGAATTGCAACATGGGATTGAACGCGGTGAACTCGTGCCATACTTTCAGGCCGAGTGGGACATTGCGACGTCGACCATCATTGGTGCGGAAGCGCTCGTGCGATGGCAGCATCCAACCGAAGGCTTAATTGGCGCATACGAAATCGTAACGCTCGCCGAATCTGCTCAACTTGTATCCCGTTTGGGTGCGGTCATGCTGCGCAGCGCAACCACACTCGCGTTGCCATGGCTCAGCGACAACCCCGATTTCCTCTTGCATGTGAATGTGTCCGCGCAACAACTTCGCAATGAAGCGTTCGCCACCGAAGTTGCTGCGGTGCTTGAAGAGACCGGCTATCCGGCCACATCACTGTGTCTGGAGCTCACCGAATCGATGCTCCTTGACGATCCGACTCGCTCAGGAGAACAATTCAACCGTTTACGAGCGCTCGGCGTTGGGCTCGCAATAGATGACTTTGGAACCGGCTATTCATCAGTGCTTCAACTCAAAGAGCTGCCACTGACATCGCTCAAAATTGACCAGCGCTTTGTTGCAGGGCTGGGCGACGATCCGTCCGACCGTGCAATCGTCGACGCAACACTTGAACTCGCACGAGCTTTTGGCGTGACCACCACGGCCGAAGGCGTCGAAACCGATACGCAACGCCAAGTACTGATTGAACTTGGATGTCGCCGGGCCCAGGGTTACTTGTTCTCCAAACCCGAGCCGGCTGAAGACTTTGCGGTGCGCATAGCGTCAAACCAGTAGCCTTCGCCTGTATGAACCCAACGATTTTCGATGGCATCGAAGCGGTGCGAGGTGCCGTAGGTACGCACCTGGGTTACAGCGACTGGGTGCTCGTCACTCAAGACCGGGTAAATGAGTTCGCAGATGCAACCGGCGATTATCAGTGGATTCATGTTGACCCTGAACGGGCGGCTGCGGAGTCACCGTTTGGTGGGCCAATTGCACACGGCTACTTAACGCTTTCGATGTCGAACGAAATGCTGCCTCAGATCGTTGAAGTACGTGGTGTGTCGATGGGGGTGAACTACGGCGTTGACAAAGTACGGTTTCCAGCACCGGTACCCGTGGGTTCGCGTATCCGAGGGGGCGCAGAGCTATTGGCCGTGGATGATGTCAAAGGCGGCATCCAAACCACGATGCGTGTGACCATTGAAGTTGAAGGCGGCACAAAACCGGTGTGCATCATCGATGCAATCAGCCGCTTTTTTGCGTGACAATCGAGTACTGACATGCGGGTGTTCGTAACGGGAGCAACAGGATTTGTTGGAGCGTGGACAGCACAGGCGCTCGCTGCCAGGGGCCATGAACTCACGTGTTTGGTGCGCAACGCGAATGCGCTTGCGCGAACGCAAGATGCCTTGGGATTTGTTGTCGACCAGGTGATCGAAGGTGACATCACCGACGCTGACGCAGTCGTCGAAGCGATGGAAAGTTGTGACGCTGTCGTGCATTGTGCCGCGGTTGTGGCAACGGATCCTCGCCAGGCAGCCCAGATGCACGCGACGAATCTTCTCGGCGCACAAAACGTTTTGGGATTCGCCGTGGCACAGGGATGTGACCCAATCGTGCATACGTCGTCAATAACCGCACTGTTTGCGTCAGGGATAGCACGGTTGCATGCGGATCTTCCACCGGCCGACGGTGGCGACGCGTATGGACAGTCAAAGTCCGCTGTCGAGCAGTTCGCCCGTTCACTCCAGGAAGATGGTGCCCCAATTGTGATCACGTATCCGGGCATGGTCGTCGGGCCCGGTGCGGCCGGACGCTTTGGCGAAGTTGCCGATGGTTTTGTCACCGTGCTGCGCGGGGGAATCGTACCGGGCAGCGACGCAGGTTGGCTTGTCATCGATGTGCGGGACCTCGCACAGATTCACGCCGAGATTCTTGAGCCAAACAACGGCCCTCGTCGATTCATGGCGGGTGGGGCATATCTCGACGCAGGCCAGATCACCGAAATGTTTTCCGCGGTGACCGGTCGGAAAATTCGCCGACTCCCCATTCCTGGTGTGGGCCTACGCGCGCTTGGCTCTGTCGTTGACGGAGTCTGTCGCCTCACGGGCAAGCACGCCGTTCTCACCAGGGCGGCAATGGAGTACTACACGCAGATGCCCCCATCCGACGATGGTGATGTTCACGACGATCTTGGTATTACCTATCGAGATGTGGCGGACACGTTTCGCGACTGCATCGAGTCACTCGCTGCAAATGATCGTTTGACCGCCGAACAGGCAGGCACGGCGAGCTGATCAGCGCACCAACAACACGGCCGAACCATGACCGAAGAGCCCTTGGTTCGCGGTGATCCCAGCTTTGACACCTTCAACTTGCCGACCGGTTGCTTGACCGCGCAACTGCCAGGTAATTTCGCAAACTTGAGCAATTGCTTGGGCGGGCACCGCCTCTCCAAAACAGGCGAGGCCGCCAGACGGATTGACTGGAATGCGGCCACCAAGGGTCGTTGACCCGTCTCGCAGAAGTTTCGCGGCATCACCGGGTGCGCACAAACCAATGTCTTCGTACCAGTCAAGTTCAAGCGCACACGACAGGTCGTACACTTCGGCAACCGACAGGTCCTCTGGCCCAATACCGGCCTCCTCGTAGGCAGCGTGTGCAATCGATGCTTTAAATGGCCGTTCGGGGGCCTCGGTCGTCGCCGACGAATCGGTTGCAAGGTTGGGCATTTCAATGATCGTGTTGGGATACGTCGGCGTCACTGTTGAAATCGCCGCGACTTTCACCGGCGACGCAATGTTGTGCTTGCGCGCATAGTCGGCCGAACACAACACTACGGCTGCACCGCCATCGGACGTCGCACAGATCTCTAAGAGACGCAAAGGGTTTGCGACCATTGGAGACGCCAGAACCTCTTCGATCGACGTTGCTTTGTGATAGCGGGCATTGGGGTTCGCAAGCCCATGCTGCGCGTTCTTGACCTTGACCTGTGCGAAATCTTCGTCGGTGTCACCAAACACGTCCATGCGGCGTCGCGCGTACAGCGCGAAATACGTCGGATTGGTGATGCCACCGAGTCGGAACCGCAACCAATCAGGGTCATCGGGTCGGTCGCCCGCATTGGGGGCAAGAAAACCTTTTGGTGTGGTGTCTGCGCCAACGACGAGCGCGACGTCACATTTGCCAGCCAAGATACGCATACGAGCCGCTTCGAGGGCGGTCGCACCGGATGCACACGCGGCGTAACTTGACGCCACCCGACATCCGGTCCAACCCAATGCTTGCGCGAACGTCGCGCCCGCTACATAGCCGGGGTACCCATTGCGCATGGTGTCAGCACCGGAAACAAAATCAACGTCAGTCCAAGCTACGCCCGCATCATCAAGCGCGTCTTGCGCGGCGGCAATGCCATATTCAACGAAATTCCGACCCCATTTCCCCCATGGGTGCATACCGACCCCGGCGACAATCGGTGCGTCTGTCAATTGCGTGCTCATTTGGATCCTTTCACCGGCTGCCACCGCCACACCTGGTAATCGTTTTCGTCGTCGCTATAGAGCGTTTCGACCACCAATTCGACGTCGTCGCCGACATGGACATCATCAACAGTTACGCCGGGTGTGAGCTGTCCGACAATTACAAGCCCCTCATTGGCAAGTTCAACCGCGGCGATTGCAAACGGCTCGAATACTTCGGCGGGGCAAATGTAAGGGGCCGGTGGCTGATACTGGGCGTCGGTATACGACCAGATACGTCCCGTGCGTGACAGGGGAGTGTCAACGAGTTCGGTGCCACGACACGTCGGGTTTGGACACCAGCCGTTACGCCGGGGAAAAGTGAACGTGCCACACGTTGAACAGCGCGAACCGAGCAAGGTTGGCTCCCCCGAAAGCGTGAACCAACCTTCAGCGCCAAGCGCGGCGACTTTCGTCTTTTCGGTCATAAACACTCCCGTTACTCGGTTCCTGACGATCCGTCAGATTCTGACGACCACAGTAGTTGCTTGGGGAACAGAACGAATTACTCGGTGGCAAGTGCGTCAAGTGGATCAAGGCGCGCTGCTCGTCGTGCTGGCAAGAGGGCCGCAATCAGACCAACAAACACCCCGGCAACCGCGACGACGATGAGTCGGTCATAGGGAATCGCGAAACCGGTCAGTGCTTGATCCGGGCCAAAAGACTTCATCAGGGAAGATCCAATCGCTGTGCCCAGCGCAATTCCGATGACCGTTCCTGTCACCGCAATGAGAAGTGACTCAATGCGCACGGTTGCTCGCAGTTGCTTGCGAGTCATCCCAACGGCACGCAGCAAACCGAGCTCTCGGGTGCGCTCCAAAATAGATAAGCCAAGCGTATTGACGATGCCAATAAAGGCAATGAACACTGCGAGAAAGAGCATGGCGTACACAATTTTCAAGAACGTGTCCATTTGTGCGGCCGATGACTTCTTGAAGCCGTCATTGGTTTGTACTTTGGCTGTTGGGTTCTTCGCGAACGTTTGATCAAGATTGTGCACCAACGCCTCGCCCGTGACGCCTTGCGTCGCGCCAACGAACGCGATCTGGGCAACCGGAAGAACGAGTGAGCCTTTGATCGTTTGCGTTGCTGTCAACATGGACTGTGCGACCAAAGGATTCGTGTAGATCGCACGAACCGTCAAGGGCACCTTTGATCCATCGAGCAATTTGCCTTCAAGTTTCGTACCCACTTTCCAACCACTCGATGTTGCCTTGTCAGCTGAGACTGCAATATCGCCAATAGCAAAGTGTGCAATGCTGCCCGCAGATACGCGCATGTCGACAAGCTTGGACAAGGCGTCAATATCGGTGGCAGACGCCAAAACTGCTTTCCCGTCAATTTCGACGGGTCCGTACTGCATCGCTGCGATGGCGTCCACGCCCGGTGCACGCTTGGCGCGTGAAATGTCAGATAGCGGAATTCCATTTCCCGTACTGGTTATGACGACCTCGCCGTGGAAACCGGTGTCAACCAGATTGTTAATTGAAGCGATTGCTGATGCGGCGAACACCGATATGGCACACACCAATGTTGCGCCGATCATTAGCGCCGAAGCGGTCGACGCGGTTCGTTTCGGATTGCGCAACACATTTTCGATGCCCAGGTGGCCGGCCATGCCACGCTTGCGAACCCAACGGCCGGCAAATCGGGCGATACCGCTTGCGAGAGTCGGCCCAAAGACGACTGCGCCCGCAAGGCCAGCGAGTGAACCAACGCCAACCAATTGGGGCGTGTTTGTCGTCGCTGCCCCAACAAATGCGATCCCCGCAATCACGAGTAGGACGATGCCAATGATAAAACGCAATGCCGAACGTGACGTGTCTTCAATTGCCGCTTCACGCATAGCGGTGACGGGTGGAACACGGGCAGCTTTGCGCGCCGGCAACAGAGCAGAAAGGACCGTGATCCCTACTCCAATCACAAACGAAGCAATGATCGTGCGGGTACTCAGCGTGGTGCCCGTTGCCAACGACGAGTCGCCCATGAGTGCCCGTTGCAAGATCGATGCGACGCCAAAACCGAGCAGCATGCCAAAAAATGAGGCGATGACACCGACGACGGCAGCTTCCGCTACAACCGATGCGAGTACTTGGCGGCGTGACGCGCCAATCGCTCGCAAGAGCGCGAGCTCTCGGGTGCGCTGAGCGACAAGAATTGAAAAGGTGTTGGCGATAATAAATGCCCCGACAAGGAGTGCAATGGCGGCAAATACGAGAAGGAAGATCGAAAAGAATGACAGAAACGAAGTTGCACGATCTTTGGCTTCTTGGGCAGCGGCTTGCCCGGTGAGGGCGTCGACATGGGGAAGGTTGGCAGCGTCAATATTCGCAACGACCTGCTCGGGTGCGATGTTGGGTTTTGCTTGCACCCAAATTTCGTCAACCTGACCCGGCTTTGCCAGCACTTTTTGGGCTTCTGCGAACGTGAACTGCACCATGGTCGCGCCACCCGACGAATCTGCATTCCCGAACTTTGTGAGTCCAACAAGATCCTTTGTTACCTGACCGGTTGGCGTGAGCAGCGGGATCTTGTCGCCAATGCGGTATCCCGCATCTTTCGCGGTGGAAATGTCGGTGACCACCTGGTTTGCACTCTGTGGGGCGTGCCCAGCAACAATCCGATACGGATTGAGCTTCTCATTCGTGAACCAATTTCCGCCCAACGTCGGCGGCCCATTGTTTGGATTACCGAGCGCTTTGCCGTTGACCTTGACCACCTGCGCGTAACCACCAACGGAACCTTCGGCGCCGGCCACGCCATTCACGTTGGCAACTTCTTTCACTAACGAGTCACTGAGCGAACCGCGCGAGGGCGTAGCCCCGAATTCGATTCCACCTTCAATATGCGCATTCGAACGCACCACCGCGGACGTACCCTCATAAACATTCGAAAACAAATTGTCGAACGTTCCCTGGAGCGAATCGGTCAATACCAGTGTGCCTGACGTAAACATGACGCCGAGAAGCACCGCGAGGCTGGTTGCTAAAAGACGCAACTTGCGTCGAGCGAGATTGGCGAGAATTGTGCGCAGCATGTCAGTCGCGGTTTCGTTCGTGACTGCTCACCAGGCGCGCATCAAGTTGGCGCATTTGCTCCAGCACCCGCTCAGCATTGGGTTCTGCCAAGTCGGCCACAATTTGGCCATCTGCGAGAAACACCGCACGGTCCGCCCATGACGCTGCTGCCGGATCATGCGTGACCATCACGATCGTTTGTTTCATCGTGTCAACCGCATTGCGAAGAAAACGCAACACTCCCGCACTCGACGTCGAATCAAGATTGCCGGTCGGTTCATCGGCAAAAACCAGTTCGGGCTTGGACACAAGTGCACGAGCCACCGCGACGCGCTGTTGCTGGCCGCCAGACAGTTCGCTCGGTCGATGCTTGAGGCGGTCGGCAAGGTCGACGGTCGCGATCACCTCATCGAACCAGTCCGAGTCAACGTCGCGTCCAGCGAGTGAAATGGGCAATACGATGTTTTCTTTCGCGTTCAACGTGGGCACCAGGTTGAACGCTTGAAACACGAATCCCACACGGTCCCGCCGCAACACGGTGAGTTCTTTGTCATCAAGCAACGACAAGTCGGTGTCGCCGATGAAGATTTTTCCCTCCGTTAGCCGGTCAAGTCCCGCTAAGCAATGCATGAGCGTGGATTTGCCAGATCCTGAAGCTCCCATAACCGCAGTGAACTCGCCACGACGGAACTCAACGGAAACGCCACGCAACGCCGCAACCGCGGTTTCGTCGTGGCCATACCACTTGGTGGCGTTCTCAGCGCGGGCGGCAATGTTGGAAGTTGCTGGCGCAGTGCTCATATGGGGGACCTTTCGGCTCGACGACGGGCCCCATCCAAGCCCATGGTCTGAACAGTCTCGCGCACCATACGATCAATATTCACGATCGATTTCAGGTGATTCCAGCGAGACAGGAAGCCTCGCAGGAATCACCCGCGTGAGAACCGAACTCAGCTCTTCCAGAAAATCGGATCGCCTTCACCACCGGTGAATGCCACGGAATCTGGAGTTGTACCTTTGTCGAACGCAAAGGGTGAACAGGTCTCAATTGAGTCGCCCACTTTTGCTTCAAGATCGAAGCTCTCAAGGTTGCAAGGCTCGAACTTGCCGAACTCAATGATTTGTTGACCGGGCTTCGTGCCGGCAACCGGAACGAGATTGTCGGTCGGATCAGCGCCACCTGCTTCACCAGCGACGATGGTTGCCTTCACCTTCACATAAAACGGATCAAGAGACGTGGCATCAAGCTTGAGTGATTTAAGGTCCGCGTCAGTCCCCTTCTCAATGCCGGTAACGGTGACTTCAAGGGCGTAGTCCTTTCCGGCGTAATCGCCCGCGACGGTCGCGGTATCACCAATCTTGAGATTGGTGCCAGCTTCGGTAAATGCGACATCACTCATCGACTTTGAACTTGTTGGAGAGCCAGGCGCGGACGTGGTTGACGCGACGGTGGAAGTAACAGCGGCAACGGTGGTGGCAACCTTCGAATCTGACGTGCCATCGGCGGCGTCGTTGGCACTTCCTGAACTGCATGCTCCCGCACTCAACATGAGTGCAATCGAGAATGCGGCGACGCCGGCGCGTCAAGTAGTGCGTTGTGAGGTGTTCATGAGACTCCTTGTTGGCCGTTTGGAAACCTCAGGATGGGCGGATCACATCCAAACGACAACCAAACCGTGCAAACTGTGAGCAAGTTCACATCACTTCGTTCGAACCGGTACGATCATCGCCGCACCACGAACACATGCGTGAGGAGGTGAACTGGTGAACGCTGATCCCCTTGATACGTATCGAAGTCCCAAGGCCAATGACACGTGCCCGGTTCTGGCGCGCGTTGTGGCCAATGCATCCGTCGTCGCCGTGAGTTAAGCGTATCTTGCTCGCGGCGCTGTCTACGTGCCGCGAGGAGGTGAAATGAACGTATGGCGCCCCTACGTGGGTCACGACGCGACGTTGCAGTCGCGGTCACGCCTTGCTGCTGACGCGCTCGTTATTGGCACGGTTGCGGTGTGCTTATGGCTTCTCGTGCGTGTTGCTCACGGGGTCAACGCTCCGTTTGACCCAGCGCATGCGGCAACAACCGTTTCTACGAATCCAACGACGTTGCCCTATGTGGCGATGCGTTCGCTCGCTCGGATGTTTGCGGCGCTTGGCGTTTCGGTGGCCTTCACGTTCGTCTATGCGACCGCCGCCGCACGGTCGCGTCGCGCGGGCAAAGTGCTCATTCCAGTCCTTGACATCTTGCAGTCGGTGCCTGTGCTTGGGTTCTTGTCGATCACGCTCACCATGTGGTTGACGCTTTTCCCGAACACCATGCTTGGCCTCGAATGCGCCAGTGTCTTCGCCATATTCACGTCGCAGGTCTGGAACATGACGTTCGCGTTTTACGAGTCGCTCACGACACAGCCGCGCGAGCTTGATGAAGCTGCTCGCATTTTACGCCTCACAAAATGGCAGCGCTTCTGGAAACTTGATGTACCGAGCGGCATGATCCCGCTCGTGTGGAACGCCATGATGAGTTTCGGCGGTGGTTGGTTCTTTCTTGTCGCATCGGAGGTCATTAGCGTCAACAACCACACGTACGCACTGCCCGGCATCGGCTCATATGTCGCGGCGGCAGCGGCCCGCAAACAAGTCGGCTACATGGTGTTGGCGATCGTGGTCATGATCGTGATGGTCGTCGCCGTGAACGCGTTGTTTTGGCGCCCACTTATTGCCTGGGCTGAACGGTTTCGAAGTGGTGACACGACCGCAACCGTTGAACAGCGCAGCCTCGTTTTTGATGTCCTTCGACACTCGGGGTTGCCGACGTTCTTGGGCCGAATTGGGCGACCAATCGGTCGGGGGCTTGATGTGGTTGCTCGACCTCTTGGCCTCGCCGAAGCCCGCCTTCATGTCAACGAAAACCGTCGCCGCGCGGGCGACCTTGTATTTAGTGTCCTCATCGGCGCGGGCGCGATTTTTGGCCTGTGGCGAATGTTGTCGTTCATTGATGAAACCGTGGGGATCGGACAGTTTCCGCACGCCTTCGTCCTTGGCCTTGCAACGTTCGTGCGGGTTGTCGTACTGGTGATCGTCGCGTCGGTCATTTGGGTGCCAATTGGCGTGTGGATTGGAATGAATCCGCGCGTGACGCGCTTCGCCCAACCAATTGTCCAGGTGTTGGCGAGTTTCCCCGCAAACTTTCTGTTCCCCTTGGCAACGCTGGTGTTGATCAAGACCGGCATTTCCCTCGACATCGGGGGCACTGTGCTCATGGCACTCGGGGCGCAGTGGTACATCTTGTTCAATGTGATCGCGGGGGCCAGTGCAATCCCCAACGACCTGCGCGAAGCGTCACTGAGTTTGGGTTTGTCGCGTTGGCTTCGCTGGCGAAACCTCATCGGCCCCGCCATTTTCTCATCGTGGGTAACCGGAGGTATTACCGCGGCGGGTGGAGCCTGGAATGCGTCGATCGTGGCGGAAGTTGTGTCCTATGGGAATCACACCCTGATTGCCCACGGTCTTGGGGCGTACATTACTCAGGCGACGACGCATGGCGAGTTTGGAAAGGTGCTCGTTGGCGTTCTGGTCATGAGCTTGTATGTCGTCGGCGTCAACCGTCTGTTTTGGCGACGGTTGTACCGTGTGGCAGAAACCCGTTATTCGCTGAGCTAACCAAGGAGGTGTCATGAGTACGAGATCTGAACGTGAAGCAACCCCGGTCGGGCATCCGATCATGGAAGTCGACCATCTCTACAAGTCGTTCCCTTCGGCCGATGGCACCAGCCTCAAAGTGTTAGAAGATGTATCGCTCACCTTGCGCGAGGGCGAGATTGTGGCGTTACTTGGCAAGTCCGGTTCGGGCAAGTCAACACTGTTGCGCACGATCGCGGGGCTCATTCCACCAACCCAGGGCGAAGTGCGTTACCGCGGGACGCCACTCGATGGCGCCAATCCGGGTGTGGCAATGGTGTTCCAGAGTTTTGCGTTGATGCCGTGGCTTACGGTGCAAGCCAATGTGGAACTCGGTTTGCAAGCACGCGGTGTTCCAGCCTCGCAGCGGCGTGAGGCAGCACTGCAAGCAATTGACGTCATCGGCCTCGACGGTTTCGAAACCGCATATCCCCGTGAACTCTCAGGCGGAATGCGTCAACGTGTCGGCTTCGCCCGGGCACTTGTACTCCAACCCGACACGCTTTTGATGGACGAGCCCTTTAGTGCGCTCGACGTGTTGACCGCAGAGAACTTGCGCAATGAACTCATGCATCTGTGGGCCGAACCCGATTTTCCCACACGTTGTATTTGTATCGTCACCCACAACATTGACGAAGCGGTGCTGCTGGCCGATCGCGTGCTCGTGATGGGATCGAACCCCGGACATCTCATTGCCGAAGTCCACGTTGGACTTGCACGCCCACGTGACCGACGTTCGGTTACCTTTGAATCGCTTGTTGATCGGCTCTATGGGATTCTCACCGGCCGAGAAGAAAGCGCGCAAGCGCCTGGACGGGCGACTTCTGGGCCGCTCACTCATCCCCTCCCTGCGGTAACCGTGGGTGGGCTGGCCGGTCTTACCGAACTTGTCTATTCGCACGACGGAGTCGCGGACCTGCCAGAACTCGCCGATGAGTTGGCATTTGAAGTCGATGACCTGTTGCCCCTCGTCGACGCTGGCACGATGCTCGGACTGCTCAGCGTCGCGGATGCCGACGTATCTTTGACCGACGTGGGCCGCGAATGGTTCACCGGCGACATCCAAGTGCGCAAACAACTCTTCGCGTCGCTCGCGGTTGACCGCGCCCCAATGGTGGGAACAATCGTACGGGCCTTGCAACGCAGCGACGACGGCAAACTACGAGACGACTTCTTTCTCGATCTGCTGCGGCGGGGTTTCCCCGCGGATGCTGCGCAAGCACAACTTGACATCGCAATCGACTGGGGACGGTACGGCGAATTATTCGACTATGACGCGGACGACGGCGAGTTCCTCCTCACCCACGAAGAAGACAACTTGGTTGCCGCAACTTCAGGTGATGAAAAATGAGCAGCCTCGATTTGTGGAACTTGGCACGAAATGCAACGGTGCCTGCACTATGAGTATTGCTATTGACCTGTCGAACACCATCGCGCTCGTCACCGGCGGTGCGAAAGGTGTCGGTCGGGGGATCACCACTCGCCTGCTTGACGCGGGTGCCCGCGTGGTGATTTGCGGGCGCAACGCGCCAAGCGAACTTCCCCATTCAACCGATGGCTCAAAGGCGGCCGAACCATTTGCTGCGTGCGATGTGCGTGACGCGGAGGCGGTCGAACAACTCATCGCAATGATCGTTACGACGTTTGGGTCAATTGACATCGTGGTGAACAATGCAGGGGGCACGCCGGTTGTGCCCGCCGCTGAGGCAAGCGCCCGCTTTAGCGAATCGATCGTTCGACTCAACCTGCTGTCGGCCTTGCATGTCGCAACCACCGCTCACGCCCACATGGCCACACAAGAATCCGGGGGCTCGATCGTGAACGTCACGAGTCTGTCGGGTATGCGACCCTCGCCGGGAAGTGCCGCATACGGCGCGGCCAAAGCAGGCCTGGTCAATCTGACCACGTCGCTGGCGATGGAGTGGGCACCCAAAGTCCGGGTGAACAGTGTCTCGGCGGGCATGGTGCGAACCGAAGTTTTTGAGGAGTATTACGGAGGAACCGAGGGGGCTGCGGCCGTTTCGGCAACCGTTCCGATGGGCCGGGTCGCCGAACCGAGCGACATTGGTGACGCCGTCGCGTTTCTGGCTTCGCCGCTCGCGTCGTTTATTTCAGGAGCAAATCTGGTCGTCCACGGTGGGGGAGAAAAGCTCGCCTTCAACGAAGTGCACTAGTCGGCACTAGATTCTGACGCATCGTCAGAAACCGCGAAACGTGCGAGGAAACCATGGGAATCACCGCCACATCCGATGCGAGCGGCATCGCCGAAGTTGTCATGAACAACCCACCGGTCAATGCGTTGACCGTCGCAGGCTGGTTTGAACTTGCCGACATCATCACAAGACTTGGCGCAGATCGCGCCACACGAGTTGTCGTGCTCCGAGCCGAAGGCCGAGGTTTCAACGCCGGTGTTGACATCAAAGAAATGCAAGCCACGCAAGGTTTCGAAGCGCTCATCGGTGCCAACAAAGGTTGTTTCGCGGCATTTGCTGCAATCTATGAATGTCCAGTTCCCGTTATTGCCGCGGTGAATGGCTTTTGCCTCGGTGGCGGAATCGGGCTGGTCGGCAATGCCGACGTGATCATTGCCGCATCAGATGCCACGTTTGGCTTGCCTGAAGTTGACCGCGGGGCGCTTGGCGCAGCAACGCATTTGAGCCGGTTAGTGCCACAACACAAAATGCGGGCCATGGTCTATACGTCGGCGACCGCATCGGCCTATGAGTTGGCTGAGTTTGGTTCGGTGCTCAAAGTCGTACAGCCCGAAGAACTCCGTGATGCAGCACTTGAAGTAGCACGCCAGATCGCAGCGAAAAGTCCGGTGGTGATTCGGGCCGCCAAAGAGTCACTCAATGGCATCGACCTGTGGGATGTCAAACGCAGCTACCGCTTCGAACAAGGATTTACCTTCGAGTTGAACCTAACCGGCGTAGCCGACGAGGCCCGTGACGCGTTCGTTGCGACCGGTGAAAACGCCGACTTTTCAGACAAGGAGCGCTGAACACATGGCTGACAAACGCATGACCGCCGACGAAGCGGTCGCCAATCTTCGATCCGGCATGACAATCGGAATTGGAGGCTGGGGTGCGCGACGCAAACCCATGTCACTGATTCGCGCATTGATCCGCTCAGACGTCGACAATCTGACCGTTGTCTCATTTGGCGGGCCCGACGTTGGACAGTTGTGCGCAACCGGGAAAGTTACAAAGGTCGTGTACGCGTTCGTGTCGCTTGACGACATCCCCCTCGAACCCCATTTTCGAGCCGCACGCCAAACCGGCGCGGTGGCCGCTGAAGAATACGACGAAGGCCAATTCTTGCTGGGGTTGCAAGCCGCTGCCTGGCGCGTCCCATTCTTGCCCACTCGGGTTGGGCTTGGGACCGACGTCGCCGCCCACAATCCGCGTCTTGGCACGGTAACGTCGCCGTTTCCCGGAGCGTCGGGCACCCACGAAGAACTTGTTGCGGTGCCCGCATTTGAGCTTGATGCTGCCCTTGTGCATTACAACCTTGGTGACGAGCGAGGCAATGCGGCATTCACCGGGCCGGATCAGTACTTCGATGACCTCATGCTTGAAGCTGCTCCCACCGGCGGGCGTTTCGTCTCTGTCGAACGCATTGTTCCGACCGAGCAGTTGGCCGCCGATGCCGGCTGTGTCCATCGTTTGCGGGTCAATCGAATGATGGTTGACGGCGTAATCGAAGCCCCCAACGGCGCGCATCCAACGTCATGTCACCCCGACTACGGAGTCGACGATGCGGCGCTGGCAGCGTACGTCGCATCTGCCAAAACCCCGGAAGCCTTCGAAGCGTACCGTGCCGAGTGGCTGAACATTTCTGATGAGAAGACCTATCAAGCCAAGGTGGCGAACCAATGACCAATGAAGCAATCCGGCGAGCAAACGTGTGTGCTATTGCAATTGCTGAAACGTTCCGTGGTGACGGCGAAATACTGGCAAACCCCATTGGCGTGACGCCGATGATTGGCGGACGATTGGCTCGGGCCACGTTCGAGCCGGAACTCATGATGACCGATTCTGAGGCGACGCTGATCGCGAATGATGTCGCGTACGGATGGGGTGACGACAAGGTCATCGAGACCTGGAATCCGTATCGGCGCATGTTTGACATCGTGTGGAGCGGGCGTCGTCACGTGATGATGTCGCCGGTGCAAATTGACAAGTATGCAAACATGAATTTTTCAGCAATCGGTGGTACTGCGGCCCAACCCAAAGTTCAATTGCTGGGTTTTCGCGGTGGCCCAAGCAACACGATCAGCCATACCACGAGTTACTGGGTGCCCAAACATAACGCCAAGACGTTCACCGAGAACGTCGATGTGGTGTGCGGCGTGGGATACGACCGAGCGGCTGCTTTAGGGCCGGAGTCTTCCCGATTCCATGAAATTCGACGAGTGATCAGCGACCTTTGTGTCATGGATTTCGCGACACCGGATCATCGGATGCGCCTTGCGTCAGTGCACCCCGGGGTGACCGTCGGGGAAGTCGTTGAAGCAACCGGATTCGATCTTGTTGTTGACGATGAGGTGCCGGTTACGCGCCTACCCACCGAGGAAGAATTGACGATTCTCGATGAAATTATTGACCCCGAAGGTCGCCGCTTTCGCGAAGTTCCTGATGTCTAGATAGCCCGAGCCGTATCACCACGGCGTTCAACTACATCGTCAATTTGGCGAGCAATTCGGCTTTGGCGTCTTCGAACTCTTCATCGTCGATTTGTTCGTTCTCGTAATCTTCGTGCAACTTACGGAGCTTCTCAATGATGACTTCTTGCGCTTCAGCCCCGACAAACTGGGTGGTTTCGTCGTCACCTTCTTCGTCATCTTTGGTGAGGCGCTTTTCAATCTTGGCCGCTTTACGGGCTTTCTTGTTGCGGTCTCGCTCGTTTTTTGCGAATGTGCTGCGCGAATTACCCATGATCGACCTCCTGCGTCGCTGATCCGGTTGCGCGCGTACCAGTCGTACCGCGCGCGGGTGGCGAACCAGAATTTGCGCCCGTGCCGTTCGAAAACGGTGACGTCAAACTCTTGCGCCCACCATCCTACCGGATATTCCCTTCGATACCGCATCAACTGTCGGGCACCTCGTTGCGGTCAACGACTGCACAAACCCGTAGGGTTAACCCGATGTCTGACGGACCATCAGATTTGATGACGACGCAAACCCTTCCACATCCCGCCCTCGCAACCCGCCTCACCGAATTGCTCGGCGTGCGCTATCCGATCATCCAAACCGGTATGGGATGGGTCTCAGGGGCGCACCTCACCGCAGCAACGAGCGCGGCCGGAGGCTTCGGCATTTTGGCGGCGGTCACTATGACCTACGACGAAATGGTCGCCGCCATTGCCAAGGTGCGAGAACAAACCGACGCACCCTTTGGGGTGAACTTTCGACCCGACCAGCCTGACCTTGATGCACGCATCGAAGCGGTCACCAAAGCTGGCGTGAAACTTGTCAGTTTCGCGGGGGCGCCAACGAAAGACACGATTGCCAAGCTGCACGACTCGGGTGTCTACGCCATGCCCACCGTTGGGGCGCGTCGCCACGCTGAAAAGATGCTTGGGTTTGGGGTTGATGCGGTTATCGCCCAGGGCGGGGAAGGTGGGGGACACACCGGGCCGGTGCCGACGTCACTCTTGCTGCCTGATGTTGTAGACGCGGTCGGGAGCGAGATTCCAGTCGTCGGGGCCGGTGGCTTTCACTCTGGGGCTGGATTGGTCGCGGCGCTCGCTTGGGGAGCACACGGTATCGCCATGGGAACCCGCTTTCTTCTCACCCAAGAAAGCCGCGTGCCTGACGCGGTGAAGCAGCAGTATCTCGCCACGCCGGTTACCGGAACGGTGGTCACCACCGCTCTTGATGGCGCCCCACAGCGGGTGATTCGAACCGATTTGGTGGACGGCCTCGAAAAAGCATCCACGGTCACGAAGTTGCCCAAAGCCCTGCGCAATGCGCTGGCATTCCGGAAAGAAACCGGAACGTCGCTCACTGATCTGGCCAAAGAAGGCCTCGCGATGCGCAAAAACCAAGACCTCACATGGTCACAACTCGCCATGGCGGCAAACGCACCCATGTGGATCAAAGCCGCACTGGTTGATGGCAACCCGGACGTTGGTGTGCTCCCCACCGGACAAAACGTTGGCGTCATTGACGAACTCCCAACCGTGGCCGAGTTGATCAACCGGATCATTGGTGACGCCACCGCCACTTTGGATCGGTTGGCCCGCTAATGGACGTTGCCTGGAGCGCCGAACAAGAGGCCTTTCGTGCCCAAGCACGGGAGTGGCTGACCGCGGAACTGAACGTTTGGAAAGCTGCACACGGTGGTGAGGAGAGCATTCCATCGGGCGATACGCGCGCTGGTTTTGCCATGCATCTTGATTGGGAACGTCGCTTGTTTGAGGGTGGTTGGGCCGTCGTGTCGTGGCCCAAAGCCTACGGTGGACGTGAAGCCTCGCTGTGGGAGTGGCTGATTTTCGAAGAGGAGTATTACGCCGCGGGTGCGCCACCGAGGGTGACGCAGAATGGCATTTTCTTGCTTGCCCCGTCGCTGTTTGCCTTTGGCAACGATGAGCAGCGTGATCACATTTTGCCGCGCATGGCAGCGGGCGACGATTGCTGGTGTCAAGGATGGTCAGAACCCAATGCCGGGTCGGATCTCGCAAGTTTGACCACCAAAGCCACCCGAGTGAACGGTGGCTGGGTGTTGAACGGCCAGAAAACCTGGACGACCCGAGGCGCTTTTTCCACGCACCTTTTTGGTCTGTTTCGCAGCGACCCAGAATCACAACGTCATAACGGTTTGACGTATCTACTGGTGCCGCTTGACACGCCAGGGATCACCGTGCGGGGTTTTGGGCGTCTTGACGGTGATGAAGGTTTCGCCGAAGTGTTCTTCGAGGACGCTTTTGTGGCCGATGGCGCGCTCCCCGGTGGCATCGTGCTCGGCGAAGTTGGCAATGGCTGGAGCGTTGCCATGTCGACCACCTCATCAGAGCGAGGTCTCACGTTGCGTTCCCCAGGACGGTTCTTGGCGACCGCGCAAAGGCTCATTGAGGCGTGGCAATCGTTGGATGAATCCGAGCGTGCCCAACGCCAAGCACTCGGCGATCGCATCACACGTGTGTGGATGTACGCCGAGGCGTATCAATTGCAAACACTCCAAACCGTGACGGGCACGGTTGAAGGACGCTCTGCGGGGGCTGAATCGTCACTCGTGAAACTGTGGTGGTCCGAACTCGACATTGCGTTGCATGAATGTGCGCTTGATTTGCTCGGGCTTGATGGCCTGCTCGAAAGTCAATGGTCAAAGGGGTATCAGTTCTCACTGTCTGGGCCGATTTATGCCGGCACAAACGAAGTGCAACGCAACGTTGTAGCCGAGCGTGTGCTCGGCCTCCCAAGGAAGTAGCGCTATGCGATTCGCGTTCACCGATGATCAACTCGCGCTGCGTGACGCGGTGCGTGAATTGTTGGCCGCTGAATGCTCACCAGAAGTCGTGCGAGCAGCCTGGCCCGTGCCCGACACCGACGGCCAAGGTCCCGGCGCTGGAGCACGAGCTGATCGTGCACGCCTTGACGCTTTGTGGGGGCACCTTTGCGACATGGGTGTAATAGGGCTTCTTGTGGCCGAGGCCGATGGCGGCATGGGTTTCGATGAAGTCGCCGCGGCGGTCGTGCTCGCTGAAACGGGCTACGCGGCGGTCCCACATCCGGTGGTTGAAGCGATGTGCATTGTGGCGCCACGGTCGAAGAATCCGGCGCCCATGCGTGCAGACGTCGGCTGGGGGAACGAACCGTTACAAGGCGAACCTGTCGATGGGGCATTGAGCAGTTTTGGATCGATCATCGAAGCCGACCCGCAAAGCTTTGAACGAGCCGCACTTGGCACCGCGGCACAGTTGATCGGTCTTGGCAATCGGATGTTGGATTTGAGCGTTGGATACGTCACCGAACGCACCCAATTTGGTGTGCCGATCGGCTCGTTCCAAGCGGTCAAACATCACCTCGCGGATGCCCGCTTGGCGTTGGAGTTCGCGGCGCCCGCCGTGTGGCAGGCGGCATGGTCACTTGCAAACGGTGCGCCAAGCGCGGTGCGTGATGTCTCAATGGCCAAAGTTATGGCCGGCGAAGCAGCGCATCTTGTTGGCCGCAACGCGCTGCAATGCCACGGTGGTATCGGCTACACCGTCGAATACGACTTGCACTTGTTTCTCAAACGAACCTGGGCGCTCGAAAAGTTGTGGGGTGACACGGCGTTCCATCGCGCACGTGTTGCCCAAGCAATCGGCGTGAGCTGACTTGTTCGCTTCGTTGGGTAGAACAATCGGCTGTGATGAGCTCGCGCACACCACTCGCGTCTTTGCACACTTTGTCCGCCTTGAAGCCGCCGGGGTCAAGTGTGCAAAGAAGGTGCTGCGGCCTTGAGTCGGTAATCTGACGGAGTATCAGATTCGTTTTTTCAGGAGAATATCGTGCCCGAGGCATTCATCGTTGACGCAGTCCGGACGCCAGTTGGGCGGCGTGGGGGAGGCCTCTCACAAGTTCATCCCGCTGATCTTGGAGCCCATCCGCTCAATGCCCTCATGGATCGCACCGGTATCGATCCGGGAGCGGTTGAGGACGTCATCTTTGGATGCGTCGACACGATCGGTGGCCAGGCCGGGGATATTGCGCGCACGTGCTGGCTTGCGGCAGGACTGCCCGAACATGTGCCGGGCACCACCGTGGATCGTCAGTGTGGATCATCACAACAAGCTGTGCATTTTGCGGCCCAGGCGGTGATGTCGGGCACCAGTGATGTGGTCGTTGCCGGTGGCGTGCAACAAATGTCGCAGATTCCGATTTCGGCCGCGATGCTCACGGGTGCCGCGTATGGTTTCGACGATCCCTTCAGTGGTTCGCAGGGTTGGCAGGAACGTTATGGCGATCAAGAAGTTTCCCAGTTCCGTTCGGCCGAGATGATCGCGCAGAAGTGGGACTGTTCACGTGACGAGATGGAACAGTTCGCCGTTGCATCACATGAGAAGGCCATTCGGGCACGTGCCGAAGGCCGATTCGAGGCCGAGATTGCGCCGCTTGGTGACGCGTCCGTTGATGAGGGGCCACGCGAGCCAAATTGGGAAAAGATCCGCTCGCTGCCCACTCTCACTGAAGGAGGGCGGGTGACTGCAGCGTGTGCCTCGCAAATTTCTGACGCTGCCGCCGCGCTGCTGATCGTCAATGAAGCGGGACTAAAAGCGCATGGGCTGAAGCCACGGGCCCGGATCCATCACCTGTCGGTGTTGGCCGATGACCCGGTGTGGATGCTGACCGCTCCGATTCCGGCCACAAGGCGTGCGTTTTCTAAGACCGGTATGACAATGGATGACATTGATCTCGTTGAGATCAATGAAGCGTTTGCTCCGGTGGTATTGGCCTGGTTGAAAGATCTGGACGTCGACCCAGCCAAAGTCAATGTGAACGGTGGTGCGATTGCTCTTGGACACCCACTTGGGGCGACCGGTGCTCGACTGATGACCACGCTGCTCAACGAGCTTGAGCGTACCGGCGGGCGTTACGGATTACAGACCATGTGTGAAGGTGGCGGGCAAGCCAACGTCACCATCATCGAACGCCTGTCGTAACCCTCGTAGCGAAATTTGACGCGTTGTGGCCTCATAGAGGCCACAACGCGTCAAATTTCGCAAGAAGAAGGGGAAAACTCAGACTTTCATGAGTTTCTGCGTCGCAAAATCTTTCACCCGGTCCGGGAGGAAGCGGGCTGCAAGTACCGAGATCTTTCCATCGAGCCCGACCTGATAGCGGGTCAGTGGCCGCTTCGCATTGACGGCGCGCATCACCACGTCGGCGGCTTTTTCTGGGGGAACCCCGGACGTTTCTTGCATCTCGATACCGTGGCGTACCCCACTGATCAACGTGGCATACCGAGACTTCGCTTCGTCGGAGAGTTCGGCATCCAGTTTGTCGGCGAGCGACCGTCCTTTTTCCCAAATTGGCGTTGCGACGGCCCCCGGTTCGATGACGACAACGGAAATCTCGGTGCCATTCAGTTCCATGCGAAGCGCATCGGCGAGTCCCTCGATCGCAAACTTTGACGCGGCATACGGACCCAACATGGGGGTTGCAACGCGCCCTGAGTTCGACCCGATGAAGATGATTCGACCGTGCTTCCCATGTCCGTCATTGCCGATGCGCAGCAATGGGAGCGCTGCTTTGGTGACCGCGATCTGGCCAAAGACATTGACATCGAACTGATCGCGCCAGGTTTGCATGTCGAGGTATTCAATTGGGCCACCAAGTGCGACGCCCGCGTTGTTGACAATAAGTGACAGCCCCTCTGAACCAAGCTCAGCGGTAATCGCGGAAAGAGCATCGGTGACCTGTGCCTCGTTGGTCACGTCCAACGAAATGGGGGTGAGTTTGCCCCGGTAGTGTTTGCTGTCGGCGCTGAGCTGCTCGCCGTCTTCGTTACGGCGAACCCCTGCAAAGACACGCCAGTTTTCGCGGGCGAGACGCAGCGCGGTTGCACGTCCAATCCCGGTGGAGGCGCCAGTGACCACTGCACTTCGCCTGATTGTGGAATCCATCGCGTACTCCAAAAGAGGGTTCTCGGTCGTCGAGAAGCCTACCGACCTGCCCTCTTCCGCCAGGAGGTCAGTCGTTGAATTGGGTGCGTGCGGCGTGTTTCAGTATCGGTTTGATCTTCCCATTGAGGACCTTGAGATGTTCGGGGTGAGACGAATAGGCGCGCCACGCAGCCTCGTCGACAAAAGTGGCATGCACGCTCACATGGGCGTTCGTCTCGTCAAGCCCAGCATCAATATTGACTTCGTAGTCGATGATCTCGTCGATGAGAGCAGGCAGAGCCTTGAGGGCATCGACGATGGCACGGTGGGCGTCGTCTGTTGAGTCGGCTGTGAATTGCAGCAGCACAATGTGATGGAACATGATTCTTCCTAAGGTTCGAAGTCGACGTGCGTGGCGACCAGTTCACGTTTGAGAATCTTGCCTGTCGCGTTTCGAGGAAGTGCTTCCACGAAAACCACGTCGCGTGGCACCTTGAAGCGGGCCAGGTTCACTTTGACATACATCTTGAGTTCTGTGGCCGAGAGTTCAGCGTCGCCTGTCGTCACGACGAAAGCGACGAGGCGTTGCCCGAGTTCCGAATCGTCCTTGCCGACGCACGCTGCTTCGGCAACCTTCGGGTGATCCGCCAGCAAGTCCTCGACCTCACGGGGAAAGACGTTCTCGCCACCCGACACGATCATGTCATCATCGCGCCCTTCGACGAACAGTCGGCCCGAATCGTCGAAGCGCCCGACGTCGCCGGTCGCCGTCAGCTCGTCGACGTGCTCCTTGTCGCCACCGCCCGTGTAGCCGCCGAAGACCTGGGAGTTTCCGACGAAGATCCGACCCACCTGGCCGTCGGCGACCCGGTAGCCGTCGTCGTCCAACAAGGCAACAGTCGTGCCCCGTGTCGGCCGGCCCGCAGTGCCCGGCGCAGCACGAAGATCGTCCGGACCGGCAATCGTGGCGTAGGCGACTTCGGTCGAGCCGTAGAGGTTGTAGAGGTTGTCGCCAAATGTGTCCATCCACGAGGTGGCGAGGTCACCGGGGAGCGCAGATCCCGACAATGCCGTGACCCGGAGCTTGGTCGGCAGGTGGGCGGCGATGACTTCGGGGTCAAGTGACAGGATCCGCTGCGCCATCACCGGCACGGCAACAAAAACATCGATGTCGTCGGCGGCCATCGATTCGAGCCATGCGTTGGGATCGAAGCGCGAGTGCAGGTAGAGCGTCGCTCCGAGGGACAGTCCGAGCAGCAGGTGCGCGAACCCCCAACTATGAAAGGTCGGTGCGGCGAGGGCGATCCGGTCGCCGGTTCGCAAAGGGATTCGCTCCAACAATGCTGCTGGGGCTTCGAGCGACAGGCCGCCATGGCCGCCGACAGCACTGCGCCGTGCACCTTTGGGGGCGCCCGTGGTTCCTGACGTGAGAATGACGATGCCCCCTTGGTTTTTGGGCCGCACCGGTTGTCGGTGTCGGTGCGAAGCGACAAGCCATTCGAGGGTGACCGGACCGGCTCGGTCCGGCGCGGTGAGTGGCTCTTGGGGTGCGATGATCACCCGTTGACCTGCGTGGATCGTCGATTCAATCAGCGACTCGAATGCCCGATCGGCGATGATGCAACGGACGGCGTGATCGTCGCAGACCTGTGCGATTTGGGGCCCCGAGAAGCCGGTATTGAGCAGAATCAGGTCACATCCGGCTTTTGCCGCCGCGCCGGCTGCCACGAGAAAGCCGCGGTGATTCCGGGCCAACAACGCGATCGAATCGCCATCGCGGACACCCAGATAGCGCAGCCCGACGGCTGCTGCGTTCACCATCGCGTCCAATTCTGTGTAGGACACGGTGCCGAACTCGTCGACGATCGCTGGCGTGTCGCCATAGCGGTCGGCCCCGGCGGCGACCACGGTGCCAAACGTCGCTCCCCAGCGCAAAGCGGACAGGCCCATGAGCGCGAGCCGGTCGGGGCGGATCGGGGCAACCAGGCCCGACCGTGTGAGCGCAGCGAGGCTCCCCAATTCGCTGAATGTGCGCTGTGTGGCGTCGACGACCGAATCGGACAGGGCGGTCCAGATCGAGTGGGTTACATGGCGGTCACTTCGCTGATCAGGCAGCGTCTCGGTCAAATCATCGCTTGGCACACAAAGCTCCCTGGGTCTGTCTGCCTAGCGTAGATGGCGTCACCGAGATCTTGGGCACGAGAAGTTGATCAAGTCGAAGCAGTCACCGTCAAGCGCGAGCGGAAGAGCATGCTCCACCTACCTGATGATCTTTACCTGACGGAGTGTCAGATAACCTTTCGGCTATGAGTGGAATCTGTGATGGACGTGTTGTAATTGTGACAGGCGCCGGTCGTGGTTTGGGTCGAGCCCACGCGCTTGAACTGGGCCGTCAAGGCGCGCATGTGGTGGTCAACGATCTTGGCGCAGCTTTAGATGGAACCGGTTCGTCGTCAAGTCCCGCGGACGACGTGGTCGCCGAGATCTTAGAAGCAGGTGGTACAGCGGCAAAGAACGGCGCGGACGTATCCGACTTTGATGCTGCAGAGAGCCTTGTGGCCTTCGCCATTGACACGTTCGGGAGACTCGATGCCGTGGTCAACAACGCCGGTATCGTTCGTGACCGGATGTTCGCGAACGCTACCGCAGATGAATGGGACGCGGTGATGGCGGTCAACCTCAAAGGGCATTTCACCGTATCGAGACACGCAGCTGCCTACTGGCGAAATCAGTCAAAGGCGGGGGAGGCCGTTGAGGCCCGGATCATCAACACCTCTTCGGGCGCGGGGATCATGGGCTCGATTGGCCAGGCCGCGTACTCGGCGGCAAAAGGTGGCATCACCGCGCTCACCCTGGTTCAGGCCGCCGAGTTGGCGCGTTACGGGGTGACTGCGAATGCGATTGCTCCCGCCGCTCGCACTCGTATGACCGAGGGCGCGTTTGAAGAGATGATGGCCGAGGCCGCCGAGGGCACGTTTGACGCGATGGCGCCCGAGAATGTTTCGCCGCTGATTGCGTGGCTCGCATCGGCTGATTCTGCCGGGGTCACCGGGCGCATGTTCGAGATCGAAGGCGACCAGGTCGGGGTTGCAGACGGATGGCAACACGGACCAACCGAACACAAAGGGAATGCTCGATGGGAAGCGGGCGAACTTGGAGACGTGGTTCGACGGCTCATTGGCCAAGCACCAACCCCAGCGCCCGTCTACGGCACCTGAAGCATCTGTTCACAGCCCAGGCTGGCAGAATAGGCAGCCATGTCCGCGCTTGATGCCCTTACGTCGAAACAAGCGCCACCTCCGACTCCACCTCGTTGGGCGAGCAGCCTCGTCTTTGCCATTGTCATCGCGGCTTTTGTCACCGGGTTTCTTGGAACAGCATTGTCGCCGACGCTGATCAAGCGCCATCCGCTCTGGATGATCGGTCTCAACGCGAACAACCGGTATCTGATTTTGGCCACAAACCAGGTTGGGGCCGTTGGTTTCTTTGCCGTGGCACTCGCGCGTCGAGTCATTCCCACATTGGCGTTCTATCTCGTGGGCTACTGGTATGGCGAGCGAGCGGTTCGCTGGCTGGAAGGGCGTGAACCCTCCGGTGGTGAAGCGATCCGGCTCATTGAGAAGCTTTTTGACCGGTTTGGATGGTGGGTGATCGCGGTCGCGCCCATGTCAGCAACCTGTTTGTTCGCTGGTGCGGACCAATTTAAGCCGCGGCCACTCATCGCATTGATCGTCGCATCAATCACCGCTCGGCTTGTGCTTATCCGCTGGCTTGGTGAGCAATTTTCAGCCACGTTGACCAACGTTGTGGGGTGGATCGACGATGCACGCGGCCCACTTCTTATTGTGACGGTTGGTCTCGTCGTGTTCATGATGTGGCGGCAAGGGAAGACCCGCGTCGAATCATTCGAGGAACTCACCGCGCTTGACGATGACGATGACGATGACGACCCCGAACTGGCTTCCTAATCCCACCGCCTTCCACATTCCACCAACTCCCTCACACTCGGTTCGAACTTTGGGATATTTGTCCGCGAGACACGGACAAATATCCCAAAGTTCGGCTTGGGAAAGGTGGGGTCGATCAGCTCAAGCGTTCGAAGATCATTGCCATGCCCTGACCGCCACCGACACACATGGTTTCCAGACCAATGGTCTTGTCGGTGTCTGCCAAGTTGTGCAGCAACGTCGTGGCGATGCGAGCACCGGTCTGACCAAAGGGGTGACCAAGTGCAATCGCGCCGCCGTTGATGTTCAATTTGTCGTAGTCGATACCAAGTTGCTGCGCGGACGGCACGATTTGGGCAGCGAACGCTTCGTTGATTTCAACCAGGTCGACGTCGTCGATGGTCATGCCCGCACGCTTGAGCGCCTGGCGTGACGCTTCAACCGGGCCCATGCCCATGATCTCCGGGTTCAAACCGGTTACTCCGGTCGAGACGACCCGGGCGAGTGGCGTAATGCCCAGTTCTTTGGCTTTGGTGTCGCTCATGACGAGCACTGCGGCGGCACCATCGTTCAGGGGGCAGGCGTTGCCGGCGGTCACCGTACCATCGGGGCGGAACGCGGGCTTGAGGCTGGCGAGCTTGTCGAGCGTTGTGCCCGGGCGGATCCCATCGTCTGTTGATACCACCGTGCCATCAGGCAACGTAACCGGTGTGATCTCTTCTTCCCAGTAGCCGCGCTCAAGTGCTGCAGAAGCGCGGGTTTGTGACAACAGCGCATACTCATCTTGGGATTCACGCGACACGCTTAACGAGGTTGCAACATTCTCTGCGGTTTGACCCATGGCGATGTACACGTCAGGCAGGCCTTCACGTGGCGTCCACGCACCTTGGCCACCACCAGAAATGAGTGCAGTGCGTTCTTCGGCTTCGGCGAAGCGTTCGTTGTGTGGACCACCGTCGGCCATACCGTGGATGTACTGGCTGACCGTTTCAACACCGGCGGAAATGAAAATGTCACCTTCGCCTGCTCGAATTGCGTGCGTTGCCATACGGGTTGTCTGCAACGATGACGAGCAGTAACGGTTGACGGTCACACCGGGCACGTTGGGCATGTCGGTGAGCACCGCAACATGGCGGGCAATGTTGTGTCCAGAAACACCGGCGGGCTGTCCACAACCCATGATGAGGTCTTCAACGAGGTTGCGGTCAAGATTCGGAACCTTGTCTAGGAGCGCGTTGATGATCTGAGCCGAGATCTCGTCAGGACGAATCGAGGCAAGCGATCCTTTCATGGCACGGCCGATGGGGGAGCGGGCAGTGGCGACAATGACGGCTTCAGGCATGCGGACAACTCCAGTGCTGATGGTGGTAGGCGGGATAAGGGACCTCGCCCCGGGCCCCCTTTTCTAGTGCGTCGCGGTGGTTTCTAGAGAACCCTGCTTTGCGAAATCAGACGCAACATGACCTGTACAGCGAATAATTACACCACGCCAAGGTCGTGCATTGCGCCGGCGACACGCACAAAGCCTGCCAGGTTTGCCCCCGCTACATAATCTCCGTCGCAACCGAACTCGGCCGCCGTGGCAAGACACGTGTCGTGAATGTGGCGCATGATGGTTTCAAGCCGGTCTTCGGTGTACTCGAAACTCCACGAATCACGGCTTGCATTCTGTTGCATCTCAAGAGCTGACGTTGCCACCCCACCAGCATTGGCGGCTTTCCCCGGGCCAAAAGCCACATTCGCGGCCGTGAGTACGCGCACCCCGGCCGGAGTTGTGGGCATGTTTGCGCCCTCAGCGACCGCAACACAGCCATTTGCTACGAGGCTGCGACACCCTGCTTCGTCAAGTTCGTTTTGTGTGGCGCTCGGAATGGCAAGTTCACATGGCACGTCCCACACTTTGCGTCCCGCGAGGAATCGAGCCGATGATCGTCGTTCGGCATAGTCCGAAATCCGTCCCCGCTCGACTTCTTTGATTTGTTTGATGAGTGCAAGATCAAGTCCGGCTTCGTCGACAATCGAACCGGCAGAGTCGGAACATGCCACGACGTTGGCGCCAAGCTGCTGGAGCTTCTCGATCGCATAAATCGCCACATTGCCCGAGCCAGACACGATCGCCCGGCGCCCTTCGATGCCTTCGTTGCGCGCTTCAAGCATGGCCTGCATGAAATACACCGCACCAAACCCGGTCGCTTCGGTCCGTACTTGCGACCCACCCCAATCCAGGCCTTTGCCGGTCAAAACACCGGATTCGTAGCGGTTCGTGATGCGTTTGTACTGGCCAAACAAATAGCCAATCTCACGCCGACCAACCCCGATATCGCCTGCGGGCACGTCGGTGTACTCGCCAAGGTGGCGCTGCAATTCGGTCATGAATGATTGACAAAATCGCATGATTTCGCGATCTGTCCGTCCTTTCGGATCGAAATCTGATCCGCCTTTGCCGCCACCAATTGGCAAGCCGGTGAGCGCGTTTTTGAATATCTGTTCGAAACCCAAGAACTTGACGATGCTCAGATTCACCGAGTCGCGAAAACGCAGGCCGCCTTTGTACGGGCCGAGGGCCGAGTTGAACTCGACACGGTAGCCACGATTCACATGAATGTGCCCGTTGTCGTCTTCCCACGGCACTCGAAAAATGACCTGGCGTTCTGGCTCGCAAAGACGATCCACCAACGATGCTTCGGTGAGTTCGGGGCGTTGACGAAAGACGGGCTCAAGTGATTCGAGCACTTCATGGACGGCCTGATGGAACTCGGCTTCACCCGGGTTCCGACGCATCACTGTGTCGAAGATGATCTCGATTTTGCGATTCACTTCCATGCTCACATCTCTTGTCTATCGTGCATGGGGAATGCTGCGCCCATTGACACGTATGTCGGGAGTCACACCGGCTGTGAGGGGTGGACTCGTTTGATCGGCCGCACATGTTTGACCGCCTGAATCGCACCAAAGGTGAGGAACACGAACGCGAGGCCAAGCATGCTCATTGTGACCGGTGACGGTTCGGCCAACACAATGCTGACAAGCACGAGCAATTGCACACCGATCGCCACAGCAATCGACCATGTCGCGCCTCGTTCAATGCGCTGATGGAGGCGACGTAAGTCGTCGTGGGTGTGGGCGCGACTCGTCAGCAACACTTGGGCGCCACGCACGAAACCAAAAGAAACGCCAACAAGAAACGCCACACGTGGATCGCCAGTCATGATGCCAACGACAGCGATCAGATAGACCGCACCGGTCATGATGTACGTCGCAAAGCCGGTGCCGATTTGCCATCCAAAACCGCTCGCATATGCCCACGAACGCAGGGTACGCAACCACGTTTCGTTCACCTGCCGAGCATGTAATGGGAGGCGAAACTTCACGGCTTCTAGGTCGGAGGCGATCCCGAGCATCCCCACAAGGGCCACGACCGACCATCGAACGTGGGCACTGAGGTCAATGGTGTTGACTCCCCAAGCACCAATTGCGAGGAGGGCTCCCAGTGTTGCCCCTCCCACAACGCCCCCGATAATGAACCAGATTGCCGTCGCCCAGAAGCGATGTCCCCGGGCCCGTTCGGTTACCGGAGCAATTTGTGAAACCATCGAAAGTCCACACGGCGACCACAATCCACGAATCGCGCCGCATACGATGAGAGCTGCGCAGGCGATAACGAGCATGTTCATAAGCGGCCTTTCATGTCATTTCTATGGTGGTGGCACCGGTGAACGGCGAATAGCGAATTGCGCCATGGTCGAACGTTGACACTCGATCCCCATTGATCGCCGTGATTGTGTCAGTGGTGGGCAGGCCCAACGTGCCGTTGAGGCCACCGTTCGTCGTCCACGTGTTGAAGATCGCGCCGTGCACTTCAAAGGTGCCCAGACCTGGTCGGAAGTAGATTCCGCCAATGTCGAACAACGAGAACTGGCATTGCCCATCAGATGCCACTTGCGTGTCGGCAACGGGGTAACGCACCGACGAGCGCCCGCCACCGATTGCTTTCCACTTGTCGTAGATTGATTCGTGGATTTCGAAGGTTCCAAGTTGCGGGCGATAGAAAATCGCGCCGAAATCAAAGTGGGCGTAGCGCGTGGATCCATCAGTTCCGGTACGGGTGTCGCCACGAGGGTAGCGAAGCAAACTCGCAAATCCACCGAGGTCGTTCCACTTGTTGAAGATCGCGCCGTGGACTTCGAAGGTTCCCACTCGAGGGCGAGCGTAAATGCCGCCGTGATCAAAGAGTGAGTACCTGGTCGAACCGTCGGGTGCAGTACGGGTGCTTGACTTTGGCAAGCGGAGTGAACTGCGCTGATCGCCCATGTGTCGCCACTTGTCCCAAATCGATCCGTGCACTTCAAAAGTGCCAATCCCTGGCCGGTAGTAGATCCCCCCGGTTTGGAACAGCGAGTACCGGGTGACGCCGTCGTTGCCCGTGCGCGTGTTTTGGATTGGGTAGTGCAAGGCGCCTACTTGCAGGCCGTTGTTCTGAAAGAGATCCCAGATTGAGCCGTGTACTTCAACAATGCGGTCGTCGTATCGATAAATGGCACCACGTTGGAACAAGGTGCGATACCCACGTGGGGTAATACGACGTTCTGTGCCTAGCTTGTTGCCGAGTGACCCTGATGGGCCCCCAAGGTTGTGCCACAAACGATCAACGTCAGACAAACAATCCGGGGTCAAACATGGGGCGCTGTGTGAAGCGGTGCGGTTATCGGTGAGACTCGTCGTCGTGCAGGACTGATCCCACTGCCAGGGGGGTTGGCACGTCACGACTCGACAGACAACCGGCCCGTAACAGGCAATTTCTTGGTGACACTGGCCGTAGCGGAACTGGTTGCATGCGACCCGCCTCCGGTCGCAAGTCCCGGACGCGCAATGGCACTGCCAGTTGCTGCCACAGGAAGCGTTGCAGTCGATGTAGTAGCGGGCTTTCCCGCAACAAAAGCCTGAGTTGTCTGCTTTCCACCAGCCCGCGGCAAACGATCCAGGTGGGCACGAGTTTGATCCGGCCACAGTGCAACAGAATGCGGTCCAGCCGTCTGCGCATTCGTTTTCGTTTCCGCATACGACGTCGTATGCGGCGGCGTCACGCACGAGAAAACTCCAGGGTTTGAGTGCCAATGCCGATCCGGACACGGCGAGCCCCGCGAGAAATCCGCGTCGGCCGGCTTTGTTGCGATCCATGCTCGTGGCGAGGCGGTTTACCATGCGTTCAGGCAGTGACGGTTCAAGGTCACTCATCGTGGTGCAATTCGCGTTGATGACAAGATCTGTGTTCCTTGTTCGCAGAGGGCGGTTGCGTGGCGTCGTCCGCCCAGAACAACAAAGAGGGCAAAGGCTCGACCGGCATGGGTGAAAAAATGCTGGAAGCCGAGTTGTCCGGGGAGTTTTCGTTGGAGCGCGTTCGGCGAAAACGGCTGCGGTGACAACATCTGGGGGATCCCTTGTGCCCCAAACAACGCGGTGCCGACGCTCTCTGGGCCGAATTCGCTGAGCACGATGAGCATGTGGCGAGACGACATGATGTCCACCGCGCCTGATCCGTAGTCGCCCCGATTCGATGGAAGTGCGAAGTTTCCGAGGTGGATGATCGGAAATTGGGTTCCGCCTTGACCATCGGCAATGCCATGCGATCGTGCGCGTTCGTGACTTTGTAGCGCATCGGGATCGGGTTGTGGCCGAGTAACGACGCGTCCGTCCCAGCCTGTTGGAATGGTGGTTGCAATGCCATGCGATTCGATTGGCACGCTCATGGCGCCGTCTCTTGTTCGGGATAGAGGCTTGGATCCCCGGGCAGAATTCCGGCCTCCAGAAGTTCTTGATCAACTCGTGCTTCTCGTGCCACGTCGCTCATGGGCTTGCGCACCGTGTCTGCTTCGGTGCCGGTAAGAAAATGGCGGTCGCCGGTTGCTTGAGCGAGTAGCCCTGCAACTTGTTCCCAATTGAGACCGGTGCCTTCGCCTTGAATGCGACCGGTTGATCCATCAATAGAAATCACGTAGGGCGAACCCGGAACTTGGTAGTTGGTCCAGGCCGCTGATGAACAAACCAGTTCAAAGCCCTCCGGTGCCAGAGCGGCAAGTTCAGAAGGGCTTTCATCTGAAAGATCTTTGGTGACAATAATCAGTCGTGTGCCGTGTGGCAGCGTGACCCCATCGGTGGCGAACGTGGACCAGAATTCACGGCACGTCAAACAGCTCGATGAGAGAAATACAAGCAGTGTGTTGTGGTCAACACCGCTCACCGCAAACACCACCTGTTCGCCACCGAGCGTGACACCTTGAAGAGGCTTTGCCCGGTTCGTTGGATCAGCAAGACGCACTGGGGCTGGGCCAGGATCGTCATGAGCGTGGGCGCTTGAACCGTCAAGCTCATGGAGCTGACGAAGAATGGCAGCGTGGCTTCGGAGCAACCCGACCACAAGGATGAGAACGAGTGCCAGAACAATGGTATTTGCGATTGCTAAGGCTCCCACATGCCTCCTTCCGCTCGTCGTCGGCTCAGTGGGTGCTCACCGAATCGTAGCCGCTATCGCGATGTTGCCTTGAGCACGTTGTTTGTTTCAGCCAATGTTTGGGGCAGGACGGTCAACACCGCAATCAGCGCGCTCGTCAAAATCAGGGTTGATCCAATGAGGGCGACAGAGAGCTGGGAAACCGGTGACGGGGGCCAAATCAGTGCCGCCACACATGCGGCGACAAGTGCCGTGTTGATTACGACGTGGACCGGATGGACGGGAGTATCGGCAGCACCGAAACATCCACACGATGCGTGTGCACCGTTTTTCTTCAAGTGAATCGCGCTAAAAACAGCGAACGCCAAGTAGAACAATCCAAGAGCCGCGATCAAGACCGATGTCGGCCAGATAACGACGCTGACACCGAGTCCGAGTTCAACAAAGCCCAAAAGACTCACGAGCGATGTTCCCACCGAGAGGCCGACCGCGTGCAGTGCGAGAACCGTCCCTTTGGGTTTTGCAAGCTTCGCAATTCCAGCGATTGCCAAAACGATTGCAGCGGCAAACACGGGTGCGCTCATTACGGCCATGGTCACAATGCTATGGAGTCACGTAGCTTTGGGTAGACCAAGTCCGCGTTGGGCAATGATGCCGCGCAGGACCTCAGAAGTGCCGCCGTAGATCGTGGTGACCTGACAGTGTCGTTCGGTTGCCTCAATCCAACCTTCTGCGGGGGCAAGAGGATCGCCGTGGCGACGAATGCCATCGGCGCCAAGCAAGTCGGTGAGATCCGATGCCGCACGCTGATAGTGCTCGGTCGTGAACAACTTTGCCATCGTGCCCTCGACACTTGGCAACGTGCCAATCGAAGCGAGCCACGCGGCTCGCCAGCCCAGCAAGTTGGCAACCTCGTTTCCGATGGCCGCCTTCGCAAGACGAACACGTACGAGTGGTTCCGCGAGTTTTGTGCCCGCCTTGATCGATGGAGTCAGCGCCGCCCAGCGCACCGCGTGGTCGAGTAGGCGCACCGCTTCGCCGTACCAGGCACTGTTGCGTTCGAACACCAACGCGGTCATCATCACGCCCCAACCGCCGTCAATGTCGCCGACTCGGTAACGGTCATCCACCACGACGTTGTCGTAGTAGGTGATGTTGGTGCGTTCGCCACCCATGGTGTGCACCGGAGAAACCTCGATGCCGGGCGTGTCGAGCGGCACGGCAAACATTGTCAAACCTTTATGTTTGGCAACGTCGGGGTTGGTGCGGGTCAACAAGAACACATAGGACGCTTCGTGCGCCAAGGTCGTAAACATTTTCGAACCATTGATGACCCACGTGTCACCGTCACGAACGGCTTTTGTAGCGCATGCTGCCACATCCGAACCTGATTCTGGTTCTGAATACCCGAGGGCACAGATCTTTTCGCCCGAGAGTATTTCGGGCACGATCGTTGTTTTTTGCCACTCGGTTCCCTCCAACAAGATCGTGTGCGCAACCAGGCTCGCGACACCGATGCCATCAACCGGTGCTCCCGAAAGATACATCTGCTCGCTGAGCACGTTCATTTCGAGTGGAGAACGACCGCCGCCGCCGTACTCGACCGGCCAACCTGCCGAAATCCATCCTTGTGCGGCCATCGCACGATGCAGACCCCAGTCATGGATTGTCCCGGTCGTGTGTGCGGTTTCAATGACGTTCTCGGTGACATGCTCGTCGAGAAATGCGGCAACTTCATCGCGAAATTGCTCGACCGCCGCGCCCAATCGAAAGTCAGGTCCGAGATGTTCCTGGGTATCTTGGGGTGAGGGAGACACAACAGGTTGCGTCGAAGCTGGAAGGTCAAGCGGTTCTCCACCATTTGTGACTGGGATGAAGCGATCCGCAAGAGCGAGGAGTTCGTGTTGTGGGTCACCAAGAAGTAACCGGGTCGCTTTTGCTCGTCGAACAAAGAGTTGAATGTCGTACTCGTCCATGAAGCCGTAGCCACCGTGCACATGCAACGCAACTTTGGCCGCGCGCTCCGCGACCTCACCAGCAAAAAAGAATGCGCTCGACGCAAAACGCGGGCCGATTGCTTCTCTTTCATCAAGTGCCCAGATCGCTTTCGCGCTGAGTAGTTCCGCGCCGTCAAGTGAACACGACACGTCGGCGAGCGGATGGGCAACCGCCTGGAACGCGCCAATGGGCTGTCCAAATTGTTTGCGTTCTTTCGCATAGTCAACGCCGAGCGCAAGTGAGGCTCGGGCGAGACCGCAGAGCCACATGGCGGTCAGCGTTCGCCATTCGTCTTGCGCTTGTTCGAAGAGTTGTAACGCACGTGAACCCTGCGCGATGGCAGTTCGCTGGCCTTCATTGACGCGCACGTCTCCAATGGAGACCTGTGCCGTGTTCGCAATGGGGCTGACAGGGCCGCCTATGACTATGAGGTCATCGTTGTCGAGGGCAAGTATGACTTGCGCGTTTGGGGCACCCGGGACAAGCGAGGCGATGCCATTTGCTGCAGGGCGTGGCGCAAATGTCGCAATGATCGAACCGTCAGCAATGCCAGCGAGGCTTTCATGACCAGGTGTCGCGGCTGCGAGGAGTCGGCCTGCGACAAGAGCCTCAACGGTGGGCACACACGCTCCAAAGCGGCCACAGGCTGATGCGACGACACCAAGATCGACCAGCCTCGCGCCATACCCGCCCGATGTCTCAGGTAATCCCATGGCCCACACACCCATTTCGGCGAGTGAGTGGTAGAGGCCGACATCAAAGCCGTTACCGGCTTCGATGTCGCGTACCGCTTCTGGCCCGCTGCGTTGCTGGAGGAGTTGGTCAAGTGCGTCGCCGAGTTGGCGTTGTTCGTCGGTGAGTGAGAGATCCATGTTTGTGTTCGCTATGCGTTCGATGCGTCGGACAATCGACCGCTTCGTTCAATCCATTTCTCAAACACGACGGTCATGAATGGCGGAATGGCTGCGGCGAGGCCGAGCACAATGGTGCGCAGCCCCCACTTGAGCTTTGTCCCAACCGTGATCGTGAGCGCCACGTACGCAAGAAACATCGTCCCATGGATTGGGCCAATCATTTTGACGGCCATTGGATTGTCGAGGCTCGAGTACTTCACAACCATCGCGAGGAGTAGGGCACCCCACGAGATTGCTTCTGCGAGTGCTGCGATCTTGAATGCTTTGATGAGTTGTGTTGTGGACTCGTCGTTGCTGGCCGCTGTTGTGTCGGTCATGATGTGCTTTCTTTACCTGTCGATTGAACGCGCTGCACATCGTTGCGATGTGCAGCTTGTGGACCGTTCGTTGAATTCGGTCACAAACCGGTTCTCAGCCCAGTGCTCCGGCTTCGCGCAGGTTCGTGATCTTCTCGTCATCGTATCTGGCAATGTCGCGCAAGACGCTCTCGGTGTGCTGGCCAACGGTTGGGGCGGGAATTGGATTCGGCAGCGCTTGGCCAACGATCTTGATCGGGCTCGGGAGTTCGTCTGCCCCAAGTTCTGATGCTGGTATCCAGCCCAAGCGGGCTTGAAACTGTGGGTCGTCACCGATGTTTGCTGGCGTGTTCACCGGGGCAATTGGCGTATTGACCGCAAGGCCAAAATCGAGCCATTCGTTTGCGGTGCGTGTTGCAAAAATACTGCGCAATTCTGCCTGGAGTTCTTTGTTGCCTCGGGCGTGGTCGGCATAGGTTGATCCGGGCCAGCGTTCAAAAAGATCAGCGCGGTCAACGCCTTCACAGAAGTTGCGCCAGAATGCCTGTTCAGACGCCATGAACAGCACGTGTTTTGCATCGGACGTGGCATAGATCTGGTAGCGCACCCCTTCACGCATCCCCGCGGTGCCCGGTGCCCGTCGCACAAAGTCGTCGGATGCGTTTCCGGTCACTTCAGATTCTGGCCGTTCATAGGCTTTGTACGACTCGGAGCGATACCAGTCGAAAGCCGCCGCAGCATCAGACTGTGCGATCTCCATTTGATAGCCCTCGCCGCTCGCTCGAGCCCCAACAACGCCCGCCAGAATGCCAAGCGCACCAAAAATGGGTGCCGCATTGATTCCAATAGAAACGTGCTCTGGGATCACGGTGAAACCATCGTCGGTGACTTCAGGTTTGACAATGCCTGCCCACGTGTCATAGGCGATGCCGTGGCTTGGCATCTCGGCGTAGGGTCCGGTCATCCCATAGCCCGAGATAGTGAAGAAGACGATTTGCGGGTTGATCTTCTTGAGGTCGTCATAGCCCAATCCACGACGCGCAAGACCACCTGGACGCATGGCCTCAACGACAACATCTGCATCGCGTACCAGGTCTCGAAACGCCTCGGCACCCTCGTCGGTGCGCAGGTCAAGCACAATGGACTGCTTGCCGCGGTTGACATGCAGATGCATGAGAGAAACACCCTCAACAATTGGCCAGGTCATTTGCCGGATGTAATCACCCGCGGCTGGCTCAACTTTGATGACTTCGGCGCCAAGTTCGGCGAGTGGCGTGGTGATTGCCGCGGGGCCGAGCATCGAGCACTCGATAATTCGGACACCGGCAAGCGGGGGGCGAACGGTCACGTAACGGTCCTTTGTGTCGGAAGAAAGGCGCCGAAAACCGAGAAAAACTACGGTTTCTGACGGGTCGTCACATTCTAGATGGGTGGCGTCAACTAGCGTGCTTTCATGTCCGAGGTCACGCCACCGTCCACGTACAGCTTCGCCGATGTTTGGGAGTACACCGTCGATCGGGTGCCTGATCGAGAAGCCCTCATATGCGCGGATCAACGATTGACTTTTGCCCAGATTGACGATCAAGCGAATCGTCTCGCGGCGTTCTTTCAAGCCAAAGGAATCGCCAAAGGCGACACGTTTGGCATCTTTGCCCCGAATTGCACACCGTGGATCGCGGCGCAACTTGCTGGTTGGAAACTCGGTGCCCTCGCCGTGAATATCAACCATCGATATTCCTCCTCTGAGCTTGCCGAATTGCTCAACGATTCTCGTGCGAAGGGATTGGTTTTTGATCAGGCGTTGTCACCGGTGGTGGCGGGGCTGGATGACTCTGTACGAGCGTCGCTTTCGTTTCTTGTGGCCCTTGAAGTGCCTGGAAGTGATGCAACGTCAATTTCGCTGCCAACAGATGCTTCTCGGTGGGAAGACATCCAACGAGACCATGCTGGCGCGATCCGCCCGAAGATCGACCGCAACGGTGATGATCACTACTTGATTTACACCGGTGGCACGACCGGTCGACCCAAAGGGGTGCTGTGGCGTCAAGAAGACGCGTTTCACGCATGCTTTGGTGGTGGTGATCCGATGCGCATGAACCCGGTCACCGCACCCGAACAACTTGCCGATCACATCATGGAGCAGCCTGCGACCTATTTGTGTATGGCTCCGCTCATGCACGCGGCAGGGCAGTGGGTCGGGATGTCCTGGTTGTGGGCGGGGAGCCGAGTTGTGTTGGTGCCGGGCTCGTTCAATCCCGAAGCAATCTGGGATCTCATCGATGCCGAGAACGTCAACTTGTTCACCGTGGTCGGTGATGCAACAGGCAAACCAATGCTCGACGCGTGGGAAGCAAATCCTGGTCGTTGGCATGCCAGCACGGTGTTCTCTATTTCAAATGGTGGCGCGCCAATGTCGCCAACGCTCAAAGCGCGTTTCATCGCGGCGTTTCCGAACGCGTTTTTTGTCGATGGTTTCGGCTCGTCTGAGACTGGAGCGCAAGGTTCACAGCGCATCGCGGCCGCCGCGGCGACGACCGAAGGTGACCATGCGAGTGTCGAAGCCCAACAGAGCGGGGTTGCCCATTTCTCACCGTACGGCGACGACACCGCAGTCCTTGATGACTCGTATCAGCGGGTGATACCCGGTTCTGGAGTCGTCGGCAAACTCGCCCTCAGGGGAAGAATCCCCATCGGTTACCTCCACGATACTGAGCGCACGAAGGCGACCTTTGTCGAACAAGGCGGTCATCGCTGGGTTCTCACCGGTGATTTCGCAACCGTCGAAGCTGACGGCACGGTAAGTCTCTTAGGTCGGGGTTCGCAGTGCATCAACACCGGTGGAGAGAAGGTATTTTCCGAAGAGGTCGAAATGGCGTTGCAAGGTCATGACGACGTGGCCGACGTTGTCGTCGTGGGCCTGCCCGATGAACGGTGGGGCGAATCGGTTTGCGCGGTCGTTCAGCCACGTGCAGCAATTTCGCCGACGCTTGACGCGCTCCGAGACTACCTACGTGCGACGCTGGCCGGTTACAAACTCCCCAAGACGCTGGTTCTCGTCGATGAGATCAAGCGCTCTCCGGCAGGAAAAGCGGACTACCGCTGGGCCAAAGAAGTCGCATCCCACGCGTCGAGAAAGTCGTCGTCATAAGACGCGAGCTGGCGCGCGAGCTTGCGTCATATGGCGAACGCTGGGGCCACGAATATGGCAGGATTCTCAACGGAAACTGTCACTCGTTTGGATTGAGGAGCATGCATGGAACCGTTGAATCGCCGCGAACTCTTTGTTGGGGCAACCGCTGCTGGAATGATCTCAGTTGCTGGCTGCTCGTCGGACGGCGAGTCCAAGTCAACGACTCCCTCAACAACAACCACTGGCGTCGCAAAACATCCCCTTGGCAAAGACGCCCCTTTTGACCATGTGGTAGTTCTCATGATGGAGAATCGCAGTTTCGACCACCTCCTCGGATGGTTACCCGGGGCGAAGGGCAAACAAGCAGGCCTCAGTTACGTCGATAGCGATGGGACGACATCGAAAACCTGGGCGATTGGCGATGATCCTCAAGGCTGTGACTACGCCGACCCGCAACATCAGTTTGGCCCGGTCGAACAGCAAATCAACGGCGGAAAAATGGACGGGTTTATGAAAACCGGTCCGGCCGGTGACACCTTTCCGATCAGCTACTACACCGAAGCCGAACTGCCTGTTTTGGGCGCGTTGGCAAAGGGGTACACCACCTTTGATCAGTACTTCTGCTCGTTTGCCGGCGGAACGTGGCCGAACCGTTTTTATCAGCACTGTGCAACAACCGACATCAACCAGACGGGCCTGTTCCCGGGGAAAATTGCAAACACCGAACCGTTTCATCCACTGAACGAGCGGCCGTCAAAGTTAAAGCTTGCAATATGGGATCGCTTGCAAGAAGCGGGGCTAACCGGCAAGTACTACTACCACGTCGAACCAATGACCGGCCTGTTCGCCAGTGGCCGCTATGACAAAATCTCTCACACCTACAAAGAGTTTCTGGCCGATGCGAAGGCAGGAAAGCTCCCGAACGTGTCGTTCGTTGACCCCGACTATGGCCTCATATCCGAATTCGTTGGTACATCAAATGACATGCATCCTCATGGAAGTGTCGCGGTGGGCGACGCGTTCATCGCGGAGGTTTACAAGGCGGTGACATCGAGCCCGAACTGGGATCGCACGATATTCATCATCAACTTTGATGAGCATGGTGGTTTTTATGATCACGTGGCTCCACCAGCCGTTGAAGACGACACCGACAATGGTCCAGCCGACAAAGCCAACTACAAGACACTCGGCGTGCGTGTTCCGGCGATCGCGATTTCTCCGTTTGCCCCGGCGCAGGTTGCAAAAGAAGGCCCGTACGAACATACATCGGTTCTCAAGATGATTGAGTGGCGTTGGGATCTCAAACCGATGACGGTTCGTGACGCGAACGCGAAAAACTTGGCCGACGAACTCGACTTCTCACAGCGGCGAGAAGCGCTTTCTTTGCCGGACTACCCCAACCCGGTTCCCGTCGCGTGCGAAAAGCCCAAGGTGAAGGTCACAACCACCTCACGGGCGTCGTCGTAACCGGCGTCGAAACGCATCTTCAAGTCAGAGCGACACCGGCAACGTTTCGTATCCGGAAACGAAGTTCGCGGCCCGGTAGGCGGGTTCTGATGCTTCGGTTAACGCCAAATTCGGTAGCCGCTCAAGCAAGGTTTCAAACATGACCTGCAGTTCGAGGCGAGCGAGCGATTTGCCCAAACAATGGTGTGTGCCGTAGCCACCAAACGCAACGTGATCGTTCGGGTTCCGGTGGATGTCAAAAGTAAACGGATCGTCAAAGACGGCCTCGTCCCGGTTCCCTGACGGGTACAACAACAGCATTTTGTCGCCTTTGTGGAGCTGTGCTCCGTGAAACTCGATGTCCTCGGTGACTGTTCGGTTCATGTTCTTGATTGGGGTCACCCAACGCAGCATCTCTTCAATGGCGGGTTCTACCAACGTCCGATCTGCGAGTAATTCTTCCCATCGAGACCGGACACTGAGCAGTTGGTACAGACCACCTGAGATCACATGCCGGGTTGTTTCGTCCCCGCCAATCAAGATGAGCAGCGATTCGGCGATCACCGATTCCGCGTCGAGGCGGTCACCATCAACTTCCGCATGGACCAGGATGCTCATCAGGTCGTCGGTCGGGTTTTCACGCCGTTGATCGGCGACACGCGTCGCGTATTCGCAGTAGCCCGTGAATGCTTCAGCGGCGCGAATCATTGCCCCGTCATCGTCAAGACCGGTCAGACCTCGCAAGAGATCATCAGACCAACCAAGAAGCGTTGCTCGATCTTCCGGTGCGACGCCGAGTTGGTCGGCAATCACAATCAGGGGTAGCCACGCGGCAATGTCCCACACGAAGTCAATTTCTGTCTTGTCCGCGACGTTGTCGATCAACTCGTTACAAACTTGGCGCAGATAATCTTCTTGACTGGCAACACGAGCAGGCGTGAAGCCCTTGAACACTAATTTGCGACGATCTCGATGTTCGGGGTCGTCCATGTCGATCAGCATCGCTTGTGCTGGCGCATCCGCCCGGATCCCTTGTGCATTCGAAAAGACTTTCGGCATGCGCTCAGCTTCCATAATCGCACCATGGGTTGTGCAACCCCATACGCCTGAATTCGCATCGAAATACATAGGGCCTTGTGCACGCATCCACGTGAGTTCGTCGTGAGGATTGCGTGCCCAGAATGCTCCGCTGACGAGATTGATGTCGCTTGCGTCGGTCATGATGAGGATTCTGACACACCGTCAGGTCTAGTGTCATGGACGTCACAGTGATGATCAGGGGTACAGAGACGGTGCACATCGCCTTAACCGACGACCAACTCGCACTTCGCGACACGTTGCGAACCTATTTTGACGAGTTGATGACCGACGACGTTGCGCACGAATGTGCAACAGGAGAAACCGGTGGCCCAGCATCGTTGGCTGCGGTCCGCAAGATGGGAAGTGACGGTTGGCTCGGCATCGGTTGGCCCACCGAATATGGCGGCCAGGGTGCGACGACCATGGAGCAGTACCTGTTTACGAACGAATCATGGCGAGCAAATGCGCCAACCCCGTTTCTTACGATCAACGCGGTTGCACGCACGATTCAAGAGTTCGGGTCACAGGAACAAAAGGACTTCTTTCTTCCCAAAATCCTCGCCGGGGACCTTCATTTTTCGATTGGCTACACCGAGCCGGCATCTGGAACCGATCTTGCCTCGCTCACGACGAAGGCGGTCCGTGACGGTGACGATTGGGTTATCAACGGCCAAAAGATCTTTACGAGCCTCGCGAGCTATGCGGACTACGTGTGGCTTGCCGCCCGAACGGATCCTGATGCCCCCAAGCATCGGGGCATCACGATTTTTGCGGTGCCGGCTGACAATCCTGGTTTCTCTTACACCAAGATTCCCACCATGGTGAACGCATCGACGTACCAGACCTATTACGACGACGTGCGTGTGCCGTCGAGCGCCGTGATCGGACAGGTGAACCAAGGGTGGAACTTGATTGTCAATCAGCTCAACTTTGAGCGCATTTCACTTGCCCCGACAGGTTCGGTGGAGCGTGCCTTTGAAGCAACGTTGGAGTTTGCTCGAGCGCACCGTAGCGCAGATGGTTCTCGTCGCATTGACGAACCGTGGGTCCAGACAAATCTCGCGAAAGTAAAAGCGGGCATCGACGCATTGACGCTCATGAACTGGAAAGCCGCAAGCGCGAGTGAAATGGACCCGGCACTGTCGAGTGCCATCAAAGTGTACGGAACCGAGTTTTTCTTGGACGCGTACCGACTTCTGGGCGAGGTGGTGGGGCCACGGGCAGCGGAAGAGCGTGAATCGCCCCTCGCGTTTTTTGGCGGAGCACTGGCCCGAGCGGCTCAAGGCTCGCTGATACTCACGTTCGGTGGAGGTGTCAACGAGATCCAGCGTGATCTCATTGCCCTATTCGGACTGAACATGCCCCGCGCCCCGAGGATGTGATCGTCATGGACTTCACTTTTTCACCCGAACAGCAAACCGTCAATGATCTTGCGTCAACCATTTTGAGCGACTTGTGTTCGCCCGAACGTCTGCGCGAGATCGAAGTCGCAAATGATGAGGACTGGCCACACGATGCATGGAACGCATTGGCGGACGCGGGGCTCTTAGGTATCGGGATCCCCGAAAGTTGTGGGGGAGGTGGACTGGGACTTGCCGAAGTTGGGGTGATCGTTCAAGCAGTCGCACGTGCGGCGGCACCGCTTCCTGCATTTGCGTCGCTCGTATTGGCTGCAACACCCATTATTGAATTTGGCTCGCCAGAGCAACAGAACACGTGGTTGCCGAGCATCGTCGATGGCTCTCGTATTCTCACTGGCGTATTAACTGGCGCGGACGATTCGACTGCGCCAGTGTGTTGCGAACGAGCCGGCGATGGCCCTCGTCGTATCACCGGTCAGGGTTGGTTTGTTCCATTTGGTGCCCAAGCTGACGCGTTCGTCGTAGGGGTTGCAACCCGTGACGGCTCCGAAATCATTGCGGTTGTTGAGCGAAGCACCCCGGGTGTAACCGTTGAATCGCTTGCCTCAATGAGTGGGGTGCCTGCAGCAATTGTGCGCTTTGATGAAACACCGATTTCTGAGGACAATGTTCTTGCATCGTCCAATGCGACAGGCCTTGCACGTTGGCGAGACGTTGCGATTGCGGCCACGTGTGTCGCCCAGACAGGAACCTGCGAGGGTGCTCTAACCCTGACGGCAAATTACGTGTCGAACCGTGAACAGTTTGGTTCGAAACTCGCAACTTTTCAGGCGGTCGCGCATCGTGCGGCGGACGGATGGATTGATACCGAACTTGTTCGACTCACCGCATGGACGGCGTTGTGGCGACTCGGTGAGCAACTCGACGCATCGGCAGAAATTTCTGTGGCGAAGTATTTCTGTGGTGAAGCTGCGCAGCGGGTTGTCGCCGCGGCACAACACTTACACGGCGGGATCGGCATGGATCTTGACTATCCCGTACATCGGTACTTCCGATGGGCCAAAGACCACGAATTGCGCCTTGGTAGTGGTTCGGCCCATCTTGCTTCACTCGGTCAGGAACTGGCCGACGAATAGGAATGATGGTCGCTGTGCCCTTTGCCACATCGAATGTCGAGAATCCGGTAACCTCGGTGCGAGAATCGGCGCTCGTCAAGAAGTTTTTTGCATGCGTACTACCCGAATATTCAGGAGCTTCACCTTTCCGATGACTAATTCAAACAAGCTTTCCCGTGGTCGCATGACCCGCCGTGCCCTCCCCGCACTTCTTGCTGCGGGGCTCCTCGTGGCTGGCTGTGGCAATCGCACAAGCACTGCCGGGAAAGACGGTGATCTCGGCGGTAGCAATGGTGCATCCACGACAGTTGCGGGTGGGACAAACTCCGATGGAATGTTTGGCACACTTCCGACACCGTGCAGCGCCGGCGATGCTAAGGGTGCAACCGACAAAGGCGTCACCGCCACGACCATCAAGATCGGCGTGATCTCTGACAAGAATGCTGGAGCGATTCGAGTGCCTACAGCGGGCGTTGAAGCGTCGATGAAAGCATTTGTTGACTACTGCAATGGTCTCGGCGGAATCAACGGACGCAAACTTGAACTCAAGACGTATGATGCGCAACTTCTCAAGTCGCTTGATGCGGCGAAACAAGCTTGTGATGATCAGCCATTTGCACTCGTTGGCAATGGCGTTGTGCAAGATGCTCCGATGGCACAGCCGCTTATCGACTGTGGCATCGTGTCGGTCTCGGGTTACACCGCGACGTACCCGATGAGCGTGAGTCCATTCAATGTCTCACCGGTTCCAAACCCCGGAACCGAGTACGCCACCGGCGATGCCAAGTACTTTGCCGAGAACTACCCGGACGCAATTAAGAAAGCAGCAATTTTCTATCCGACGACCGCGGCTGCTGCGAACCAAGGCGAGCGTGCGGTGCAAGCCCGAGAAAAGCTTGGCTACAAATTCATTTACACGAACTCGTATCCTCTCATTCAAAATGACTGGAAAACCCAGGTCCAGACGCTCAAGAACAAGGGCGTTGAATATGTGACGATGGTTGACACAGTGAATGCTGCGATTGGCATGCTCCAAGCGATGCAAGATGCGGACTATCACCCACAGGTGATTGACTTGGGCCAGCAGTACTACGACTCAACACTTGCCGAGTCTGGCGTTGCGAACGGTGTCTTTGTGCAAGCCAACACGCAGCCTTTCGAGAACCCGTCACCTGCGATCACCCAGTACGTTGATCAACTTCACAAGACGGACGCGAAAGCACCAGTCACGTCGTTGGGCGCACAGTCATTTTCAGCAGCTCTTCTTTTTGCCACGGTCGCCAAAGACCTCGGCTCGAACTTGACTCGCAAGGGACTACTTGAGGGCCTCCACAACGTGCACGAATGGACCGGTGGAGGACTGCACCCCACACAGGACCCTGGTGCGAACAAGGTGAACTCGTGCACGATGATCTTGGAAGTCAAAGACAACAAGTTCGTGCAAAAGTTCCCGGAATCTACTTCAAATGATCCCACCAAGAGTTTCGACTGTGACCCGAAATTGGTTACGCTGGTACACGGCAATTGGGGTGCGACACCTCGGGTGAAGTAACCGGTGAGTTTTTCGGAGATCCTCCAGTTCACCATTCTTGGTCTGGCATCGGCAGGTATTTACGCGGTTGCCGCGAGTGGACTCGTCGTCACCTACCAGACGTCAGGGATCTTCAACTTCGCCCATGGCGCGGTCGGCATGATTGTTGCGTACACCTATTGGGAGTTGCGCGTCCGACAGCACCTTCCCGCACCGGTGGCGATCGCGCTCGCGCTCTTTGTTGTCGCGCCGCTTCTTGGGGCGATCATTGAGCGGCTCTTGATGCGTCACCTCACCGGTTCGTCCGTGATTACGCGCATTGTCGTAACGATCGGTTTGCTCGTCGGCCTCTTAGGTGTGGCGCGGGTGATTTGGTCGGGGGACATATTGCCGCCTCCCAAGCTCGAACGGTTCTTTGGCGACAACATCGTGTCGTTTGGAGGGGTTCGCCTGCCTTGGCATCAGATCATTGTGTTGATCTGTGCTGTGCTCGTGGCGATCGGGTTGCGCGTTATTTTGAAGGGGTCGCGGCTTGGCGTTGCAATGCGAGCGGTCGTAGACGATCGCCCGCTGACCGGGCTCAACGGTGCAAATCCCGCTCGAACATCAATGAGCTCGTGGATGTTGGGATCGTTCCTGGCGGGCTTAGCAGGCATCCTGATTGCGCCAACCCTTGGCAATCTCGATCAAGGGACGCTCACGTTGCTTGTGATTAATGCATTTGCTTGCGCCATGGTTGGAAAGCTCAAGAGTTTGCCACTCACTTTTCTCGGCGCGGTCATATTGGGCTTGGCGGGTTCGTACATGGACCTCATTGGTTCGCACATGTCAACGATCCCCGACTGGTACAGCGATGTTCGAGGCTCGCTCCCTGCAGTTTTGCTGTTTGTTGTGCTGTTGATCATCCCAGAAGAACGCGTGCGGGTTGCCGCGTCAACGCAGCGTTTGGGGCGCATTCCGCGACCAACCGTGGCCAAAGGAGCGATCGCAGGAGTCGCGCTTGTCGTTGGCGTTGGTGCGGTTGGATCGTTGCTCACGGGAGCCGATCTGCGAAACCTTGGTGTGGTGATTGCACTTGGCATCGTAATGCTCTCCTATGTTCCACTTACCGGTTACGCGGGACAACTTTCGCTTGCGCAACTTACGTTTGCTGGATTGGGTGCGTACATTGCGGTGGTTGTTGTTGGGCCGCAAGGTTCGCTCCTTGGCCTCGTCGTGGCGTTTGTTGCCGCGGCGATTATTGGTGCGATAGTCGCCCTGCCAGCGTTGCGCCTGCAAGGTTTGTATCTGGCGCTCGCCACGATGGCGTTTGCGTTGTTCGTTGAAAACGTCGTGTTTGCGTCCGATCAGGCTTTCTCAAGCGATTCGCGAGTGTTTGGCCGACCGGAGTTTCTGGCGGGCCAACATGGCTACTTGATCTTCATGGCGAGTATTTTCTCACTGCTTGGTTTCGGTGTGTTGCTTCTGAGGCGCAGCGCATTCGGCCGACGCCTCCAGGCACTGAAAGATTCACCCGCGGCGTCGGCAACCATTGGAATGAACGTCACGAGCGCCAAGTTGTTGGTTTTCGCACTGTCGGCTGGGATCGCCGGAGTCGGCGGCTATTTGCTGGGATGTTGGAAAGGTCAGGTTGGACAATCCGACTTTGCACTGATCAATGGAGCGTTACCGGGCCTCGCAGTCCTCCTTCTCGCTGTGGTTGGTGGCATCGCGGTCATTGCAGGCGCGTTCGTTGGCGCAGTGTTCTTGGTAGCCATGCCACGACTTGGCGAGATCTACCCGTCGATTAACAACATCATGCTGATCGCGCCCGGGCTGGTTGGTGTCACATTGGCTCGCAACCCTGACGGTGCGGTTATGCAATTTGTTGACCGAGTCGGGGAGCGTTTCGCACGAAAAGCCCCCAGCGACCAATCCCACGCGGCTCCCACAACAACTTTGGCCCCAGAAGCGTTTGTTCTCAGCGGTGCTAGCGCTACAAAGAGCCAACTGGGGGCTCTTGACCTTGGGCTCGGTGTGACAAGAGAGGACTGTGGTGTCCCTTCTTGACGTTGCCGGAGTCACCGTGCGCTTCGGGGGAAACTTGGCGTTGGATGACGTGAGTTTTTCGGCTGAACCAAGCGCGATCACAGGATTGATCGGTCCGAACGGTGCGGGCAAAACCACCACGTTCAACGTGATCACCGGGTTGCAGAACGTGACGTCGGGTCAGGTGAGCCTGGATGGCGTTGACCTGAGCAAGCTTGCTCCGTACCGACGTGCGAGAGCAGGAATAGCACGGACTTTCCAACGACTTGAGAGTTTTGGCTCAATGACCGTGCGCGAGAACGTGCTGGTTGCCGCAGAACTGCGGCACAACAGTGATGGCCCGCCACCAAGTTCCTTTGCCGATGCTCTGCTTGAGCGATTGGCGTTGGGTGACGTGGCAAATGAACGAGCCGATGGCCTTCCAACCGGTCGTGCTCGCCTTGTTGAGATTGCACGGGCACTGGCAACTCGGCCGAAGTTGCTACTCCTTGATGAACCTGCATCTGGCCTGAGCGATAGCGAAACCGAAGACCTCGCTGACTTACTCACCGAACTCGCTCAAGGCGGACTGGGAATATTGCTTGTGGAGCACGACGTGCCCCTCGTGATGCGCATTTGCTCTTCGATCCATGTCTTGGACTTTGGCTCGATTCTGGCATCGGGAGATGCACAGAAAATTCAAGCAGACGTACGCGTGCAGGAGGCCTATCTTGGCGCAGGAGGTGCCGTGGCATGACCAACGACGTAGCGCCGCTCTTGGAACTGCGTGATGTTCACGCCGGCTATGGTCGGATCGAAGTGCTTCACGGAGTGAATCTGGTGTTGCCGGCGGGCAAAGTGCTCGCTCTGCTTGGCCCAAATGGCGCGGGTAAGTCCACAACCCTGGCGGTGCTCGCTGGCCTCGTTGAAGCGACGCACGGATGTGTGCATCTTGCGGGCCGCCACATCAACGGCACGGCTCCTCATGATCTCGCACGTATCGGTGTCGCAATGATTCCTGAAGGGCGCGGCGTTTTCCCTCGCCTGACCGTGCACGAGAATCTCCGTATGGCGAGTTACTCGGGTGTGCCGACTTCGGTTATCGAAGAACGCGCATATGCCCAGTTTCCTCGACTCGGTGAACGACGAAACCAACTTGCAGGGACCATGTCAGGTGGTGAGCAACAAATGTTGGCGTTGGCTCGCGGCCTTGCGTGCGACCCGGCATTGCTGATTCTCGATGAACTTTCAATGGGGCTTGCTCCGCTCATCGTCACCGAACTCTACGAATTGGTCGCGCAAGTCGCGGCCTCTGGCGTTTCAATTCTTGTCGTCGAACAATTCGCCCGCACCGTGCTGGGTGTCGCCGACATTGCCGCGATCATGGCTCATGGCCGAGTAACTGCGGTTGGCCCTCCGTCCCAAATCGAAGCGGAACTCGCGTCCGCCTATCTTGGAGCTGCATCATGACAGATCAAACATCAGCATCATCGCGCATCGACGAGTTTCAAAGCGCGGTCAATGCGTTGGACGTTCCTGCCCCTGCCCCTAAGTCTGAGTCATGGTGGTTGTGGGGTGGTGCTGGGCTCGTCATTCTTGGAATCGTCCTGGTTTTTGCGGGCTATTGGGGAGCGTCGGGGACAGCATCACCCGCTGAACAACTTCCGTACATGTTGTCGGGTGGCGCGATTGGTCTCGCGCTGGTCATTGTTGGTGCGGTACTGGTCGGTCGCTATTCGATGGCCAAACTCTTCCGCTTTTGGCTGGCACTTTTGGTGGCCGAAAACCGGGCGCAGACAGATCGCATCGTTGATGCACTTGGGAAGCGTCAATGACAAGCGATGACCTCATCGTCGAACGACGTGGGCATATTCTCATCGTTACGTTGAACCGGCCGGAAGCTCGCAACGCGTTTAGCGCGTCGATGCTCAAAGGTGCCCACGATGCTTGGCACGAACTTGACGAAGATCCCGAGCTACGCGTCGGTGTGTTGACCGGTGCCGGTGGAAACTTTTGTTCCGGGATGGATCTCAAAGCCCTCGGGGAAATGGACGTTGTCCAGTCTGAAGCTGAGGTAACTCCTCAAGGACATGCCAGTGATCCACTTGAGATTGCTTGGCATGCACTGCTGCGTCATTTTCGCCCTTCCAAACCAATTGTGTGCGCGGTTGAGGGCTACTGCGTGGCCGGAGGCACCGAAATCTTGCAAGCGACTGAGATTCGCGTTGCTGGCGAATCTGCCCAGTTTGCGATCGCTGAAGTGCGTCGCGGACTCTTCCCACTTGGTGGTTCGACCGTACGGTTGCAGCGTCAAATTCCGTTTACGGTCGCGGCAGACCTGCTGTTGACCGGTCGAATGATTTCAGCAGATGATGCGAAACAAGCAGGACTTATCGGACACGTGGTGCCCGATGGTCAAGCATTAGAAAAGGCTCTGGAGCTTGCTGAGCAGATAGCGGCAAATGGGCCGCTTGCGGTGCAAGCGGTCCTGGCATCAATGCGTGCCACAAAGGACCTGTCAGAAGCAGATGGGTTAGCCAAAGAACAAGAACTGGGCTTTCCGATTTTTGGCACGAACGACGCCAAAGAAGGCCCACGAGCTTTTGCACAGAAACGCGAACCGAACTTTACCGGAACCTAGTGTCGGGCCCCGTTGACTTGAAGCCCCCAGTTGGATGTCCACCGCTCGTCACGTTGCAAGACAATGAGGTCATCGCCAGATTGAAAAGCGTTGGGCGGGCAGGTCATAGGTTCAATTGCAATTGATCGGCGTCGGCGAGCGACATCGTCGAGATGATCACCGGTAAAAACCTGGAGCCAGCGAAAAGATTCATCCACCCAGAGTGTGATGTTTCGCAACTTTGACGTCACGTGTACGTAGGCCCGCCCGGTTGCATCTCGCACGAGGTCGGTAAATGGATTGTCGATTTGTGCGTTGCCAATGATTTGACCGTGTCGGAAATCAAGCGGACTCGTTGCGACATGATGTGTGTTCGTTGGGATCCCGCGGTCATCACACATTGCAACGGCTGCTGCTGGCAATTGCAACGTCCAGTTATCGATCAATCCATCGCCGGCGAGCACATAGGGATGAAATCCTGCCCCGAATGGAACTGGATGATTGGATTCATTGTGCGCGCTGAGTCGTACCTGCAAACCACTTTCGTTCACGCGATAGGTGACCGAAAGTCCCACGATGCCGGGCCAGCCAGGTTGTGGAAACAATGTTGTTGCAAGACGTACCGAATCTGCTTCGTGGTCGACGAGTCTCCACGGCACCCAGCGAGTTAAACCGTGGATTGCGCACCCGGTAGCGGGCTCTGTAGCGGCAAGTTGATACTGATGTCCTTGGAAGACATACCAGGCACCCGCGATTCGGTTTGGCCAGGGTGCCAGCAGTTGGCCTCGACCTCCGTCGCAGCGTTCCTCTTTGGGGTAACCATCGATAAGCGGTGTGCCTTGGTGCTCAAGTACACGGAGACCCGCCCCAACTTCAGTAATGATGCATCGATAGTCGGCGGCGGCGATTTCGAATTGTTCACCCGAGGGAAAGCGAGTCACGCCGTCCCGCTGGCCGCAACTTGTTTCGCCCAGGGATAGTCCGGCTTACCGCTCGGTGAACGTACGACTTCATCAACTGCAACGAGCGTGCGAGGCAGTTTGTAGCCCGCGAGCTGGCTACGACAATGCGCAATGACGTCATCGTCAGTAGGTCGCGCCATCCCTTCGCGAAGCTGAATAACCGCAGCCACACGTTCACCCCAGCGCTCATCGGGAATGCCGACCACGACCGCATCGTAGATCGCCGGATGCGACTTGACCGCTCCTTCAACTTCTTCGGGATACACCTTTTCGCCGCCGGTGTTAATGCAGACGGATCCACGTCCAAGCAACGTAATAGTGCCGTCGGCTTCAACCCGCGCGAAGTCTCCTGGCACCGCATAGCGTTTACCGTCGGCACCGGTCACGAA
>CAZJAZ010000008.1:0-65146 GCA_964544305.1 uncultured Iamiaceae bacterium | reverse complement strand
ATACCGGACAAATGTCGGGCGACCCGAACGTCGGAATGGTCAGTCGCGTCGTTACCCGGTCACCGTCGTTGTGATTGGGTATTTGGCCCACTGTTCGCGGAGTGCGCCAGTCGTTGCATCTGCTGTCGAAGCTTCGAAGTAGCGAAATCGGTGGGCAGTGTAAGACTCGGGTGTTGCCGTCAAGGTGGGATCGGTTGCGGGCACGTTGTTCGTTGGCGATGTTGTCGTGTAACCGTTTTCACCCCAGTACGAGCCGTCGCCTGTACATGGGGGTGTCGTTGGAGATTGATCGTCACGATACGTCGTTGAGAGATCAAGATCTGCAATTGACGTCTCAAGAGTCCGCACCGTAATGAGCGCGCCGTGTGAGCCTTTGATCATTTGCCACCGCGACGGCTGCGACGCATCTCCTGCTTTGGAGGTGATTGGCGTGAACGCATCGGGTACGCCGTCAATGGTCAAGTTGGAGTTGGCAGGGTCGCTGTAGGTCATGCCAGTTAGTCCGGTGGCGAGATCATCACTTTGGCCAAAGCCCGGCATGCCCGCGTGCCCACGAAGTTCAATCGTGGTCACCTCTTCGGTTGGATAAAACGTCTCGGTCACGGTGGTCCATTTGAAACTGTTTGCACCCATGTATGACCGAATGGCTCGGACCGAACCAGTGATATTCACAACAAACGCACCCTCGCCTTGATCTGCCCCATCGAAGGTGTCTTCGGTTCGAGGACAAAGTTGGCTCGTTGCAAAATACTTTGAGCGATCCAGAACTTGGGTTGATGAACCCGCAAACTGCAAGCCGTTGTTCAGCCAACGGTCCCCATACGATTGGGTGTACCCGGGCGCGTGGATCTGGGTTGATTCAGGATTGAAACCCCACATGTTGTTTGGCGACTGTGAACCATTCGACATCTTGTATGTCGCTTTGTAGGTGCCACTGTCGAGCGAGAACGCGTTACTCATCTGGGTCGTGCCACCGTTTCCACTGGTGAGCGTATTGCTCTTGAACAAGTACACATAGCCGTAGCGCGACGGGTCGAGAGGATCGGTTGCTTTGATTTCTTGCCAACTTGATGCGATGACCCCTGTAGGAGCGCCGACGCTTTGCGAAGCGCGCAACCCTGTTGACGCCGCCAAGTACGACACTTCGTCATTCGAGTCGAAGTCTGGGTTTGAATCTGGAGGCGTGTAGGTATCCATTGATTCGTAGTCGGCTCGTGGTGCCGCGGGTGGGGTGTAAACGCTGATCATGTACGGCGTCGTTGTGCCGTACAACTTCGGATAGGCACTCGGATTCAAGTTGTAGATCGCTCCAGGTGATACGAGGTCGCGCTCATCGACTTGCACCGGGACTTGGTGCCACACGCTGCCGTCCCATGAGAAGCCCACGATGTGCGACGGTGCTGTTCCAATGAGCTTTGGCAATGCTGCACCGGTGAGAACCACCGGGTCGTTCGCCCGATCTAGTGTTGCTCCGTACTGGGTGTTGCAGCCCGCAAGGCCAAAAGCAAGGATTGAAGCGGCCCCAACCACGATTCCCTTGCGCCAGCGTGCTCTTGTTTTTTCCATCTTCGTCACCCTTTCGCTTGTTGTGTCTGCAGCAGTAGTTCACTCAATCAATGTGATGAACGTGTGAACAATCCATGATCTCTCTATGAAAACGTGCGGAAATTGACGCATTGACGATGGGTCGATCGTGGTCACGCTCAGCTCCAGTTGTGCAACATCGGACCAGGTTTGTGGTGGCGATGTCCCACGAAGGCTCTAGTATGCGCGTGGTGCAGCCGGATTCGACATCCCGGCTAGGAGGCTTGTTGTGCTCGAAATCGAAGTTGAAGAAAACGAAACGCACACACTGTGCCGCCCCGTTGGAGAACTTGACGCATACACGGTGGGGAAGTTCCGCGAGGCGTTAACTGGCTTGTCGGCAGCCCCTCGTCTGGTCATTGACCTTTCCGCTGTTCCATTCATGGATTCGGCCGGACTTGGTGCACTCATTGGTGGAATCCGTCGCACACGAGAAAACAATGGAGCGGTGGCGGTGGCCTGTAGCCGGCCGACATTGACTCGGCTCTTGCATACGACTGGTTTCGATCGGATCGTACCCGTTGAAGAAAACCTTGATGCGGCGGTCAGCGCACTCGGCGGCGACGCAGACCAGTAACGCAAGCTGCCATTGATCGAGCGATTTACGAATTGCTGGTTGCAAACAGGTGCGAACCAATCCGATCCAGACCCGACACGTCATGAACGTCAGCATCGAGAAATGGCACCAAAACAACGTCGTCGGCGGCTGCGGATAGGCCTTCGAGATAGCTACGTTCCGCGTTTGCAAGCTGCGTGAAGTCCAACAAATTTTGCGCGAGCCCTTCGAGCTCGGTCCCGACAGCTTCACGGGTACGGGCCGTAACCTGAGCTGACGACATCGTCGTAAATAACGGATGGATTCGATTCACGATGAGAGCGGCAACAGCTAAGTTCGAGTCGCTGAGACGATCAGCAAAAAACTGGGCTTCAGCCACCGTGTCACGGCGAGGGGCTGCGACCAGCACGAACGCAGTTTCGGGATCATCGAGGAGCTGGAGGACAACGTTTGCTCGAGCCTTGAAACCTTCCTCCATGCCACTGAAGGCCCCAAAAAATGCGAGTGCATCATCAAGGGCTTCAGCGCCGACCACTTTCGAGACGCTTCGCACGAATGTTTGGGCGGCAACGTTGACCGCCTTCATCATGCCACGTGTTGGTGCCATGAGGACGCGGTAGAGACGGTGGTCAAGAAAATGCGTCAATCGCCGAGGTGCATCTAAGAAGTCGAGTGCGTGCCGAGTTGGTGGCGTGTCAACGACAACGAGATCGAATGCTTCGTCTTGATGCAGGGCATAGAGCTTTTCCATGGCCATGTATTCCTGTGTGCCCGATAGTGCCCCAGAAATGTTCCGATAGAACCGGTTTGAGAGGATGCGTTCCGCTTGTAAGTCAGTCTCGGAATAGTTCGCAACGAGGTCGTCAAACGTCCCTTTCGTATCGAGCATGACCGCCCACATTTCGCCGTCCCAATCGCCATCAATCTTGGACGGTTCATTTCCGATGTCGCTGAGTCCGAGCGCATCGGCGAGACGTTTTGCAGGGTCCACCGTGACGACGACCGCTCGGCGGCCGCTTCGGGCGGCCTGCATGGCAAGGACTGCAGCGCTCGTTGTTTTCCCCACACCACCAGAACCAGCACAGATAATGATGCGGCGTTTGTCAACGAGGTCTTGCAAGCTCATGAATAATCCTCGTTGTCGGGAAGGTTTGCGCCAATCGCGTGTTCGGGAACGGCGGTGATTCCGTCGAGAATTGCTTGTCCGAGTACGTCGAGGTCATCGCGGCCGATTGCGTCAGTGAATCGAAAAGGGAGTCGAATCTGAGGGAGAGGAAGACTTGTTGCCAGGCGTTGCACTTGGGCTTGTTGGAGGGCAGTTCGGTCGTTGCGAAATGCTGCTGCGTCACTCATCGCTCGACTTTCTCCACGTGCAAGTTTGATTCCGGCGGCCTTTGCGGCCTTTGACGGGTTTGCATCTAAGCCGTCGATTGGCGCAAGTTCCCCGTTCACCACGACGGGTGCAAGGTGGACTCCAACGTGATCTTCAAGTGCGAATGCCGTTTCGACAAGTTCATTGACCGGAGTTTCTTCGGGCAAGGTAACAAGTAATACTCGACAACGTGACGCATCGGTCAACAAGTCGAGCACCTCTGATGCTTGTGTGTTGATTGGCCCAACACGTACCGCGTCCAATAGGCCGCGTGCTGCTTGCAAGAACGTGATGGCGTGACCAGCAGCCGGTGCATCAAGCACGATGACATCAGCCACGCCAGCACGTTCAAGCTGTTTGACTTTGCCAAGTACCAAGATGTCTTTGATGCCGGGCGCGGCCGTCGCGACAACTTCGAGTGCGCCAGTTGAAGCTAAACGTTTGGAAATCCGCTTCATTCCGTGTTCGTCGAGATACTCAATAAGCGCATCGTCAGGGGTGAGTACTCGTGCACGAATTTCACCAATGCCATGTTGGGGGTCGGCAGGATTGAGCGTTTCTTCGTCGTAGCCAAGTGTGTCTGATCCAAACATTGCGGACAGCCCGCCGCTGCCTTCTAGGTCAATGATGAGGGCGTTGAGACCCACCTGAGACGCGGCTGATGCGAGGGCGGCCGATACGGTCGTTTTGCCCACGCCGCCTTTTCCGGCCACGATGACCAGGCGAGCTGTGGTGAAGAATTGGACTGGGTCCACGTTCACCCTTCTTGCGTTTTGCTTTCGAAAGGACTTTCAAGTGCGCAGACTATCGACCAAAGTGCTCCTGGTCGTGCCCATGCTGTGCGTGGTGTCGATCTTTGCAGGACAAGCCAGTGCAACGAAGCCCACCCCATCGCGGGCGGTGCAGGTCGTCAAGGTGTCTGGTTTGATCGATCCGATTACCGCAGATTTCTTGACCCAAAGCGTCGCCGAAGCTGAGATGAATAAGGCTCCTGCGATTGTGTTGCGCATTAATTCGAGCGGATCGGTGTTACACAATGACCGTTTGATTCGTCTTGCTCACACGTTGCACGATTCCAATGTCCCGATTCTCGCGTGGGTCGGCCCAAGTGGCTCGAAAGCAATGGGGGCTGCTGCGCAACTCATCGCCGTCGTCGATCACGTTGGTGTTGCGCCGGGTTCGGTCATTGGCCAAATGGGTGAGGTGATCATTCCCAAAAATTTGTGGACCACAAGTTTTCGCGATTCCGCCGAGACACTCCGTGACGGCGTGATGGGGGCCGAACAAGCTGACGCCGCAGGCCTCACCGTTCCACGGAAAAACGCGCTTGTGTTGCGACGCATGTTGCTCGAAGTCCCTGGATTCTCGCCCAAAACAACCGGCACAACGCGTGCGACTCCGATCCAATTCACCCAATTGTCAACCGGTCAGAACCTGATGCACACGTTTGCATCGCCTGCCGTCGCGCAATTGCTGTTTGTATTTGGACTCTGCCTGTTGGTGTTCGAACTTTTCACCGCAGGTGTCGGCGTCGCTGGCCTTTGCGGCGCTGCATTTGTCATCTTTGGAAGCTACGGGCTCGGGGTGTTGCCAGTTCGGGCAGTTGCCGTTGCTGCCATTGTGGGATCGATGGTGGCGTTTGCCGTTGATGTTCAAGTCGGTACGCCACGCGTGTGGACCGGTGCCGGCGCAGTGGCGTTGGGGGCGGGCATGATGACGTTGTTTACCGGTGTGCCGACCCCGTGGATTTCAACCCTTTTGGTCTTTATCGCGGCGGTTGTATTCATGGTGTTTGGGATGCCCGCCATGACTCGGAGCCGGTTTTCAACCCCGGTCATTGAGCGAGACTTCCTCATCGGCCGGTCTGGTGTGGTGACCTCAGCTCTTGACGCCGATGGGGTTATTGAAGTTGGCGAAGCCCGTTGGGCCGCCCGCGCCGATGAGCCGACGATCCCGGTCGGCGCTCAAATAAAAGTTGTGGGGATTGAGGGTGTGATCTGTCGAGTTGAAACCGTTTCAACGCCGGTCCCCTGAACGCGTTGTCGAATTGTCACAAAAAACTTCTTGAAGTGGCAGATTTCACTCGGTAGGGTCGCGTTTTGACGAAAGGGGGCCGATGGTGAGTGCTCAACGAGTCGAGCAAACTTGGCAGCAACGTGCCGCATGTCGCGGCCCACACGCCGTGATCTTCTATCCCCCTGCAAGTTTTGAACGGAAAGACGATCGGCGTCGGCGTGAAGCTCGGGCAAAAGAAATCTGCCGAACGTGTGTTGTGAAAGAAGCGTGCTTGCAATACGCATTATCGATCAACGAATCCCATGGAATATGGGGGGGGCTGAACGAAGTGGAGCGTCGCGCGCTGGCCGATGCCTGATGGGTGACTGATCGCGACCACGCTGATCGCCGGTAGCCTGTCTCCATGTGGATCGTTGTGCTCGGAGTGCCGATCATTGAGATCGTCGTCGCAGCCGTCGTTGCACACGCTGTGGGTTGGCTGGTCACTTTGCTTGTGTTGATCGCGCTTTCTGGGCTCGGTTTGTGGCAAATCAAAGTTCAGGGGTTTGCAGCCTGGCGACAAGCATCACGTCAGATCGCTCTTGGTGAAGCACCGGGTTTCGCGATTTTGGATGGCGCGTTGCGGGTACTTGGCGCCGCACTATTGGTGTTGCCTGGGTTTTGTTCCGCATTCGTTGGCCTTGCCCTATTGGTAGGTTCTTCGCGCAACGTCATCGCTAAGAAGAGCGGTGCCTGGCTGGTTTCTCGGTTTTCGGAACCATTGTTTGTGGTGTCAAACGGTCGCTTTGGCTCTGGCCACGGTGACGGCATTGTTGACGTAGACGGGTGGGAAGACTCGACCGGCTCGGGTCGCCCGGGTGATCATCCGATGCTGGGCCGCCCCGGATCATGAGCGAGACTGCTTCGACATGTCATTGAATATCGATCCTTCACTTGACGTGCCGATTCGCCCGGCAGCCACAGTGATGCTTATTCGTGATGCACCCACCTTGCAGGTGTGCATGTTGCAACGCAATCTCAATTCTGACTTCGTTGGTGGGGCGTATGTATTTCCCGGTGGCGGAGTCGACCCCGAAGACGGCGAAGCCGATGTGGCCTCTATTTGTGATGGTCTTCGTGACGACGAAGCGTCTCGGGCGCTCGGTCTGCCAAGAAATGGACTTGCGTTCTGGGTTGCGGCGGTCCGTGAAACATTTGAAGAAGCGGGCCTCATGATGGCGACGCGTGGCGACGGGTCGGCTCTCGATTTTGCTGATCGTGATCTCGCCGAACGGTTCTTGCAACACCGGGCCGCGGTCGATCACCGTGAGCGGCGTTTGGTGGAAGTCTGTCGTGCCGAAGGCCTCCGGTTATCCCTTGGCGACATGCATTACGTCGGCCATTGGGTGACGCCACCGGGTGCGCCTCGCCGATACGACACTCGATTCTTCCTTGCTGCCGCGCCGGTTGGGCAACGTGCTGTCCAAGATGATCGAGAGGTGATTTCGGCGCAATGGATCGAGCCAATGGCCGCGCTTGATGCGAATGCGCGCGGTGAGTATGCGATGCTTCCTCCCACGATTGCGCATCTACGCATGTTGTCTCACTTCGATGATGTTCCCTCGGCGCTGTCTGGCGCGGCAGCCTTGGGTGAGATTCCTGCAATGGTGCCCCGTGTGTACTCCGATGCGGATGGTATTCGCATCGTGATGCCCGGCGACCCGGTCTATGACCGGGCGTACGCGGGGGATTCAACCTTGCGTGCTTGGCCAGGGCTTGATGGCGCAACAGGAGGCAGCGTCGAGGTTGGGCAACCAGTGGGCACCGTACCAATCGGCATGCCCGATATTGACGGTGTCGGACAGCCCGATCACGGCCCATGACGAGTGTCCCTCCACCAGTTGAACAAGAGGGCATGGTCCATTCTGACGCCCTTGTGACGGGGGTATGTTCCACGGTGTCACCGCTTGTTCGCCGCGTCTTGGCGCCGAACCCGTCGGTCATGACCGGCCCGGGAACGAACACGTATCTCATCGGCCACAACGATGTCACCGTGATTGACCCGGGTCCTGACGATTCAGAACATGTCGAGGCGATCCTGGCCGCGTGTAACGGCGCGCTGGGGCGCATTGTGTGTACCCATACGCATATTGATCACTGGCCTGCGGCACCAATTTTGGCAGAACGAACGGGCGTGCCGATTTTGGCTTTTGATTCGCGCGATGGTCTCGAAGTTGATGACGTCTTTTCTGATGGCGACCGGATCACAACAGACGAGTACGCGCTGCGAGGCGTGCACACGCCCGGTCATGCATCAAACCATGTGTGCGTGCTGCTCGAAGACGAGCAGCTGTTGTTTACCGGCGACCATGTGATGCAAGGGACAACGGTGGTCATTGCTCCGCCCGATGGTGATATGGCTGACTATTTCAAGTCGTTGCAAAAGCTGCTTGGAATGGAGCCTCCGCTCCGGCGACTTGCGCCCGCACATGGTCACGTCATCGACGACCCTTCCACGGTGGTCAACGCGTATCTTGCACATCGCAGTATGCGAGAAGCAATCGTTGCAAATGCGCTGAACACACTTGAGGCAGGTGGGACGGTTGACGATCTCGTACGCCTCGTCTACGCAGACGTCGATGAAGCGCTGTTTCCAATTGCCCGTTTCTCGTTGTGGGCCCACCTGCGCAAACTCGTAGGCGATGGCCAGGCATCGTGTGACAACGTCGACGATGTCGACCGGGGTCACTGGCAAGCTGTTGCGCGTAGCTGAAGGGCGGACGGCCCCCGACGAAATCTGTTCTTTGTCCTGTTGTGCACCGTAGCGGTGCGCAACTGGACAAAGAACGGCATTGTGCCAAGGTGCACAATGCCCACGAAGGCAGGTAGGGTGCGAGGGCGGCTGCGCAATCCGATTGCATCCGCATCATCCACAAATCGGCAAACCAAGGGGACCAAGCACCATGGCCGACCACCAGCTCTTCATCAATGGCGAACACTGTGACGCCGCATCTGGGGAAACGTTCACCAGCTACGAGCCCGCCACCAACACGCCCTATGCCGAAATTGCAAAAGCCGGCAAAGAGGACGCGGTGCGCGCGATTGAAGCCGCCCGCAAAGCTTTCGACGAGGGTCCGTGGCCCAAAATGTCTGGCGCAGAACGTGCCGCGAAGCTCAATAAGGTCGCAGATCTGATTGACGCCAAGACCGCTCAGCTCGCTGAAGCTGAAGCCCGTGACGGTGGAGGCACCATCAAGAAGGCCACGTTTGCTGACATCCCCGGAGGCGCGAGTTCGTTCCGTTGGTTTGCGCGTTGTGCAACCGAGCAACCCGATCAGGTCGAACGCGAAGGCAACCCATTTCCCGCATCAACAAACTATGTGCGCTATGAGCCACACGGTGTGACCACCGGGATCATCCCGTGGAACTTCCCGTTCATCATGGCGTCGTGGAAGATTGCCCCATCGCTGGCTGCGGGAAACTGTGCGGTGATCAAACCCGCATCCTTCACATCGGTGAGTGCACTCATGCTTGGTGAGATCTTCCAAGAAGCGGACATCCCACCTGGTGTGGTCAACATCCTGGCTGGGCCCGGTGGCACCGTTGGTGAAGAACTCGCTGCGAACCCGATGGTTGACAAGACCGCGTTTACCGGCTCGACCGAGGTTGGCCGTCGCATCATGCAGCTTGCTTCTGGCACGGTCAAGCCCACCACCCTTGAGCTTGGTGGTAAATCCGCCAACATCGTGCTCGACGACGCCAACCTTGACATTGCCGCCGCTGCCGTGCTGTTTGGCACGTTCTTCCACAACGGTCAGGTGTGCGAGTCAGGCACCCGTGCGCTCGTGGATGCCAAGATCTACGACGAGTTCGTGGCCCTGCTCGTAGAACGCGCCGCGAAGATGAAAATCGGCGATCCGCTGGACTTTACGACCGACCTCGGCCCGCTCGTTTCACGAGGCCAGGTCGAAACCGTTGAGCGCTACGTGAAGCTCGGCCGTGACGAGGTCGGCGAGCCGGTCGTGGGTGGCGCCAAACCCGACGATCTTCCCGACAACCTCGATCGTGACGCGTTCTACAAGCCCACGATCTTCTCCAAGGTTGACAACAAGGCCAAGATCGCCCAAGAGGAGATCTTCGGCCCAGTCTTGTGCGTGATCCCCTTCAGCACCGACGACGAAGCAATTGCCATTGCCAACGACTCGATCTACGGGCTTGGCGGCGGTGTGCAATCGACCAACATTGAACGTGCCCAGAGCGTGGCAAACCGTATGCGCACCGGCACCGTGTGGATCAACGACTATCACATGATTTCACCTGACAAGCCCTTTGGTGGTTACAAGCAGTCAGGTATCGGCCGTGAGTTGGGCACCGAGGGCTACCGGGCCTACCAGCAGGTCAAGCACGTGCACACCAGTGCGGCTAGCTCCAAAGAAGAGTACCTGCAGTTCAGCGCCCTCAGCGGCGAAATCTGACCTGATCACGCAAGTCACCGTGAAGGGCGGCCCCAAATGGGGTCGCCCTTTTTCGCGTCCCAAAATTTCCGCTGCTCTTGCCCAATTGATTGGCGCGATTAGCCAACCGGCGATGGAATGCGACTTGCGATATAGGACGGTCGTGGCTTGGTGCCCGCGTAGGGGGCAACGAGCGCGTTGTCAACGCTGTTGTAAACGATGAACACGTTGGAACGTGGGTACGGTGAAATGTTCGAGTTCGAACCGTGCAGACAATTGCTGTCAAAAAATACGGCCGACCCCGTATCGCCAATGAGCGTTCGAATCCCGTTTTGTTCGGCCAGGACGCGAACATTGTCGTGATCGGGCACACCGATCTCTTGACGTCGTAGCGATTGACGGTAGTGACTGTCCGGTGTGTCCCCCACGCAAGGGACGAACGTGCGGTGTGAACCCGGAATGATCATGAGTGGACCGTTGCACTCATAGTTTGGAGTCAAGGCAATTGACACACTCACCGTGCGCATGGCGGGCAGACCATCTTCGGCATGCCATGTTTCAAAATCTGAATGCCAATCGAATTCTTTGCCGGTAAATCCGGGCTTGAGATTGATGCGGCTTTGATGAATCGTGACCTCAGAGCCCAGCAGTTGCCGGGCAATACCGGCGATCCGTTTGTCGGCAACGAGTTGTGCGAACCGTTCGGAGATCGCATGGGCTTCAAAGATCGATCGAACCTCATAGCTGTCTGGTTCAATGATCGTGCGCTCGTCGCGTCGCCATTTTGGATTGTTGCCAAGGTGGTGTGCTTCGGCAAGAAGATCCTGCGCATGTTGCGCAGTGATCAAGCCAGAAATTGTAATGAAACCGTCTCGGTCAAAAGCGCCGAGGTCACCCACGGCGAGCGGCCCCGGTTGGGTGCCCCAAACGGTGGGTTCGCCTCGCTCGATCGGCGTGGCGCTTTCGCCTGGGGCCAAACGAGTTGGATACCTATCGTGGCAAGGCGCGATGGTCATGAGGCGTCAGGGTCAAGGAGTGGGTACGCGCCGTTCGCATCGTGCACTTCGGTGCCGATGACCGCAGGAGTGAACACGCAAACCACTCGCAAGTCGGTGACGGCGCGAACGCAATGCCGCTCGTGCCCGTCAAGGACATACAACGTCCCCGGAGCAAGGTCGTGGACGACGCCGTTCGTGCGATCTTCAAGGGTGCCGGTTCCTTCGATGCAATACACCGACTCAACGTGATTCACGTACTCCATTTCTGTGCACGTTCCGGCATAGAGAACCGTGTCATGCAGCGAATAGCCACGTCCGTCAGCGGCAAGGAGCAGACGCCGGCTACGCCAGGTCTCGGCGCGCACGTCACGATCGGTGTTGGTGATGTCTTTGAGCGCTTTTACGATCATGGTTTCGTCATCCCTTTTGGCCGGTCGAAAGTGGTCATGCGCACACGTGTGCGGCGGCATCTGCAATGCGCGCAAGGCCCGCGTTGAGCAGGTCGTCGTCAATGTTGAGCGCGGGAAGAACTTTGACGACGCCTCCTTCTGGGCCAGAAGTTTCGACGAGAAGACCGTTTGCAAAAGCGTGACGGCAAATTTTGGCGGCGACATCGCCTGATTGGACGTCCAGTCCCCAAATAGCGCCGCGCCCTCGCACTTCAGCATCAAGTTCCGGGAAGGCGTGCGCAATTTCTTGCAGCGACGTCTGAATGATGTGGGCGATGCGGATCGTATTGGTTGGTAGCGCGTCATCTTTCCAGAAACTCAACGCGGCGGTTGCCGTGGCGAAAGCCGGATTGTTCCCTCGAAAGGTTCCGTTGTGTTCACCAGGTGCCCAGACATCATGTTCGGGTTTCATCAGTGTCAAGGCCATGGGAAGACCTGAACCGCTGATCGATTTCGAAATGCACACAACGTCTGGGTCCAAACCGTATTCGGTAAAGCTGAAAAATTCACCGGTTCGTCCACAACCCATTTGCACGTCGTCGACGACGAGGAGAATGCCGTGGCGCCGACAGAGCTCTTGGAGCGCTTGGAGCCATTGCGCGCGTGCCACGTTCACCCCACCTTCGCCTTGCACGGTCTCGACAATGACTGCGGCAGGGTCTTCAAGGCCGCTGCCCGCGTCGGTGAGAAGTCGTTCAAACCATAAAAAGTCGGGTGTGGTGCCGTCGAGGAAGTTGTCATAGGGCATTGGAATGCCATGCACGAGTGGAATACCGGCCCCGCCACGTTTCATTGAGTTCCCTGTCACGGACAACGAACCAAGGGTCATGCCGTGAAAAGCGTTCGTGAAGCTCACGATTGTTTCTCGGCCCGTTACCTTTCGCGCGATTTTGAGCGCTGCTTCGACCGCGTTCGTGCCCGTTGGACCGGGGAACTGCACTTTGTATTCAAGACCATTCGGGGCGAGGATGGTTTCGTTGAATGTGGACAGGAAGTTCTCTTTGGCCACCGTGAACATGTCAAGCGAATGGACGATGCGGTCACTCGATACGTAGTCTCGAAGCGCTTCGGTCACGACCGGATGGTTGTGGCCGTAGTTCAGTGCACCAGCACCGGCAAAGAAGTCGATGAACTCGTTACCGTCGATGTCCCATATTTGAGAACCTCGCGCTCGGTCAAAAACGGTCGGCCACGATCGGCAGTAGCTGCGTACTTCCGATTCGAGTGTCGTGAATGTTGATTGTCCCATGGTTTCGGCTCCTCCGGATTGGATCGGCAGAACGGGCCGCGTCTGGGGCAATGGAAAAGTCCAATGACGTCGCGGAAAGTCCGACGAGTCGACAGGATCACCGAGCGGCGGCCCGAGACATTTGCCTCAAGAGCACTGACTGCTTCGGTTCCATCACGTCCTGACGAATCACCCCGCTCGGGCAACCACCCGGGTGGTGGCTGCACGTTGCGTTGGGGCCACCATACCACCTCTTTGTGCAGATGACGATGCGCGACTCGTCACGCGGGTTGGATTGGGCCGATCCGGTAGAGCGTTTCAGAATCGTGAGTCGCCGACACGTCGGTGGGAAAATTTGATGACGCGAAGAGAGTTTCGGACGAAATTGCGGCTGAATTTCGTCGGGCAAACGAGCCAAAAAGCGCCTGGCTGGCGACGTTGTCGTCGGTGATGGTGGTTTCAAGGAATCTCACCGCACTTTGGTGCTGCACCCGGGCAAAAAGCCAGTCCAACATTGCACCAGCGATACCTCGCCCTTGTGCCGTGTGGGCAACCGCGACCTGCCAGACAAAGAACACCGTGGGATCGTCAGGGCGAACATAACCGGTCACAAACCCGGTGATACTGTCAGTTTGCGCCACCACCGAGGTTGCGGCGAAGTCACGACACCACAATAGATATGCGTACGGAGAGTTCACGTCAAGAACGTTGCTAGCGCGTGCGAGATGCCACAGTGCGGGGCCATCTTGAATGGTGAGGTGTCGAAGTGTGGGTGGCGCAGGAGGTGGCATCGGATCATTCCAGCGTGCAAGTCGTTAATTGTGTCTCTACGATGAGACTATGCGCATCGATTCGACCCAGGCCGCACGAGACATCATCGATCGGTCGAAAGGTGTGCGTTCAGGCACGCTGACAATCACAATTGGCACGGGCTGCTGTGAATCAACCGCGCCTTTTCTCTACGAAGATTTCTGGCCGGGGCCGGATCAGGCACCAATTGGAGAAGTGCAAGGCGTGACGGTGTATGCACCCGAGTATCTGCGCGATCTTTATCCCGGCGACGAAACCGTCATCTTGGATTTGGTGAATGAAATGGTCGAATCGCTGTCGATCGAAACCGAGTTCGGATGTCGCTTGGCATTGCGAGGCGAGAAAAGCAATTCAAGCGACGAACCCGAAGCGTGCGAGATCCCCGTTGCCACGGGTGCCACACCACGAACAGTCGTGGGCGAAATCCCCGAGGCGTTGCGTGGCATGCGCATCCGCTGACAACACTGATTTGCCAACGACAGAACCCATTCTTGTTGCGCGCAACGTGCACAAGACCTATCGCAGCCCGGCCGGCCCAGTTGCTGTGTTGCGCGGCATTGACTTGGTCATTGGAGCGGGGGAACTCGTCATGATCATGGGCCCTTCGGGTAACGGCAAGACCACCCTGCTGAATTGTTTGAGCGGACTCGATGCAATCGATAGCGGTTCGGTAATCATTGACGGTCAAGACATCGGCGAGCTCAATGACCGTCAACGCACCGAGATGCGCGCTCGTCGCATGGGGTTTGTGTTTCAGAGTTTCAACTTGATTCCAGTATTCACCGCGGTCGAAAACGTAGAACTTCCATTGCTCTGTAACGGGACAACACCAAGGGATGCCCGGTCGTTGGCGCATGCCGCTCTTGCGCGCCTCAACATGGATGCGAAAGCAAAGCGCCGACCACTTGAGCTTTCAGGCGGCGAACAACAGCGGGTCGCAATTGCCCGCGCACTCGTCACCAACCCCCACATCATTTGGGCCGACGAGCCCACGGGAAGTCTCGATACACACACCGCCGCAAATGTCCTCGGCGTGCTCCACGAGGTCCATGATGCAGGGCAAACGTTGGTGATTGTCACGCACGATCATGCCATTGGCAGATCGGGGCAGCGGCTGGTCCATGTTATTGACGGAAAGATCGACTTTGACGGCTCACCCGAAGATGCCCCGACGCTGGCATGATTGTTGACGCCGCGGCCCTAGTCGGTGGGGTCGTCCTATCGGTACTCCTTGGTGTCGCGGCGCATGATCTCATGCGCCGGCCAGCTTTTCGACGGCTGGCGGTTCGTAACTTGATGCGACGGCGAACAGAAGCGATCTTGGTGGTGTTGGGATCGTCGCTTGGAACCGCAGTTATCACGTCAGCGTTTGTGGTCGGGGCAACATTTCATGCTTCCGTTCGTGACGGTGCGCGAACCCAGCTTGGCCCCATCGACGAACAAGTCACCTTGACACACGTGAACGATCTTGCGCGTGCCGACCAACTCTTGCGTGCGCCTCCGTTGCGCAACGTCGATGGGGTACTGTCCACACTCCGGCTTGACGCATCGGCCTCGAACCATTCAGGCTCGCTCGTTGCACCGACAATTTCAATTGGCGGCCTTGATGTGGTTCGGGCCGCGAACTTTGGAGGGCATCCAGCCGATACCGGTTTGTCGACGGTAGCGACGCCACTTCGTCGTGGCGAGGTGATCGTGGGGAGGCACTTGGCGCGCGCATTGGACGTTGCGAAAGGCGACCAAATCGTGGTGCACGTGTGGGGAGAAGCGCACACACTGGTCGTCCGCGCGGTCGTTGACCCCATTGGGCTTGCCGGAGCAACGGATCTGATCGTCTCGAAATCCACTATTTCTCGGTGGTGGAATGCGGCGGGGAGCCCGCCTCGCGGTGCGCCTACCGCCATGATCTTGGTATCAAACGCCGGTCGAGTCTTTGATAGTGCCCAACACAGTGACGCGGTCGCACGCGAGATTGGTGGTCGCTTGACCCCAGCGATCGCGCACGAGGTCATGTCCGTGAAAGGAGATCTCCTTGAGCACGCCGTTGAGCGTGGCTCATCTTTGGGGCAACTATTCACCGGAATTGGAACCTTTAGCGTGCTCGCAGGCGTGTTATTGCTCATCAATCTTCTTGTGATGCTTGCCGAAGAACGCAAGAAAGAGCTTGGGCTTGCTCGAGCGGTTGGTTTGCAGCGGTTCGATCTGGTGCGCATCCTGACCTTAGAAGGCACGTTCTTCGGGCTCGCTGCCGCGTTTGTTGGTGCCTTTGTGGGTGCTGGAATTGCGTGGATTGTCGCGCGGCGCGCGGCCGGTCTGGTGGGTCATGACGATGTTCATTTCCATCTTCGCTTTGTTGCCCCGGCGAGCGTGTTGACGCTGAGCGCGCTTATTGGACTTGGCATTTCGCTGGTGACGGTGTGGATTACGAGTTTGCGGGTCGCTTCGCTCAACATTGTGCGGTCTTTACGCGACATGCCTGAGGCGCCGCGAACTCATCACGAGTGGTCGAGTTCGCTGCCTGGCGCGCTTGGGATTCTCGCTGGCGTGCTTCTGACCGTGTGGGGATTGGTCTCGGTATTCCCACTCGCCGCAGTGCTCGGACCGCCGCTTGCGTTGTGCTCGTCGCTTCCGCTCTTGCGGCCAGTTGTGGGACGTCGGGTGTCGACGGCGCTGGCGTCCGCGACAACGTTGGTGTGGTGTATCGGAGTTTTCACGTTTCTTCAGCGGATGACCGAACGTACTTCGGTGCCCGTTTTTGTCGTGCAGGGTGTGGTGATGGTGACTGCGGCGGTGGGGTTGGCAACGGCACTTGATCGGGCATGGTCGGTCGGTGTGGCGTTTTTGAGCCGAACGGGTAAAGGTGTGGCGGCACGCATTGGTTTGGCATATCCGCTAGAAAAAACGTTTCGCACCGGCCTACTGGTGGGCATGTATGCGCTGATCGTGTTCACGCTCACGTTCTTGGTTGTCTATGCACAGATCACCACAAATCAGACGTCGTCGATTACCCAGCGTGTATCGGGTGGTGCCGATCTGCTCGTTGACGCCAATGGTTCGACCACGGTAACCACTGCGCAACTGGGTGCGATGCCGGGTGTGCGACGTGTCGCAACCATCTGGCGCGCCGGCCCTTTGTTTCGTACGCCAGCCCATCCCGGCGCGACGCGTTGGGCAATGTCAGGTTTTGACACTTCGCTTTTCGACGTAGGGGTGCCCCATCTTGCTGAGCGCGCCCCCGGACTGAGCACGGATCGGGCGGTATTTGCGTCGGTGCTCACCCATCCTCGCGACGTTGTCGTTGATGATCATTTCCTTGATGAGTCCGGCTTGACCGCACCCAATGCGGGTGCAGCGGGGATTGGGTCATTTATCAATGCGCACGACCCAATCACGGGGAAGGGCGCACGCTTTCGTGTTGTCGGTATCACCAGTGAGGACGTGGTGGGAGCCGGAGTTTGGGCATCGGCGACAGCGGTCCGATCCTTGTCTGGGGTGGGTGCGGTGCCGTCGCGGTTTTCTCTTCGGCTTGACCCCGGCGTGAACCCAGATCTCGTTGTCGATCAGATTCAGCGACGCTATGGAACGAGTGGCGTGGTGGCGACGACGTTTGGGGCGAAAGTCGCGGACGCAATGTCCGTCGAGGTGGGGTTTCTCGATTTGATGCGCCGCTATTTGAGCATCGGGCTCATCGTAGGAATTTTCGGGTTGGCCGTTGTCATGGTTCGCGCGTCGCGTTCGAGACGTCGTCAGATCGGTATGCTTCGCACGATTGGGTTTTCCGACGATGTTGTGCGCCAAGTCTTCTTGGTTGAGGCCGCGTTCATCGCGTTTCAAGGGATCGCAACAGGGATTGGTTTGGGCCTCGTGGTTTCGTATCAGATGTTGAGTCGTACGGCTTCCCTCGGTGGAGAAGCGTTGCCCTTTGCGGTTCCGTGGCCCACGCTTGGGGCTTTGGCTGCGATCCCTTTCGTGGCGTCACTTGCCGTTGCCCTCATCCCCGCATCGCAAGCGTCCAGAATTGAACCCGCCCAAGTCCTCCGTATCCCTGACTAATTGTGCTTGTGGACATGAATGTCACACCCTCGGGGGATACTCATGGCTATGTCGACACGTCCCCACATTTTGTTCACTTGTTCCGCATGTGGGGTGTCCGCCCCAAGGTGGGCTGGTCGCTGTAGCGGCTGTGGTGAATGGAACGCATTGGTCGAATCCACGTCTTCAGAAGGTCGAGCACCTGTCGGTGTAATTCATTCACTTGAGGCATTAGGGAAACACGCAACGGGGCCAACTCCCGTGCAGGTCGATGAACTTGACCGCCTTCTCGGGGGTGGCCTGGCGCCCGGCTCGGTCACGCTCTTGTCGGGCCCGCCCGGTGTTGGCAAATCCACGTTAGCTCTCCAACTCGCCGTTGGATTCTCGACAAACGCCATTGCTCGGCCCGTTCTCTACATCGCAGCAGAAGAAGCACCCGTGCAGATTCGGCGCCGTGCCGATCGACTGGGGCTCGACCCGTCCCATCAACTTCTTGTGAGCGATGCAACAGACGTCGACTCGATCGTCAACTTCGCCGCTGACCACAATGCAGCGTTGGTGGTCGTTGACTCGATACAGACGATCTCCGATTCTGAGGTCGACTCGACAGCGGGCAGCGTGACGCAAGTACGTGCCTGTGCACAGCGACTGTCTGACACGCTTCGCCGACGAGACATCGCCTTGGTGCTCATTGGTCACGTCACCAAAGACGGTTCGATCGCGGGGCCAAGGCTTCTTGAGCACGTTGTTGACACGGTGCTTACTTTTGACCCTGATGGGCCGCACGGCTTGCGGGTATTGCGTGCGACCAAACATCGTTTTGGCCCAACCGGTGAAGTCGCGGTGTTCGAGATGGGCCAGATGGGTCTCCTGGGCGTGAGCGACACCCTCGGGCGCTTCTTAGCCGATCGCGTTACAGGTGCGCCCGGTTCCGTCGTCACTCCGATTGTTGAAGGGCAACGAACGATCCTGGTCGAAGTTCAGGCGCTATTGGTCGACTGCGTGGGGTCGGTCCCGTCACGAACCTGTCAAGGCGTTGACGCCAAACGCACCGACCTTGTCTTGGCTGTCCTGCAACGCGTGACTGGAGTGCGTGGCGATCTGTTTGTGTCGGCGGCAGGTGGCGTGGCGGCCAAAGAACCAAGCGTCGATCTCGCCATAGCAGTAGCCGCCGCATCGTCTGTTCACAACGTGGCTGTCGACGACACGACCATCGTGTGTGGCGAAATTGGTCTTGTGGGTGAGATTCGGCGCGTCGTGCAAATTGATCAACGCTTGGCACAGGCCGCACGGCTCGGATTTACGCGGGCAATTGTTCCCCATGGTGCACAGATCACCGATCCTCCAGACGGCATGACCATTGTTCGGGTTCGAAGCGTCGAGGAGGCGCTGCGTGCGGCGATTCCTATCGAAGCAGGGCCGCAGCTACGGTCAGCTTGATCGGCGCTCAAGTTCGTTTCGGTGCACAATTCGGTAACGACGATCGGACTGGTCGATCCATCCCAACCGAACGAAACTGGCAATTGCCTTATTGACACGTTCGCGTGATGCGCCAACCATTCCTGCGAGTTCTTCCTGGGTGACCGGAAGAGAGAATTCATCCGAGTCGCCCGCAAGTTCCAAAAGACGTTTCGCGGTTCGGCCGGTGACATCAAGGAACACCGAGTCCGCCAACGCGGTATCCGTCACTCGGATACGTCGAGCAAGCAGTCGAGTGACTTGCCACAACAGTTGTGGACGATCGGCGTAAACCTTGCGGATCGGGGCATAGGGCAACTCGATCACCTCAGATGGTTCAAGCGCACGTGCGGTGGCCGAGCGACCTTCGTCATCAAAGAGACCCATTTCACCGAACAAGTCTTCGGCTTCCATCAGCGCAATCACTGATTCTCGCCCGTCCACCGAGGTATTGACAATGGCGATGCGGCCACTCACGACAACATGCAAGCTGTTGGGTGCGTCTCCTTCGGTGAACAGCACGTCATTGCGCGTCAGTCGATGCGTAATCGCCGACTCGGCAAGCGACGCGATCTCTTGTTCGTCAAAAGTTTCAAAAAGTTCGATTGCTTGCAGGACGTCCGGATCAACCATGTGACGAAGGTTACCTTTCCAATGGGTCACTCCAACCGAACTTGGCGTAATTCGAAGCAAGGGGCGTGCCTTTGGGACGATAGCCTTACAACTTCTGTACTCGACTCGGTGTGCCAATCCGGCCGGTTCTGTCGACAGGAAGCATGAATATGTCTGATCACGTGGCGAATCGTCCAACCCATCCTGATTGTGCTGCGGTGGTCGTTGCGGGCGGTGAAGGAACACGTTTTGGTGGCTTGAAGCAATTTGGTGAACTTCGGGGCCGAAGAGTGATCGACTTTTCGTTGCGCGCTGCTCGTGCGTCATGTGGCCAGGTTGTGTTGGTCGTGCCAAAGCGCCTTGTGGACCGACCCGAACCAATCGCCGATCGTGTCGTCGCGGGTGGTGCGAGTCGCTCGGATTCGGTTCGGGCAGGTCTCGCTGCGGTCAACGCCGATGCTTCGGTGATCGTCGTCCATGATGCGGCGCGGCCGCTCGCGTCGCCGGAACTCTTTGATCAGGTCATTGCCATGGTCAAGCGTGGTGCTGATGCAGCAATCCCAGGGGTAGGGGTGGTTGACACATTGCGACGGCGAGATGGCAAGCCAATGACAAGCACGCGCGATGAACTCGTGGCGGTGCAAACCCCGCAGGCTTTTGCAGCAGAAGTTTTGCGAAAGGTGCACGCCTCGGGGGAAGCAGACGCAACCGATGACGCGTCACTGATTGATGCAGCGGGTGGATCGGTTGTGGTGGTGCCAGGTGAACACGCCAACTTCAAGATCACCGAAGCGATTGACTTGGTGATCGCCGATGTTTTGGCGGCCGAGTCGGGCCGTCTCGAAGAAATCGAAATGCCCCGTATTTCGGCGCCTCACGAGTGTGAACGATGACTGAAATTCGCGTGGGTCACGGTTTTGATGTCCATCGTTTTGTCCCAGGTTCGACCGCGGGTCTCGTTGTCGGCGGTCAATGGTGTGCGGGGCCAAGTGTCGAGGCGGTCAGTGACGGCGACGTCGTCGCGCATGCGTGTGCGGAGGCGCTCCTGGGGGCGGCTGGTCTTGGAGATCTCGGCATGCATTTCCCAGAGAACGATCCGGCGAGCAAAGACGCCAACAGCATGGAAATTTTGCGAAAGGTTGTGTCCAAGGTGCATGAACAAGGTTGGTCAATTGGAAATCTGGATTGTTCGGTGATTACCGAAGTCCCAAAGATTGCGCCGGTTCGTGACGCTATGCAGGCCAACCTTTCGAGCGTTGTTGGTGCGCCCGTCACGGTAAAAGGCCGTCGGGCCGAAGGACTAGGTGCGATTGGTCGTGTCGAAGGTATTGTGTGCATGAGCGTGGCGGTGTTGACCCGATGAGCCCTCGCCAGCAACCCAGTTCACGGAAAGCCCCGGGACGAGGCGGCAGCGGAAAGGGTGGAACGTCGAAGGGAAGCGGTCGGGGAACGTCAGGTCGGAGTAATCGTTCGCAGCGTGCAACTGATGAGTCTCAGCGCCGTGCGAATCGGGCAGCAAATGCACCGAAATACAAATCGGGACAGCCACCGAAACGTCGTCCACTCGATAAAGGGGAACAGGTCGACCCGGCCATGCGTTCGGGTTATCGCTCGAAAGGACGGAACACAAGTGAACTGGGTGGCGACCAAGTCGAAGGTCGTCGTGCGGTTCGCGAATTGTTGATTGCGGGCCGTCGAGGCGTGCGTGAAATCCTGGTTTCGGTTGAGGTCGATGCGGCTGACATTCTCGATGAAATCATTGAGCTTGCTGACGAGGCGCACATTCCGATTCGTCAGATCGGACGGTCTCGCCTTGATTCCATTGCCAAGACGGATGCACCCCAAGGCATCATTGCGCGTGCCGAACCGCTCAAACCGGTCGATCTTGAAGATTTGTGTGGCGCGTCGAAGTTGTCGCAGCCGTTCTTGCTGGTGCTCGATGGGGTCACCGATCCGCACAATCTTGGGGCCCTTCTTCGGAGTGCCGAATGTGCCGGTGTGACCGGAGTGGTGTTGCCCCGGCATCGAGCGGTGCATGTGACGGCGACGGTTACAAAATCTGCAGCAGGAGCGGTGGAGTACTTGCCGTTTGCGGTTGTGGGCGGTATGCCCAGTGCGATCAGTCAGATGGGCGATTTGGGTGTTGCCACGATTGGCCTTGATATGACTGGTGAGCGCACGCTTTGGGATCTTGGCGGCCTTGATGCCCCGGTTGCACTTGTTCTGGGAGCAGAAGGGAAAGGTCTGTCTCGCCTGGTACGAAAGCGGTGCGAGATGATTAGTCGGATTCCGCTTAATGGCCGCACCGAGTCACTGAACGTGTCGGTGGCGGGCGCGTTGGCGTGTTACGAGGTGGCCCGCGCTCGTCAGTAGCGGAATCCGCGAGCTAGGAGCGAGCGTCAGCAAAGGCCATGGCACCGACGAAGAAGTCATCGATGTGCGCGGTCTTGTACTCGGCAATGGCCTGCATATCTGGAAGGTAGTGTTCAAAGCGTGAACCGGTGATCGCGTCCACAATGCCTGAGGCGACGTTGGCCGCCGGTTCGAGTTCGCCGTCATAGAGCGGAGGATCGTTGTCGGGCTGATCCCAGATTTCCGTGTCAATTGCCCCGGGCAGGATGAGTCGTACCGCAACGTCGGTGTGCCACAAGTCAAGGGCCATCGATTCACTCCACCCGCACAAGGCGAACTTCGAAGCGCAATAGGCGGCTTCGCCTTTTACGCCGACTCGACCAGCAAAGCTTGCAACGTTCACGATCATTCCCCGGTTGCGTTTCAACATACTGGGCAAAACCGCAAGGGAGAGTTGCACGGGCGAATGGAAGTTCAGGTCCATAACCGCTTGGATTTCGTCTCCGGTCAGTTCGGTGACCGCTCGTCGCTTTGGCGCGGCTGCGTTGTTGATCAAAATATCGATTCCGCCCATTGCGTCCCACGCCGTCTGGCCGAAGTTTGCAGCATCGCTTGGATTCGCAAGATCGATTGGCAGGCTCACCGATTGTGGAGCGTGCTCCTGGCAGGCACTGAGCACCTCGGCAAGTCGATCTGCGCGACGCGCAACAACACCAACTGTCGCACCCAGGCGGGCAAGTTCGACGCTTAGTGCCGCGCCAATCCCTGACGAAGCTCCGGTTACCAGCACGTTTGCACCCGCGATTGGCATGCCATTTTCCGCAGTTGAATCGGTATTCATGAAATCGCCTCCAGGGCCTTGGAACTCCGGCTACGCTCTCTTCTAACTCTAGCGTCACCTTTTTGCCGAGGAGCCTCTGTGACCCGATTTTCTGTACGAGCAGCTGCAATTGCCGTCGTAATCGTGATGACGGCGACAAGTTGTGGCAACGCGACAAGTACCGCCTCGAAGTCCACCGATACGGTCGCGGCGCCGACCGATGGGGGCGCAAAGAACCGTGCGGTGCACAAACCTATTTCCGGTGTACCCGGGGTGAGCGACAAATCAATTAATTTCGCTGTGGTCGGCACGAAGGCAAATAACCCACTTGGCATCTGCATTCTGGATTGCTATCTCGATGGCATCGAGGCGTACTTCGCGTATCGCAACTCGCAAGGCGGCATCTATGGGCGCAACCTCAAAGTCACGTCGGTCGTAGATGACCAGCTTTCGGCAAGTAAGAAAGCGGCGCTCGATATTGTGAGTGACAAGAAGGCATTCGGATCGTTCCAAGCATCGCTCCTGCCCCAAGGTTGGGGAGATCTCAACGACGCGGGCGTCCCGACGTATACGTGGGGGGTTGATGGCCAGAGTGCCGCGAACCGAGATGGGATCTTTCCCTCAACGGTGATTCAATGCGCGGACTGCACACGGCGTTTCTTACCGTTCGTGGCCAAATCAGTTGGCGCACACAAGGCCGCCATGCTCGGCTATGCGACGAGCTCCACCTCGAAGCTGTGCGCCGACTCAAACGCCGCATCGTTCAAGAAATATGCGAAACAGACGGGCGTTGAACAGGTCTATCTCAAAGACAACCTGCCATTTGGTTTGGCAAATGGACTCGGCCCCGAAGTCAGTGCCATGAAGAAACTCGGCGTTGATTTCATCGCAACCTGCTTCGATTTGAACGCGATGAAAACGTTGGCGCAAGAACTCCAACGCCAAGGGATACGTGACAAGGTCACGTTGTATCACCCAAACTCATACAACCAGGATGCGGTCGCAAAGGTCGGCAAACTGTTTGCGGGTGACATTGTCGAATCGCAGTTCCGCCCGTTTGAAGCCCCAGGAGAAGGCTCAGCACTCGATACGTTCAAAGAGTGGATGGGCAAAGCAAATAAGCCGATGAACGAGCTTGCGATGGTGGGCTGGATCAACGCGACGCTCGCGTTTGACGGGCTGCTTGCAGCCGGTCCGACCTTTGATCAAGCCAAAGTGATTGCGGCGACCAATGCGCTGAAAGGGTGGACCGCCGATGGTCTCGTCGGTGCCACCAACTGGGGTGAGGTGCACGTGCCTGTCACCCAAGCGACGCGCACGAAGTCTCCGTCGCCAGAATGTGGCACTGCGGTGCAAGTAAGCCCAAGCGGCAAGTTTGTGATGCCCAAGTTTTTGCAGGCATCGAAGCCTTGGATGTGCTGGCCAGGTGAAGACTTGAATTGGTCTGAACCCACCGCGACGAACTTCAAGTAGGTTCGGCTCTCCATCATGATTGTGGGGGCAGCGTTCCTCTCTGATTTGCTGCGATCCTTATTGCAAGGAACGCCACCGGGAACGGTGTACGCGCTGCTTGGCCTCGGGCTGGTTTTGACCTACAAGACCTCAGGCATCTTCAACCTGGCCTTGGGCGCCCAGGCTTACATTTCTGCGGCCATGTATTTCCAGGCAAAAAGCAACTGGCACTGGCCCACACTTCCTGCACTCATCGTGGCGGTCGGCATTCTGGCTCCAGGCGTTGGGCTCATACTTGAACGACTGGTGTTCCGTCATCTGCGAAATGCATCGTCGGTTGCGAAGTTAGTGGTCACGATCGGTTTGGCGGTCGCTGTTCCCGCCATTTTTGATCTGATTGTCGGCTTCCAACCGGTTGCTGGGCAAACTCCACAGGGCATAGTCCCCGGTGGGGCAACAGTCTTCTACAACCCGTTCGGCGTGTATGCCCTGAGTCGAAACGAGCTGACCGCGGTGGTGGTCACCGTGCTTGCGATGGGGGGCCTGGCTGCTCTGTTTCGCTTCAGCGCGATTGGCTTGCAGATGCGTGCCGTGGTCGAAAGCCCACGCATGACCGAACTCAATGGTGTTCGTGCCGATCGCGTCTCGGCCTTCTCGTGGGCGCTGTCAAGCTTTTTTGCCGGGCTTGCCGGTGTGTTGATTGCTCCCACATTCAACTCACTTGAATCTGATCAATTCTTCAATCTGATGGTGATCGCCATTGCGGCTGCAGCGGTTGGTTTGTTGGTGAGTTTGCCTCGCACGCTGCTTGGCGGGATTGGGCTCGGCTGGCTGCTTGCGTTCTTTGCGACCTTCCTACCCAAGTGGTCCGACTCGGTCCCATTTCTGGGAACAATCCAAGAAAGCTTTGCCCCAGCGGTGCCATTCATTGTGTTGTTCGGTGTCCTTGTGGCCTCACCGACGATCCGACGAAGCCACGCCGCGACCGATCCGCTTTCGGGGGTAGATCCACCGGCCCCGGCCCCCGCTGCGCTGACTCGTGCGCCGATCTTGACCACGCTGACTCGGGGTTTCTGGGTGGCGTTCTTTGTGATCGTTGGATGTGTCGTGTTCTTTCGGGCCGACGCGTCATGGATGTACCTCGTGAGCCAGGCCATCGTGTTGACGGTGATCTTCTTGTCGATCACCGTTATTACCGGGTTTGCTGGTGAGATCTCGCTCTGTCAAGGCACATTTGCGGCGATCGGGGCGTTCACCGTGTACCAACTGGCTTCGTCAATGGGCGTGTCAGTTCTGATTGCCATGCCCATTGGTGGTGTGATCGCAGCCGGGGTCGGCGCATTGTTGGCGTTGCCGGTCTTGCGGCTCGCCGGGGTCTGGTTGTCGATTGCGACGTTGGCGTTCGCATACTTTTTCGATTCGGTGATGGTGAAGTTCTCGTGGGTTGGTGGCGGATCCAAAGCATTAAGCGAAGGCACGAGAGTTCCACGCCCCACACTTGGGGTGGTGAACCTGACCGACGACCGAGCCTTTCTCGCGCTGTGCATCGTCGTGTTGGGCTTGGTCGCCGCTGCGGTTGTCGCCATTCGCTCGGGGACAGTCGGACAAACGCTGCGGGCATTACGCGGGTCAAGACTTGGTGCCCAGTCGATTGGCATTTCACCTGCGCGGGCACGAATCACGGCGTTCATGATTTCCGCGTTTCTTGCTGGGCTCGGCGGCGGGCTCCTCGCGATCCAACAACAAGATGTCAACTACGAGTCGAACTATTCGCCGTTCGCAAGCTTGTTCTGGCTTGTGCTGGTGGTGTCGCTTGGTGCGCGCACTGTTGAAGGTGCCATGCAAGCGGGAGCGGCCTATGGCCTTTTTGACGCGGTGCTCTTAAGTGGCACGTTTGTCGGATGGATAGCACGCAGCGCCGATCGCGTTCCATCCTTCTTCCCGTTATCGAACGCCTGGGTGTTGGTGATATTTGGTCTCGGGGCGTTGCAATTTGCTCGACATCCCGAGGGCCTCGTTGAGAACGGCAAACGCAAAGCATTCGCGTTTATTGAGCGCCGTGGACTATTCGCTCAAGCGAGTCATGCCACCGTCGAAACAGACGAACAACTGGCAACCCAAGGTGGCCAGCCATGAGTGAAAATGCTGGGGATGCAACCAGCATTCCCGTGCTGGCTGGGTCACATCTCACCAAGCATTTTGCAGGGATCGCGGCGCTCAGTGACGTGTCGATTGCAATTCACGCGGGAGAACGCGTTGGTCTGATCGGCCCAAACGGTGCGGGCAAGACCACGCTATTTAATTGTTTGCTAGGCGTTGATCCGCAGACAAGTGGCCATGTTGCGATCGACGGAGTTGACGTGTCGAATTTGCGGGTGCACGAACGTGCCCGTCTTGGAATCGGTCGGACTTTTCAACGCATTGAATTGTTTGCTGAGGCCACCGTGCGTGAGCATCTTCTCATTGCGGAGCGCACTCGCCGTGGCACGGGTCGCTTGTGGCGTGATCTCGTTGGTCTTGGCCGGCCAACGTCAGATGAAATTGCGGTGTGTGATCAAATGCTCGATTTGCTCGGACTTACCGACTTAGCTGATGAACCAAGCGAACATTTGAGTCTGGGCCAAGGCCGATTGTTGGAAGTTGCTCGGGCGCTTGTGACCCGCCCGCGTCTGTTGTTGTTGGATGAGCCATCGTCTGGCCTTGATCGAAACGAGTCGGCCGGACTTGCTGCCACCCTGTTACGGGTACAAGCTGAGCGCGGGTTTGCCGTCCTTCTCGTCGAACACGACGTCGAACTCGTCAGTGCGTTCACACAGCGCTGCTACGCGATCGACACCGGACATCTTGTGAACGAGGGGCCGACCGATCAGGTGCTGAGTAGTCCAGAAGTACGCGAGGCGTACCTTGGCATTCCAGCGGGCGCGCAATGACCGATGTGCTTGCTTTGCGTTCGGTGTCGGCGAGCTACGGGCCCTTTAAGGCGCTCTTTGATGTGTCGCTCACCATTGAGCCAGGTGGCTCGGTCGCATTGGTCGGACCAAATGGCGCCGGAAAAACAACGCTTGCCCGAGTCGTCAGCGGTTTGGTACGACCAACCATTGGCGAAGTCATCGTTGATGGAATCGATCTGACGGGTGAACCAACTTGGCGCTTCGCTCGCGCCGGGATCGCGCACGCCCCAGAAGGCCGATCTGTTTTCGCCACGTTATCGGTTGAAGACAACCTCACGCTGGCGTTTCGTTCGTCCAAGGGGAAAGGCGGCGTTGCGGCATCGCTAGATGAAGCGTTCAGCTTGTTTCCCATGTTGGCTGAGCGGCGTGGACAGCTCGCCGGCACGCTTTCAGGCGGTCAGCAGCGGATGCTGTCGATGGCACGCGTCCTCGTTGATTCACCAAAGCTGCTTGTGGCCGACGAACTCTCCCTTGGCCTTGCCCCCATCATCATTGATCAGGTGTACGAGTCGCTTGAACGGTTGCGCGCCCAGGGCACAGCGGTGCTCATTGTCGAGCAGCATGTGACGCATGCGTTAGCGCTGTGTGACCGCACGGTGATGTTGCGCCATGGTGCGGTGCATTGGGAAGGTCCAAGTGATCAAGCCGCCGACCAGATTGCGTCGACCGTGGTGTGATGAACGGGTGCGTGATCAATGGCAATTGTCGTGCGTGCAATTGTCGGTCGTTGGTTGCACCGGGAGATCCATAGCGGGGTTTGCATCAAAAAATCCGGAAGGGACGAGGCGAAAACCGCACATGTCGACGGGCATGACCGGCCATTGTTCGAGCCGAGGTATGTGGGTGATCCCAAAGGTGTGCCACACAACGATCGGCGTGTCGGTGAGTGGCCGATCTTCTTGCACCCAGGTTGTGATGCCGTCGCCGACATGTTGGTTGGGGTAGTCACCGGCGGCGCGTCGTTGCCCGTCGGTAGCGGCGGTCACCCACAGGTTGTGTTGAGCAAACCCCGCACGCCCCGCAACCGATGACGATGGATCTGCGAGCAGGGTTGGTGATGCATCGGCGACGAGTTGGTAGCCCGTCGGTTGGCCCATCCGATTGGTGACGCTTGGGTTGAGAATTCGCCACGTGCGCGACTGAGAAGCGTCAACGTTGCGTTGTGCTTGTGCTTCTGACGCCAACAGGGTTTCTTCCGCGTGGAACGCATTCCCGAGCGGATTGTTTGGTCCGACAGGGTCGGATTCGACATTGATTTCGTGGACGTGATTAATTGGTCCATCCACACAGAAGTCGAGTCGAGCACAGAACAAGTGTTGGTGGATCGCCGCGGCCACCCCAGGAGCCAGAGCGGTTGTAAAGCGTGATTCGGCCCCCGGGCTGGTGCCTTTGGGTGACATGATGCCGGTGAGTTTGACTTCATGGGCGATGGTGCCATCAAGGTGGAAATACCAGTAGAAGGCGTATTCGTAGTTTCCAATCGTTGCAATCGATGACACAACGAGGCGCCGGGCCCGGCGCACTTCAACGCGGCCGGTGGGAAGGTCGGCGTGTTTCCAAAGAATGCCTGCGTCTTCTTCATGGATACAGATCGCGTTGGGAATGGTGAGCGGCTTGCCATTCTCGTCAGGAATCACCGCGTCGAGATAGACGATCTCACCGAGGCAGTCGCATCCAAGTGTCAGCGAGTTTGCCATTCGGCCAAGTCCCCATTCACCAACGTCGAATGCGCTCTTGAATGCTTGTGCCGGGTCGGGGTCACCGTAGGGGACAACCATTTCGCTGATGGCGGCCCGTCGCAAGATGGCCCGCTGGCGTCCTTGGTCACGGTACGAAATGTCACGCAGCACCAACCCTTCGATGGCATCGAGGGTGATATGCATAGTCCAGTTCTGCCAGGAGAGCACGTGACCTGTGACCGTGAAACTTGGGCCGTCAGGTTGCACGATTTCAATAGGGCGAAGATCGTTTCGAAGTGTGGGTTGATCTTCGGGGAAGTAGCTTCCCGGCTCGGTTGGTATCGCGACCATCTCGAGGTCGCCAACGTCAAGCACTTCGCCCGTTGCAAGATCAACGAGCGGGGTCAGCCCTTCGATTGGGCGGGCGTACGGATTCGCACTTGCGTCGGGACGCAAATAACACAGGCACCTTGTCACCCGGCGGCCATCGGTGAGGGGATCGTCGAAATGCCCAGCGGGCCACGGGTCGATCTGAACCTGGTTGACGTCATCGATGCCGCGTTTTTTGAGCGCCGCTTGGAAACCCTCGTGCACAAAGAGACCGGCCATAACGATGAGACATTCGCCCATACCCAGTGCCGGGCGTACCCCGTCGATGCGCTCCCAACTTTGGATTTGTCCCGTTGTTGCATCAACGTACGCTTCGATAATCGACGCATCAGGGCGGTCCACGATCACGACGTGCGCAATACGCCGCGATGGCGCTGCTGTGTCAAGTGTGGTGAAGTCGTGTTGTGCGACGGTTCCCAATTGTTCGTCGAGAACGATCGAAGCGAACCACGCGTGTGCATCCAAAGTGTTGGTTGCACGTGCCGCTTCTGAGACGATACGAATCTCTTGCGCGGTGAGGGGATCGTGAATATGCACGGCGTTACCTGTTCGGTTGTAAAGCGACTTTGATCGCTCCGGATGTTTCTTGGTTGGCGAGTGCCACAAAGGCTTCTCGCCAGTCGGCCAATCCAAAGGTGTGGGTCACGAGCGAGCCAAGGTCGATCTGGCCGGTCGTGACGAGGTCGAGGTAGTGGGCAATCGCATGTTGGCGCACGCCGTGAAGTGTTTCGACTCCAAAAGCATTCGATCCAACAATGGCTATCTCTTTGAAATAGTGCGGGCTCCATTCCCATCGGCCGGGCACGTGCACGCCGGTGACCACGATCGATCCTCGTGTGGCAAGGACGCGGGTTTCGACTTCAAATGTTTCCGGTTTGCCGATTGTGTCGTACGCGATTTGAATGCCACCTGGTAGGCACATGGGGAGCCCGTCTAGACCTTCCATGGTGGGGCGAATCCGACCATTTGACCATCGTGCAAGTGTTACAACGAGTTCGCTTTGCGATCCGGTGGGCACGATCAAGTCTGCGCCGAGCGTTTCTGCGGCGCTGGCTTGCGCGGCAAACCGCGCGACGATTGCGACACGAACGCTTGGATAGAACGCGCGCAGGATCGCAAGCGTGCACAATCCAAGCGTGCCCGCACCCCAAATCAGTACGCGGTCATCGTCGCTTTGCGGTGGGGTTCGAATGACCGCGTGCAAAGCAACAGCGAACGGGTCGGCAAGCACCGCGTTTTCGTCGTCGACGTCGTTGGGCACGGCGTAGCACATGGATGGATGGGCGCTGACAAGTTGTGCAAATCCGCCACCGGCATCCGATGAGGTGCCCAAATGGATGCCACGTGCGATGTCGCCGGCATCGAAGTTCTCGCACAGGTTGGAATCGCCTGCTGCGCATGCGGAACAAATCGATGGCACACCGCGGGGCACACAGCCAATCCACGGGTCGACGACGACGCGTTGCCCAACGGCCACACCGTGCGCGTTGGGGCCGAGTTCAACGATGTCCGCGACGATCTCGTGGCCAAGAATCTGTGGAAACGAACACATGCCACTCAATGCCGAGTCGGCATCGCCTTCAAAGTCGCCGAGCATCTGTTTGGCGTCCGAGCCACAGATGCCGGTAAGTCGAGGCCGCAGGATGACCCAGTCGTTGCGCAGGGGTGACGCATCGGGCACGTCGCGCAGCGCGACCGGCGTGTGCGCCAAATTGGCGAGCAACCCAGTCGCCCCTTGGGGTGCCTCCCAGGGTTCAGGGCGGACGCCGTAAACCAGTGCTTTCATGAACAGTCCCATAGGGCGTCGCAGAACATGCGCTGAACGTAGCAGCATAAACTGACACGCGTGTCAGAAACGTCTGCGCCCGTGACGGTTGGTATCGATATTGGAACGACTTCGGTGAAAGCGGTTGCGGTCGACGAGAGCGGAACGATTCTCACGAGCACTCGACTTCCACATGCACTAACCACAAGCCCTGACGGTGTGTTCACCCACAACATCAACCAGGCATGGCGCGCAAACGTTGTGGGAGCGTTGAACACGGTTGCCTCAAATAGAGACGTGCGTGGCGTTGCGGTTGCGGCAATGGTTCCTTCACTTGGTCCGGTCGATATCGACGGTCACGGAATCGGACCTGGGCTTCTCTATGGGGATCACCGTGGAGTGCACGACGGTGAGGTTTCTGAAATGCCTGGTGACGGCGGAGAGATCGAAGCGTTTGGGAGATGGCTCGCTCACGCGCACCCGGACGCGGTCGCATATTGGCCCGCACAGGGAGTTGCGAATCATGCCCTGAGTGGCAATGGGGTCATTGATTTCTTTACGGCAATGACGGCGTATCCCCTGTATGGGATCACCGGTTGGGATGATGCTCGGGCTTCAAACGCCGGACTCGCGGCAACGCAATTGCCGCGAGTGGTCCAGCAATTCGAGGTCGCTGGCACCATTCGCCAAGGCTTGGCTGGGGCGGGTGCCCCGCTTGGCGGGGGCACAATTGATGGCTACGGCGAACAGATCGTGTCAGGTGCGGATCACGAAGGCGATGTGCTTGTCGTTTGTGGCACAACGCTTATTACGTGGGCCGTCACAAACGCCTGGACAACTGCCCCAGGCTTGTGGTCCATCCCGCATCAAATCGATGGTCGTTGCATGATCGGTGGGCCTTCAAACGCGGGCGGGTTGTTTCAGGATCATGTGCGCGGCCTTGTGGGGACGATAAACGAACGTGACATTGCAGCGTGCGCACCAGGTGATATTCCAGTGTGGCTGCCCTATGTGCGTGGTGAGCGCACGCCGTTTCATCGCCGTGATTTGCGTGCGTCGCTCCATGATGTGGGCATGCACGTGAACCCCGGGGCGGTTGTGCGGGCCGGGTTTGAAGCGGCTGGGTTTGTCGTGCGGCACCATCTTGATATTGCGGGTGTTGACGCGAAACGGATAGTCGCAACCGGGGGTGGCACGCGTTCAAACGCGTGGATGCAAGCAATTGCTGATTGCACGGGTTTGCCAGTTGCCGTCGCGGCTGACCCTTTTGGGGCGGCACGGGGCGCAGCTTTTCTTGCGGGGTGTGTAGCGGAAGGTGAAACGTCCGTGGCACGTGCAAGCGAGTGGGCGCGTTTTGGCCAAACCGTTGAACCACGTGATGAATGGATTGAGCCATGTTCGCAGCGCTACGAACGGTTTCGTTTACTCGCTGACCGTGCGGTACGTGGTCTCTAGTTTGAACGACGCGGTGAGGCTGTCATCTCAGGGTCGCAATGTGTCGTTTCCAAGTCTTTGCGTGCATGTTGTGAGTAAACGCACTACGATTCGTGTGGAAAGCATTCGCAATACGAGACAGTGGGCGGCACGCGCTGTTCGACAGGGAAAGGACCCATCATGAGTCGAAAGTTGACGCACGGCAGACATCCGGTTCGCCATATTTCGCTTGTCATCGTCACGATGATCGCGTTGGCATCGTGTGATGCAGGCTGGATCAACCCCTTTGTTGGGAATGGAACCGCGGGAACGACAAATGCAACCGTTCCCAACGCGCAAGCACAATTCACCTATCCCGCTGGAGTTGCGGCACGGCCCAGCGATGGGTTCTACGTGTACGACACCAGCGCTTGTGCCATCTACAAAGAGGCGAGTGGGCAAACTTCGCTGTTTGCAGGCACACCGGGCACCTGTGGAAATGGCGGTGACGGAGGTGCCGCAACGGCCGCCACGCTCGCAAATGACGCGGCAGCGAATGGTTCAACACCGGTTCATGGCTCTGGCAGTGATTTGTCTTCACAGCTTGCAGTCGGCCCGGATGGCAGCGTCTATTTTGTGCAGTCTCAGGTTGTTGGCTCCTTCGCGAATCCAGGTTCTGGAACGTTGCCTGTCTATACGTCGCAGATCCGGCGCATCGCGCCAGACGGCATGATTTCAACGGTCGGAACTCCAATCATCCAAAGTGTGGTGACGTTTTTTACGGCGGTGACGGTTACCCCAAGTGGCACGATCCTTGCCAACGTCATGCATGCTTCAAGTACATCGTCAACGATTTATCGCATCAATGCTGATGGGACACAAACCGCGGTCACGACAATTGCAAAGAACATCGTTTCGATCGCAGCGATTTCCGATACCCAAATTGCCGCCACCGACTTCAACGGACTTTGGCGTGTCGACCTTGGCACCGGGGTCGCGACGTCAACGGGTTACTCCGGTGGGTACTTGCAAGCATCTATTGCTGCAGCTCCTGATGGCACGATCTACGTTGGGTCAACAACGACGAACAATGTCATTCGGATTGACCCAGACAACACAGAAACGACCATTGCTGGCACAGGTACTGCCGACCCGGGCACGACCGCACAGACTGGCAATGGCCTTGACCTTGATGTGACCCCAACCGGGCTTGCCCTCACTCCCAACAATGGTCTGTTGATTTCATCTGGACACGTTGTCTACCGTCTGGCTTCGCCCAAGACAGCGGGATCATCTGGCACTGGGCTATAACAACGAGGCCAACCTTGCCGACAATGATCAAATGGGAGTAGCGATCGACTTTGTGCATTTGCGGCTCAGCTGGCTCAGGGTATGAATCGACTCGGTAAAGCTGCATGGGGGCTAGGTGCTGGCCTCGTTGGTCTTGGGGTGCGGGACTTGATCCAACGTGACCACTCAGTGCAACGCAACTACCCCGTTGTTGGACACTTGCGCTACTTGCTTGAAGACATCCGGCCCGAGTTACAGCAGTACTTCATCGAACGCGATTGGGATGGTCGCCCGTACAACCGAGATGTGCGCTCCGCGATTTATCAGCGGGCCAAAGGTGTGCAATCGGAAGAACCATTTGGCACCGAACTTGATGTGCACGAAGTCGGTTACGAGTATTTGGTGCATTCGGTTGCACCGGTGCCACAGCCCGAGCAGCCGCCGCGTGTGCGTATCGGGGGGCCAGCGTGCACGAAGCCTTATGACATGGCGTTATTTAATGTGTCGGCGATGAGTTTTGGGGCGTTGAGCGCCAACGCGGTGATGGCACTGAATCATGGCGCAGCGATGGGGGGGTTCGCACACGACACGGGCGAAGGAGGTATCTCGGAGTATCACCGACGCTTTGGTGGTGATCTTGTGTGGGAAATAGGGAGCGGCTATTTCGGCACGCGCACGATCGACGGGAATTTTGATCCTGCACAATTTGTAGACAAGGCCGCGGATACCCAAGTGAAGTGTGTGTCGCTCAAGCTCAGCCAGGGAGCGAAGCCAGGTATCGGTGGGGTGTTGCCCGGTGTGAAGGTGTCTGCTGAGATTGCGCAGGCGCGTGGTGTCCCGGTGGGGCAAAAGTGTGTGAGCCCGCCAGCCCACAAAGTGTTTGACACTCCCGTTGGGCTCATTGAATTCGTCAGTAAGATGCGCGAGCTTGCGGAAGGCAAACCCGTCGGTTTCAAGTTGTGCGTGGGTTCGCGTGTTGAGCTGCTGGCCATTGTGAAAGCAATGCGTGTCGTGGGAACGGCCCCGGATTTCATCATTGTTGATGGTTCAGAAGGGGGAACGGGTGCCGCGCCGCTTGAATTTGAGAACACGGTTGGGATGCCGCTCACGTTCGGGTTGATGGATGTGCACAATGCGCTTGTTGGGGCAGGCCTTCGAGACCAGGTTTCAATTGGCGCGTCGGGCAAAGTGTCAACGGGAAGTGACATTGTCAAGCGGCTCATTCAAGGTGCAGATTTCACGAACGCGGCGCGGGCGATGATGATGGCGATCGGGTGCATCCAAGCGCAACGCTGCCACACCAACAAGTGTCCGACCGGAATCACGACGCAAAGTCAGTGGCGCCAGCGAGCACTTGATGTGCCGACCAAAGCGGTTCGGGTTCGTAATTATCAGGAAGCAACCGTTGACGAAGCGATGTCGATCATGGCCGCGATGGGCGTTTCTGATCGCCGTGAGCTGCACCCAACGATGTTGCGCAAGAACGTGTCGAGTTCGCGTTCGGCATCGTACGCTGAGCTGTATCAGTGGCTTCGCCCTGGTGAACTCCTCGATGATCCACCGCACGAATGGGCTGCTGCGTGGGATGCGGCGTCGCCGGACACGTTTCGACGCCCATTTGACGCTGCACACTAATTTGCGCATGGTCGGTCAATTCGAAGCGAGACGGGCCAGAATGCTTCTTTGGATGGCTCTTGGGAGATAGTTTTGTGCCACGACGAGTAGCAAGCCGATTGACGAAGATGAGTTGAGGCAGATGGATTCGGTAGCGGCGAGTTCTCAAGATGGCAACAAGACACGCACCACACGCCTTGATGTTTCGGTGGTGTTGCCTTGTCTCAACGAACAAGAATCGGTTGCCGATTGTGTACAAGAGGCCTTAGACGCAATCAAAGCTGCGGGTTGGTCGGGCGAGGTCGTGGTCGTTGATAACGGCTCGACTGATGAGTCAGCAGTTCGTGCCGTAGCCGCTGGAGCACGTGTTGTTGCGGAAACCGTACCTGGGTATGGAGCCGCAATCCGGCGCGGTATCGCAGAAGCCAAAGGTTCGGTCGTGGTGATGGCCGATGCTGATGCCACCTATCCACTTGATCGGCTCGCCGAGTTGGTTACGCCAATTCGCGATGGTTCGGCGGAATTGATGCTGGGTAGTCGTCTTCATGAGGCGACGAGGCAATCAATGCCATTTCTCCATCGTTTCGTTGGGACGCCTGCGATTACCTGGCTCGTGAAAGAAGGCACCGGGATCGCAGGACTCTCTGATTCACAGTCCGGCTTTCGAGCTTTTCGCTACGACATCGTGACACGACTCGGACTTCGGTCTACCGGCATGGAGTTCGCCTCCGAAATGTTGGTCCGCGCGGCACAAAACGGCTTGATCACGCAAGAAGTGCCACTCGGGTACCGTGATCGCGTCGGAGAATCAAAGCTGGTCACGTGGCGTGACGGTTGGCGTCACCTCAAGTTGATTTTGCGATTGTCTCCGCAAATCCTGTTGTGGAAACCGGGGGTCGTGGCCGCGACATTTGGGCTTTTGATTTCGATAGGAATGATTGTCTGGCCCGACGGATTCCATGTCGGAACCCTGACCTGGCGTCCAATCTTCTTAGGTTCGATTCTGATCGTGCTCGGTGTGTCCGCAGCGCTTTCGGGTGCACTGCTTGCTCGGAGTTCTCCGTTTTCAAGCCCGGCGGTACAAGAGCGATTCGCATGGGTTGATCGGCCAGGTTTTCTGCGGCGTGCCATGTCGCTGGGCTTTGTTGTGGCAGCGACGGGGCTCGCGCTCGACGGTCTCTTATTTTTTGTGTGGGTGGCAACACCGCGCACCAACGATGCACTGCGTATTGCGCTTGGCGCGTTCGCGCAAGCGCTTTTGTTGACCGGTGTCATTGTGGTAGCGGTGCTTGCCGTGTATCGCTTGTTGCTTGATGAGCATCGTGCGAGTGCGATTGACTCCAGCCCAGATGCGAGCGGGAACAACGTTCGCGAGTAACACGCGGTCTCTCGTTGCGTTGCGAGCAAAGTGCAATGATTGAGAAGTGGATGTCGTTGTTACGTACCTCGCCGTCATCTTTGGATGCGGCCTTGTAGCCCGAGTTATTCGCCTTCCACCGCTCGTTGGTTTTCTAGCGGCCGGGTTCATTTTGAACGCCATGCACACCCAGCACGTGGCGGGTTTGCCGTTGCTTGCAGAAATTGGTGTTGCACTGATGCTCTTTGCGGTGGGGTTGCGTCTTGATCTCCATGCCTTGCTTGGCAAGGAAGTCTGGCTTGCCGGTGGGATCCATCAGATTGGTTTGACGTTGCTTGGCACGACGGTGCTCGCAGCCATGAGCGCGCTCGGTGCGTTCGGGTCGCCGAGCCTCGTGGTGCTTGCCGAAGTGTCGTTGGTCTTGTCATTTTCGTCAACGATCGTGGTGATCAAGATCCTCCAAGACCGAGGTGATGAGCAAGCGTTTTACGGCAGTATTTGTATTGGTATTTTGATCTGCCAAGACATCATCGCGGTGGCGGTCATGTCGGTTTCACGCGGTGAAGCACCTCGAATTTGGGCTCTCGGCCTGATCTTGTTGTTACCAGCGCTCTATTGGGTCACGAAGGGTTGGCGCCGACTCGGTCACGGTGAACTTGGCGCACTCTTTGGGATCGCGATGGCCCTCATTCCGGGGTATGCGCTCTTTAGTTGGCTGGGTCTTTCGGGAGAACTCGGAGCGCTGACCATGGGGCTGATCTTGGCGCAACATCGTGGGGCCGACGAACTGTCACACGAGTTATTCATGGTCAAAGCACTGCTCTTGGTGGCGTTCTTTGTTGAGATCGGTTTGGGTGGCACACCGACCTGGCATAACGTCATCGTGGGCCTATCGCTGCTTGTATTGTTGCCGATCCAGATCGTTGTCTATACCGCGACGTACTGGTTCTTAGGTCTTCGGAACCGCACGACGGTGCTGACCAGTTTGATGCTGTCGAACTTTTCGGAGTTTGCGCTCATCGTCGCGGCACTCTGGGTGGAGTCCGGGGTGATTGCCGACGATTGGTTGGTGTCGATTGCGATTGCCGTGTCGGCAAGTTTCATTGTCGCCAGCATCATCAACCCGGTTTCAGTGGGTCGAGTGACTCGTTTTGCCGAGTGGCTCCCGCAGCGAAACCAAGATCGCATCCATCCCAACGAGCAACCGATTGAGATTGGTGAAACGACCGCGGTGGTGTTGGGTATGGGACGTGTCGGATGGGCGACGTATCACCAGCTCCAAGACGAATACGGCTACAACGTGCTCGGGGTCGAACACGATCCGGCCCGAGTTGCGCTCCTCAACGAGCATGGTTTTCATGTCATAGAAGGCGATGCAACCGACCAAGACTTTTGGACTCGCATTGTGCGTAACGGCAGAGTCGCCATTGTGGCGCTTGCCATGCCGTCACAGTTTGCGAACATTGAGGCTTTTCGGGCGCTCCGCCAGATTGGCTATAACCAAGGGACGATTGCGGCGGTCGCGCTCTATCGCGATGACGCGCACGAGCTTGAACAGCTTGGTGTTGATGTGGTCATGCACCTTTATGCGGGCGCTGGTGAGGCCCTGGCTGACCGCGCAGTTGAAGCGCGTGAACTAGTTGGTGAGCAAGGTGGCAGCGCGATGCGACAGGGCGGCCAAGGTGAGGGTGGGGTTGTACCCGGATGAGGTAACAAAAACCGATGAGTCGCACACCAGCACGTTTTCGACGTCCCACAAACGTTGCTCAGGTGACACAACCGATGTGCGTGGGTCGCTGCCCATACGTGTGGTGCCCATGATGTGTTTTGAGGCAGGCGCGATTCCGATTGGGTTTACGTCTCTGTGCACGTCAATGTCATCTTGGGGTGGCGACGTTGCAGAGAACGCGGCTTGTGCGCCTGCATCGACCAGCAGCGTTTCGTGCAATGCAGCCGCATACTGTGACGCGACAAGTTCGTGGCGATGCGGGGAATAGGTGACCCGTCCGGCAGGAAATCCCCACGCATCTCGCACCGTTGGGTCCAAGTCAATTCGGTTCGAGGCCTGCGGGAGGTCTTCGCCTTGCATGGTGAGCACCCACATGCGTCGCCGAAGGGCGCCATTGATCATTGCATGCCAATGGTTCTTGCCACGCGGTTGCATGGTTGCTTCTTCAACCGGATGCGACGCGGAACCGTGTTCGGTGACTCCGCCACGCATCCAGGCAAGGTTGGCAGCTTTGGCCGCATTGCGCGTTTGGGGCGTGTCGATCATCAGATCGTCGTGCAGGTGTGTGACATCGCGGCCCCGGTCGCCACCAGTGTCGTCGGGGAAAATGCCAACGCTGAACGTCTGGAAGTGATAGGTCAGGTAGCGGCCGACAAGGTCGCCGCCGAGCCCGTTGCGAAGCAACAGGCGGGGTGTTTCAAAGCCGCCCCCGGCCACGATGACGGCCCGTGCCGCGGACAGCTCGATCGTTGCTGGAACGGGAAACTGGGTGAGATCAAGGTACTTCACGCCGGTTGCGCGCTTGCGCGTTGCGTCGAGCACGATGTCGGTTACGTAGCTTTCGGCGCGAATTTGCCCGCGCCCGGTACGCAACATCCGTTGGAGCGATGCGATCGGATCGCCTTTTGCCCCGACCGGACAGCCATAGCGGCCACAGAATCCACAATCAACACAGGCGCCACGACCGTCATAAGTCACCGAGTTGATCCCTGTCGGGGCACGATAGGGATGCAGCCCTGCACGTGATGCCGCCGCCGAGGTGACCAGTGCGTGGGGCATGTCTGGCCCAGGTGGCATGGGAAAGCCGGTACTGCGCCAGGCAGCGTAGGGGTTTGCCCCCGTTTCGCCTGCCACCCCCAAAATCGTTTCAACCGCTCGGTAGTGCGGTTCAAGGTCTGCGTACGAAAGCGGCCAGTCCTCAACGACCGCTTCGCCTTCTCCTATTGGTCCTCGGCTTGTGTGCAGTGCGAAGTCTTCTTCTCGAAATCGTGGCAGTTTCGCATCCGCATGGAACCCACCACCGCCCACGGTTGATGGCAAATTGTTGACGTCGCCGGTGAAAAGACGGTCACCGTCGCGTTCGCTCCGCCGGTAGGTGCGTGGTTCGATCAGTGGATCGGGGCCGAGCATATGCCGCTGGACGTACGCAATTTCATCGTTACTTGCGTGGGGAAGTTGTTGAAAAGGCGCGTTGAGATCAACCAAATGGTTGCGACCTTTTTCAAGCACAATGACCGACCAACCAGCCGCGGTCAACACGTCGGCTGCGATGGCGCCTCCTGGGCCTGAGCCGATGATGATTGCGTCACAGTCAGTTGGTCCACTCATCGGGTGCCGCCGGTGGACTGTGTGCGGGTGGGAGGAAACATTGGGGCGGGAAACCCAATGCGCAGCCAGGCCGCTTCGTTGCGATTCCCGCCGTAGGCTGGGTCGCCGTAAGTTGCTTCACAGGCGTGGTGGTAGGCGATCGTCAGGTCGTTTTGGGTGGCGGTGTTCGTCGCGATGCGTTGGTAAACGTGCCGCCAAGTGTTGATTCGCTTTGCCCAGGCGTGGCGCTCCCAGGGGCCGAGTTCGAGCCAGTTGTCGTCGTGGTCGACGGGTGCCGCCCAGATATGGGGTGGTTCATGATCGAGGGCGCCAAGAAGTGTTTCGATATAGCTCAGAGCGCCGAGTTCCACGCATCCTGGGAGGAGGTTGTCAAGAACAGCACCGATTGCGCTTTGGTCGGTTGAATCAAAAGCGAAAGACATGTCAATGGTGCCGCGTCATGGGTTGTGTCGGACGTAGTCATACACGGCCGCCATGTCGGTGTTGACTTTGTCGGGAAGCGGGTGGATGGTGGCACCCATTGCCCGGGCACCCCAGATGATCTGTGCGGTGCGTTCGACGAGTGCCGCGTTGTGCAACGCTTTTTGTGGTGTTGGCCCACAGGTCACAAGTCCGTGGTTGGCGAGCAGCGCCGCGCCACGGTCGACGAGTTTTGCCGCAACTTCTTCGCCAAGTTCGCGCGAACCGGTGCCTTTGTAGTCACAACACGGCACGTCGCCGCCCACATAGACCACGACTTCTTCGATGACCGCAGGGATGGGTTCGTGGGCAAGCGCGAACATCGTCGCGTACACCGCGTGGGTATGAATTACCGCACCGAGTTCGGGGTAGCGGGCCAGGGTGCGAAGGTGCAGGTCTTTTTCAGTGGTTGGTGAACGTGTGCCTGCGACAACGTTACCGGCAAGGTCACAGATCACCAGGTCATCCAGCGTCATCGTGTCATAGTGAACAGACGATGGTGTGAGACAGACGGTGCCATTCGCGAGCCGCCCCGAAATGTTGCCTGAAGTGCCCTCAACGAGGCCTTGGGCAAGCATGGCTTTGGCGGTGGCTAAAATTTCTTCGGGGGTGGTGGAAGGTGACGTGGTGGTGTCGCTCATTGGCGAAAGACCTCTGGATTGGCAAGGTTGAATGGTTGATCGCCTCGGGCGAGGGCGGCGAGACCATCAGCCATGAGCGTCGTGTGAACCGCTTCGGTCTCGTAGGTGGCACCACCGATGTGGGGGGCGAGAAGTACGTTGTCCATTTCAAGCAGTGGGTGACCCGCCGGGAGCTGCTCCCCATCGAAGTGATCGAGTGCGGCCGCACCGAGGTGCCCAGAGCCAAGCGCTTTGGTAAGCGCGTCGAGGTCGTGGAGGCCAGCCCGGGCGGTATTCACATAGACCGCCCCGGCTTGCATGTGTGCGAAACGCTCCTCGTTCATGAGATGCAACGTGTCGGGTGTGACCGCGGCGTGCATTGACACGATGTCGGCTTCACGAAGGAGGTCATCAAGGTCGTGGGTGGCATCATCAGCGTACGGATCGTGGGCAATGACGGTCATCCCGAGACCTTCGAAGCGCCATTTCGCGGCCCTCCCAACGGCACCGAGACCGACAAGGCCGATGGTGCGCCCCGCAATTTGGTGGGCCCGAAAACGTTGGTAAGGGATGGTTCCGCCCTTAAACACGTCGCCGTTGCGTACGTCGGCATCAGCACTTCGCAGGTGTCGGGTCACACCGAACACCATGGCGACTGCAAGTTCGGCCACACCGTCGGCGTTGCGTCCCGGGGCGCGCAGCACCGGGATCCCAGCGTTGGTCGCACCGTACAAGTCAACGTTGGTCGGGTCGCCTCGGGTTGATCCGATTGCGACGAGGCCGGTTTCAAATACCGGTCCTTTGCACAGGTCGGCTTCACAGATCACCACGTTGGCACCCTCGGCGGTGATGCGCTCGGCGAGCTGTTCAGGGTTGTAGATGCGCATGGGCGCCGCATCAATCCACGGGTCGACAATGACGGTCCCCATGGATTGCAGGACGTCGAGCCCTGGTCCGCGAAGCGGGGCGGTCGACAAAATGGTGAGCGGTGTTGGCAAGGTCATGATGCGCTCTTCGCCTCGTGCGTGTGCGTGTCGCGTGGATCTTTCGCGGGCAATTCAACGGTCACGTCGGCTTTGGCAAGAGTGGCGTCGTCTTGGTTGTGAAGCTCGACGTGGATGCGGGCGTAGTGATGGCGGCGTTCTACCCAGGTTTCGGTGACGTTGCCGGTGATGATCGTGATATCGCCGGTGAAAGCCGGGTTGCGGTACTGGGCGCTGACGTGGGTGATGTCCGCCCATTCGCCACCCCACGCGGCGACGAAGTCGATGATCCACGCACCCATTGATGCGCCGTAGCCATAGCCGCGGGGCATGCCCACGTGTGCCGCCCAGCGGGGTTGCAGGTGACCTCGTGACGGTCCGTAGTAGGCACCGTCGGCAAGCTCAGGGTTGGTGCGCTCGAGGCGCTTGTCACCTTCGCCACCCGCCATTTCGTCGGTGTAGCCGAGGTCTTTGGCCGACACGGTGGTTGGACCTTTGGCCATCCCGCCCCAAACCGTCATCGGAAATGCCCGCCATTCAGTGGTGAAACTGGCGAGTGAATGTGGGCCAATGACATGTTCTGCGAGGGTGTCGCCGGTGGCGACGTCGCCAAAGAGCCGTGGGTTGTGGCCCAGTGACTGGATCTGGTGAATAAATGCGTCTTTGCGTTTCTCGATCTCGGAAAGGTCGTTGTCGGACCATTCCGGATCGCTTTGCGCGGTGAAGAGCTTCTTTGATTTGGCTTCGCGCACGGTGTAGCGAATGGCGGTCGAGCGTTGGAGCGCGACGCGTTCGCCCCGTTGGTTGATGTAGAGCGTGTCGCCGCGTTGAAAACACGTGGGTCCAGCAAAACTTGTTTGCGTGACCCGGTAGTCAAAGGGCATACGGTGGCAGATGAAATGGTCGCCGGGGTAAATGCGTGGGCCAAAGAACCACCAGTCGTCACCGCCGAAGATGAGATGGCTATTTGGGATGCGCCCGACTTGTGCGGGGGAACAGCCGTGGGAGGTGTCACAGGCGACGGTGAAACTTAAAGGGGCGACGAGGTCGCCGAAGCGGCTTTGCTCGGCATAAGGGGCGTCGTAGTGCAACGGGTTGGGGTAGTGCATTGCTTGTGCCCACCGACGGATGTCGTTGCGTGCCACGGGTTCGGTCAGTTCGCCAGGTCGAATGGGCATCCCCATGTGCCGGTCGAGGTCGGAGGTGTCGAGTTCGTCGCTCATTGTTCTCCTTGATCGTGTGCTGTGGCGGTTAGGCGGGCGTGAACGAGTTCTGCGAGTTCGGTGTTGCGAACTTTTGATCCCGCGGCGGTCATGGGGATTTCTCCGTCGTCAAAAAACAGTACGATGCGCGGGATCTTGTAGCCAGCGATGCGGTTGCGAAGAAAGTGTTGGATGTCATCTTGGGTTGCGTGTGCTCCCTCTTTGAGCGTCACACAAGCAACAACGATTTCGTCACGCTCAATGTCGGGCATACCAATGATTCGGGACACTTTGATGGGTTCGAACGCTTGGAGTTGCACTTCGACTTCGGCGGGAGAGACATTTGCGCCAGATGTTTTGATCATTTCTGTCGCACGACCTTCAAAGTGCACGTTGCCGTGATCATCAATGAATCCGAGGTCGCCGGTCGGAAAGAATCCTTGGCTGTCGAAACACGTGTCGCGGGCAGAACCCAGATAATGTTTCATGACGCTTGGGCCTCGAACGTACAGTTCGCCGGTCACGTCGATACTGCAGTCAATGCCCGTTTCTGGCTCAACGACCCGCAGTTCATTCCCCGCCAAAAGTCGACCATATGACGTGCGGAGATCTTCTCGTGGGGTGGCGGCATCGTGCGCGCTAAAGAGTGCGCACGTCTCAGACATGCCATAGCCGACGGGCATGTTCCAGTTCGGGTCGCCTTCGACTTTGGGATGCCGGGCGTACACCGATTTTCCGTAGACGGCTCTCAGCGATGAGAGGTCGGTGGCTTCCCAGTTCGGGTGTTCGGCGAGCGCCCGATTCTGATGGGGCAGTGCGTAGGGTTCGGTGACGGCCTCGCGGGCGAGTAGCTCGAGCGCTGTGCCGGGGTCGAACGTTTCTTGGAGCACGCACGTTCCGCCCATGGCGAGGGTTGAGCCGACTGCCGAGTTGAAACCAGCGCTCCAGAAAATCGGGAGCGGACTCCACATGCGGGTGTCGGGGGTCCGCTTGAAGACATTGCCTTGGAGCCAGCATGCAAGCGCAGGGCCACGCTGAGAATGCACGATGCCCTTTGGTGCTGAGGTGGTGCCCGACGAGAAGAAGATGAGTCCATCGTCGTCGGGCCCGATACTCATGAAGCGATGTGCGATGCGTTCGTCGGTAGCAACCTCGTTGGCGCTGGTGAGCCAGAAATCCCAGCTCTTCGAACCGAACGCGATGACGTGACGCACACGGGGCAGATCGCAGCGCAGGGCGGCGAACTCAGATGGAAAATCGCGGTTGAGGAGCTTCGTTTGGGTGAGGATGATCTCGACGTCGGCGGCCTGACAAATAGTGGCGAGTTCACGTGGTGGCGCAAATGTTGAAAGGAGGACCGGCACGGCACCCGCTGTTGCGGCACCAAAGATTGCGGCGATGGCTTGGGGGCGGTTCCCCATGAGTACACCGACGCGGGTGCCGGGTTCAACGCCGTCGACGAGCAGCGCCCGTGCGATGTCTCGGGTGGCAAAGCCAAGGTCGTCATATGTCCATCGTGTGGTTGTTGAGGTGATGGGGTCATCGAAAACGATTGCTTCGTTCTCGCGGTAGCGGTGCGCAACGTCGGGAATGAACCCGGCCACTGTGATGGAGCCGATGTCCGTGATGGTTTCGAGTGCTGGCCCGCGGTGGATCGTCATTGTTGCGGAGTCCAAACAGTGTTGAAGGCGCGCGCAGCATCAAGTGCCTGGCAGGTTCGTCGCGCCCGTTTCATAGGTGTCGCGGATGTTAGTCGGCTTTCGTTCACAAAGCTGACGCAACTGTCAGAAACGTAGCTGACGGTCGCGGTAACGTTGGCTCTTGATGATGCCGTTAACGATCGCTGGGGTGGTGCGACGAGCTGCCGCGGCCGATCCTGAACGCGAAGCGGTCGTGACGCGAAGTCACCGATTGACGTACGCAGCGTTTGATCGAGTCTGTGATCAGGCGGCACATGCCATGCGTCGTGTGGGGTTGAGGAGTGGTGACCGTGTGGCGGTGTCACTGCCCAATGAGCTTGACGTGATTGTGGCTTTTCATGGGGCGATGCGCTTGGGGGCGATTTGGGTGGGGATCAATCAGGCGTTGGCCGATCCCGAAAAGGTTTTTCAACTCGAAGATTCGGGAGCGTTGGTGTTGTTGAGTGATTCGTCGGTGGCAGGTGCGACAACCCGTCGGGTTGAACTCGACCACTGGCGTGAACTTGTGGCCGCCGTATCAGAGGAGCCTGTGGGTGGTGATGTTGATCCCTTTGCCCCCGCCGGAATCGCGTACACGAGTGGGACGACCGGTCGGCCCAAAGGGGCGGTGCAGAGTCAATGGAACCTGTTGTTACCAGGCGCCGCGTTGGTCGCGTCTCGTGGCTATGGGCCTGAGTTGCGCAAAGGCGACTGTTTGCCGTTCACGATCCTCAACATGCAGGTGCTCACCACGTTGCTCACCGCACAAGCTGGTGGGACGTGTGTGGTGATGGATCAAATGTTTGCGCAAGGCGTGGCGGATTGGATCCGCCGTGAGCGTGTCACAACGTGGAATGGCCCGCCTGCGCTGTTGCATTCGCTGGCCCACGACGATGAGGTTGCCCCAGAAGCACTTGCGAGTCTCAATGAGGTGTGGAATGGGGGAGCGGATTGCCCAAGCGCGGTGCGTCACGCGTTTGAAGCAAAGTTTAATCGGGAGATCTTGTGCACCTATGGGCTGACCGAAGCCCCGGCGGTGGTGACGATTGATCCGCGTGGGCGGTCGCATCGACCAGGGTCAAGTGGCAAACCGTTGGAACATTTGCGCGTCGAGATTCGCGATGGCGATGGTGTACCAGTGCCGACTGGAGAGTCAGGCGAGATCACGATTCGCGCGGCTGATGACCGATACCGGTTCATGCTGGGTTATTGGCAACGGCCTGACGCAACTGAACACGTGTTGCGTGATGGGGTGTTGCACACTGGGGATATCGGTTTTGTTGACGAAGCTGGGGAGCTCCATGTGCGCGATCGGTTGACGTTGGTGATTAATCGTGGTGGGGCAAACGTGTACCCGGCTGAAGTCGAGAGGGTGATCTACGAGGTTGATGGGGTGGCGGCGTGTGCCGTTTTCGGTGTGGCAGATGCGCGTCTTGGTGAGCGTGTTGTTGCCGCGGTCGAGTTTGCGCCTGGTCACGAGCCCAGCCTTGATGCGTTGCGTGCCTATTGTTTGGCGAATCTTGCGAAGTACAAAGTTCCCGAGCGCTTTGTTGTCGTTGCATCGTTTGAGCGCAATGCCATGGGAAAGATCGTACGCACCCACTTGCCCGACCTTCTCTCCTCCGAAATTTGACGCGTTATGGCCCCAGAGGGGCCATAACGCGTCAAATTTCGCAGGAGAGAGAGAAGGGGCGCAGGTCCTGGAATCAGCCGGTGAACGTGGGTTGGGCTTTGACGGCTACCGCGGCTACAGGTTCGGTGTTGCTTGCCGATGGCGTTGTTGGTGTGGGCGTTGACGTGGTTGGTGCCGTGTCGTCTTTGCAGGGGGCGGTTGTTTGCCCGTCTGGGAATCGGGTTCCCGGGTCGGGTTCATCAGCGGGGAAGACGTCTTGTCCTGAGGATGGCCCGGTGACCGAGTCAACGATTGATTGCAAGAAGTCGGTGTTCGACCAGTCTTCAGGTGGGCGGGTTCCTTGACCGGGAACCAAGTTTGACGGTGGATACCGGCCAAAGAGTACGGGGTCGGCAATGGCGGGGCATTTCGATTTGACGTAGTCGCCGTTGCGGACAACGACAAGATCAAGGCTTGGGATCACAAAGATCATCTGGCCATCGAAGCCATTGGCCATGTAGATGCGGCCTTCAACCCCGTCCATGGTGAACATCCACCACATAAAGCCGTAGTGCTCATCAGAATCGGCCACGGGTTCGAACGCGTCGGTCGCCCACTGGGCGGGTACGACTTGGTGGCCGCCCCAATTGCCGTGGTTCAGAAAGAGCAATCCGAGCCGAGCGAAGTCACGGCTGGGCATGTCAAGACAGCAAAAGGTCAGCGTGTGGCCGGCCGCGTCTTTCCACCACTCGACTTGGGTGATGCCAAGAGGTGCAAAGAGCACTTGTTGGGCGTAGTCGCCTGCGGCCATGCCGGTCGCTTTTTGGATCACACCAGAGAGCAACATGGCGTCACCACTTGAGTATGACCAGACGGTGCCGGGCGTGTGGATGAGCGGTCGGGTTTTGGCGTATTCGAGTTGGTCAGATGACAGACCCATTTGAATGACGTCGGAGGCGCCGGTGTCAGACGGGTCGTAGTCTTCGTTCCATTGCAAACCCGATGACATGGTGACCACGTCTCGTAGTGTCATGGCGGCTTTGGGGGTGCCGGTCCATTCGGGGAAGAACGTATCCATCGACACGTCGAGGCTTGGGATCTTGCCTTGGGCGATAGCAATGCCAACAAGGGTGGATGCGAAGCTTTTGCCCACCGACCAGCTTGCCGCCCACGAGCGGGGACCTTCTCCGTCGGCGTAGCATTCGTCAACGAGCTTGCCTCCCCGGATCACGACGACGCCTTGGGTGTGGCGTTGAGGCTGGAGTGCATAGTCGCAGGCGCCCTGCAATGTGGTGGCGTCCATGTTTTGATCGGCAGGGGTGGTGGCTTGCCAGCCGGTGTCGGGGCCGACGGCCCGCTGCGTGGACTGGCTTGTCGCCGCACCAACAGGGGAGACGGTGGTGACGGTGAGCAAAAGTGCAGCAAAGACTGCTTGTGCGGCGATGCGCCAGTGGCGAACATTGATCTTTTGCATAGTGGACCCCTTTTCGACGCATTCAGCTTGCCTAGGTTGGCTAACCTGACACTCGTGTCAGGTTGGTGTGAACACTGATGTCTACGAATGATAGTCGTTGGCCGGTGACGGCGACGATCGATGCCTGCGCGATCCCTGCGATTGCCAATCGTGCCCGAATGCGTGCGGCGCGTTTCGCCAAACTCGTTGACGCGCTTGACGCGCACGAATGTGACGGGCTCGTGGTATTTGGCAGCGCCAATGTTGCCTACGCAACCGGCGCGGACGCGCCGGCGACCGATGCGGCCCGGGCAATGCTGGCTCGCAGTTGCGCGCTCGTTGCGCGAGGCGAAACCCAGCCGTATCTGGCAACGCCATATCCAGATGGCGTTCCCGCCGAACTTGGCAATGATCGGGTCGCTGCCGCGGCCTACCCCGACTTGGAAGACGGGGCGGCCCAAGTTGCCGCGTGGATAGCGGAACGGGTGCCAAGGCACGCTCGTGTTGCGGTTGATGAGGTGCCCCATCCGCTTGCTCGCGCGCTCCAAGCGGTAGGCGTGTCTGTCGTGAGCGCGGCGCCATTGTTGAGCGCGGCCAAACTCGAAAAGACGGTCGATGAAGTTGCGTGTATCCGTGCTGCACAACATCTCACCGAACGTGCCATGGCTGATGTGGTTGGGTTGCTGGCGCCGGGCGTGACACAGACTGACTTGAGTGCGCAATTCCTTCGCCGTGTCTTTGAGCTTGGCGTCGAGAACGTCGGGGTTGATCCGATCTGGCAGGTGATGGGTTCGACTCGGGCGACAAACCCAATCACGTTGCATGGCGATATTGGCTTTCCGGTTGCAAGCCGTGCCGATGTGGTGTTGCAGCAAGGCGATGTGATCTGGAACGACACCGGGCTGCATGTGGGCGGGTACGCATCAGATTTCGGTCGCACCTGGATCGTGGGTGACCATCCAAAGCCCAGCGCCGCGCACCAAGCGTTGTGTGATCGGTGGCAACAGATCGTTACGGCTTGTACCCAAGCGGCCCGCCCGGGCGTGACGGCCCGTGACCTGGCGCAGTTAGCAATCGATTGCAATGGCGGGGTGAAACCGTGGCTGTCACACTTCTATTTGGCGCACGGCATTGGTACGACGTCTGCGGAGTTGCCGATGATTGGCACCGATTTGGGTGACGCGTTTGATGAGAGCCAGGTGTTGCGTGCCGGTCAGATCCTCGTCTTCGAACCGGTCATTTGGGAGGACGGCGTGGGCGGGTATCGGGCCGAGGATGTCGTTGTGGTGACCGATGAGGGCGGCGTGTCGTTGTGTGACTTTTCGTTTGCACCGTTTGAGGAGTTGTCGTGAACGTGGCGAACCTGCCGGGGTTGCTGGTTGATTCGCCCGAGTTCGAGGCGCTTCGGGCGCGGCGTCGTGAGCGGCTCTTTGGTGCGATGCGCAGTGACGACATTGATGTGCTGATGCTGGGGCGCCCTGCAGAAGTCACGTATGCGACAGGGCAACGCCAGCTTTGGTTGGCGGGCTCTCGGCCTTTTGGTCCGGCCGCAATTCTTGTTGGGGCAACGGGTGGCGTGCATCTGTTGGCGACGTCAGACGATGGCGTGCCCGATGAGTTTGAGACAGGTGACCTGTTCGCGATGTCGTGGAATCCGGCGAATATTCGAGCGGCGATAGCGGGGCTGGCTGGCTTGGCAACTGCGCGACGGGTTGCGACGACGTCGATGGTGCCGGGCTTTGAACGCTTTGTTGCGTCGGTCGCACCCAATGCGGCGCTGGTTGATGGCGCACCGTGTTTCGAGCGGGCTCGTCGGCGCAAAGACGCCGATGAGATTGCTTGTATCACGCGGGCAACGTCGTTGGCTGTTGACGCGCTTGCAACGCTGCGTGGCGCGCTGCATCCTGGTGTGAGTGAGCGTGAGGTGCTTGCTGCGTATTTGGGTCGACTGGGTGAAATTGGTGTGCCAACGCCACCAACAGAAGGTGTGGTGTGTGCGAATGCGGTGCCCTTTGTGCGCCGGGTTGCGTCGACCCGTCGCTTGGAGGTGGGTGACCGGGTCGTGGTTGATGTGGGTGCGAACGCAGCAGGCTACGAGGGTGGGTTTGGTACGACGTTTGTGCTGGGTGAGCAAGGGGCGTTGGGTGACAATGAGGTGGCCGGTGACGTGTTGCGGGTGCGGGCGTTGGCGATGTTGGATGCGACGATTGCCGCGTGTCGTCCGGGGGCAACAGGTGCTGAGGTGAAGCGAGCAGCTTGCTCAACAGGCGAGTCGCTTGCCGTTGAGCCAATTGTGACGGGCATGGGGATGGGTATCGAACCGCCGGTGGTAGCGCCTGGCATTGGTGACGCTGCCGAGTTGCAAGCCGCGATGGTGGTGTCGGTAAGCGCGTTTGTTTGTGACGAACGCGTTGGGGGCTGGTTTGAGCGTCGTCTTGTTGTGGTGGATGATCCGCCGCGTCGCATGGGCGTGAGGGCACTTGACACAGGTGTGATTGCCAGCGATCAGCCTGCTGGGGGAGCGGGGACAATAAGTGAGGTGTGTTGATGACGAATGATCCAACGATTCGTTCACGTAACGATTGCGATGTTGTAGCTGTTGACCATCATGATCCGGGGTTTCATGAGCGGCGTCATGATGAGTGGGCGGCGTTGCGTGCATCGTGCCCGGTGGCGTTCAATGAGCAGCACGGTGGATTTTGGATGGTGGGTGGGTTTGATGTGGTTGCGCAGGTGGCGCGTGATGGGGCGACGTTTTCGAGCCGTTTTGAGCCGGAACCGGTTGATGGCATTTCGTATTTGGGGATCACCGGGATTCCTCGGTCGCCGCAGATTCCCAAAGCGGGGATAGCCGAGGTGGAGGGTCCGGTGCATTTGGCGTTGCGTCGGGCGATGAATCCGTTCATGGTGCCAAAAGCGGTTGCGGCCGCTCGGCCGTTGATGGAACAGGCGGCGACGTGGTTTCTCGATGAGGTGATCGAGTCGGGGTCGATGGATTTGGTCGATGACTTTGCTTCGCCGGTGCCCGCGATTATGACGATGGATTTGGTGGGGTTGCCGCTTGGCAGTTGGCGTCGCTATGCCGAGTTGTTTCATGGGGCGGTGGCGCATCGGCCGGGGGATGATGAGGCTCGTGCGGCTTTTGGTCATTTGCCTGCCATGTATGCCGAGATGGATGAGGCGATTGCGGATCATCATGCGCATCCCCGGGACGATTTGTTGAGTGAGTTGATGGCGGTGCGCGTTGATGGGCGGCGGCTCGATGATGAGGCGTTGCGTGCGGTGTTGTGGAATTTGATTGGTGGCGGGTTGGATACGACGACGTCGCTGACGTCGTTGGCGTTGCACTATTTGGGAACGCACCACGATGTGCGGGATCGGTTGGTTGCGAACCCGGGATTGTTGCCGATGGCGACCGAAGAATTCTTACGGTATTTCTCGGTGAATGAGTCGTTGACGCGTACGGCGACGTGTCCGGCTGAGGTGGGTGGTCGCCATATTGACGCGGGGGATCACGTGTTGATTTCGTGGTTGTCAGCGAATCGTGATGCAGCGAAGTTTGAGCGCCCGGATGAGTTGGTGATTGACCGTGAGGTAAATCCGCATTTGGCGTTTGGGGTTGGTCCGCATCGCTGCATTGGGATGCATATTGCGCGCACGTTGTTTGGAATTTTGGTTACTGAGGTGTTGACCCGGATCCCTGATTTTGTGGTGGATGAGGAGGGGACGCGGTTTTATCCGCCGAATCCTGAACTCAATGGGGTGGTGCATTTGCCGGTGACGTTTACACCGGGTACGCGTCGTGGACCGGCAACCTGCCCGTTCTAGTTCCACGCCCTCTTGTTCCTCGCCATATGTCGAACTCCGGGGTAATAGCAGCGTGAAGGCGAACTCACGTTGGTTGGTTGAAACAAGCGGTCAAGAAATGCGCCCGAAAAATCTCATCGTGGCGATCATCTCGGCGGCGTGGGTGTCCGTCTATCTACCTTCAACGCGTTCCCAACGGGCATTTGAGCCACGGTCAATTAGTCGAATATCTCCGTCGGCTCGAAGTTTTGTGAGCACCCGAGTGATTGTCGCTTCACTGATGTCAGGCAATGCGGCTCGCACATCTTCGCGGGTGAAAATCTGACTTCCAAGGTTCATTACGTGATTCTCAACACGAGTGGTCTTATTGCCCGAGGGTTGTGCTTCAGTGGCGAGTTGGTCAAACACTTCGTAGCCTTGCGCGATTCGCTCGATGAGGTAGGTCAACCAAGGCCAGACGTCATGTTCGCCGTCGTGCCAACCGGTCGTTGACGCTTTCAACGAGGCGTAATAGGAGTCGCTCGTGCGGTCAACAAGCCCTTCAACTGAGACGTATCGAACGATCTCGTAGCCTGAATCGTGCAGTAGGCGAGTGGTTGCAAGTCTCGACGTTCGACCATTGCCGTTATCAAACGGGTGGATAACTAAGAGGTCAAGCACGTACAAGCCGATCAGAAATATGGGGTGATGCTGATCTTCGACGAATGCGTTATGGAGGCGATCGTGGAGTTCTCGCACGTAGAATGGGGTATCGCGCGCTGGCACTGTCTTGAATCGGTCGAACCGCATCCCATTGGGAAGGGTGTCAACCACGCGGTTGTCTTCGTGTTTGAGACTTCCGCCAGGTGAGCCGGTGTGCCCGAATAAGAGACGGTGGAGATGTAAGAGATCCAGGACCTCGAAGTTGTTGGTGTGACCGGTGGTGGCCAGCAGTTGGTCCAATGCGTCGCGGTAGCCTGCTACTTCTTCTTCGGACCTGGATTTTGGGTGTGCGCCTCTTGCGATCCGTTCAAGTCGGCGTTGTTCAACAACGATGTCTTCGATGGCGTTGGATGCGCGGATGGATTCGATGCGCGCTCGATGGGAGAGCGATGCAAGGAGCACTGGCATTTGATTGCGGTAGCGGTCTTCGCGCCCTGTAGATCGTTCGATGCGCGCGAGGTTTCGCACGACGTCCCCGGGCACGGTTGCAAGTCGCTCGTCAAGATTGGAGAAGCTCCTCACCGTTGCAGTATACCGCTCAAATCTAGCTGATAAAGTGGTATGACATGAATTGTTTGCGGAACCTGCCAATGGCCAGGATACAGAACAAATAAGTATTGATTTTCTACTGGTCGGGCGCGACACTTGTATCTGAGGGTCGGGCCGCTCCATTGCGGGTGTCTTCTGGCAATTGGATTATCGGCATCCCAGCTGAGGTCTTGTGCCTCCGGCCCGGCCGTCTCATCGCAAGCGAGTTCAAATGTCACACCCTCGTGGCATCATCAATCCCGAGATCCCGGTGAGGGCCACCGGGGAGGAGGAATGCAATGCCGGTTCCCACGACCTATGACGAACTGTGCCTACAGGCGACTGACGGTGACGATCGGTTCGCCGCCTCGCCATTTGTTCCGTACGAGTATCAACGGAAGATGGCCTCCGAAGGACTTCCCGAACTCTTAGAGATCCCAACCGGTTGCGGAAAGACTTTTGGGGTTGTATTGGCCTGGCTGTGGCGGCGTGTCTACCATCCCGATCACGATGTTCGAGTTGGCACGCCTCGGCGTCTCGTTTACGTACTTCCTCAGCGAGTGTTGGTTGAGCAAGTTGCCAGCGAGTTGCGGGGGGTGCTTCACCGACTAGGGCTTGGTGACGATGCGTTGTCCTTTTCGGTCCTCATGGGGGGAGAAGGACAGTCTTCAAGTGATTGGCGGCTTTATCCCGAACGTGACGCAATTCTCGTTGCAACCCAAGACATGGTTCTCTCTGGTGCGCTGAATCGCCGCTACGGCGAATCGCGTTGGGCTTGGCCAATTGATTTTGGGCTGCTCAACAATGACTGTCATTTCGTATTCGATGAAATTCAACTGATGGGCCCGGGGCTCGCTACTTCCCGTCAGCTCAGTGGGCTTCGCATGGCACTTGGCACCGCGATTGCGTGTTCATCAACGTGGATGTCGGCCACCGTCGACGATTCGCAACTGCTCACCGTTGATTGCCCAACGATTGCGACCAAAGTTGTGTTGTCTGACGCGGACCGGTCTGGTCATCTTGTGACACGGCTATCCGCAGCTCGCAAAATTCACCAAGTCCCAATTTCAAACGCGAAGTCCTACATCAAAGACGTGGCCGCAGCGGTGACTGGCGCACATCGTCACAGCACTCGCACGATCGCGGTGGTGAACACGGTTGCACGAGCGGTTGAGCTCTATCAAGCCATCAAGAAGATTGCGTCTGACGACATCGAGGTCGTACTTGTGCATGCACGATTTCGGCCGGTTGATCGCCAGAAACATCTCGATCGGGCCCTTTCTGAAGCGTCGCTATCTGGCGCCGGTACGATTGTGGTGACGACCCAGGTACTTGAGGCGGGCGTCGATATCACCTCAACGGTCATGTTTACGGAGTCGGCGCCGTGGTCGTCGATTGTCCAACGTGCCGGGCGTTGCAATCGCGATGGGAAAGCGCCTGATGCGCTGTTGCTTTGGGCGGTGCCGCCAAAGTCGGCCCCGTATAACGAAACCGCTTTAATCGCGTCGAGCGCGTTGCTTGAGACGCTCGAAGGGCAGGCCCACTCAACGGAATCATTGGTTCAAGCGGCGCCGGTCAACTTGGATGACCCGCCGGTCTATCAGGTGCTGCGTCGGCGCGATGTCATTGAACTTTTTGACACGTTGCCTGACCTCAGTGGTTCAGATATCGACGTTTCTCGTTTTGTACGAGACGCAGATGATCGCGACGTTGCCGTTGCTTGGCTTCATGCTGTTGACGGGAAAATTCCAGATTCAACGCCGCTCCCGGCCGCGTCGCAACGTTGTTCGGTTCCAATTCCCGATGCAAAACACATTGTCGAACGCCGAGCTTGGTGGTTCGATCACCTGGAAGTTTCCGAAACCACAAAGCGCGACGGCGCTTGGGTGCGATGTAAAAGCGCCAGAGACATTCGACCGGGAATGGTTGTGGTGATTGAAGCCGACGATGGCGGCTATGACCCCGAGCTTGGTTGGTCACCAAAATCAAAAGCGCGGGTCGTGCCCGAACTTGAGTTTCACAACGGCGATACTGAAGATGCCGCTATTGCCTTTGATACCAGCGTTGGTGGCGACCCGTTGAGTGTCGACCGGCCAGGATGGGTGGGTCTTGCGCAACACCTTGAGGACGTCGAACTCGAAGCGACAGTCATCGACACCGCACTTGCTCCAACCGGGCTGACCAATGGCATGCGACAGTCGGCGATCACTGCTGCTCGACTTCATGACGTTGGTAAGGCGCACACCGTTTTCCAGGACACGCTTTCACGGTCAGCCAAAACCGAAGCAGAGGTTGCCAAGGCAGATCAACACGGCCCTCCGTGGGCGAAGTCTGGCGGCTCAGGGAATGCTCGTCATGCCCGGCCATATTTTCGCCATGAACTCGCATCTGCGCTTGCGCTCCTTGATAACGGACAGGTCGCGATCGAAGACGCAGTCGAACAAGATCTCATCGTTTATCTTGTCGCCGCACATCATGGTCGGGTTCGACTGGGTTTTCGCCCTCTTCCCGGCGAGTATGTGCCGTCGGGGGATCTCGAGGGACGGTCGGTTGCGCTTGGAATCGTTGATGGTGAGTCGCTTCCCGAGGTACACGTTCCGGGTGGGATGATTCCACGTTCTCAGCTTGATTTGTCGGTCATGAAGCTCGGCCAGAGCGTGACGGGCGCGCCGTCATGGTCGCAGCGCATGTTGCCGCTTCGAGACCGTGCCGACCTCGGGCCGTTTCGAGTTGGGTTTCTTGAGGCAGTCGTGCGGATGGCTGACTGGCGAGCATCTGCGACACCAGGCCGCAGCGTTGGACAAGCAGAAGAGAAAGGTCATTCATGACCAGCATTGAGCTCAAAGGATGTCACCTCCGGCCGCTTGGTTCCTATCTCAAAGCACTCGGGGTGCTGCGGCTCGTTGGTGAGCAACTTGACGCGAACGCAACAGGTTTCTGGGTTGGCGACACTTTTCGTATTGATACGACTGTTGACCGTGCAGGCTTGGTCAACTTTTTCGTGAATGATTACGCACCGACCCCAATCGTTTCACCTTGGAATGGCGGCAGTGGTTTTTCTCCGAGCGACAAAGCCGCGCTGAAAGCGATCAACGCAATCTTGGCCACTGATGAAGATCGATTCGCAGATTATCGGTCGACGATTCACCGTGCGCGAGCGCTTGTCGAAAGCCAATCCTGGAGCGCAGGTGGCAAAGATGCGAAAGCGCGACAGATCGCACTGTGCCGATCGTCCTTGCCTGATCGGGCGGTCGAGTGGCTTGATTCGTCCGTTGTTCTCGCGAGCGATCGTGCCGTGTTCCCTCCGTTGTTTGGTACCGGCGGAAACGATGGGCGTCTCGAGTTCTCAAGCAACTTCATGCAACGGTTTGTCGAACTGCTCATTGAGCCACGCGGGCGCACGGCACCTTCAGTTGTTGCTCTACTGGAAAACGCGTTGTTTGAAACGGCGTCCGTGTTGGAGAAGGGCACAGCAGGTCAATACGACCCCGCTTCGATTGATTTAGACACGACGTCCGCGTCGGGTCGAAAAACTGAGCTTTCCAATCCGTGGGATTTCATTCTTCTTCTCGAAGGCGGGTTGGTGTTTGCGAGCGCCGCGGCCCGGCGTTTGGGGTCTGGGATCAACATTCGTGCGGCGATGCCATTTTGTGTTGACTCTTCTCCGATCGGGGCGGCGAGTTCTGCAGATGGGGAGGAAGCGAGGGGCGAGATTTGGGCACCGGTGTGGCATGGGCCAGCGACACTCCTTGAAGTTGTTCGTCTCATTGGGGAAGGCCGTGCTCAGTGGGGTCGATCCCAGGCGGGCAATGGTGTTGATTTTGCGAAGGCGGTTGCGACGCTCGGCGTTGACCGTGGGATTGAGCGGTTTGTTCGTCATGGAATTGTCCAACGCAATGGTCTGGCGTTCTTCTCTGTCCCGTTTGGTGAGTTTGCCGTTGGGGCCCGCCCAGAGGTGAAGATCTTGTTGCAGATTGATCGTTGGCTCCAGGCGCTTAAACGACAGCTTCCTGCATCGGCGGAAGCTGCGCGTCAAAACGTGCAGCGTGCGCAATTTCGCGCGGCGACACAGACGAGTGCGCGTCCTGCCGCAGACCTCATCCAGGTACTCATTGCACTCGCCGACCTTGAACTCGCAATTGCTCGGTCGTCAGATCGACATGAGACTCGGTTTCCGGTTGGTGGTGGGGGGAGTGCTCTTCCCGCCGACGACTGGCTCCCCAAAATTGATGATGGTACGACGGAGTTTCGTATTGCTGTGGCGTTGGCGTCAGCACGTGATCGCCTCAGAAATCGTGAACTTGATCTCCACGCAAGGACCGCGTCGTCTTTGTCACTCTCGTTCCGACCAATCCAATTGAACACACGTGGCGGGATTGAATGGGCGCCACGATCTCCCCGTGTGGACGGCCTTGGGAACCTGCCCATTGTGAAGCTTTTGGGAGATGCGCTGGTCGATCGTGAGGTCCGATGGGGTCAACGGCCCGATATTGGCGGCGAGCGACAAGGCCCGGGCGTCGATATCTGGTTTGAAACCGGTACGCAGATCGACGCCGATGATTTGCTGGCGCTTGCGGAAGGCCGCGTTGACCTCGGCCGCTTGGGTGAACTCTTTCGAGGCTTGTTGTTGCTTGATTGGAGGCGCCGTGACCCCAGCGGTGACCGTTATCAGCTTATGCGACCACAGCGTGCCAAGACTGCACGACGGTCGTCACCTGCGATGGCGTTGCTCCTGCCGTTTTTTCATGGTCAACAGTTCAGTACCAGGCGCGCAGATGACAGCGAGGTGAAACTCACCCTTCGTCCACAATCAGGTTGGGCGCGCCGGCTTGCTATAGGTCGAATCGACGATGTGCTGGACGACGCGGTGCATCGCCTTCGCATTGAAGGGTTACGGCCCGCTGTCGAGCGCGTGCGGCCAACCCCAGCGGAAGTCGACGGTGCACTTGTCGTCGCGGCGTTCTGTCGCACATCACCCAGAACAATTGAGCGATTCATCCGGCAAACCTGTCCATCTGATGTGCAGATCAACGAGTTCGCAAATCAAATCGAAGCAACAACAAAGGAGAACCAATGACCGAATCATCCAAGCGTTTGCTGATCCAAACTGAGCTAAAGCCAATGAATGGTGATCGCTTCCAACCAACCGGGTTTCCCGACATCGGCCATGCCACGTACGACCGTTTCGAATCCGATGGGCACGGTGGAGGCGATTGGGCGAAATGCATTCTTGTCGAGTCTTCACAGTCCATGGCCAATCGACTTGAAGCAACCGGGTGGGACGAACTCTCGGACGCCCCGGTTGCTGTTCTGGAAGGGCTGCCATATGTGCGGGTGGTTCGCTCCGACGGTTCGTACGTGACATCTAGTCGCACGGAAGCACACCGGTTGTCGTCGGCTTTCATCAAAGATGCCAGTCTCGATGGTGTCAACATGAAGGACGTCATCAAAGAGCGACTTGCACTCGGCGACGATCGCCCGTTACCTCCGCGCGAGATTGCCGCCGCGATTTTCGCACTCGATCCGATGTGTTTGATTCACGGTGTGTTCTTTGCGGAAAGTGCGAAAGTGTGGCCAGGTCAACCGAAGATCGCTCGTGCATTGACGGGTGCGATTGACGCGATCGATGTGCGTCGTGTCGAATCTGGCGGGGTGAAGCGTGACCATGTTCGCCACTCGATTGGTGACACCGGTGGGAGTTCGGAAGGCTATGGATCGATCCCATTCCATCGCACGGAGTGGACGGCGCGTCAGATGATTGCCACGTTCTCGCTCGATCGTGTGCAGTTGCACTCGTATGGTCTCTCCGAGGCGGCCACCGGACTTCTTGACGCGATCGCCCAGTGGGAAGTCCGAACGCTGCTTGACAGTCCACTTCGTTTGCGCACCGCCTGTGACCTTGAGGTTGCAAGCGAGATAGAGGGTGAACTGCTTTCGGCTGAAGCACTTGTGGTTGCCATTCAAGATGGGGTGAACGCTTGCAAAGCGGAACTCGGTGCGGCTGGCCCACTCGACGTCATCTGGGAGCCAACCAAGAAGGGTAAGAGTTCAGACGAGCCGAAAAGCTGATGACCGTCGAACTGCATTTTCGGTTTCCTTTGGGGCGTGTTCACGCGACCCCGTGGGGCGAGAACCCCAACGAAGGCAGTGTCGAATGGCCGCCGTCGCCGTGGCGACTGCTTCGGGCGTTGTATGGAACCTGGCGTTCTCGTGTGCCCGAACTTGATGCGGAGGCGGTAATTGGTCTTCTCGACCAACTCGCCGATCCGCCAACATATTTTCTTCCACGTCACGCGCTCGCGCACACTCGGCATTATTTTCCCGGCCCGGCGCACCAGCAAGGCGTAAAAACCGATAAATCAAAGGTGCTTGATGCGTTTGTGTCGGTGTCCCCGAACGATGAGTTGATTGTTCGCTGGGACGTGGAGCTGGATTCCGTTCGCCAGTTGGCGTTGAAAGAATTGGCTGGCCATTTGACGTATTTAGGGCGGGCAGAGTCAATTTGTGACGTAACGGCAACCTTTGAGGCGACACCTGATTTGCCTCACGAGGTTGGCCGAATTGCGGACGAGGACTCTGCTCCTTCCATTACGTTGCTGTCACCGAATCGGCCTCTTGATGAGTCGATGTTGACGGTCACATCGACACAGGTTCGTAGCGTGCTCAAACGTCGCGAGCCACCGCAAACGAGCCGATTGCGCTACGCACAGCCGGCTCCGGGCCCCGATGCACCCGCGCGGAATGACAGTCAATATCCAGCGGTTTATGTGGACACGATGAGGTGGTCGATCGCGTCGACTGCGCGGCCGAGCAAGTTTGCGGCCGTTGGATGGGCAGACACGCTTCGCCAAGCGGTGTTTAGTAAATATGGTGGCCCGGAGAAACGGCTTGCTCCTGCTTCGCTGAGTGGGAAGGGCCCAGATGGGTCCCGCAGCGATATGCACCACAATCATGTGCACTGGTTTGCCTTTGGCGCGCCGGGTGACCGGCTGCTCTCAACGCTTGTCGCATGGGCACCAGGTGGCTTCGTCGCCGAGGGTGATGATCGTGCCGTCGACGAGGAAGTGCTTGACGCAATGGCGAACGTGCGGTTCTTGCGCTCAAAGGGTATTCGTGACGTGCATTCATGTTCGATCGGTGTCGAAGGATGGGGTCGAGCGCAAGACATCGTGCCAGAGCTTGCTTCGCCAAGCTCGTTGTGGCGAAGCTACACGCCGTTTGCCCCGTCACGGCATCAACACAAGAACGCAGGTTCTGTCAAGGAATTCTATGAAACATCGATTGGTCAGGAGCTGGTGTGGCGTCGATATGCGGGCTTGGAGCCAAGGGTGGAGGTACTTAATCACGAGGATTGGCATCATTTCCGACGGCATCGGCCGAGCAAAGAGCGGCTTAGCCAAGCTCGTCAGGTCGTCGGGTTGACGTTGGAGTTCAGCGACCCGTTTGCAGGACCGTTAGCGCTTGGCGCGTTGAGTCATTTCGGTCTGGGGCTGTTCGTGCCGATGGATAGGTAGTGAACCAAAGGAGTTGAGCGATGATCGAGTCAGATGGTGTACCTGATCTCGTGCCCGCTCGCATGCTCAATGAGTTCAGCTATTGCAAGCGACTGTTTTTTCTTGAATGGGTGAACGCGCAGTTTGCGGACAACCACGACACAGTTGAGGGACGATGGAAGCACCGTGCGGTCGACAAGCCAGGAGGTGCCGCGCCGCTGCCTGATGAGGGGGAGGTGAAAGTTGCTCGTTCGGTCATGTTGTCTTCAACGGAGTTGGGTCTCGTTGCGAAACTTGATCTTCTTGAAGGTGCGCCAGATGGCACCGTCGTACCCGTTGACACCAAACGCGGGTCAGCACCAGATATTCCAGAGCGTGCGTGGGAGCCAGAGCGTGTCCAGATTTGTGTGCAGGGCCTGTTGTTGCGTGAGGCTGGCTACCAGTGTGATCACGGTGTTTTGTATTTTGCCGAATCAAAAGAGCGCGTTGCTGTGGAGTTCACGGCTGAACTCGTTGATCGCACGCGTTCGCTGCTCGCTGAGCTTCGCAAGGCCGCAGCATCAGATGTGCCGCCCCCGCCGCTGGTGGACAGCCCGAAGTGTCCACGCTGTTCACTCGTTGGCATTTGTCTTCCCGACGAAGTCAATACGTTGGCTGAGCGTTCGAGCGCGCCGCCGAGGCGGTTGATCCCACGCGATGATGCCCCGCAGCCTCTGTACGTTACCGAGCAGGGTGCCTGGCTTTCGAAGGATAAAGGGCGTATCACGGTCACGAAGAACAAAGAAGTACTGACATCAGTTCGGCTGCTTGATGTTTCTCAGATCAATCTTTACGGCAACATTCAGGTGAGCTCGCAACTGTTTCGTGAACTGTTTGCGAGAGATGTTCCCGTCTGTTGGTTCTCGTACGGTGGTTGGTTTTCGGGTGTGGGGACTGGGCTTCCTGGTAAGAATGTGGAGCTTCGGCGCCGGCAGGTTGTGACGTCTGCGCAAGGTGGTTTGGAAATCGCGAAGGCCGTCATTCGAGCCAAGATTCGCAATAGTCGCACGTTGCTTCGGCGAAACAGCCGTGAACGTGATGACCGTGTACTTGACCAGTTGAAAACGCTTTCTGAGCAGGTCGAAACTGTTGAGAGTGCGTCGTCGCTCCTTGGTGTAGAGGGAGCGGCCGCGCGTATCTACTTTGGCGCCTTCCCGGCCATGTTGCGTGCTGAAAAACGGCTGCCTGGGGCGCCATTTTCATTTGAAGGCCGCAACCGTCGCCCACCGCTTGATCCCGTCAACTGTTTGTTGAGCTACGTGTATGGGCTTCTCACGAAAGAATTGACCGTGGCATTGTTTGTGGTCGGGTTCGATCCGTACCTCGGTTTTTACCATCGTCCTCGGTTTGGTCGACCAGCGCTTGCGTTGGACTTGACCGAGGAATTCCGTCCGATCATTGCGGAGTCTGTTGTCATTAACCTCATCAACAATGGGGAGGTCGCGGCGGGCGATTTCATTGTCCGATCTGGTGGGGTGGCACTAACTCAGTCGGGGCGCAAGGCTGTCCTTGCAGCATATGAGCGTCGACTTGCGCACGAATTGACCCATCCTGTGTTTGGTTACAAGATCACGTATCGGCGTGTCCTTGAGGTGCAAGCGCGCTTGCTAGCTGCATTTCTCCTAGGAGAAGTCCCCGAATATGTACCGGTGACGACACGATGAGTGGTCGTCGCCGCTGGTTGGTGGCCTATGACATTCGGAACCCGAAGCGGTTACGAAGGGTTTACGATGTCGTCCGTGCTCATGGCGACCGGCTTCAGTTTTCGGTGTTCCTGTGTGATCTTGATTTGTCTGAGAAGATCGGCCTGATGAGTGAATTGCGTGATGTGATCAATCAAAGCGAAGACAGCATTGCCATTATTGATTTAGGAAAAATTGATCGTGCTAGCTGGGGCACGATTGAGTTCATGGGCGCGTCGTTGCCGTTACCGGCTGATGGGCCTGTGATTGTGTGACTGCTGCGAGCGCTGAGGTGGATGCTCTAGCCTGGGGTACCGCTCGCACCCAGGTCAACAGACTATGGTGCTCCTTGAAAACTGAAAAGCGAAACACAAACTGGTTTACCCTCGTAGCCCTCGCACTTCGCTCCGAATGCCCAGGTCAAAGTACCTGAAAATGAGGAGCTGTCATTCCGACCCTTCGGGGTCGGCTCCATTGAGGCTGGGCGGCACACCCCGAGATGGACGGGATACCCGCGGTGTCATTCCGACCCTTCGGGGTCGGCTCCATTGAGGCTTGCTCGTCGTTACGCTAATCGGTTTCGGCTCAGACCAGTCATTCCGACCCTTCGGGGTCGGCTCCATTGAGGCCTCATTGCACATGATGCAATGAACGACGCATTGCCCATGTCATTCCGACCCTTCGGGGTCGGCTCCATTGAGGCCGGCTCAAACCATCCACCGATGCCGATGCTCCGCTGGTCATTCCGACCCTTCGGGGTCGGCTCCATTGAGGCAGGGGCAGGCGTTGGATTATTTGCCGATGCTCCGCTGGTCATTCCGACCCTTCGGGGTCGGCTCCATTGAGGCCCGTCAATCGTGACAAAATCATTCGGGCCGCTCGCGGGTCATTCCGACCCTTCGGGGTCGGCTCCATTGAGGCACTCAAAACTTTTGAAGCTCGAGCAGCTCGGCCAGTGTCATTCCGACCCTTCGGGGTCGGCTCCATTGAGGCACCATCAAGGCGACGATGTGCGGCGGACGCGGTCATGTCATTCCGACCCTTCGGGGTCGGCTCCATTGAGGCGAATTTGATTACCCAACCGAACCCGCTTTCATTACGAAGTCATTCCGACCCTTCGGGGTCGGCTCCATTGAGGCAACGTAAGCAGCATGTTCTCGCCGGTTTGGACCATGTCATTCCGACCCTTCGGGGTCGGCTCCATTGAGGCGGGTTGCCCTTGCAGCCGCTTCAGCGAACGCCACATGTCATTCCGACCCTTCGGGGTCGGCTCCATTGAGGCGCGTGGTGAGCGCGGCCTGGTTCTGCCGAGGGTGAGCGGTCATTCCGACCCTTCGGGGTCGGCTCCATTGAGGCGGCGTGCCGTCCGACCAAAACACCAAGTCGCCGGGAGTCATTCCGACCCTTCGGGGTCGGCTCCATTGAGGCGCGAACGCCAACGGATCGAACGCCAACTGCCCGACGTCATTCCGACTCTTCGGGGTCGGCTCCATTGAGGCGTGGTGTGTGCGTGGTCGGCGGCGATGAGTTGGTGTGTCATTCCGACCCTTCGGGGTCGGCTCCATTGAGGCTCGATCCCCGCGGTCAACAACGCCATGCCTTTCTCGGGTCATTCCGACCCTTCGGGGTCGGCTCCATTGAGGCAAAACGTCATTGCCCTTGCCGGTTTCGTTGCGAATGTGTCATTCCGACCCTTCGGGGTCGGCTCCATTGAGGCGATTTGGTTACGCGGCAACGAGCGCAGCGCCGAGGCGTGTCATTCCGACCCTTCGGGGTCGGCTCCATTGAGGCGCTGTCGGCCAGGAGCCAGAACCGTTCGCGTTTATGTCATTCCGACCCTTCGGGGTCGGCTCCATTGAGGCTCATGCTGCCAGACACGGTTGTATCGCCAGCGCCGAGTCATTCCGACCCTTCGGGGTCGGCTCCATTGAGGCTTGACTATTTGAACGCTCAACTCACCGAACCTGTCACGGTCATTCCGACCCTTCGGGGTCGGCTCCATTGAGGCTGGACCTTATCGGCCCAGTGCTCACTTGGTTCCTCAGGTCATTCCGACCCTTCGGGGTCGGCTCCATTGAGGCACTTTCCGGCAAGCGAACTCGGAAGTGTTCGCCGCGACGTCATTCCGACCCTTCGGGGTCGGCTCCATTGAGGCCGCGGTTCTGTCGCCGCTCCTGCGGCTTGCGTGGACGGTCATTCCGACCCTTCGGGGTCGGCTCCATTGAGGCTACGTCCGTGCCACAGATGGCAACGGACACGCGTCAGGTCATTCCGACCCTTCGGGGTCGGCTCCATTGAGGCCAGCGACGGGTAGCGGTGCGGGTGTTGCGTCGGTCACGTCATTCCGACCCTTCGGGGTCGGCTCCATTGAGGCAGCGCCACCCATGCGGTGAGTTTCCGGGACGAGTCCGGTCATTCCGACCCTTCGGGGTCGGCTCCATTGAGGCCGCGACGTGCCCGACACCCCCGCGGCGGCTTCGTTGTCATTCCGACCCTTCGGGGTCGGCTCCATTGAGGCGTCCTCGAAGATTTAGAGCTTGAAGCACGCGTGCTGGTCATTCCGACCCTTCGGGGTCGGCTCCATTGAGGCAGGTGCGCGATGGGTTCATATTCATTGAGCCTCGTGTCATTCCGACCCTTCGGGGTCGGCTCCATTGAGGCACGGGTCTGATCGCATGGCCATTCTTCCAGTAGCGCTGTCATTCCGACCCTTCGGGGTCGGCTCCATTGAGGCATGGTTTCGCCCGTGAGGCTGTCGGCAAACACGGCATCGTCATTCCGACCCTTCGGGGTCGGCTCCATTGAGGCATGGAGCTGAGCAGGCTATGGAGACACTCAAAGAGAAGTCATTCCGACCCTTCGGGGTCGGCTCCATTGAGGCTACTGGAGAGTAGGCGATGTCATGTACCAGCACATGGT
>CAZJAZ010000007.1:0-71702 GCA_964544305.1 uncultured Iamiaceae bacterium | reverse complement strand
GCCTAGGACGCCTGCCTTTCACGCAGGTAACACGGGTTCAAATCCCGTTGGGGGTGCCAAGAATACTCGCTAAAGCCAGCGTCGCAGTACGATCCAACATCGTGCAACGAATAGTCCCAACAAAATTTCATTTTGAGGCATTCGTTTCAAACTCGCGTCTGCTGCCTTTAGCGGCCCTCACCGGGTTGATCGGTGGCCTCGTCGGGGCGCTGTACGTCGAGGCCATGAACTCGCTTTCGCTGCTCTTGTTTCCCCCGCCTTGGGCGGGCACCATTGAAACGTTCATTGATACCCCATTTCACGGCGCAATTCGCTGGACGAACTGGAGCCATTGGCTGGTTCTCATCGCGGCTGGCCTCGTGACCGCAATTGGCGTCAAGTTTCTTGGCGACCCAGGCGACACCGAACTGCTCGTCGACAATATCCATGTCCACGGCGGCGCACCTGAGGAAGGCATGAAACAGCTCCGCGCGTTGATTCCAATCTCTTTGATCAACATCGCATCGGGCAGCGGCATCGGCCCAGAAGCACCGTTGAGCCAAACAAATGGAACGCTTGGATCGTGGCTGGCAAGCAAATACGACCTCAGTGAAGACGACACTCGCATTTTGACGATTACCGGCATGGCAGCGGGTTTCACCGTGCTTTTTGCCGCACCATTTGGTGCCGCCATTTTCGCCATGGAACTCCTCCATCGCAAAGGGTTGCGGTATTTCGAAGTGTTGCTGCCGGCCATAACCGGATCGGTGGTCGCATACGTGTTGTATGCAGGGCTCACCACGTTGGGGCTCCACCCGGTCTGGGACATTGCCACCATCCTTCATCTCCCGCATGAACTCGTCATGACCGATTTTGCTTGGGCGGTCGCGGCCGGCGTGGTCGGGGCAGCCATTGCCGCAGCCTTCACGTACCTTGTTGAATTCTCACGTTGGCTCTATCGACCATTACCACCCTTGGCAAAGCCAATTGCGACCGGCGTCTTACTTGGTGCTCTGGCATTTGCTTCGCCCTACGCCCTGACGTTTTCTGAGTTGCAACTCATGCATCTTGGGCTCGTTGAAAAAGTTGCGGTCGGAACCTTGCTTTTGGCAGTTGTCACCAAACTCGTTGCCGTTGCACTTTCAATGGCTGGCGGTTGGAAAGGGGGATTTATTATCCCCATGTTTTTCACCGGCTATTGCTTGGGGCGAATTGGAGCCGAAGTATTGCCCGGTCATCCAAACGCGGTCGTTCTCGCAGTGTGCCTCATGGTCGCGATCAATGTGGGCGTGACCAAGACTCCACTAGGCTCGACGTTGGTCGTGACGGAGATGTCCGGGTTGCGACTTCTTACCCCCGCGGTCATATCGGGGCTGATAGCGTTCTTTTTGACGTCAAACGTGTACCTCATTCGGTCACAACAACGTCGAGAAAGCCTGGATGGCGGGCATAATGAACCTCGTCCAACCTTGACCGCAGATGAAATGGGAATTGAGGACGTGAAATGACACCAAAAAACTCGGGGACCGACGCTGATCTCACGAACTATCAAGCACTCGCGAACTTTCGCCACGCGTTACGCGTATTCGAACGGTTTTCTGAACAGGCCGCTCGTGCTGAAGGGCTCACCCCAGCACAACATCAACTCCTGCTCGCGGTGAAGGGGTACTCGCAAGGCGGCAAGCCTCCCGTGACACATTTGGCCGAGATGTTGCAACTGAAGGTGCATTCGGTCGGCGAGTTAATTGACCGAGCACAAGCAAACGGGCTGGTTACAACCGCAAACGACCCGGCAGATCTCCGTCGCACACTCGTCTCTCTCACGCGCAAAGGCGAGTCACATCTCGCTCGACTCACGTCGTTGCACAGATCCGAAGTGCTCCGTTTCAAGAACGAGATGGGTTCGATCCTAGCGAACCTAAGCGACTAAACGCTTGCTATTGCAAGAAAAAGCGAGTAATGGTCGTCGCCATGGGTCACCGCGCCATCATCGACAATTTGGACTGAGTCAAATCCGGCGTCGCGGAGAATCACCTCAAGTGCACTTCGTTCAAAACCGTGATGGACGTTGACGCCCTCGCCATGAAATGACCCGTCCTCAGCATCAAGATCAATGATGCAGAGGTGACCATCCGACGTCAGCATTGAGCCAAACTTTTGGAGTACATCCAACGGCGTGGCGATGTGATGTAACACCATTGAGGTGACGATCAGGTCAAAGAACTCGCCTTCTGGGATTGGATCGCTGGCCAAGTCCAAGTTCCAAACACGTGCCTCGTTGATGCGACCATCGTCGATCTTTTGTTGCAACTGATCACGCATACCCTGCGACGTATCCGCCACGGTGATTGGTCCAACGTGCGCAGCGAGCGCTTGCGCAACAAGTCCGGTACCAGCCCCGTACTCAAACAACCGTTCCGATCCATTCAGGCGCACGTGGCGCACAATGTTTGCGGCACTTTGCTGTGCTCGTGCAACCTTTGCATCGTCGTCCCATGTGGCGGCACGTTCATCGAAAGTTTCCATGCTGGCAAGGATACGAGTCAAACGGCGTGGACACCCGCCCACTGGTGTGCCATCTGTGTTTGTTCCACCGTGATGCCCAGCCGGTCAAATTCACCCGCCTCGTATGCTTGTTCAATCGAGGTGGTCGGTTTTACTGGCGCGCTGATGCCGTCGTAACTCGCGTTGTCGCATCCTGGCGACGGCGCAGGGATCTTGACGTCGAGATCAATGCCAATATTTTTGTTTGGCTCTTCGACGAGAGACAGCCCAATGTTGTTGGCATGGCGGTCTCGCTTAGTCAGCGACCAGTCTTTGGATCCCCCGGTTCCCGTCGCCGGGGCACCAAGAAATCGCCATTCAAGAAACCGCAAAATCGAGGTGTGGTCGTAGACGTTGTGATCAACAAAACCCTGTTGTGCGTACGGCGACGCGACGAGCGTCGGCACTCGAAAACCTGCTTGTCCGAAGTTCTCGTCGTCGATGTGTGAGGCGCGATCATCAGCGAGGATCGGTGGTTTCACGTGATCGAAAAACCCACCCCATTCGTCATAGGTGCTGACGAACAAGCCGTGCTCCCAGTGTTTGGACTGTGCGAATGCGGCGAACACATCGCGAGCAAATCGCTCGCCAGCGTGAATGTCGCCAAGCGGGTGATTGTCGGTTCGCATCGCACCAATGAAGCTGGGGTCAACAAAACAGACCTGTGGCAGTGTCCCGGCATTGCACGCTGCGAAATAGTCGTCAATCTTGGTGGTGATGGCTTTGTTGCGGTCACCCCAAAGGAATGTCACGGGCAGGTCGCTATAGAAGTAGCCCGTGGACACGCCCGCACTGGCGAGACGGTCCCAGATGGTGTCCCAGTCAAATGGTGTCGTGGGGATGTCGTTGTTTTTGCGGCCGCCTGATTGGGCGCTGTGCATATACATTCGGTTCGGAAAAGTTGGGCCAAGTAGTGACGCGAAACTGTGATCGCATACGGTGAAGCGCGCCGCCAGCAACGATGAAAAGGGGAGATCAGCGGCTTTGTAATAGCCGAGTGCAAACGCGTCGTTGCCGCTTTGCGGCGCAAGAAATCCATGATCACGCTCGGCGCGTCCGTCTTTCCATGAGTGACCAGGGTCTTCGAAGCCGCAACCCCGAAACGGATTGGTCTGAACTTTTGACGAGGTCAGGTGCTGTGTCGAAACGTTGCCATTGGCACCGGAGAACGTCTGCTGAAGATCACCGGTCACGTTGAATTTCTTGCCAAAACGACGTTTCCCTGATTCGAGAAACTTCTCATCCTGTGAGAGCCAGCCGAGCCAATGATCAAACGAACGATTCTCTTGCATGAGCACAACAACATGCGTGATCGGGGACGACGACGCTGGCACATCAAGCAGTGCCGTTGGCTTCGTGCGCACCGATCGCACGGTCGTTGCCACTTTTGTTGCATTTGACGGCGAAGAACTACACGCTCCGAGCAGTCCTCCGGCGCCAAGCAGCGCTCCTCCGGTCGCGGCCGCGCCTTGCAAGAACCGTCGACGATCAAATTCGCTCGTTCCCATGCGCGCGAATGTAGCCATGTTCGAGGGGGCAATGTGTTCACTATCGTTTTCGCATGGACACGTTTGACTATGTCGTTGTTGGCGGCGGATCTGCCGGGTGCGTGGTGGCGTCACGGCTGAGCGAAGACCCAACGAAACGCGTGTGTCTCATTGAAGCTGGTGGGGAGGGCCGTAGCGTGTTGGTGCGTGCACCTCTGGGGTTTGCGCTTGGCATGCCCAATGGGTTCAATTCGTGGAACTATCACACCGTTCCCCAGGCTGGATTCAACGGTAGGCGAGGATTCCAGCCACGCGGCAAAGGTTTGGGTGGCTCATCTTTGATCAACGCGATGATCTACGCACGCGGCGCCCGCTGGGACTACGACAACTGGGTGGCGCTCGGGAACCCCGGTTGGGGTTTTGATGACGTGCTGCCCTACTTCATCAAGTCCGAAGCCAACACCATGCATCATGACTCGCCGCTCCATGGCACGACCGGACCGTTGAGCGTGACGAACCTGCGCAACCCCAGTCCACTCAATGACGTCTTTCTCGAGTCATGTGAACAGAACGGGATTCCACGGCTCAATGACTACAACGGAGCCGAACACTTTGGTTGCTACCACGTACAAGTCACCCAACGCGATGGGCAGCGGCAAAGTGTGGCGGCCGCGTTCATTCACCCCAATCTTGAGCGTCCCAACCTGGCCGTGCGCACCAACGCCCATGTCACGTCGTTGACCTTTGACGGCACACGCGTCACCGGCGTGCAGTATCGGCGTGGCGACACGAGTAAGCACGTGACGGCTACGCGAGAAGTGATCGTTTGTGCGGGGGCGTTTGGGACGCCACAGATCTTGTTGGCGTCTGGAGTGTGCCCCGGGGATGACCTTCAGCGTCTTGGGATTGCCTGTGTTGCCGACGTTCCCGGCGTTGGCCAAAACCTGCAAGATCACATATCTGCGCAGGTGATCTATCGAGCCTCGATCCCCGATCACACAGTGGGAATCTCACCCAAAGGGATCACCTCGCTCGCGAAAGGCATGTGGCAATGGTGGCGGCACCGAAGCGGCGTATTGACGTCGTGTGCCGCCGAGTCAGGCGCGTACTACCGGACGAGTGATGACGTCGAAGTTGAAGACATGGAAATGGAACTCGTGGTCGGGATCGGCGACGATCACGGTCGCAAGTTGCATCTTGGCCACGGTTATAGCGCGCATGTGATGTTGGCACGACCCAAGAGTGTGGGTGAGGTTCGTCTCGCGAGCCCTGATACACGCGTTGATCCGCTTATCGATCCAAAGTTTTTCAGTCACCCCTATGACATGGCAACGCTCATTAAGGGCACCCAGATTGCCCTTGACGTGTTCAACAGTGCACCCTTTGACCGTTACCGAGGCGAGATGCTGCATTCCTATGACCGAGACGATCCCGCCCAGATCGAATCGACGCTGCGAGCGTACGCCGACACCGAATACCACCCGTGTGGCACCGCGAAGATGGGTCCCGCGAGTGACCGGTTTGCGGTGGTCGATCAGCAATTGGCGGTACGCGGCGTGAGTGGCCTTCGGGTTGCAGATGCCTCGGTCATGCCCGCGATTACCTCAAACAACATTCATGCCCCGGTCATCATGATCGGTGAACGGTGCGCGGACTTCGTCAAGCAAAGTAGCGACGCGGCACGTCGATAAGCATCGTGTCGATCTGCGCGTCGGTTACACCCTTTTCTCGAAGCGCGGGCAGCACATCGTTGCTGATGTGTTCGTAGTGCCAGTTCGGCATGAGTTGGGCGATGAGTTCGGGGGCGTCTGAACCGAACCAGTCGATCCGACATGATGCGTCGTGGCTGAGCACGAGTTGATCGGTGTAACCGCGCCGTACGAGTTCCACAATCGTTGCAACTCGATCGTCGGTGGTGGCAAAAACATCGAGGCCAAAACGATCCATTCCCAAAATGGCGCCCGTTTCAGCGAGCTTCGCCAGCCAGTCGACATCGGTCGAATCACCCACGTGTCCGAGCACGACGCGTGTGAGGTCAACTTGTTCTTCTTGGAGGATACGCAACGCAATGTTCGCGGTTTTTGCGTGCGCATTGGTGTGCACGGTGATTGGCGCACCGGTTTGGACCGAGACCTGAGCGACTGCTCGTAGTGCTCGCTCAACGTCGGGGGTCATTGGATCGTGCTCGACCGCGCATTTCAAGAACGCTGCTCGCACATTGGTGTCGCCGATGCCAGTCGTGAGGTCGCGGATGAAGTCGGCGACCATTGGATCGTCGCCACCAAGGGGCGCTCCCGGCCCGCGCATCGAATAGGGAAATGGCAGCGAGTCGTAGGTGTACACGCCGCTCGCGACGATGATATTGACGTCGACTTGGGAGGCAACCGTTTGCAAGCGTTCAATGTTTCGACCCAACCCGAGCACGGTCGGGTCCACGATTGTCTTGATGCCCAACTTGGCGAGGCGGTTGAGCTTTGTGACGGCGCTGTCAACTTCGAGCTGTTCATCCCACCAGTCGCCTTTGCCGTAATTCTGGACGTATTCGGCGTTCAGTGTGAATACGTGCTCGTGCATGAGCGTTGGGCCAAGGTCGGCTATGTCGACTGGGCCGGTGAGCGTTTGCACGGATGCCATTTGGTCAGCTTCTCACGTGGCGCGAATAAAAGTGGGCGAATTTGGCGTCGATCGATTCTTGTCATAGGCGTAGCCAAGTCCGTCGAATTTCGTCAGTGCTTTTCGAGTGTCGATTCGTTCGCGGATGAGCCAGCCAGCCATTGCTCCCCGCGCACGTTTTGCGTGGAACGAAATCACCTTTGGTTCACGCCTTTGTGCGTCTTGTGGTCCAAAGTCAAGAAATCGAGGCGTCACGACTGGAGCCCCAAGTTGTTCAGTCCTTAGTGCACGGAAGTATTCATCCGATGCGAGATTCACCACGAACTTTCCGTTTGGGCTTGCGGCAAGGTCATGCGAGATCACTTCGGTGAGCGTGTCACCCCAGAATTGGTACAAGTCGTTAGCCTTGGAGGTCGCAAGGCGAGTACCCATTTCAAGGCGGTACGGCTGGATGAGATCAAGTGGACGCAGTACGCCGTAGAGACCCGACAGGATACGCAACGTCTTTTGTGCCCGCGTGAAGTCACGTTCACCGAAACTGCCAGTGGCATTCATGCCCTGGTATGTGTCGCCATTGAAGGTCAACAACGCTTGGCGCGCATTCTTTGGAGTAAACGGCAGGGTCCAATCGCGAAGGCGCCGTGCATTGAGGTCGGCGAGTTCGTCAGAAATCGAGAGAATCCCCTGGATTGCGTCTGGGGAATACGACGACAAAATGTCTACGAGTTCAACTGACTGATCAAGCAACCGAGGTTGTGAGAACTTCTTGGTGGCCGGTTTCGACTGAAGGTCAAGGGACTTGGCCGGGGAAACAACAATAAGCACGACTTGATTCTTCTCGCTCCAGATCGGTTCGCACATCGGTCGTTGCGATACGCGCCGCAGGTGATGTGATCTTGGCAACGACCTTCATCTGCAAAACGTGAGTGGAGACGATGGGATTCGAACCCACGACCCCCGCCTTGCAAAGGCGGTGCTCTAGCCAACTGAGCTACGTCCCCGGATTTGTCGCAGCCGATCAGTCAGCCACGCCAGGAAGCTCAATCGTACCGGGTTACCCGGCCCCAACGCAGATCGAAACGAAACGTCTTACGAATCACCAACCGGTTACTCGCGTTAAGCACCGTCGATCTGGGAAAAATCTGGCGTTCGCTTTTCTAAAAAAGCCATCACCGCTTCAATGTTCGCGGGCGAACCAATGAGCTTCTCAAACGCTGCGTCTTCACCAGAGCGGGCCCGCCGCACACGATCTGCCCGTCCATCGAGCATTGCTCGTTTGGTCGCAACCAGCGACGGAATCGGCCACTGTGCGATCTGCTGTGCAGCATCCATTGTTACGTCCAGAAGATCTGCGCTCGGTACCACTTTCCATGCGATTCCAAGGTCACGAGCTTGGTTTGCATCGACCCAATCACCCGACAACAACACCCATGCCGCGTTTTGCCACCCCATCCGATCAACAAACAACACACTTGAAGCGGCCTCCGGGGCAACCCCAAGCGGACAAAACGGGGCCCGCAGCCGAGCGTCGTCGGCCATAACCACGAGATCACAATGGGCCAATATGGTGAAACCGAGGCCGACACCAAGCCCATTCACCCCCGCGAGCAACGGCTTGTCAAAGACTTCAACCGCATCGAGGAGACCGGGGAACCCTGAAATGACCTCACGGTCACCATGCGCGTCACCGCCTTGGACGCTTTGACCGATCTGTGCCATGTCTGCCATATCTTGTCCGACAGAAAAGGCCCGTCCTTTTCCATTCAGCACAACAACGGCCACATCGGGATCTTCCCTCGCTTCAACCAAAGCATTCGTCAAGTCGAAATACAGCGCGTTGTCAAATGCATTCAACGCCTGTTCGCGACACAGAGTAAGACGACGGATTCGTCCGAAATCTTCAATATTTAGATTCGACATTTCTGCCTCCATTACTTGCAAATAATCGAGCGAAAATGTCATGGTAGACGTATGGCAAGAGGACCCAAAACCCCGATGACCGATGAACACAAAGCTGCCCTGGCAGAAGGTCGGGCAACCAGCCGACCAATCAAGGCATATCTTGAAGCCCTCGAAGCGAACCGGCCTCGGCGTGGGCGCCGTCGCACCAAAGAGAGTATTGAAAAGCGTCTCGCACAAATTGAGCTCGAATTTCCGACAGTTTCAGCGCTCAAAAGAGTGTCGCTCATTCAAGAGCGCATGGACCTCACCAAAGAACTGAACGCGCCAAAAGATGTTGTTGATTTGAGCGACCTTGAAGCAGGATTTATTGTGAACGCGAAGACGTACTCCCAGCGCATGGGTATTTCGTATGCGGCATGGCGTGAACTCGGCGTGCCTGCTGCAGTGCTCAACAAAGCAGACGTTCCTCGCGGTTAGCCCTACTTGGTCCAATCCAAAAGGCTCTGGAGCAGAGGCACACCGTCCGTTGAGCCTACCAATTCGCTCATTGCGCGTTCTGGGTGCGGCATAAGCCCCACCACATTGCGTTGTTCGTTTGTGATACCAGCGATATCACCCATCGAGCCATTTGGGTTCTCGACGTAGCGCAAAATGATGCGATCCGTCTCAATGAGAGCCGCAAGCGTGTCGGGTGAACAGGTGTAATTTCCTTCAAAATGATTGATCGGGATACGCAATTTCGCACCCGTTTGCGTCGCGTTTGTGAGAATTGAATTCGTTGACGAGACTTCTAAAAGCGCTGGAGCACAAAGAAACTTCAACCCCTTGTTCTTTTGCAATGCCCCTGGCAACAGGCCTGCTTCGGTCAAGACCTGGAAACCATTGCAAATCCCAAGTACCGGGCCACCGGAACGAGCAAAGGAACCTACCGAATCCATAATTGGAGAAAAGCGGGCGATTGCACCAGGGCGAAGGTAATCACCATGTGCAAATCCACCTGGGATCACGACAGCATCAATGCCATCAAGTTTGCGGTCACCGTGCCAAACTATTTCGCAGTCCGCACCAAGCGCTTCCAGTGCATGAGCAACATCAAACTCACAGTTTGATCCAGGAAACAAGATTACCCCGATACGTTTACTCACTGTGGGGTCACTCTGATTTCGGTGTCTTCAATGACCGGATTTGAAAGAAATCGGACACACAAGTCGTCAACCTCACGTCGTGCCGTTTTTTCGTCTGTCGATTCAATCGCAAAGGTGATGACCTTGCCCACACCCACGCCGCTCACACCTGCGAATCCAAGAGTCGGGAGTGAACGCTCAATTGTGGATCCTTGCGGATCGGCAATTCCTTCACGCAACTGCACAAGTACTTCAACAGAAAACTGCATGACTCCATCGTTGCACAGCGCCCACGGACAACTCTGATTCACCCCAAAGCAACAGGCAGTGTCGGGGCCGACCCCGGGCAAGGTCGACCCCGAAAACCCTCAGCGCCCTCAGGACCACATCGCACGATCATGCCGCATTTGAGATAGCCGATCAATCTCTTTTCAACAAAGCGTCGTCAAAACCGTGGTTTTCACGACACGCCACATCAACGCCCCGGGTTCGCGAGTTGCCGTGCGAGCGACAAGTACGCCCGATATCCCCGCGCACCCCATGCTTCATTGAACGCAAGGTACCGCTTTGCAATCCGCGTCACGCGCGCAATGTCCGTGTCGTCAAGTGAAAAGGGAACGTCAGGCCGGCCGGCCACAACGTTCGTCCAAACATCTGGACACTCATCGCGCAAGGCACAATGAAACGAAGCAAGACACGAGCTCGGTTCAATTTGGTCCCAGAGTGGACTCGCCACATCCGGTTCTTTGAGAGCACGCGTCCGATCTCCGTGAAGGACCGCGTCAAGATTGCGTTCAAAATCACTCCGATCAAACATTGCCCAAATCACGCCGCCGCCAGAGGCCAGGCTCAGATCACGACGCCAACGCACGACTGGTGATTCACCCGGCACCCGAATTTGGCGTCGCGTCGTCACAAACTCCCCCAATGCGGCACGGAGTAAGTCGTCGGACATGCCCCGTGAATGCACAATGACACGTGGAATAGGTCGACCAATTTCGGCGGTGCTGCGTAAACCACGAAGGAGATCGAGTGCGAAAAAGGTACTACGAGCATGTTGATCGTCAAGTGCGTCACGGTCCCAGCAATCCATAAACAACAGGTCATCTGCATGCCATGTTTGCGCATCCTCATGCGGTGGGCCGTCCGGATCTGATCCTCCCGTTATCTGCTCGAGCGCAAAGCTGGGATCCCAAAACTGCTCCGGGGCAATCGTCATTGGGGCGAGGTGCGCGCCGTCGCGTACTGCCCCTCCTGAGCGATAAAGATCAAGAAGACGTCGGATTTCTGCCACACGCGCAAGTGAGTCCTCAACGAAAACAATTTGGCCGACCACGAGTTCTAGTGAAGCACGTCGCGCGCACGACGAAGTGCACCGCTTCAGTATTCTGCGAGTGTGGATGAACGTGGAATCTACGGCCAATGGCCCCAAGGGATCCTTGCCATACGGTCGCTCGCTCATCTTTCAATGATGGCCGACCCAACAATGAAGGCGTCAGCGTCGACACGTTGTTCCTATGGTGTTGTTTCACTTTTTGGCGACGGTCTTCGAGCTTGGCTCGCGCGAAATCCAAGCCGGAATCGCGTCGCCGATCGGGCCCTTGATTTCGCTGACTCGTATTTATGGGGCAGCGTTGCTGACGCGCATCGAACCGCCGTGCGTTCGGCTGTTGTCGCGAACCTGGCGCCAACGTTGATGGAAACAGGTTTTCGACTCGGAAGCGCACTTGTGGCGACAAGTCGAAGTGAAAGCGACGAGCGAAAAGAACAACGGCAGGCAGACGCGAGTACTCACGCGACAACGATTACAGCCAACGGCTCAAGCCGCACGTCTGTGAACGTCTCGCGTTCGATTGTCGCCGATGCGCTACCTGCCTTAGCTGGACTAGCGCTCGCACGCTGGCCAAGTCGGCTTCCCGTTGGAAACGGTCCACTTGGGTGGGGAGCCCTTTCTCTTGCGAGTGGGTTTGCCATCGGACGACTTCGCGCTCAGGCGCAGGAAAGCACGAGAGAAAGTTGGCGCAAACGCACGAACCATCTCATTTGGGATGCGCGTATTCGTTCGCGCGTGCAAACCGCTCTCGTCCACAATGCCGCCCACATCGACCCCAAAGGACTCCTCGCGTTCCTTGAGCGGGCCGGATCGTCTCGTGCCGGTCAGATTCTCGACCTTGCAACTTCTGATCCGCGAATCACGCTCGCCGCACATGCAGACCGTGGTACGACCCTTGCCGCTACTGTCGATTTTCGGGCGATCATTCCCGACACTCATCGCATCCGTTGGCTCGGACGCCCGCAAGTGCAGCAACTACGCGACGACATCGCTGCAATTGACCAAACTCGGTCGCGCGCCGACAACGGCACACTCCTAGGAGATAACGACGGAGTCGTCCACGTCATATCGGCCAATGCGCAAAAGCTCGTTCTTCGTTACCGCGGCGAGATTATTGAAGCGAGCCTGCCGACGCCCGAACTCACTGTCCGCCTTGAGCCAACTGTTCCTGCCCTCATGGTTTCAAGTATCTGGACATCCCTCACCGCTTGGGAATCCTTTGGGAGTGCACCTGCACCAATCGTGTTGAGCGCGGTTGCCGCCCAGTGGGCCGCGATTCGGCATCTCCTGTTGCTGCCAATTGCGGATCGGCGTGGCGATACAACCAGTGCGCTGCTCGTCGCCGGATCGACGCTCGCCGTCGATATCGCTGTTGGATTACGCGCACAACAAGACCTCAGTGCAAAGAACGACGCCTTTGCAGGGACGGGCGCAACGCTACCCCTCATGTTGCTTCTCGGTGGAAGTTGGCATGACCTCCCAAAATTGCGGTGGTATCTGGTGGCATGCGCGCTTGGCGGCTGGGTGTTTGCACTTCGAGCTTTGCATGACAAGTCTTGGAATCGAATCTTGCAAGAGGCCCTATTCGTCTCCATGCCAGCAGCGGCAAGCTGGGGTATCGCTATTCATACGCGACGAGATGCGCAGAATCTTGACGAAGAACTCCACGCCCAACTGTCGGAAGACATTCGACGCTTCGCACACGTCGAATCCGCTCAACAGCTCAGTTCATTTATTGCACAGCTTGACACCGTTATCGATGAACTCCCTGAACTCCATCCCGGCCTTGACGACAACGAAGTCACGCAAATTCTCGCGGCATTTCGTGCTGAGCGTGAGCGCGTCACAGGAGCCGATCCATTAACGCTGATCGGCTGGTAACTGAGCGGGGGCGGTAACACCAGGCCAGTCGGCAAAAGCCAGGCCGGTCACTCGTTCATAAGCCCGGACGTACCGGTCCTGGGTTGCTTGGACCACTTCATCGGGAAGCGTTGGAGGCGGCGGCGTCTTGTTCCAATCAAGTCCATCGAGATAATCGCGTAGCGGCTGCTTGTCGTAGCTCGGCGGCGTTGTGCCGGGCTGCCAAGTCGTTTCGTCCCAAAATCGCGAAGAATCAGGGGTCAACACTTCGTCACAGAGCACCAATTCTCCGTTGAGCAAACCAAACTCGAATTTGGTGTCCGCAATAATTACCCCACGCTGCGCGGCCAGCGCGCTACCCCTGCGGTACAACTCCAGCGACACATCGCGAAGTCGAGTTGCCATTTGTGACCCAACGATTTCCTCTGCTTGCGCAAATGAAATGTTCTCATCATGAATGCCAAGCGCTGCCTTTGTCGAAGGGGTAAACACCGGCTCGTCAAGTGCTTGAGACTCGACCATGCCATCGGGCAATGCAACGCCATGCATCGTGCGTGAAGACCGATACTCCTTATATGCGGAACCAGCCAAATATCCCCGAACAATGCACTCAACGGGAAGCATCTGGGCTTTGCGACACAGCATGAAACGCCCAGCGAGATCAATCTCATTCGCCTTTGCCCGAACCGACTCAGGAAGATCTGACACGTCGGTCGAGATCAAATGTGATCCCACGACGTCACGAAGTTGCGCAAACCAGTACGCCGACGTCGCGGTGAGCACCCGGCCCTTGTTCGGTATTGGCTGGGCCATGACAACATCGAACGCAGACATTCGGTCCGAGGTAACCATTAAGAGCCGATCATCTCCCGCGTCATAAATGTCGCGCACCTTGCCTGAGTAGACAAGCGGAAGATCAATCAGTTCGGCCATGTCGAAATCGTACCGGTGATTCGATTCGCACCCCGTGTCGCATTGGACGAATTCAGTCGCGTCACCGTCAAAAAATGACTAGAGAATCGCACCCGGGACGTAACGAGCCGCGTCAGGATCCCTCGCAATGATTGCCTCGACCTGGGCAACAAATGCACGCACTTGCGCTGGCGCTGAACCGACAAACGACAACGGTTCGGCCAATATTTTGGACAACTCCGTTGCGTTCAAACCAAGGCGCGAGTCACCAGCAAGACGCGCCATGAGATCATTGTCTTGACGGCCAGATTCTCGCATCCCTAGTGCTACGCCAACCGCATGTTCCTTAATCGCCTCGTGCGCAGTCTCGCGCCCCACCCCAGCCCGTACGGCCGCCATCAACACCTTTGTGGTCGCTAAGAACGGCAAGTACCGAGCCAGTTCACGTTCAATCACCGCAGGATATGCCCCAAACTCATCAAGCACCGTGAGGGTCGTTTCGAGCAAACCATCAACGGCAAAAAACGCGTCCGGCAGGGCAACGCGTCGCACCACCGAACACGACACGTCGCCTTCGTTCCATTGGTTACCCGAAAGTGCGGTCACCATGGCGAGATGTCCTCCGAGAATCGCCAGGAAACCGTTGATCCGTTCACATGATCGAGTATTCATCTTGTGCGGCATCGCGGAGGAGCCAACTTGGCCTGCTTTGAAGCCTTCGGTCACGAGTTCATTGCCTGCCATCAGGCGAATCGTCGTCGCCAGACTCGACGGTCCGGCGCCGAGTTGCACGAGCGCGGACACCACGTCAAGGTCAAGGGACCTTGGATACACCTGTCCGACGTTGGTCAGCATTTGTTCAAACCCAAGTTCTGTCGCGACTTGGGCTTCGAGCGCATCAGCAGCCGCCTCAGATCCCAAGAGATCCACCATGTCTTGTCGCGTGCCAACGGGACCCTTCATGCCACGCAGCGGGTAGCTAGCGACGAGGTCGTCCAAGCGCTTGAGTGCGACGAGCAACTCTTGGCCATAATTTGCAAAACGCTTGCCAAGCGTGGTGGCTTGCGCCGCAACGTTGTGACTTCGCCCAACCATGACTAGTTCCGACGTGTTTGCGGCATGCGTCGCGAGACGGGCCAAGACCGCCACGCTTCGTTGGCGCACAATGCGCAAAGCGCTTAATACTTGGAGCTGTTCGACGTTTTCGGTGAGATCCCGAGACGTCATTCCTTTGTGAATGTGCTCGTATCCTGCCAACGCACAAAACTCTTCGATGCGGGCTTTTACGTCGTGCCGTGTCACCCGCTCACGGTTCGCAATCGAGTCAAGATCAACGTCATTGATCACCTGTTGGTAGGCGGCTAGGACTTCGTCAGAAACGTCTAAGCCCAAACGTTTTTGCGCACGCAGAACACTGAGCCAGAGTTGCCGTTCCAAAATGACTTTGTTGCGCGGCGACCAAATGTCAACCATTGCGTCGCTGGCATAGCGTGCGGCAAGCACGTTGGGAATTGACGATTGAGTCACATCAAGCAACGGTACTCGCCATTCGAACGTGCTGGATAGATGACACGCGTGCAGCCCTAGGCAATTTGGCCTAATATCGTAAAGAAACAAATTCTTGACGACGACGTTAGATACAGCGATGGTTGCGCAAACTGTAAGGACCGCCCAATGACTGACACATGTGTGAAGCATTCCTTTGAAGTTGCAACCGACGTTTGTCGCCAATGCAAACACAGCTACTGCGCCGAATGTCTCATCTACTCGTTTGGGGAGAAGAAACCGCCCTATTGCGTGACCTGCGCATTGAACGCTGCGGGTGTGCGCCACAAAGGTGCCAAGCAAAATCCCAAAGCTAAGAAGAGGGGCCTTTTTGGTCGGAAGGGTGTCGTTGAAGAAGAACCAAAGAAGGAACTTGGATTCTTTGACGTCAAAATTGAATTACCCGCTGAAGCTGAGAACTCACCGGTGATGACCGATTCCTTTCGACGGACACCCCCACCAGAACTGGTTGCCGAGCTGGAAATGGCCGACGTGCCAGCAGAGGTGCCGAGCGAGATTACTTTCGAACGAGCACCATCGCCGGTCCTTGTTGACGACCAACCGGCCAATGATCTTCTTGCCGATTGGGCCTCGTCGCTACCCGACACGCCCGGCGTAGCGACAAGCGATGCTCCAAGCAAAGGAATCGCGGCATGGCCCGAACAAGAAGGCGGATCCGGCTCGCAGTTCTAATTGCATCGCTCAACTTGGTGGAAGCTGAGCAGCAATGTCGTTTCGATGATGCTCGCCAGGCCACGAAATGTGGGTCAATGCTTCATAGGCACGGGCGCGTGCCGTTGCCACGTCCTCACCGAACCCACACACATTCAAAACTCGCCCACCTGCGGTGACAAGACGATCGTCATCACCGGTGGCAACACCTGCCCCGAACACTGCGGCGCCGTGCACCGCGATTGCATTGTCGACTCCGTTGATCTCGTCACCGGTTAGCGGCGCCAACGGATAACCCTTGGTTGCGGCGATCACGGTAACGGCTGCACCGTCATCGAAAGTGGGGTCATCCGTGATTGCCCCATCTGCTGCGGCAGCGAGCAACTCGGTGAGACTTGACGTCATGCGGGGAAGCACAACCTGGGTCTCAGGATCACCAAAACGCACGTTGTACTCAATGATTTTTGGACCGGATTCGGTAAGCATGAGTCCGGTATAGAGCACGCCGCGGTAATCAATGCCCCGCAACCGCAGAGCAGCCACCGTTGGAATCACGATGGTGGCCATGATTTCATCTATGAGCTCGGGGGTCACCTCGGGGACCGGCGAGTAAGCACCCATTCCTCCGGTGTTGGGTCCAGCGTCACCATCACCAACTCTCTTGAAATCACGTGATGGAGCCAAGGGCACCACTCGTGTGCCATCGCACACAACGAGCAAGGTTAACTCGGTTCCGACCATGCCCTCTTCAATCACGACTCGGCGACCTGCATCGCCAAAGGATTCTCCTGAAAGCTTTGCCCGCACGTCGCGCTCTGCTTCTTTGAGATCATCGGTGACGAGCACACCTTTGCCGGCGGCAAGTCCATCGGTTTTGACGACGTAAGGGGCACGCTGTTCGCGGAGGTATGCAAGCGCTGGTTCGACAGAATTAAAAGATCGGTGCGCCGCGGTTGGTACGCCAGCATCAACAAGCATCTGTTTCATGAACGCTTTGGAACCTTCAAGCTGTGCGCCGTCGGCACCGGGGCCAAACACCAACTTGCCTTGCGCTCGAAGTTCGTCCGCGAGACCCGCCACAAGCGGGGCTTCTGGTCCAATCACAAACAAGTCCGCGACGATTTCTTCAGGCGGCGTGTCCGTAACTTGAATCGCACCAGCCCCATCAAGGCCGCATGCCTTGGTCATGGCCGGATTGCCAGGGGTCACGATGACCTCGGCATCACGTGACAGCACCGCAGCAAGCGCGTGCTCACGTCCGCCTGATCCCACGACACAGACCTTCATGCAGCGATTCCCCGGTGGACGAACTGTTCACGGCCCGGACCAGTCCCAACAAGTGAAATGGGAACGCCTAGCTGTGACTCAAGGAACTGCACGTAGTCTCGGGCGGCGCTCGGCAGGTCAACCGAACCAGTCAGCGTCGAGAGGTCAGTTTTCCAGCCGGGCAGCGTTTCGTAGATCGGAATTGCGCGGTGCAGATCGGATTGGTGGTACGGCAGGTGCGTAACCCGCTCACCATCGATGTCGTAGGCCACACATACTTTGATCTCATCAAACGTATCGAAGAGATCAAGCTTGGTGATCGCCACTTCAGACAGCGAGTTAATGCGCACGGCTTGCCGCAACATCACCGCATCAAACCATCCTGGGCGACGACGGCGCCCACTATTTGTGCCATACTCATGCCCGGTTTCCACGATGTAATCGCCGATTGCGAGGTCTTGTTCAGTTGCACCGGCTCGATCCATTCCTCCAACTGCTTCCGCGCTGATTGGCAACTCAGTTGGAAACGGCCCGGTTCCGACCCGGGTGACGTAGGCCTTCGCGATGCCGATCACCCGGTCGATCTGGCGCGGCCCGACACCCGCCCCAACGCACGCTCCACCAGCAACCGGGTTCGACGACGTCACAAAGGGATAGGTGCCATGGTCAAGGTCAAGAAAAGTTGCCTGTGCCCCTTCAAACAAAACGTTTTGGCCCGCCTCTAACGCGTCGTGCACAACTGAAACGGTGTCGGCGATATGTGGCGCCAGCCGAGGTGCACAGACGTCGAGATACTCTGTTGCGATTTCTTCCGCATCGAGCGGCAGTTGATTGAACACTTTGGCGAGCAAGGCGTTCTTCTCTTTGAGCACTACCTCAAGTTTGGCGCGAAAGATCTTTTCATCAAGAAGGTCTTGGACCCGTAGGCCCACGCGTGCAGCCTTGTCGGCGTATGCCGGTCCGATACCTCGCCGGGTTGTTCCGAGTTTGGCTTTACCCAGGCGGCGCTCGGTGAGCCGGTCGATTTCCTGGTGGTAGGGCAAGATCAAGTGAGCGTTGCCGGAGACGGCAAGACGGCCGCAACTGACATTGCGTGCTTCGAGCGCGTCCATCTCTGCTATGAGCACGCGTGGGTCAATGACAACCCCGTTGGCGAGCACCGGGGTGATGTGGTCATAGAGCACTCCGCTGGGCACCAATTGGAGGGCAAAGGTTTCGCCGTCCACCACGAGGGTGTGGCCAGCGTTGTGTCCGCCTTGATAGCGGACAACCATTTCCATCTCCTTGGCAACGAGGTCGGTGATCTTGCCTTTACCTTCGTCACCCCATTGGGTGCCGACGACAATGGTCGCTGGCACGTCGCACTCCTTGTGATAGCTCAAATTGCAAACAGTTCTACGCTAGTGCGTCCACGCCCGTCCTTCTCGTTCGAGTTCACATGTTCGTGATCGATGAGTACTCATTCACATATCAGCGCTTAACTATTTTGCTGGGCGACTTCAGACACGAGATTGCACAGTCGCATGCCCAACGTTGCGGAAAAGGTAGCTCAACGTACGTTTACAACTACCTATCCCACGACCCGCTAGACGAGCACAGCAACCCGCGCGATACTAAAAGATCACAAGTCTAGATCGGGGCTTGGATACACAACCAAAACACCGTGGGACGCTGGCTTGAACATACAAGATGAGGTTGTTAGTAACTATCGAAACGTACACTTAAGTACCCAACGGTGACATCGGGACCAGCAAGTAGCGATGAACTTGTCGAGCGTTTCGGTGACGACGTGCACTTTGGAAATCGTCGTTGCGTCGGGGCCATGATGAACGAGGTTTCACGACGAGGGATCTACCCCGTTTGAGCGGATTGGGAAAATTGCTCCACGACCACGTGGCCAAAATCTTCGTTGCGGTCGGCCTCGCGTTTGGGCTTATCGCAGCTCTGTTCAATCCTTTTCAAAGACCACCCGATGAGGTCAGTCACCTCATGCGTGTCGAAGTAATCGATCGTGGGTACCTGGTTGCACCGTCGGTTGAGTCGAATCCGAGCGACTACACTCTTGATGGATGCGACCGCGCACTTAAGATCGATTCCTTCAAGTGGATGGTGCTAAAGACCAAAGAGGGACTCGATAAGCCATTTAGGCGGTATCGATGCGTATCACCGGAACCACTGATACATGGCGGAGAGCGCATCGCTGCCAATACCGAGATTAATCCGCCGGTTGCCTACGTCCCCGCGTGGATTGGCTACCGCGCGGGTCGCGGGATCGCCGGGGTTCCCTTCGACTACCTGGGTGCTCGTCTAGCGTCGTTGATGGCCTATCTTGCGCTCACATACGGTGCGCTCCGGGTGTTACCTTTTGGTCGGGTGTTTCTTGCCATCGTCGCCTTGCTGCCTGGTAACCTCTTTGTGGCGGCCGCAGTTTCTGCAGACCCTATGACCGTCGGGGTGGGATTCTTGTTCGTCTCACTCGTCGTGCGAGCCGTTGTCGATGCCCGTGAACCAAAACCAATGCCAACACGTTCACTTTGCATTCTGGGTGCTGTCGGCGTGGCATTGGCCTTGTGCAAGCCATCGTCGTTGCCACTTGTCATCTTGCCGTTAGCGATCCCGACCGGGGCCTTTGGAAGTCTTAGGCGGCGCGTTAGGGCCACCGCCGCAGTGGTAGTGCCAGCCGTAGCATTGGGTGCGGCGTGGGTGATCCTGATCAGCTCGAAAATCAAGATATCCATGGTGCCACATTCAAACAGCATCGTCGCGGCAGAATTCATAAGGCATCATCCAAAGGTTTTCGTGAGCGCAGTGATTCATGGTGCTTTTGACCTTCAAGTGCTACGTGACGCAGGACTACAGATCGTTTCTGGGACGAATACACAGCCACTGTCGACTGACGTCATGATCGCCATTTTCGGGTTATGCGCGGCGGTTGCGGTCGCTCGACTCGTCGACCCGCCCGGGCGACGAACTGCGGGCTTACTAACTGGGGAAAGGTTGGAGATCACCTCTCGTTGGCTTTCGCTTGGTATCGCTTCTGCCACGATCTGGATCGGGTTGTGGGTAATCGCATACGGCGTTGCGTTATCATCAAACGCGGTCGCCGCAGGGAAGATTGTTGGCTATCAGGGACGTTACCTCACCCCATACATTCCGGTTACGTTGGTAGGCGCGACAGGATATCGGGCGGTTGGCAAGAGACAAGAGCTGCTCTCTTTCGCCAAAGTACTGTGCTTGATCGTGTTACTCGCGATAAACGTGTGGTGGACAGTTCAACTTTTCACTGTCTACTACTGACCAAGCATTGTGAAGTACCTGCAATGGCCGTCAAGTCACCGGCTCACCCGGCACGATCACTAGGGCGTCGTCAACCGTGTCAACTTTGACCGCTGAACCATCACCGAGGGGCGTACCGTCAGAGAACTGACCGGCAAGCAGATCCATCGCCAAACGGTTGCCGATCTCTCGTTGGATCACTCGCTTGAGGGGACGGGCACCAAAAGCCGGGTCAAATCCTTCCCTCGCCAACCATTCGTGAGCAGCATCCGTCAAGGAAAGCGTGATGCGTCGCTCACCGAGTCGACGTTTGAGACCTTCGAGTTGCACGTCAACAATGCGGGCCAAATCTGCTTCGGTCAGTTCACGGAACCGGATGATGTCATCCACTCGGTTGATGAATTCGGGTTTGAAAAAGTCACGCGGGTCACCAGGCAGGTTTGAGGTCATGATCAGCACAACGTTGGTGAAGTTCACCGTGCGTCCTTGACCATCGGTGAGCCGGCCATCATCAAGAAGCTGCAGCAGCACGTTAAACACATCGGGATGTGCCTTTTCGACCTCGTCGAGCAGCACGACCGCGTAGGGTCGGCGTCGTACTGCTTCGGTGAGCTGGCCACCTTGGTCGTAGCCGACGTAGCCCGGGGGTGCACCAATCAACCGAGACACCGTGTGCTTTTCCATGTATTCGCTCATGTCGATGCGAACCATGGCGCGCTCGTCATCAAAGAGAAAGTCGGCGAGCGACCGTGCCAGTTCAGTCTTGCCCACACCCGTGGGGCCAAGGAACAGAAACGATCCGATCGGGCGGTTTGGATCAGACAAACCCGCGCGTGAACGGCGAATCGCATTCGCAACCGCTTCGACCGCTTCGTCTTGACCAATCACCCGTTCGTGAAGCACGTCTTCGAGACGCACGAGCTTGGCTACTTCGCCTTCCATGAGCCGAGAAACAGGGATCCCGGTCCATTTTGCGACGATTTCGGCAACATCGGATTCGTCCACTTCTTCTTTGAGCATCTTGTTGTCGACTTGGAGTTCGCCGAGTCGTGCGGTTGCGGCCGCAACCTGTGCTTCAAGTTCAGGGATTTTTCCGTAACGGATTTCTGCGGCACGCTCCAGGTCGTCTTCACGCTCGACCTCGCTACGAAGACGCTCGAGCTCGCCTTTGATGTCTCGGATTGTTGCGATGGCATCGGTTTCATTACGCCAATGCGCCCGCATTGCGGTCGCGGCCTCTTGTTTCTCTGCAAGTTCACCATCGAGTGTCGCCAAACGCGCTTTGGATGCGTCATCGTCTTCTTTCGCGAGCGCGACACGCTCAATTTCGAGCTGGCGGATTCTTCGTTCGACCACGTCGATTTCGGTGGGCACCGAGTCGATTTCGATACGCAACTTTGAAGCAGCCTCATCGACAAGATCGATGGCCTTATCGGGCAGAAAGCGCCCGGTCAAGTAGCGATCCGAAAGAACCGCGGCCGCAACAAGGGCTGCATCTTGGATCCGAACACCGTGGTGGACTTCGTAGCGTTCGGCTAGGCCTCGCAGAATGGCGATTGTGTCCTCGACAGAGGGTTGATCAACGAATACTTGTTGGAAACGTCGCTCAAGGGCCGCATCCGATTCGATGGATGATCGGAATTCGTCCAACGTGGTGGCCCCAATGAGGCGCAACTCGCCACGGGCAAGCATTGGCTTGATCATGTTGCCCGCATCCATCGAACCTTCAGCTTTGCCCGCGCCGACGATCGTGTGCAGTTCGTCGATAAAGGTAATGATCTCACCGTTCGAATCGGTGATTTCTTTGAGAACCGCTTTGAGGCGTTCTTCAAACTCGCCGCGGTACTTTGCACCCGCGACGAGTGAACCGAGATCAAGCGAAATCAAGCGTTTGTTCTTGAGGCCTTCGGGCACGTCACCTTCGACAATGCGGCGCGCGAGACCTTCAACAATTGCGGTCTTCCCAACGCCAGGTTCCCCGATGAGAACCGGGTTGTTCTTGGTACGGCGACTCAAAACTTGAATCGCGCGGCGAATTTCTTCATCGCGGCCAATGACCGGATCAAGCTTGCCTTCGCGGGCCGCTTGGGTGAGATCCCGACCGTACTTCTCGAGACTCTGGTACTGCTCTTCAGGATTCTGTGAGGTAACACGATGCGACCCGCGCACCTGTGTGAGCGCCCCCAAGAGCTGCTCGCGCCCAACCCCGAGATAGTCCGTCAGTTTCTTTTTCGCCGCCAAGTCCGCGAAAGCCAGCAGCACATGCTCGGTAGAAAGGTATTCGTCGCCGAGTTCGATGCGTGCCCCGTCAGCGGCCTCAAGCACCTCACTCATTGTCTTCGACATGCGTGCGTCGGCACCACCGTGTGCTCGTGGAAGCTTCGCAATTGCGTCATCAACGGCGTTCCGTGTCGACAGTGTCGATACGCCTGCTCCTTCAAGAACTGGAATCACTACTCCTTCAGGCTGACGCAGGAGCGCCGCGAGCAGATGTTCGGGCGTAACTTCTGGGTTCGCAGCACCCCGCGCAGCCTCCACCGCTGCGGCGTAGGCCTCTTGCGTCTTGAGCGTCCAGCGATTCGGATCAATCGTCATAGTTTGAGGCTACCGCGAAACTGTAAACTTGACAAGCTTATTAGCAAGTTTTTTGCACTTAGATCAATAAAGTTCTAGCGACAGGCAAGAACACGAGCGGAACCGTCAATCTGCAGCACCCACGGAGTCGAATTGTTGTCTTTCGGAAGCTGAAAATGCATCGTTTGCAGCGCTGGCACTTGTGCAAATGGAACCGCTGGCGACTGAGATGCGAACCGACGGAGGAACACATTTGCTGGCATCTTGATCGCCGCGACTTCCACTCTCGACCCAGAAAGGACGACCTCACCATGTGCGAGGAGTTGATTGCTCATCGAGACACATGAGACGCCCCGGACCAGGCCAGGTTCAAGAGTGACTTGCAATTGCTTCAGCATCCACAAATCGGCAGCTTGACGAGTGACGTCATCGCCAAGGTTGTGCAGCTTGGCCCCAGAAACGAGAGTCGGATGCGCATGGAAAAGTGGGGCAAGGTCAGCCACCCGAGTCGTCGTTGTCCCGATTGGTACGAGTGCTTCACCAGAAGCGTGACCGCCGATCGCCTCAACAGCCCCAAGCCACACATAGGACGAGGCGTTTGCAGCAACCGCATTGCTGCGAAAGCGAATCAGCGATCCGAGCAATGAGGTAAAGCCAGCCAAGACGACGACCGATGCCAACACAAGCATCCACCGTCGAATGCGTATCTCATGGGCGATTTCGACCATTGCACTGACGATAAGGACCAGCATGAACCATGCCAGCCACGTTGCGTTGCCCGGTGCTGGAAAGATCCCGCCTGGAACACTTCGACTTGCTCCAACGACGACGAACGCAACTGCTCCAATCGCCATCGCGGTGACTCGAGGAGTCCACCTCCTTGACACCACGACCCATCCTGCGCAGCCGAGTAACGTCACCCCAATGAGCGGCCAGGCAAACCCAGCAAGACTGCGTGACAGAACGACCACCACGTCCCCCGCCCACCTCAACACGGTCCCAATAGATGACCGCTGTCCCGGTGCTTCATGAAATGCAAGGAACCAGATGACCCAAACAAGGGTTGCTGGTGCCACGATGAGCCAACGGCGCAACGGCACCTTCCGTACCGCGAACTCAGCGGCAATGATTAGGACGACAATGACGCCCAACGTTGACGTCAACACCCCAATCAACAAATAGGCCGTCGCCTTATGGGTGGCCCAACGCTGCGATGCGTCAATTGCCAGCCACGTCGCAAACATCATGGCAAGAGGAATCGTGACAATCATCAATGCCGGTTCCATCACAACATTGGCCGCAACGCCGCTCCACGCGACGACGAGCGCGCCAAAAGCCGCAGGCACTGCCGCTATTTTGGTTCGCGCCCAACGATGGAATAACAACGCCACAAGCCCGAACCAGAACAGTCCAACGAGCCGAATTGGACCGGTCGTTGCCACCCCGAACAGTTCAATTGTCACTCGATAGAAAAACGACGGAATGAAAAGCCAATTGCCTTGAGAACTTGCTGTCCACGATTTCGGGATCAGCATGTTCCAATCAAGGGGCGTAAACCACAGTCCAAGACCGTTCCAGAAACCAACGAACAATATGAAGACAAGGCCGCATGCGAAGGCGGTGTCGGCACGACGGTCGTGGTGCCGATCAGACGAGGCCAATGGCCCTGTTGTCAAGAAGGACTCCGGCGTTGCTTTGCATCCATCGGTTGGATGCTGCGCAGTCGGTCGCGTTCGGTACGCAAGTCACGCAAGATGTTCAGGATCACATTGGGAGCTGCAAGCGTGGAGGTCCCCCGTGTACGCGGGAAGTAATCGACGCCAAATTGAATAACCGCATACCCGAGTCGGGTCGCTTGCGCCATCAATTCAACGTCAATGAAGGACCCCTCACTGCGCAAATCAACATGATCAAGCACATCGCGTCGGATGAGTTTGCCTGCGAAGTTCACGTCACGCAACTTGACGCCAAGGCTGTATCGCACCAGCCAGTTGTACACATGGGAAAACCAATAGCGCTTTGGCCCTTCTGACGTTCGGTCAAATCGGTACATCGACACAATATCGGCGTCGTAAATGCGCAGCAGGCGAAAGGCCTTGTCAAGGAGAAGCAAATCAAACGGCAGATCTGCATCGGTGTAGAGCACGATGTCACCGGTTGCGGCATCGAAGCCCGACCGGACACTCGCCCCGAGGCCACGATTGCGAGCATGATGAACGGCGATGACCGATTCGTGCTGGCTGGCAAGCTCGTCGACAAGTTGTGGGGTCGAATCGCTGGAGCCATCGTCGACAAGAACAATTTCGTAATCGATAATCTCGTTCGCATTTACGAGCGCCAGACCTGCCTCGACTGCCGCAAGCACCGTTTGGTCAAGCATCTCGGCTTCGTTCCACGCCGGGAAAACAAAAGACAATCGAGAAAAGGTGGCCGACATCGACATGAGTATACGGCGCAATGTTTTGATCAGTTCCGAGCGCAACCCAGTTGAGAAACTGACACCGGTAGGCTCGGCTCCGTGATGCTGCCCGCGCGCCGCCAGCGCATTGATGACCCCATTGATATTTTGATGCGCCACAATCTGATGACGCCACGAAAGCCACACCCATGAAAGGGCTCGCGGTCATTTTGAGTTCGCTTGGCACATCGCTACGCAAGCGAAATGGCCGTGTGGTTTGGTGGCTGGTTCTCGGCATCACCGTCCTTGTCGTCATTTACTCTTCGATCTTCCACATGATCATGGATTACGAGGGTCGTTCGTATTCGTGGGCGACCGGGATCTATTGGACACTGACCGTCATGTCAACGCTTGGTTTCGGTGACATCACATTCGAATCAGATCTTGGCCGCATTTTTTCGGTGGTCGTGCTAATTTCCGGCGCCCTACTCATCCTCGTGTTGTTGCCCTTTGTGTTCATTCAGTTTGTTTTCTTGCCCTGGATGGCAGCACGTGACGCCAACCGCATCCGTCGTCACCTCGGCGACGAGTACCACGATCATGTGATCCTCACCCATCTCGATCCCGTTACGGAGTCGCTCATCAGACGTCTCAAGAATCTGGGCATTCCATCAGTGTTGATTGTGGACGAAACAACGCAAGCAATTTCGCTGAGCGAACTCGGTTATGACGTTCTTGTCGGACCGGTCGACGACCCGGCCACGTACGCGGCAGCGCGCGCCGATCATGCCGCGCTTGTGGTTGCCACCCTTTCTGACATGACCAATGCAAACATTGTCTTCACCGCGTCAGAATTTTCCCCTGGTGTTCCGACAGTTGCGCTCGCTTCATCAGAGACCGCGCGCGATGTGCTCGCACACGCGGGGTGTGACCATGTGTTGCGCCTCGGTCTCTTGCTTGGTCAAGCAATGGCCCGGCGCGTCCTTGGAAACGATGCACGCTCTCGGGCCATCGGAGTATTTGGCGACCTCATTGTGGCTGAAGCCGCGGTCGCTGGCACCACATTTGAAAACCGCACGATTGCGCAAACCGAGTTGCGCGATCAGTGCAATGTCACCATCATCGGCCTGTGGCGGCGCGGTACATTTACTTTGGCAGAGGCCACAACGATCATTGAATCGTCTGATGTCATGGTCCTCGTTGGTTCTGCTTCGCAATTGGACCGTTATGACGCGTTGTTCGGCGTTGAAGTGCATCAAGACGCATCGGTGATTGTCGTTGGTGGCGGTCGCGTCGGACGGGCGGCGACACAAGCCTTGCGCAACGAAGGCATTGACTGCACGATCATCGAACTGCAAGAAAGTCGCATCAGAAATCCGGCGTTCTACGTGCAAGGCGATGCATCGAATCTTGACGTGTTAGAGCGAGCAGGTTTCGCATCTGCCAGTGCGATTCTCATCACCACCCACGACGACGATTTCAATGTTTATCTAACGATCTATTTGCGGCAATTGGCACCTGAGAAGCAAATCATCGCACGAGCAAATCTTGAACGAAATGTTGCGACTTTGCATCGTGCCGGTGCTGACTCGGTGCTGTCGTACGCGACGCAAGGTGCGACCGAAATCCTCAACGCGCTCGGCGGCAGTGACCATGTTGTGCTTGCTGAGGGATTGGAAATGTTTTCAATTCCAGTTCCTGAAACGCTTTCGGGGATGACACTCGCTGCAGCACGCATTCCCGAGGAAATCGGTTGTCGTATCGTTGCGATCTCTAAAGGGGATCATTCGGTGCCGAATCCAGATCCATTGGCGCCCATCCCCGGTGATGCGTCGTTGGTGGTTGTTGGAAATAGCGCCTCCGAAAAGCGTTTCCTCGATCGTTACCGTCCCAATCCTGCCGAGCGGGCCCGACACCGTCAGAGACGGAGACAAAGCGGAATTCGCGGCCCTAATCCGCTGGCGTAAAGCTTGCGTCGCGTCGCCGACGGACAATGAAGATCGCACCTGATAGGCAAAGAGCCATGCCCAGTATTCCGAGCAATCCAAGTTTGGCGCCGGTAGTCGGCAAACTCGTCGCTCCTTGCGTCGGTTCAATTGAATGTGCTGCGCCTGCCGACGTGCCGGTTGTCGCCCAGTTGTTCGTAGTGGTCGAGTTGTCGATATCAAAACTTTGTTTCGGCTTGACTGGCGCGGGCGCAAGAGGCACATCAACGGTGATAGGCACCGACCGAGCAGAACTTAGCGTCGCGTCTCCTGAATAAGCAGCCATCACTGTTGAGATGCCAGGCGGCAGCATCGTTGTGGTCATTGATGCCGTCCCGTCGGGGCCTAGCGCAACGGGTTCGCCAAGGGACACGCCATTGGCCACGAACGCGACGGTCCCCGTCGGAGTCCCACTTGCGGGATTTGCTACCGCAACTTGTGCATGCAAAGTAAGTGGTTTACCTGGCTCGACCCGAGCACTGTCAGCCCGTAGGTCGACACTGGTGACACCTGGGTTGACCGTGAAGCCAACGGGACCACTCGTGGCAGCAGTGAAGTTTCCATCTCCGACGTAGCGCGCGGTAACAACGTTGAGTCCGACCGGTAAAGCCGATGTTGTCATTGATGCCGAACCGTTTACGACCGCAACAGGTTCACCTAATGGAACGCCTCCAACGTCAAATTGCACGACGCCACTTGGAACTCCAGTGGCAGGGGCGCCAACGCTAACGGTCGCGGCAAGCAAAACACTCTGCCCAGCCTGGCTTGAGCCGGAGGGGTTCGTTACCTGCAGTGACGTTGCCCCTTTGTTCACAACTTGGGTAATGGAATTTGATGTTGCCGGTTCGAAGGACGTGTTTCCCGCATACGTCGCAGAAATCGAGTGACTGCCGATACCAAGACCTGTGCCCGAAATCGACGCCATGCCGCTGGAGTTGAGAGGCACCGGATCTCCCAGCGCTGCACCATCGGCCATGAATTGCACGGCGCCAGTTGGCGTAAGCGCCGACGCGGTCGCGTGCGCGGTAGCAATGAACGTCACCGTTTGGCCAGAAAGGGACGGGTTTGCAGATGATGTCACACCTAATTCCGTGCCCGCTTTGTTTACGACCTGGGTAAGCGGGCCACCGGTTGACGAATTGAAGCTTGCGTCACCGACATACACGGCAGTGACCTGATGTGAACCCGCACCCAACGTCGCAGCGCTAATGGATGCTTGCGCGCTCGCATTCAATGGTTGTGGGCTACCAAGGTTGGTTCCGTCAACCGCAAATTGCACCGCCCCCGTGGGAGTGCCTGTGGCTGGTGCGCTCGCAGAAACACTTGCGGTAATTGTTGCGCCTTGTCCAACGATTGTGGGGGACTGAGTGGTTGCCAACAGCATCGTTGTTGCACCTTTGGCAACCGAAACTGTGCTCGTACCAGTCGAACCGGCATAGTCATCGGGCACGGCTGGGGCGAACGTTGCAGTCACCGTGTGCGCACCACCGCTGAGACCTCCCGGGGAAAACGTCAATGACCCGGTTGACGGCAACGTCTGTGACCCGGCAAGGGTCCCGTCTATTGCGAGGGTGACCGTTCCCGAAGGCATGGTGGTCGTGCCTTGTGGGGTGACCTGGACGTGATAGGTCATGGCTTGGCCGGTAACTGGCGAGAGAGGTGACGCCGCCACCGCAGTGGTCGTCGCAAAGATTTGGCTGTAGCTGACCTTTACCCAACCGTTTCCACCAACGTTTCCAGCAGAGCTGTCAGGGCTCACACGTGCCACTGACGAATCATTCTTGAGGTAGTTGTTCGCACCGCCGCCACCACCACCGCCACCGGCACCAGCGCTTCCACCACCGCCACCAGCACCCGCCATCTGACCTCCGCCGCCGCCGCCACCACCACCGGCCGAAGACGAACTTGACGCGTTGCCGCCACCACCGCCCCATCCACTGTTATAGGCACAGCATCCACCGCCACCACCAACGCCTGCACCGGACCCAGGATCGCCACCTTGGGCACCAGTTCCACCATTTCCACCATTTCCAAACGCGCCAGCTCCGCCACCACCACCGCCACCACCGGCAATCGCGAGCACATTTGAATTTCCTGGCCCTGCGCTCGTTGAACGTTGTACATAGGTGCCAGAGCCGCCACCACCGCCCATTCCCCCGGTCACCGATCCGGTATCACCAGAGCCGCCACCACCCCAGCCGCCGGATCCGCCACCACCATCGTCTTTCTTTCCGGAACCTGCTTGGCCTGCTCCTCCGATGCCAAAATAGAGCTGTTCGCCGGGAGTTACTGCTATCGACACGTGCATGAGACCACCAGGCCCGCCACTCCCTGGTGACGCGGCCGATCCGTTCTGCGCGCCATTCCCACCACCTGCACCAGCCACAAGCACATCGACCGTGGTGACGCCATTGGGCACCGTCCAGGTGGTGTTTGACGTGAACGTCACCGTGCCACTTGTCGCACCCGCCAATTGGGGCGTCACACCGACCATGAATGCGAGACACAAGGTCAACGCACTTGCAATCGGTGTCAATTTACGAGCGGACTGAAGCAGTTTGGGGCGCATATGGAGCAAGATACGAATTTTGACCACTATTGTCTTGCGTAATCGCTACCTAATTCTGCAAACATCAGTACTAATTTTCGGTTCCTTCCAGCGAGACCATGCCTCTACTGCACAACACGCATCCGTTTGTCGGACGCAGCAACGAACTTGCCAACCTGCGGGAGGTCGTTGCTCACCATCAAGGTTTGCTCGTCATTGGTGACGCAGGCGTGGGCAAAACAGCGCTCATTGATCAATTCCTTGCACAGCGTGGGAGGACACATCCTGAACAACGTGTGGTCGCATTTGACGATGCCGAGCCAGACGATTTGAACGGCCTCAATGGTGTTGACATTGTCGTTCGCATTGATGAAATTACGTCACTCCAGCCCGAATTGGTGGGCGTCCTCGCAAAACGGTGTCGCAATGGCGAACTCATTCTGATTGTGACCTTACGATCGCGACAAAAAATCAATGACCATCTCCTTCGATTATGGAAAGACGGCCACATTGGACGCTTTGACCTTGCTCCGTTCGGACGCGCTGACATTGCAGAACTGCTTGAACAATCCCTGAAGGGTCCGATTTCCGCGGATCTTTCATGGCATGTTTGGCAATCGACCGGCGGGTTCCCGCGATTTGTGAACGACTTTGTCGAGGCTGCCAAACAGTGTGGCGCGATCACATTTCAGTCCGGCACATGGCTTCTTTCGGGGGACGCACAAGCAAGCTTCTCAGTGCTCGATGTGGTGAACCACGTGCTTGATGATCTCCCGCCGGACCAACGCGAGGCAATCGAGTTGATCGCTCTTTCTGAACCCGTATCTCTTGCCACGCTTTGCCGTTTCATACCTCCAGAAGTCCTTGACGCGACGCTCGCGACCGGCCACGCCGAACGCATTACCGACACGAAGACCGGGCAGATCATGTTGCGAACAAAACATCATCGCTTCGCTCTCAGCACACGTGAGCTCATTGGTCCGGGGCGGCAGCGGATGCTCTACGAACGCACTTTTGCCGATGCCCGCGATGACGCCAGCGTGCGAAGCGAATCGCATGAACATGTGCTCCGAAAAATAGAATGGGCACTCGCGAGCGGCCTTCGGCCGAGCCTTTCGCAACTCGTCGCTGCGACGAATGCAGCATTTGTCCTTGATCGTCGAGATGAAACCGATCGACTCGCCAGTGAGACATTACGCCTCGTCGCGAACGATGACATTCGTCGCGTTCCCATTTTGGTGCAACGTGCTCATGCGCGTCGTTTATTGGGGCGTGCCAACGAAGCCGAACACGACTTGGAAGCTGCACATCGCCTGTCGTGCACGGCCGCCTATCAAAGCGACGACGAGACACGTTTGTCGGTTGCCAAAGCGCGTGCCGAGCTTGCCTATTTCGGGCATGGTGACCTGAAGCGTGCCCGAGCGATTATGCAAGAGTTCGTGGAGTCAGCCTGCGCTCTTGAGCCAGCAGCCCAAGCCACTGTTGCCATGCTCCTGTCGTATGCAAGTGACTTTGCTGCAATTCGAGTGTTGGATGCAAGCGCAACTGAAGGGCATGGTCTGCCCCACGGCATGACGAATGAGCTCAACGCCCCGCGGCTTTTCGCGCGTGCAATGACCGGTGATCTCACCGAGGCGCAACAACGCGCAACAACGTTTCTTACAAGCGCGCTGTCACAGCAAACGCCATCCTTCACTCCCTGGGCCCTGCAAGAAACGCAGGCCGCGCTACTCATGATTCTGATTTGGTCGGGTGCGGTCACCGAAGTCGAACTGCTTATCGAGATTTCTGACGAATCGGCGAGCGAGGGAGTGCACGTTGACCATGCGATGCGCCAACTGGGTTGGGGAATTGCACACGCATGCCGGTTTGATTGGAATACCGCGCGACGCCAGTTCGAAGCAACAGTTGCCCGGCTCGACGTACTTGATTTTTCCGGTTGGCGTCCTATTGCGCGCACGTGGCTTGCGATGGTCCTCGCTGCAACTGGCGAGACTGATCGTGCCACACAAACGCTGGCGATGGCCCGCGCAGAAAAACCACGCGCAAGCGGGATCATCATGTTCGATTTACGAGAACGTTGGTGTCGCACCGCAATCGCACTCGGACAAGGTGACGCCAACGAACTCGCGCGATCACTCATCGATGATGGACGCGACAAAGATTTGCCACTCGTTGAACTCTGGGGTTGGCACGCATTGGCAATGACGGGTTCACTGCAGCACATCGAATGGCGAGATCGACGCGCAACGCTCCAGCCATTGGGGAAAGTCGAACTTCTCCGCGCCCGGATTGACCATATCGACGCGTTAGTTGAGGGTGATCAGCCCCGTGAGCATCTCGCGGTAAAACAGCTTGCAAGTATGGGACACTGGATCCCAGCACGTCATGCAGTATCCATCTCACTCAGTCGACGACAGCTGCAGATCGCAACGTTGGCTGCGTCGGGCCTTTCTTCAAAAGAAATTGCTTCCAGGTTGACGCTGTCTACCCGCACAATTGAGGCGCACTTGTCGCACGTCTACACCAAGCTTGACGTCCACAGCAGGGCAGAACTTGCCGCCAAACTTACGGTCCGGGGCGAGCAATCGTCCGCATAGACCTACGTATCCTTTTTCGTCGAGCCGAACGTGTCAGGGCCGGATTGGCCCGCGGTAGCGCACGACCGTCTGGGTGACCGGAACGAGATCACGCCGATACTGGCGATGCGTATCGGCAACCGCATCATTTGCTGCTTGACGAGTTTCAATCAACTCCGCTTCGAGTTGTGCAACACGCGCTTCAAGTGCCAGGACTCGTTGCACGCCAACCAAATTCATGCCTTCATTGGTGAGTTCTTGAATTTTGCGCAAGAGGTCAATGTCGGCATCCGAATAGCGCCGCGAACCACCCGTGGTGCGGGCCGGATCGACTAGGCCTTTGCGTTCGTAAATTCGCAGTGTTTGGGGATGGACTCCCGCGAGTTCGGCCGCGACCGAAATCACATACACCGCATCGTTCATCCGACGGTTCATGATGGGTCACCTCTTTCAACCAGTGCATCAATGACAGGCCGGGGCGACTCATTGGATGCCTCAGCCAACGCCTTGATTGCCTTCTTTTGCGCAGCGTTGAGCTTTGCCGGCACCGCAACTTCGACGGTCACAAGGAGATCACCGGTGCCACTGGTGGTCGCAACACCCCGACCTTTCACTCGCAACGTTCGCCGATTCGGCGTGCCAGCAGGTAGACGCACTTTGACTGGCGCACCGTCAAGGGTTGGCACCATTAGATCCGCTCCAAGTGCTGCTTCAGCAAAGGTCACCGGAACCGTCATCGTGAGGTTCTTCCCACTCATTGCAAACGTCTCGTCGGTTGCAACGCGCACTCCAAGGTGGAGATCACCAGCTTTGCCTCCGTTGATGCCGGGCTCACCTCGTCCCTTGAGCCTGAGGTGGGCGCCGTCGGCGACGCCAGCAGGTACTCGAACCTTTACTTCGCGTGGGCGGCGTTCAATGCCTCGACCATTGCAGGTAGGACATGATTCTTCGACAACGACGCCCCGGCCATTGCACACCGAACAAGGTTGGCTGAAGCTAAATGGCCCCTGGTTGTCGTCTGAAACACCGCGACCTTGGCAGTTGGTACAGACCTTTGGTTCCGTCCCCGGCTTGGCGCCTGATCCATCACATGTTCCGCAGATCGCGTCTGATGTGAGATGCACGGTGGTGGTTATTCCATGAATCGCATCCGCGAACGACAGGTGCAGATCAGCCTGAAGGTCGTTGCCACGCCGACGACGCGAACTCGCCGCACCTCGGGCTTGGGTTCCACGTGTGAAGAGCCCTCCAAGAATGTCGCCGATGTTGCCGTCGAATTGGAAGCCTCCGGGCATGCCCGAAAAGCCACCCCCGCCACCAAATCCACCGGCCATCGGACCAAGTCGACGCACCTCGTCATATTCGACACGCTTGGAGGCGTCACCAACAACGTCGTACGCGGACGAAATCTCTTTGAAGCGTTCTTCAGCCGCGGGATCGCCAGCATTTGCGTCGGGATGATTCTCGCGCGCGAGTTTGCGATAGGCCTTGGTGATGTCTTTCGCCGTTGCGTCTTGCGCGACACCGAGGATCTTGTAATAGTCCTTTTCGAACCATTCACGCTCCGCAGCCATTGGGCATCACCCCTTGACCTTGACCATCGCGGCTCGAAGCGTCCGCTCCTTCCATTTGTAGCCGTGACGCATCACCTCGACAACTGTCGGTTCAGCCGACGAATCGTCTTCCTCTGAAGCTGGCTCGTGAAGGACTGCTTCGTGTGCATTGGGGTCAAACGTTTCGCCGACCGGATCGAGACGTTCCAAACCGGCTTTTTCGAGTACTCCAAGCAGCGATGTGAACACGGCTATGACCCCTTCGTCTCCGTGTTCGATACCCGCATCGCACGCGTCGAGAACCGGAAGGAGGTCTTCCACGAGATGCCCGGTTGCACGTTCGATCGCGTCGCCCTGTTGCTTGAACGACCGCTTCCGAAAGTTTTCAAAGTCGGCCTGCACCTGGCGCAATGCGTTGAGGTACTCATCACGTTCACGGGCGACCTTGTCCTCAGGCGACTCGGCAGCCTCGCTATCGACGTCTTCGCTACTTTGTTCGTTGGCAACGGCCGAGATCTCGGTGTCATCAACTTTGACCTCGTCCGCTGCAACAACCTCAGAGTCCACAACCTCGGCGTCAACGACTTCCGCATCAACGTCCGCAGGAACAGGTTCTGCGGCTTCGGATTCATCCAACGCATCGTCGGCGTCGGTGGCCATTAGCTTTCGTCCTTGTCGTCCACAACCTCGGCGTCAACGACATCTGCATCGTCAGGACCATCTGCACCGGCCCCTGATTCGGCATAGTTGCGCTCATCAGACGCGTTCTGTTCATAGAGCTTCTGGGCAAACGTTTGTGACGCGCTCATGAGCCGCTCGGTCCCGATCTTGATCTGTTCAACGTTGTCGCCTTCAAGTGCGCTCTTCAGATCGGTCAGAGCCGCGTCAACCGCGGACCGCTCATCGCCAGAGATCTTGTCACCTTGGTCTTTGAGCAGTTTCTCGGTTTGATAGACGAGCGTGTCGCCTTGGTTCCGAGCTTCGGCCTCGTCTTTGCGACGCTTGTCTTCCGCAGCGTGTGCTTCAGCGTCCCGAATCATCTGATCAATGTCATCTTTGGCAAGCGACGACTGTCCAGTGATGGTCATTGACTGTTCTTTGGAGGTAGCACGGTCTTTCGCAGACACATGGACGATTCCGTTGGCGTCAATGTCAAACGTAACTTCGATTTGCGGTACACCACGCGGTGCGGGCGGCAGGTCAACGAGCTGGAACTTGCCAAGCGTCTTGTTGTACTGCGACATTTCACGCTCGCCCTGCAAGACATGAATCTCAACGGATGGTTGACCGTCTTCTGCGGTGGTAAAAGTCTCAGTCTTCTTGGTTGGGATCGTGGTGTTTCGCTCGATCAATCGAGTCATCACACCACCTTTGGTTTCAATGCCCAGAGACAATGGGGTCACGTCAAGCAACAAGACGTCTTTCACATCACCTTTGAGCACACCGGCTTGTACCGCGGCACCGACCGCAACAACTTCATCGGGGTTGACCCCCTTGTGCGGGTCGTTACCGGTCATCTGTTTGACCAAGTCAACGACCGCTGGCATACGGGTCGAACCGCCAACAAGCACGACGTGGTCGAGGTCGCCTTTCTTGAGGCCAGCGTCTTTGATCGCCTGCTCGAATGGGGTGCGGCAACGCTCTAAGAGGTCTTCGGTGAGCTCTTGGAACTTCGAACGGCTAAGTTCCATGTCAAGGTGGAGCGGCCCTGCATCGGTGGCGGTGATGTACGCCAAGTTGATCTGTGTGGACTGCACCTGGGAAAGCTCAATCTTGGCTTTCTCGGCGGCTTCTTTGAGGCGCTGAACCGCCATGTTGTCTTTCGATAGGTCAACGCCGTGATCGTTCTTGAAGCCTTCAACGAGCCAGTCAATGACTTTTTGATCCCAATCGTCACCACCGAGTTTGGTGTCACCGTGAGTTGACTTCACCTCGAAGACCCCGTCACCAATTTCAAGAACCGATACGTCGAACGTGCCACCACCAAGGTCGAAGACCAGAATTGTTTGGTCGGTATCTTCTTTTTCTAACCCATACGCCAATGCAGCCGCGGTTGGCTCATTGATAATACGCAACACTTCAAGACCAGCGATTTGTCCCGCCTCTTTGGTGGCGGTGCGTTGTGCATCATCAAAATAGGCGGGGACCGTGATAACTGCCTGGGTCACTGAATCACCCAGGTAGGCCTCGGCATCGGCTTTGAGTTTCATGAGCGTACGAGCCGAAATTTCTTGGGGCGTATACGCCTTGCCATCGATGTCGATCGTCCAGCCTGTTCCCATGTGTCGTTTGACCGAGCGGATCGTACGATCCGGGTTGGTGATTGCCTGACGTTTTGCGACTTCACCGACCAGCACTTCGCCCGACTTCGAAAACGCGACAACGGACGGGGTGGTACGCGATCCTTCCGCATTTGGGATCACAATTGGATCGCCTGCTTCCAGGACGCTTACGACCGAGTTTGTGGTGCCAAGATCAATTCCGACTGCTTTCGACATGCTGGTTGTCCTTCCAAACCTTTGAAGATGATTGCCTCCCACTCTAGAACCTTGAGTGAGGTATTAGCAACCTTAATATTTTGAAATTATTCTGCCGGGCGATACACGCATCGTGTTACGATACAGAAGAGTACCGATCCCACGCCAGGAGGCTTCTCATGGCACATGCAAGCGTTGCAACCACACTCGAAGCGCTCATCAGCGAGATGTTCCACGGTTCGATCCCTCTCCAAATCAAATTCTGGGATGGATCTTCGCTTGGCCCAACGCACACTTCGTCGATCACGCTTCAATCGCCACTCGCCCTCCAACGCATGGCGTGGGCTCCAGGGGAACTTGGGCTCGCCCGTGCGTACGTGGCCGGTGATCTGCAATTCGAAGGATCCATCTTTGACCTTCTCGCAATGCGCGACCGTCTCGCCGACCAAGACGGCAACGTCCCCCGCATTGGTATCGCACCTCGAAACCTGCCATTTGTGTGGCGCGCCGCCAAAGAACTCGGCATTTTGGGTGGACCCCCGTCTCCCCCATCTATCGAAGCTCACTTTCATGGTCTGCGGCACGTACGCCGCCGCGACGCCCAGGCGATTGCCCACCATTACAACGTTGGCAACGAGTTCTACCGACTCATCCTCGGACCATCGATGACGTATTCGTGTGCATTCTGGGCCGACGATTCGTACACCCTTGAAGACGCACAAGAAGCAAAATACGAACTCATCAGCCGCAAGCTTGACCTCCAACCCGGGATGCGTCTGCTCGATGTCGGCTGCGGCTGGGGAGGCATGGTGCTTCACGCTGCCCAACACCATGGGGTGCATGCTGTTGGCATCACCTTGTCACAGGAACAGGCCACACTCGCTCGCGCTCGCGTTGCAAATGCCGGTTGCCAAGACCGAATTGAAATTCGCGTGCAAGATTACCGCGATATTCACGATGGACCCTTTGACGCAATCTCATCAATCGGCATGTTCGAACACGTCGGTCTTTCCCGTGCCGAAGAGTACTTTTCGGACCTCTATCGGTTGTTGGCCCCTGGCGCTCGACTCTTGAACCACGCCATTTCCAGGCTTGATCCAACACGGGCGGCAATCGATCCAAGGTCGTTCATGGCACGATATGTCTTTCCCGACGCGGCACTTATCGAAGTGGGCACCGCAATCAGCGCAATGCAAAAGCACGGCTTGGAAGTACGTGACGTCGAATCATTACGTGAGCACTATCCAAAAACGCTCCGTGTCTGGGTCGCAAACCTTGAAGACAATTGGGAAAATGCGCAACAGCTTGTCGGTCCTGCCCGCGCACGGGTATGGCGCCTCTACATGGCCGGATCCGCGCTGAGCTTTGAAGCAGAGCGAATCGCCATTCACCAGGTGCTGTGTGTGAGACCCGATGATCACGGTCGGGCTTTGCTTCCTCCCACACGAAGCTGGCTTGACCTAAAACAACCCACCACGCACATGTGACGACCGTATTGTACAAACACGGTCCACGGTAGGCTGATCGCTCTCAACGTCCATCCAGACGAGGCGCATGTCTGCTTCTCCTCCACCAATCGACACTGCTGACAAACAACGAGTCGAGTCGAGTCGCCGCAGCGCAATTGGGTTTTGGATTGCCCAAGCGCTTGTGGTCATACCGGTCGCCGTTGCGGCTCTTCGAGATGGACACAACGGGTGGTATCCAACACTTGACGCAGGCATGACCGTGTTGCGTGCCAAAGACGTCTTTAGCGCCAACCCACCGCTCATCGGCATGTGGACATCGGTTTCAACCAAGCTCGGAATCGCCACCTATTTCCCCGGCGCCACTGAGCTCTATTTGTTAAGCGTACCCATCAAGTTTTTTGGAGAATCCTGGGGGCCTCTCATAGGGATGGCGGTCATCAATGGAACGTGGCTCGTCCTCGCTGGCTGGCTATTGCGCCGGAGGCTCGGGGACATTGGAGCAATCTGGGGGCTGCTCGCCTTTGGGCTCCTCGTTTGGACAATGGGCTCGGAAACATTGATCGATGTTGCACCAATGCAAATGGTCACGATCCCTTTTGCTCTGTTTCTCGTTGCGGTTTGGAGCGTCGCCGACCTCGACCTTGATGCAATCTGGCTCTACGCGCTGCTCGCAAACTTCCTCGTTCTCAATCACCTTGTCCTGACCTTATTAGTGCCGGTCATTGGCCTCGTGGCGCCGATCGTGCTGCTCGTTCGGTTCCGCTCCATCAGACAAGACGACCCGGACCGTTGGGCGTATCTGCGAAAGAAGTTGCGATTTCAGGTGATCATCGCCGTGTGCCTCACGGTCGTGCTGTGGTTACCCACGCTGATTCAACAGTTCACGAACTCGCCGGGCAACCTCACCAATTTGTACAACGCGTCTCAGGTTGAATTGCACCGTTCCGTCGGACTCGGTGAAGCATTCTCGATCGTGGCAACCATGTTGGCGGTGCCCCCATTTTGGTTTCGGAACACATTTGATACCCCACTCACTTCAACGCCCTCCGGAATAGCGACCGTAATTATTTGGCTGCTCGTGGTTGGGCTATTGGGGTGGCTGGGTTTCCGCGCTGCACAAAACAAAGACCGAACCACCATGCTGCTCCTGATCATCGCGGGCGTTGCGGTCTTGGCTGCGGTACTCAACATTGTGAATGCACCGACGAACTACGGCTTTCGTCGCCAGTACTTCCGCTCGCTGTGGGGCACCGCCATGCTCTTTTGGCTTGCCGTTACAATCGGAGTGGTTCGCACGTGGCCAAAACATCGATCGCTGCCCGCAACTTTGGTACGGCGAAGCACAGGAGTTGGGCTCAGCGCTCTCCTTATCGTCACCGCATTTGCCATTCCACACAAGAATCCGGGTCCTGGAACAAATGGTTCCGGTGACGCGTCGATCGCCTTGAGCAAGAAGGTTCTCAACCGGTCAATTGTGATGTTGCGCGACAAAGGTCAAGTGCAGGTTCGCGCGGCCGGCGACTTCAGTGCCTTTGCGTTGATGTCAACGTTGGTGCTGTACCTTGAGCATTACGGCGTTGACGTTTGTGTTCCCAAAGATCTCGTCGCGCAATACGGCAAGCAGCGGGCATGTCACAAGTCAGGCCCCGATGTCATTGCATCAATTTCGTCTGCCGCGTTTCCACCAAACATTGGTGAGCGAACGATCGTGGAAGCAACACTTCTCTCGGAAAAAGAACAACTTGAGAAGATGCGTCTAGCCAAGAAGGTCGCAGACTGGCTTGCGACACAAACCGAACTCAAACCAAGTCAACGTGTACAAAGGACGCTGGTCAATGCCTACGGAGAGAAAGGCACTTACCTCTACCTGATGCGAACGTTCAACACGAACGGGCTCCCGCTGCCCGCGGTGATGTATTCACCGGACTTCATTGGCTTCATGGTGAAGCGGTCATTTTGGCGAAGCGACGGGAGCGCTGACGCGGCAATAGAAACCGGTGCTCTGCCGCCCGAAGACATTGTTCGCTGGGCGCAGTTCATGTGGCGTGAGTACCGTGGCGAGTCGGTCCGCATCTCACTAGTGGAGCCCTCGCCAACCGATCGTTAACGCGCCGCCGCAAGTACAGTTTGCGGTCATGACAAGCACGCTGATCCTCCTTCGACACGGTCAAAGCGACTGGAACGCCAAGAACCTCTTTACCGGTTGGTACGACACGGATTTGTCCGACGTCGGCCGTGCCGAAGCCACCAAAGCAGGCGAGCTGCTTGTCGACGCGGGAATCGACGTGAACATCGTTCACACGTCGCTTCTCACGCGGGCCATCCATACTTCTGAACGTGCATTGCGTGCCGCGGGCCGCTCGTGGATTCCAGTCCGACGCCACTGGCGACTCAACGAACGGCATTACGGCGAGTTGACCGGAGCGAACAAGGCAGAGACGACCGAACGCTATGGGGCAGACAAAGTGAAAGTTTGGAGACGGAGTTATGACGTGCCGCCGCCAGCCATCAGCGACGACAACGCATTCAACCCAAATAGCGACGCTCGGTACGCGCACCTCGCGCCCGACGTGCTCCCCACATCCGAATGTCTCGCAGACGTCGTAGACCGAATGGTCCCCTATTTTCACGATGCCATCATCCCCGACCTTGACGCATACAAGACAGTGCTTGTGGTCGCACACGGCAATAGCATCCGCGCGCTCGTCAAACACCTTGATGACATTGCCGACGATGACATCACCGGTGTCGAAATTCCGACCGGAGTCCCCCTGGTGTACGAACTCGACGAACGTCGCCGCCCGACTCAGGCCATTCCCGTACTTGGTCGAGCACTCGGCGACGCCGCGGCTGTAGCTGCTGCGGCCCAAGCTGTTGCCGATCAAGCGAACGCCAATTAATCCAATGTGAGCAATGACACGTTGAAATCGCGTTCTTTGAAAGCGTTTTGCAAGTAAAGTGCCGCCATGGCCACGAAGAACTATGTAGAGAATCTCGGCGCACTTCCATTGTTCTCAAGCTGCTCAAAACGCGAACTGCAGCACATTGCCCGTGCGGGTGATGAGGTCCGTGTTGACGAAGGCACCGTCCTTGTTGATCAAGGAGAAATGGGACGCGAAGCGTTCGTGATCTTGTCGGGGACGGCCGCGGTGCGCCGCAATGGCCGCAAGATCGCCACGCTGGAGCCGGGCGATCCGTTCGGCGAGCTGTCGCTGCTTGACCGAGGCCCGCGTACTGCTTCAGTTGTGGCACTTGACGAACTCACCGTATTCGTACTTTCCGCGCGCCGCTTCAATGCGGTGCTTGACGAAGCACCGGGTCTCGCCCGCAAATTGCTTGCCACATTGGCCTCACGTGTGCGAGAACTCGACGCAAAAACGTACGGCTGACCAACCTGATGGTTGTCCACCGGTGAGGTCATCTTGGTAGCGTCGGGAGCGCTATGGCTGAATCGTCACGCAAGATCCGTCCTAATCAGATTGTCATCATCCTCGGTGCGCTTTTCGCGCTGATCACGGTGGCATCAGGGGTACTCCCCCTCATCACGCATTGGCACAAAGAAAAACCCGTTTCACGCGAGGTTTTCGGCGGCATACCTGGCGTCATCGTATTGGCGTTCTACATCGTGATCCCCGTCGTGTTGTTGTATGGCGCGATCCTGTTCTCACAGCGAGTGAAGAATTGGGAACGAGGCACCCCTGATAACCGGGCAACAACGTCTCGGAACTTCATGGCGCGACTCAAAGACTTTCGGGGCGGCGCTTACATGCAGACATTGCTCCGCGACCCTGCCGCCGGCATCATGCATTCGCTGATCTATTTTTCGTTCCTGATCTTGCTTGGGGTCACGACCACACTTGAGATCAACCATCAGCTTCCCAATGGCGCAAAGTTCCTTCACGGCGGCGTGTACCAGGGATTTTCGTTTATCGGTGATGTAGCTGGAGTGACATTTCTCGCGGGCATCATTTGGGCAATTCTGCGACGCTATGTTCAAAAGCCGTATCGCATTCGTATCAAGACCAAGCCCGAACATGCGGTGATTCTGGGAACATTGTTGACCATCGGGATAACCGGTTTCACAACGGAAATGTTCCGGATCGCGGCAGCCGGACGCCCCGCATACGAAAAATGGTCGGTCGTGGGGTATCCGCTTTCTGGCCTCGTCAAGAACGTCGAAAACGTGGCGGGTTGGCATCAGGCGATGTGGCTCCTCCATGTCGGTGCGTTCGTCGTGTTCTTGGTGCTGATCCCGACCACGATGTTGCGACACATGTTTACGTCGCCGCTCAACATTTACCTGCGCGATCGTGAGCGGCCGCGTGGAGCAATGCGGCCCATGCCAAACCTGATGGAAACCGAACTCGAAACTTTCGGTGCGTCGACTGTTGAAGACTTCACATGGAAGCAGTTGCTCGACACGGACGCGTGCACCATGTGTGGCCGTTGCACCTCGGTGTGTCCGGCACATGGCACGGGCAAGCCGCTTGATCCTCGTGAGATCGTGCTGAAAACCGGCGAGGTGATGGCAGCGACGGGCACTCCTCAGGTCTCACCACCGATTGGCACGGTTCCAGAAATCACCGTGTCGGCCAATTCGTTGTTTGAGCGCATTACCGCTGAAGAACTGTGGTCATGCACATCGTGCCGTGCCTGCGATGAGATTTGTCCGGTCAACATTGAGATCCTCGACAAGATCCTTGACATGCGCCGTTATCTGTCACTGATGGAGTCAAACTTCCCCACCGAACTCGGGAACGCGTATCGCTCGATGGAAAACAACGCGAACCCGTGGGGCATGAGCCAAGCAGAACGTGCCGACTGGGCGAAAGACTTGGACGGCGTTGCCGTCATCGATCCATCCGATACGTTCAGCCACGAATACCTCTATTGGGTGGGCTGCGCCGGGTCATTCGATGACAAGAACAAGCGTGTCACGCAGGCGATGGCAAAGTTGCTCACCCGAGCAGGTATCGACTTTGCGATCTTGGGTCCGGGCGAGAATTGCACCGGAGATCCGGCTCGCAGGTCAGGCAATGAGTACATCTTCCAAATGCTCGCCACACAAAACATTGAGACACTCAATGGCATGGGCGTGCGCAAGATCATCACGCAATGCCCGCATTGTTTTAATACGCTTCGCAACGAGTACCCGCAATTCGGCGGCGACTACGAGGTCATTCATCACTCGCAATTGCTCGAAAATTTGGTTGACGGAGGGCAATTGGACCTGACATCAGCCACGTTGGAGGAGCGGGTTGTGTACCACGATTCGTGCTACTTGGGCCGCCACAACAACATCTACGGGGCGCCTCGAAAGGTGCTCGCCAAACTCGGTGGTCTTGAGGTCGTCGAGGCGCCACGCAATGGCACGATGGCTCGGTGCTGTGGTGCAGGCGGTGCGCGCATGTGGATGGAAGAAAACATCGGCACCAAGATCAACGATGATCGCGCTGAAGAGCTCATTGGCACCGGTGCAGATCGAGTGGCGACCGCATGCCCGTTCTGCTACATCATGTTAGATGACGGTGTGAAAGGTGCAGGGGCAGGCGATGATGTCGCGGTGTCAGACATTGCCATTACCGTGTTGGAAGCCATCGAGAACGGTGAGCGTCAAATAAATCCGGCAGCGTTGTCGGCGACCGAGTCATCCAACTGACGTTACGGTTCGTCCATGACTGACGACCCCACATCAAGTAGCGACGCAGAACTCGTCGCTCAGATTCGAGCGGGGTCCGATGGTGCTGTCGACGAACTTCTGCGACGACACCTCCATGCGTTACAGACCGTCTCCGCGGGATATCTTCGAACCGATCGAAACCGAGATGAAACGATTCGAACGGTTGTTGAGTCCATCGGCCACCAGCCACTGCCAAGTGATGACGACGGCGAAGTCATCATTGCTTTGTTTGCTGCTTTGCGCGAACACAAGCTCCGCGAAGAAGCAAGCCCAACGACGGGCCTCATTGAAACTTTCGAGCAATCAGGCATTGGAAACGCGCAACATCGCCAAGCATTCGTTCAAGCTTTTGGTGAGCTTGACGAACGCGACCAGGTGTTGATCTGGTTCAGCACCATCGAAAGTGCATTGCCGCCACAACTCGCCGATCGCCTATCGATACGTGGTGCCGACCTTGCTGCCACAATGACTCACCGAGCACGCGGTCGTCTGCGCAGACGCTATCTCGAGCAGCGCCTCGACCAGGCACCACACTTCATCGAATGTGACGTCACAGCAGAGTCAATTTTGCGAGCTGTTGATGGTGAGTACACGCTCGATTCTGAACAGTATGCGCACGTGGTCCAGTGTGCACGTTGTTCGTTGCTCGCCAAAGAGCTTGTCGCAGTTCCGTCACTCCTACTCAGAGCGGTCCATTCACCGACGCCAACACAATTGGACGTGTCCACGGCGCTTCCAACCACGGTTCCGGCGGCGGCTAGCGCATCAACGGCGATTACGCCGGTCACATCAGAGCCAGATGACGATCTCTCTGACGAGGAAGAATTGTTGGGCGGTCACCGCCGGGCAAGCGCCGTGGTCGGTATCGCCATCGTCATTGTCGTTTTGCTCATTGCAGGCGTGCTTTGGAAATTGTCGACTCATACCCCATCAGAACCGGTTCACGCGGGCCCCTTGACAACGGTGGAACGAATATCCGCTCCGACTCACGCGACGACTTCGACGTCGACACGGGCATCCTCATCCACCTCATCGACTTCGACGACTTCTTCAACATCGTCGACAACGAGTACCTCGATCGTCACACGTTCCCCAGAAGGAACAGGCGGTCCAGTCTGGCATCCGCCCCACGCAACAACGGTTGCGCCGCCAACGACAAATCGACCGGGCACGACGGCACCGGCACATCCAACAACAGTTGTACCGCCAACGACACCAGCGCCAACAACCCCTCCGCCAACAACGGTTCCGCCAACGTCAGAACCGTAGGTGTTAAACGATACGGCCCTATGAGCCGAAGTTCTCCCAGTATCGACTTGGCGTCGGCCCACGCTGACCCTGATACTTCGAGCCAACCTCGTGTGACCCATAGGGGTGATCAGCCGGAGTTGACATTTCAAGGAACGACAACTGACCAATCTTCATGCCGGGATAGAGCGTGATTGGAAGCGTTGCAATGTTGGACAGTTCCAAGGTCAAATGTCCATCCCATCCGGCGTCGACGAAACCGGCGGTTGAATGAATCAAGAGCCCGAGGCGTCCAAGGCTTGATTTGCCTTCAAGACGCGCCACGATGTCGGCGCTGAGCGTGACCCGCTCCGCCGTCGATCCAAGAACGAATTCTCCGGGGTGCAAAATGAACGCGTTGTCCGGTGCGATCTCGACGAGCTCGGTGAGGTCCTCAAGATTTTGTTTCACATCAATCACCGGCAGCGTGTGATTGCGAAACACGCGGAAATACCGGTCAATGGTCACGTCAACCGATGAGGGCTGAATCATGGCGTCATCGGTCGGGTCAATTGCAATACGCCCGGATGCAAGGGCTTCTCGGATGGAGCGGTCGGAGAGAATCATTGGTTGATCACGTTAGATGATCGAGCGCAACACCGTGTGCCTCGCCAATGCATCGTCTGGGTTGATGAATCGGTAGTGTCGAATCGCTATGCGTTCCTTTGACATCGACGAACATAGTTATCAGCGCCGATGGCTGATCTTGTCGGTCTTATGTTTGTCGCTGGTTCTCATCGTCGCGGGCAATTCTTCATTGAATGTGGCACTTCCAAGCATTCAAGCGTCACTCGGCTCAAGCCCCAGTCAGCTTCAATGGATGGTTGACGCGTACAGCTTGGTATTCGCCGTGTTGCTGTTGCCAGCGGGTGCGCTCGCTGATCGATTTGGGCGCAAAACGTCATTGCAATTTGGTCTCGTCGTGTTTGGTATCGCTTCGTTGTTGGCGAGTTATGGAACCTCAAACTGGCAACTCATTGCAGCCCGCGCGGTCACCGGTGTTGGTGCTGCTTTCATCATGCCCGGGACGCTTTCGATCCTCACCAATGTTTTTCATGACCCCAAAGAGCGCCAGCGAGCTATTGCAATTTGGGCCGGGTGTGCAGGCCTGGGCGGCGCAATCGGGCTTGTTACTTCAGGTGTTCTCCTCGAGCACTTCTCGTGGGAATCCGTGTTCTTTGTCAACGTGATCATCGTGTTGGTTGCGCTCGTTGCCGGGGGATTCCTGCTCCCCAACTCGTCGGATCCAGCCGAAGCCACGCTTGATCCGCCCGGTGTCGTACTTGCCATCGGAGCTATTGGACTGCTTGTTTACGGCATCATTGAAGCACCTGCAAACGGATGGGGTTCTCCGGTCACGATTGGGACGATATTTGCTGGGTTGGTGTTCCTTCTCAGCTTTGTGCGCTGGGAACTGCACTGCGCGAAGCCAATGCTTGACATTCGACTTTTTCGGCAACGTTCATTGTCGGTGGGTTCCACCACGATCACGTTGCAGTTCTTTGCGATGTACGGCCTGTATTTCGCTCTTGTCCAGTACCTGCAAATTGCCCATGGGTACAGTCCGTTACAGGCGGCGCTCGCGGCACTTCCCATTGGTGTTTGCGGCATGATCGGTGCACCGATGTCGGCCTCATTCGTTCGCCGCTTTGGCCACAGAAAAGTCGTTGGTACGGGCCTACTCATTTCTGCTGCGGGATTGGGAATCATGGGTGGCGTGACCCCGAATACGGCATACGGCCTGTTATTTATCGGCTTTTGTTTGCTTGGGCTTGGGAACGGGCAAACCACAGCCCCCTCTACAACGCTCATCATGGCATCGGTTCCTCGTACAAAATCGGGCGTCGGCTCTGCGGTCAACGATCTTTCACGGGAACTCGGCGGGGCGCTTGGCATCGCGGTGCTCGGGAGCATCATGTCATCGGTGTATCGGTCTCGTATCGGCCACCACGCTGGCGCATTCGCGCACCAGGCAGGCTCGACGGCAGAAAGTACGCTTCGAGCGGCAGCTCAAGCCCATCAAGGGTCGATCCATGCAACGGGCGATGTGGCCCAGTCGCTCAGTGTGCAGGCACAAACATTGCATCATGCAGCTCAGGCGAGTTTCGCCGATGGCTTTGCGACCGCGATGATCATTGGGGCCTTGATCTTGATTGGTAATTCGATTCTCGTTTGGGTTCGTGCCCTTGAGGTGCATCCCCACGGGGAGCAAGCCGCGCCTCAAGATCATGTCAACGCATCTGATGTGCACTAGTGTTCTTTCGATGGCGCGAGCGGCGCTGGCCGGGATAAGCAAAAGTCGGAGTCGATCATGAAAGCTCGAATGGTTCTCACAGCATCGGCGTTGTTATGCGCCGTTGCCATTCCGATTGTCCTTTCGTCTCCATCGGGTGCAGCATCTACCGTGGCGGTGCGTGTGACCGACTCATACACCTATGGGGCCGGCCAAAATTTTGATCACACGGTGTGTCTTGACGGCACGTTGCTCACGAGTCTGTCAACCACCCAAACAACCGGTCCGTACGATCTCAGCCCTGGCGATCACAGCGTGACCGTCTTGGACGGCTTGTCAGGCGACTGCGCAACCGGGCAAGGAATCACAACAACGGTAACCATTCCTGACGTTGATGCTGCCACGTTGTTGGTGTACTGGGGATCAGAGGGTCTCGAAATGACGGTCTTGCAAGACGACCTGTCTTGCACGCAAAAAGGCCAAACTCGCCTTGTTGTGCGCCATGCAGCGTCGATTTACTCCGACACTCCGGGCAACCTGATGGACGTCACCGCGCTCAATCCGCTTCTTAGCCCCGTTACGTTGGCGGCATCACTGCCTCTTGCTGCGCAATCGGTTAACAACGTTGCCGCGGGCTCGTACACCGGGATGGAGTTCTATCCGACCGGAAGCCCGGGCGCGAGCAATGACGCTCCCGATCTCAATGCGCCAGAGGCGCACCTGGTGACCCGCGTGTTTTATGGCGGGGTTGACGGACCCTACGGCGTGATCGATACCGACATACCGCTCACCGTGTGTCCGGCACCAACGACGACCTCATCCAGCACCTCTACGAGTACGTCGACGAGTACATCAACGAGCACAACGACATCGACGACCTCAACGAGCACGTCGACCACAACCTCCACGACGACGTCAACAACCACGTCATCAACCACAACATCAACAACAACGTCGACCACGACAACTCTTCCGCCGACTACCACGTCATCGACCACCTTGCCACCAACATCAAGCGTTGCGCCATCTTCTTCGATTGCCGCGACCTCAGTTGTACCGACAACCGCGATGACCGGCGGTGCTGGCACTGGCGGGAGAAACGCGAATGCGGCACAAGCCATCCCAGCAACACCGACCTACACGGGTTAATCCGTTGCACTTCAAGTTTCTTGTGCGACTCGTCCGATAGTGTGAAAGCCCATTTCTGACGCACAATCGGAGAACATCCATGCGCCGCCACAACGGCATGCTGGCCGCACTTATCGGCATCGCCATTGCAACGATCGCGACGACCACAACCTCAGCAGGCGCCACCGGATCACCAGTTGATCTCACGGTTGACTGGGTCAGTGTCCCAACTCAGACACTGGGTACTTACGCGCCCAGTAGAGGGGTGGGCGAGCAATTTTCCTCGCCAGCAGTAGGTGACTTGACCGGCGACGGTTTAACGGAGGTTGTCACCGGCAGTGTGGACGGACGTATCTACATTTATGACGCGACGACTGGAGCTCTCGAACGACGCTTCGATGTGTCGAACGTGCCTGGGGTAACCGTGTCGTCTCCTGCACTCGCTGACCTCGACGGAAACGGCCAGCTCGACATCGTCGTTGGCTTCATGCCGGGCGATTCGTTGGCAGCAGACGTCCCATCTGGTACGCCGACCGTGGCTGCCTTTCGGCCAGACGGCACTCGATTGTGGGGCGTTCGCACCTGTCCTACAAGTGCAGATCACTACTGCAATGTGTTTGCATCGCCGGTCATTGCAGATATTGATGGTGATGGTCTGAGCGACGTGGTCATCACGAGTCAAGACGAGAAACTCCATGTACTCCGCGGCCTCGATGGAAGTGAGCTTCCGGGCTTTCCGTTCTATCTCTATGACACCACCTGGTCAACGCCTGCGGTGGCCGATCTGAACGGCGACGGCAAGCCCGAGATTGTGGTAGCCGCTGACATGTCAAAGATCTCGTGCAATTACCATTCGTTTCTCGGATGCCAGTACGGCACGATTCTGCGGGTCTTCGACACAACAGGCCACGTCGTGCATCAGATCACCTATGACGGTGAGATTCCCCAATCGTCACCGGTCATCGGCCATATTCAAGGCCCGGGCAGCGCCCCACAAATCGTGATCGGTTCGGGGAACACGTTCTTCAATACCAACAATCGTTCGGGCGGCTACCCACTATCAGCGGACGCGGCACGACGGGTCTACGCGTTCGACGCGAACTTGAATCCGCTTGCAGGTTGGACGAATGGGCCGCTCCTCGACACACCCACGATCGCGTCACCCGCCTTGGCCGATGTTGACGGAAATGGCCTTGACACCGTGTATGCAATGTCGACTTCAGGCCAGCTCACCGCTTTCAACGGTGACGGCTCCGTACGCTGGGGCCCAACGTGCACGCGTGACTCTTCCTCGGGTTGCCGGGCCGATCAACCATGGGCTGGACGAAGCTCACCGGTCGTTGCCGACATTAACCACGATGGAAGCCTTGAAGTGCTCGCTATTTCGGAGCGGTCGCTACGCGTGTACGACGCACAGACGGGAACGCTGCTCGACAATTCGGGACGAATCAATCCATCGCCCGGCGCGTTCGCGTTCGCCGCAACGCCAACCGTTGTCAATTTGAACGGTGCAGCGACGATCTATCTGCACGGATTAGTTGACGCCAATGACTCTGATGCGCGTGACGTCGGCGACAAAGACTTCATGGCAAAGATCACAACCGGGACGCCACTTGGAGCTGCGCCATGGCCCAGTTTTCATGGCAACGCCTCGCACACCGGAACTGTTCCAGCAATGACCCCCCAACCGGCAATGGGGTGTCAATCCACCGACGCTGGACATTTTGTCCGGTGGCTCCAGATCCGCCTCCTTGGCACTGAACCTACTGAAACACAGTATGTCTCTGGGTGCACAACGCAGTCGAAGTATCCTGGTACGTCAGGGCGAAACAAGGTCGCTTCACAAAGCGTAAATAGCCGGCCATGGGTGACCAGCGTTGTTGAAGCGCTCTATCAAGATATTCTCGGCCGACCCGGTGAGATATCCGGTGTCACCTTTTGGACCAACCGGATCCTTGCAGGAGAACGCCAACGAGATGTGGCGATCGCCATGTACGGATCGAGTGAGCGCTATCGCAGCTGGGGCGGCACAACCACAAATGCACGCCCATATGTGACGAATTTGTACACCCATGTGCTTGGACGCCAACCCGACCCCGACGGTCTCACCTACTGGTCGTCCCAAGCATTGATTGACCATTCACGTGCCGCAGCGATGGTTTATCAATCGCACGAGTCTCGTATAGGACGGGTTCGCGGTCAGTACAACCAGTTACTTTGTCGAACACCAGAGGCGAGCGGCGCCGAGTTTTGGGCGAACAAAATCCTCGCCGACGACGACCTTGAACTGACGTTCAACTTGGTTGGCAGCCCGGAGTTCTGGCGAGGTGCGATCGGGTTTACTTGCGCGGGTTGATTGGCTACCGTACCGATTACTCGCCGTCGCAGCGTTTGTCACCTTTGGGGTAATAGAACGTCCATCGTTTGTCGAGAAATGCTTTTCGGGTAAATGTGACGTCCGCTCCTAAGAAGCTTGCATCGATACCACCCGACACCACTGATGCGGCCTGAATCCGATGACAAAGGACGGGTGCGGGCAAAATTGTTAACGAATTCACCATTCCATTCGATACGAATACGCCAGCGCCGGTCTGAAGGATCTTGAGGCCAAACGACACTTTGGGCAGCTCGGATGTCAGCACGAGACCAACTGGGCCACCGCCACCGCCGAGAAGTTGTTTGAGCGTGTCGTCTGTTGCAGCGGTGCGGCTTCCCTCAAGCGACACTTTGCCACCTTTGTAGGAAAACTTCGCGGGGCCGCCGAACTCAATATTCGCTTCGCCTTTGAGTGTCGATTGCGCGGTCGCAAACGACAAATCAATTTGGAGCGTGGCACCGAAGGTCAACGCGAAAGGAATCCCACCGACGGGCACAGGAATCGAAACGGTGATCGGAACCTTGAAGAACGGGGGAAGCTTGAGAACTGAGTTCGGGCCCAGCGCTTGCAGTTCCGTGGTCAATTTTGCACTGCCTTGCAGGTTCTTGAAATCAAGGTTGAAGAAATCAACCTTGCCTGCTTTCACCTTGGTTCCGCCGCCAAACGTGATCGGCTTGAGTTCTACATCCGCGGTTATCTTGCCATTGAATTGACTTTGCGGGGTGAGTTCAAGTTTGAGATTGCCGCCACCATTGTCCGACGCGGTCCATTCGAATGAGGCTTCGAACTCGCCAATTTTCACATTGACCGTGCTGTCTGCGTGGAGTTGCAACGCTGCAGGTTCCACGGCTGCCCCAGACACTTCGGCCATTTCGGGAGCCACTTGGACTTTGGCGTCAGCAAAATTGACGCTGGTGTCATCCCAGTTGAGATCGCCGTTCTGAATGAGTTCGGGAAGACTCACCGATTTGAAGGACACCGCTGTATCGCCAGAAACATCTTGGAGGTCCGTTACTCGTCCGACCCCAACACCGGTGAGCACCATGATTGAGCCAACTTTCAGCTTCTTGACTCCAGGATTCTTGCTATCCAACAAGATCGACACGCCATCGTTACCAAGACCCTTGACCGTTTCTCCCTTGGTGCGTTGCACCATAACGACGTCGTCGGAAAAACCAATTCTGGAGTCCGGCAACGCATCGGCTTCACCATCTTTGGTGGCCAGACCATTTTTCTTCGCCGACGCTTGACCCGTGGATTTTGTTCCATCGGACTTTTTTCCATCGGAACTCTTTGAAGAAGTGGAACATCCGGCAAGGATGAGCGCAACAATGAGGAACAGTGCTCCAATAGCGTTTCGCCGCGAACTGTGTTTGACCATTTGGTCACCGCCTTCACAGGTTGAATTTTCGACACGACCTTAGTGCGCCCAAAGTGGGGCCGCCAGCCTCCCGTGGCGTCAACGTACTGAAGACCCATTCAGGCTTGGATTTGTTCTGGGGCCGGATAGATCAGAATGATCCCATGGTGTCGATACGCGAAGCCACAGCGCGACCGAGCCATGAACGTCGTACCGATGCCACGATTTTCCGCATTGCGTTGGGTCTTGCAAGTCTTCCGATCCTGATTGCGGCAGTTCGCAATGGCCTCAATGGGTGGTTCCCATTTGCCGACGCGGGTATTACCGCGGTGCGCACAAACGACATCTTTTCGGCGCACCCGCCTCTGGTAGGTCTTCCCGCATCGACGTCGGTTGGTTCGGCCGAGCCATACAGCTATTTAGGGGCGCCAATTAATTACGTGCTCGCGGTGCCGGTGCGGCTCTTTGGTATTTCCTGGGGCATCGTGCTCGGCATGGGGGCGCTCAATACTGCTTGGTTCGTGACAGCCATGTGGCTTGTGCGCCGTCGGCTCGGTTACCGCTTGGCCACCGTTTACTGCGTCATTGGCGCGTCACTGTTGTGGGGGGTTGGAAGCCAAATGCTGATCGACCCAACGCCGGTGCAACTTGGGGTCACGGCGTCCCTCCTGTTGCTGGTGTCGGCTTGGTCGGTCGCCGACGGAGACGCGTTTGGCCTCATTCCGCTCGGCATCGTCGCGAACTTTTTGCTCCTTGACCACCTCAAATTTGTCGTGCTCGTTCCCATTCTCTGTGTTGGAGCATTGATTGGGTGGGCTGCCAATTTGGTCGCGTCTCGACGAGAACATCGTGACACGTGGCCCAAACACGTCCGACTCCATCGAAAGCATTTTGTGGTGGCGCTTCTCGCGTCGTTGGTCTTGTGGATTCCGAGTCTCGTGCAACAAATCTTTACGTCGGATGGAAACATCAGCTTGGTGGTCAATGGATTGACAGCCTCTGATTCGTCCTCGAAATCTGGCCATGGCTTGTTCGACACGATTCGCGTGATTTCGTCGCCGATCACGACCTGGCCTCTGTGGTTCCGTGATTCGTTTGCACACCCAAATTTCTCACTGGACGGGCCGACTACGCCGATTGGCGTACAACTCATTGGCTTCGCATTTGTCGGCGTTTGTCTCGCGTGGGTTCTGATTTCGGCTCGAAAACGATCGGACACAACCGTTCTTTCGATGATCGCAATCAGCGTGCTCGCGTGGGCCGCGTGGACGGTGAGCGGACTGTTGGATTTAGAAACAACCTGGACTCGTCGCTACTACCGTGGCATGTGGCCAGTGGCCGTGTTCGTGTGGTGCACGTTGATTGTGGGCATGTACCGCGCAGGGTGGCCGACACGGTTGACATCACGTATCTCGGCTTCGCGCAAGACCGTTGGCGCATCGCTTCTTGCCACCATGGTGTTTGTTGCTGCAAGTATTCCCATTGCGAACCTTGGTGCGGAAACGCCACAAACCTCAATTCCAAAGACTCGCAACCTTGAAGGACAGATTGCCGCCAATGTTCCTCGCGGATCCGATGTTCTCGTGAACATTGACATGCGCGTCTGGCCCTATCTCCCTGCCGTACTTTTAGGCCTACAGCGCCGCGGAATCGCGTTCCGTTTCGACTCAAGATGGGCGCTTCGCACCTATGGCACGCATCGGGCCGTGCAATTACCCAACCCGCGATTGTTGGAGGTTCGATCCAAACCTGATCGGCCAGAACAGGACCTTGTCGCGATCAGCGACCCACACATGAGCGTTCAACTATCAACCGCCTTCAAAACGGGCAAGCGCATTCACGCCTGGTTGCATTCGCTCAATAGCGTTACCCTTCCTTTGGATACACCGGTTACGCCTGCGCAACGACGCTTCATCAACGAAGGGTACACAACGATGTTGCGCCGCGCGAATGAGTCTGGCGCGAGCGTTCTTGACCAACCCGATTTCGTGAAGAGTTTGGCGACCACCCAGATCGCGGACGCTCGAAATCTTTTCCGGCCACCGTTTCTGACGTCGAGCCAATTTCAAAACTGGCTCGACCTGCATTGGAAAATGCTGACCGGCGCGTTCGTATTTGTCTACCTCGACAATTAGCGCACGCTGATCAAGACTTCGACGTGAAACTCGTGTGACTTGTGATCTGGCAGAATCAGCACTATGAACAGTGATGGGGAAAATGTCGGGACGGTCGCTGAGTTGTGGCGATTTCCAATCAAGTCATTCCAAGGTGAACAAATGGATACCCTTGAAGTGACTCCTACCGGAGTGGCTGGGGACCGCCGCTACGCGGTCCGCGACGTTGACTCTGGCAAGATTCTGTCTGCCAAGCGACTTGGCGTGTTACTTGAAGCATTCGCGCGCACCGAATCCGATGGAACCATTGTCATGACGTTGCCTAATGGGTCTGAACACACGCCAGACGAACCGGGTATCGATGACGTTCTCTCTTCCTGGCTGGATCGGCGCGTCCATCTCGATACAGCTTCAACAGATCAGCCCAATGGGGTCTACGAGTTCGCTTTTGATATTGACGAATCCCCAGATGCGCAGTGGTTCGACATCGACATTCCGGTGGGAAGCTTCGTTGACTTGGCGGGAGCACACCTCTTGACCACCTCGTCACTTGCTCAGATCGCCACGCACTATTCCGACGGCGATTTTGCCGTCCGTCGTTTCCGACCGACCGTTCTGATCGACTCGCCTGACGCTGCGGGTTTTGTCGAGGATTCTTGGATCGGCACAACGGTCAGGGTTGGCTCAGCGTGTGTTCACGTCGACATGCCAACGATTCGCTGTGTCATGCCAACCCGGCCACAACCCGAACTTGGCAATACACACGCACTCGATCGAGACAAAACTATTTCGCGAACGATTTCTGATCACCACGGCTCGAATTTGGGTGTCTACTGTTCGATAACTTCGCCCGGAAAAGTCCGTGTGGGCGATGCCGTCAGCGTGGCTCGTTGAGCGCGTTTGTGTTATCCAACATGATCGCTCGCACCACTGAGTCATTGACGCCACCGAGTTCGTCAAGATAGTCAAGCGGGGTCGGCATGCCCTCGATATGTGGCCAATCGGACCCAAAGATCACGCGATCAGGGCCCATAAGTTCAAGCACGTCATGGACGTTGTCTTCCCAAAACGGGTTGATCCAAATATGGCGACGAAAGGTCTCGATAGGATCATCCGCAAACCAACCTTGCATTTTGTGTCCGAGCGCCTCAAGGCGATGGAATAGACCGCGCAGGAACCCAGCACCATTCTCCACGGACGCAATCCGCAAGTTTGGGTGACGCACAAAAACGTTGTCGGCGATGAGGCACGCTAAGAAATCTTCAATAGGCCGTTCCATTTGCAGCAGCCGAATAGGTTGGGGAATGCCACCTGCGAAACTCGTGGTGAATGTTTCGTCGGCGTAACCGTTTGTGGAATAGCCACTATCGCCTGCGTGCACAACGACGGTGACGTTCGCTTCTTCTACCGCAGACCAGAACCGGTCGAACGCTGGCGCGCTTGGTGGAATCGGACCCTGGCAGGTTGTGGGCGCAGCCGGACGCATCACAATCGTGCGTGCGCCATTTTCGACCGCCCATGTCAACTCGCTAATCGCCCAGTCCACGTTGGCGAGACTGATGTAGGGAGCGGCATAAATGCGGTCGTGATAGGCGAAACCCCAGTCGTCGGCCACCCACCGGTTGAATGCCCCAAAGAGCACCCCGACCGCTTCTGGGTCGTGACACAAGGCCTGTTCGTAAACCATGCCAAGCGTTGGGAAAAGCCAAATCTTGTCGATGCCTTGCGCATCCATCTCGGAGATACGTGCATCACGGTCGCGGTAACACGCTCGAATCGGGGTGCGGGCTCGTAACAGCTCAATAGGGTCATCGCCGTTGGGGTTCCCACGGAAATAGTCGCGCAGTACACCGGGTTCCGCAACCGGATCGAACGTCGGATTCACAACCGCGTGAGAAACTTTTCCGCCCACAACATGGTACGAACGACCATCAATTTGCGCCCACTGAATTGTGCGTGGCCCCCACGTCGGGTCGAGATACCGAGTAAAAGCGTCAAGTGCTTCGTAGTAGTGATTGTCGGCATCAAAGATGGGGTGAACGGGCCGAGTGACCATGACAACATCTTGGCCGATACCGGAGAATTGTGCGAGTTCGCACTATGTTGTGACCGATGAGTGCGGCAAATTATCCGCTCAGCCTTCACTGGACCGGAGGCCGGATTGACGATGACAGAGAGCGCTGAGTCGCCGACACGGCGGTGGGTGCGAAGCGACGGCGATATTGCGCGCCTTATTTTCGCGCTTGGAATCACCGCAGCAGCGTTTGGTCTCGCAACTCTTGATCCCGCGAGCGCTCGAAGCTTTTCCGCCGACCTGGTGGCATTAATCAACCGACTCCCCCCTACCGCCTCGCGTTTTTTGATTGGTGTTATCCAACTTGGTGCAATGGTCGCTCCAATTGTGCTCATTGTCGCCGCATACCGCTCGAAGTTCACTCAGGCCGCGATCGCCGCCGTTTCGGCTGCATGCGCTGCTGGTCTCGCAGCACTCGGAGCGGGTCCCGTGCGCGATTCGGTTCCGCGTATTATCGAGGACACCGCACATCGCTCATCATGGGTGACCGGCGCCGCATTCCCCTCAGGCATTTTTTTAGCTGCGGTTGCGGCAGCCGCGGTCGTGCTGGGACGCCGCCTCGACAGCAAGTGGCGTCGGATCATTATTTGGTCTCTCGTATTGGTTGTTGTTGCACGCGCACTCACGGGAGTCGAATCGATCTTTGTTCTTGTCGCCGCACTTTCCCTTGGTGTGGCCGTGGGTTCCGCGCTCCTTGTCGCTGTTGGCATTCCACCGCACGTTCCCAGCGACGACGACATAGCCACTTCTCTGCGCGCAGCAGGATTGGCCGTTGACAATGTGCACGGGGTTCGCACGACAAGTGGTGGACCGACGTACCGGGCTGTCCTTGCAAACCAGTCGGTCTTTGTCAAGGTTGCCGACGCCGACACTCGGGACGTTGATGCGCTGGCTCGACTGGTGCGCTGGTTCCGGGTCAAAGGGGTTGAAGACGAACGGCCTTTTGGCCAACAACATCTCATCGAGCATGAAGCGGTCAACCTGGCAATCGCTGCGAATGCGGACGTTCGGATGCCTCCCGTGCGGGCGGTGGGCACATTGGAATCCACCGGCGATGCGTTTCTTGCCATTGATTGGATTGACGGTGTCAGCCTCAACACGCTTGCACCTGATGAAATTTCTGACAACCTGCTTGAGCAGGCCTTCGGGCAGCTCCAAAATCTGCACTTGGTTCGCATCGCGCACCGGTTAGCAAATGTTGAACACATCTTGGTGACACCCAACGGCGAGACGACCATTATTGATTTGGGATGGGCCGAACGTGGTGCCCCCGATCGACTCTTGGCCCAGGACATTGCCGAATGCGTTGTTTCGGTCGCTGCAATAGTTGGTCCCGAGCGAGCTATTGCGAGCGCCTATAGGGTTTTTGGTCAGCAACTCGCCGACACGTTGCCTCTCATCCAGCCGCTTGCTCTGACTGCTGCAACACGCAAGGCAGCCAAGTCCAAAGACAGCCTTCTTTCTGCAGTCCGTGAACATATTTCTTCGGCCACTGGAGCCGAGGAATATCAGCTTGAGCCGATGCGACGTCTCGGCATCAAGTCAATCCTCACCTTTGTCGCAACGCTCGTCATTGGAAACTTGCTCCTGGGGTTGGCCGCAAACGCTGATGAGATTTGGACCGCCATGCGCGGCGCCGACCTCGCCCGAGTACCGATCGCGGTGTTTCTGGTTGCGTTCTCGTTTTTGGCGGGATCAATTTCGTTGCTCGGTGCGGTCACAAATCGGTTGGGCTTTTGGCGGACTTCGGCCGTGATGGTTGCCCAATCATTTCTCAACCGCTTTACGCCAGCGAACGCGGGCGGTATGGCGCTTCGCATTCGTTATCTGCAACGCAGCGGTGTTGACCCGGTCGTGGCGACGGGAAGCGTGGCGCTTACGTCACTTGCGTCCGGTGTGATGCAGGTGGTGTTCACCGTGGTGCTGTTTACGTGGGCGGGCACCGCAGAATCGGGCGGCTATGGCTTCAAATTGCCGTCGAGTTCGATTGTGCTCGTGGTGATTGTGGTGCTCCTTGGCGTTGCCGGACTCGCATTTTTCACGGCCTTTGGGCGCAAACTCGTGGATCGGATGCGTGAAAGCGTGGCAAAAATGTGGGCGGAACTTTCGGCCCTTGCCCGCCAACCATCAAAGTTGGCGCTGCTCTTTGGTGGCGCTTTTCTCTGCAAGCTCGTACCGATCGTGATTCTGTACGAGTCGATGGCCGCTTTTGGACTTGAAGTGCATTTCGCACAGCTTGGCGCCATGTATATCGCAGCGACCACGGTGGCATCCGCAGCGCCAACGCCAGGCGGTGTGGGCGCGATTGAAGCGGCACTAACCGCCGGGCTATCTGGTCTTGGCGTTGATCCGGCCACCGCAGTCGCCGTCGTGCTCTACTTCCGGTTTATGACGTATTGGCTACCGATCCTGCCTTCGTGGCTGTTCTTCCAGTATGTGCAAAAAGCCGACTACGTCTGAGGAGACTGAGTAATGCAAGACGTGTTCGTTGGCTTGATTGCACTTGCAATCGGTGCCACTTTTTGTTTCCGCGGGGCGGTCGCAATGCGCCTCATGATCATGCTATGGGGCTCGTTCACCGGTTTCTTATTAGGCGCAGGCGTGATTGCCGGCGTTGATGATGTGGGATTCTTGCGCACCATGCTCGGATGGATCGTTGGTGTGATCGTCGGCGGGGTGTTTGGGATCATGGCCTATCTGTTTTATGAAGTGTCGGTCATGTTGGCGATGGGATCCATCGGCTTTGCAATCGGCACAAGTGTGATGGTTGCGCTCGGGGTGTCGTGGACGTGGGTAGTCATATTCATCGGCCTCGCTTTCGGGGTGACCCTTGCGGTGGTCTCGATGGCCGGAAACTTACCGAGCGTCATTTTGTTGGTCTTAAGCGCATTCGGCGGTTCAAGTGTGATTGTGGCAGGTGCCATGTTGCTCACCGGTGCCGTCAACTCATCCGAGTTCACCCACGCCTCGGTTACCCAGCGCCTCAACGACGACTGGTGGTGGTACGCGCTGTACTTGGGTCTCGCGGTCGCTGGCCTACTCGTACAGTTGAAAGACGCCGAACGGGTGATGGCATCGATGCGAGAATCGTGGGAATCTTCGCCTTCCAAATAGCGAAACCAAGTTCCGGCCTACCCCAAGAGCGCGGCGAAGTCTTTGGCTGGCATGGGCCGGCCAAGCAAGTAGCCCTGCGCTGACGGGCAACCAAGTTCAATGAGTATGTCTCGCTGCACCTCGGTTTCCACACCTTCCGCGGTGACCGTCAATTCGAGAGCCCGGGCGAGTTCGAGCGTGGCTGCGACGATGGCACGATCGGTGTGGCTAGTTGGCAAGTCAGTAACAAAGCTTCGGTCAATTTTGAGTGCTGTGAGCGGCAACGAACGGAGCTGCAGATACGACGAATAGCCGGTTCCAAAATCGTCGATTGCGAGCCCAACGCCAAGCGCGCGCAACTCGGCGAAGCGTGATGCTGCAGCGTGCGGATCATCAAGCAGCGAACTTTCGGTTAACTCCAAGCAAAGGTGCTCTGGCGCAAGGCCGGCCTCTTTGATGACATCTTCAACCTGATAAACAAAACTGTCCTGGCGCAACTGGCGTGCCGCAACATTGACTCGCAGCAAAAGGTGATCGCCCGGGTTTTCTTCTACCCATTGCGACCACTGTGCGCATGCGCTTCGCAGCACCTGACGGCCCATTTCTTCAACCAGGCCGGACGTTTCAATGAGGGGAACAAATTCCGCGGCACTGAGTAGACCGTCACGCGGATGCTGCCAGCGCACGAGCGCTTCAGCGCCTAAGAGCTTCCCGGTAGCGAGTTCGTATTCGGGTTGAAAATACGCACTGAGCGTTCCCGCCTCAACCGCGCGTGCAAGATCGTTTTCGCGTCGCAACCGTTGTGAACGCGCAATGTGACTGTCGGGATCGGCGAGCGCAATCGCGTCGCCGCCGATCGCTTTCATTCGATACATGGCCACATCGGCCTGACTCATCAACTCGCCCATTTCGGTGTCACCGTCGGTCGTGTGCGACACGCCGACACTTGCGGTCAAGCTCATCACGCCTGTGGGCAAGTTGAACGGCATCTTAAGCGCGCTCATGAGCGCTTCGATGCGTTGTATGGCCTCGTCAGCATCCGGCACACCTTGGATCAACACCAAGATCTCATCGCCACCCAACCGGGCAAGCGTGGTGTTCCCATCGGCATGGCGACGAAGCCGAAGGGCAACTTCTGCCAACAGATGATCGCCAACAGAATGACCAAAAGTGTCGTTCACTACTTTGAATCGGTCAAGGTCGACAACGGCGAGGGCAATGCCACTGAGCGTGCCGTCTTTGAGATCGTCAAGGGCACACTCGAGGTCGACATCGAATGCCCAGCGGTTTGCCAAGCCCGTTACTCGGTCGCTGTGCGCGTGTTTGGCGAGCAAGCGTTCAGCATCATTGCGCAAGAATGCTTCGGCAAGCACCGCGCATGCCGAATGTGTGGCGCTCAAATGCACGGCCCCGAAACTGTCGGGCAACGTTGACTCCAACATGATGATGCCCACGAATTCGTCGCCCGCAAACATGGGACAAATCAGACACGAAGTGACCCCTGCCGCATCAAAGAGCGCTTTATCTGCCGCAAAACTGTCATCGAACAGCCACGGGTACGTGAGCATGACGTCATCGCCTTTCGCGGCGCGTGCCGTACTGGCATACTCCGTCACACGAATGCGGCGAGAAAGTGGCACCTTCGGTGCGCTAATCGCTGCCTGCCAGGACGCTTGGCGAACCAATTGCTCGTCGATCATGCGCCAAACCGAAACACGTGTGACGTTCTCAAGTGACCCAAGCTCAGCAGCCGTGATGTCAACGCCTTGGCCAAACTCATCGGTTGGCAAATTCAAAAAGGCGGTCGCTAGACGAACCAAACGGTCATCGTTTCGTGCGCGGGCGCGCAGTTCTCGCTCTGAGCGGTTGAGCGTACCCTCGGGCCGTACAGTGAGTACGAGGGTGCCACAATCACCAAAGTCTTCACCGATCGCGGCGTCGTAACGAACATCGATCCATTCACCGTCGGCGGTTTTCACCGTTGTTGGATCACCTCTTGGCGTGCCGATACGACCGTCCCAACGCGATAGTGCGTTGATTGCATCTTCAACGCGATCCGGGTGAACGATTTCAATGATGTTTCGCCCAATGAACAGTTCTGGGGCATAGCCAAGCAAGGTGCGAAACGAGTTGCTGGCAAAACGGATCGTGCCGTCCGCGTCGCAGCATATGACTACCTCATCAACGTGTTCGAGCAACGCCCGCATACCCGCAGAAGTAACCGAGAACGTGGTCTTTGGCTGGTCCCCAACGCCCATCGGCCCCCCTTTCGTCTCGGGTACCGGGCATGGTAGTGCCTCAATCGACTCGGGGCGAGCAAAAAGTTAGGGAATTATCGTTTCGTAAGCGGTGTCAATTACTCACGCAGTTTGGCGAGCAGGCGAAGAAGTTCGAGATAGAGCCACACCAGAGTGACCATCAATCCGAAGGCCGCATACCATTCCATGTAGCGCGGTGCCCGGGACGCAACAGCTTTCTGTACGAAGTCAAAGTCCAACAGCAAGTTGAACGCGGCGATTCCGACAACCAGCAAGCTAAAGCCGATTCCCACGGCGCCACTGTCGTAGATCATGGGCATGTTCACGTTGAAGAAGCCAAGGATCCAGCTAAGGACGTAGATTGCCAGCACTGCCCCGGTTGCCACCATGATGCCGATGCGCAACTTGTTGGTGACCTTGATGGTGCCGGTTACAAACAGTGCCCACATGATGGCGAACACCGCGCCCGTGAGCATCACCGCTTGGAGTACAATACCGTTGTATTGCACATCGAAGATCTTTGAAATCGCCCCCATAAATAAACCTTGGGCAAGGGCGTACAGCGTACCGGTGTACTTGGCAATCTTGGGTTTGAAAACGGTGACGATGGCGAGCACGAGCCCGGCAATCCATGCGGGCCAAATCCATCCGGGAATCGCGACATCGGTCACGACTTTCTCGCCAGCAATATTCATTGCGGTCGTGACACCAACAGATTGCCAACCAAACGCCGCGGCACCAAGCAATACGACCGCCAACCATGCGGTAGCACTGGCCACTCCGCCCACTCGCATGACGTCGTCATCGATACCGGTTTGCGTGACCGTTCCAGGCGCAAAACCGTGCGATCCAGATGCGGTGATCTCGCGCTGAAATACTTTCTCGCTGAGCGCAGGGTTACTCGTCGACATGGCCCCCATTGTGCCCGATTTGGTGCGAGATTCCACGTTCTAAAGTCATGTATCTCGGGAGTTCGGGTTTGCTGTGTTCCAGGTGAAGTGACGCCGCATTACGCGATGCCAGGGATTCGATACCGCTTCGGGAACGAGCATGGCGATACCCACACAGTATTTCGAAATCGATGTGGGTCGAAGGCGTTGGCTCCAAAGCCATCGATCACAGTGACCCGCACCGTCTTGAGTTTTCGTTTCAACAAGGACGAACCGGTCGTCAATCTGTGCTCGCGACTCGTTTCGGCCGAATTGCAATGCACTATCTACGGTCACGCGGTGCTGCTCTCGCTCGTCAAAGAAAGTTTCTCGGGTGTAGCGGGTGATCAAACTCGGGATGAGCCGCATCTCATGATCGTGCGCGAAGCATTGAGAAATGAACGCGTGGTCAACGGGGTCAAGGTCAAAGGGACGCATTGCGTCGTGCGGCATTCGTTCTTTGACGGTTTGGGTCCGGTTTCCTTTCGTTTTTACCTCAATGAAACAGTCACCTGATTGCTCATAAGTACGGATTCGCACTTTGAAACGATTGCGTCGACGTTGGACATGTGCCCGAAAACATGTGAGATCCGGCGAATCAAAATAGACCGACGTGTAATCGAATGCGACGTGTTCATCGATTTGTAAGATACGCAACCGGTCGCGTGACTCTGTCACATAACGCTTGAACGTTGTAGCCGGAACGAGGTACTTGGTATCGATCCGGGTTAGTAGAGCGGCGTTCGTATTGAGCTCCTCTAGTGAGATCGAGCGAACGTCATGGTCTGATTGTCTAGGCACCGTGTCGAACGTGGTCATACAACCACCTCCCGTGGCGAACCATTGAAACTCGCGGCCAAAGTCGTCTGTTTCCGAGCAGTACGAAAGCGCACGTCAACGATCGTGATGTCTCGCACCAAATCCACCTCACGCACTGATGTGTGCACAACCGTTGCCCCGAGAAGTTGTTCGAGGGCGCCGATGAGTTGTACCTCGTCAACAAACGCGCGGTCCATCGTGATAACCGTTCGCTTCGCATTTCCCATCAAACGTTGATGATCTACGACATACATGACAGAGATCATCACGACCGTCAGCACGGGCGTTATCCACACGTCGCCCGGATGAAGGCCCGCGAGGAGCCCCATTGCGAGCGACACGAAGTAATACGCGACTTCTTCTTGGGTGAGTTGGTCGGATCGCAAGCGAATGATCGAAAGAATGCCAAACAATCCAAGGCCGAGACCGAGACCGACTTGGACGCTGGTGAGCACCGACGTCACGGCGACAACACCAACGTTGAGGGCAATAAACGAAAGGAGGAGGTCTCGTCGAAAATGGCGACGAAAATAGATGCCATACGCAAGGATGGTGATGCCGACAAGGTCGACCGCCAATGAAAGAGCAAATATTCGGTTCATGTTGACTCCGGTTCGTAGTGGGTTTCCGAACCAGATTGCGACCCCATCGTGAGAATGCCATGAGACGCAAATGAGAATCTTCTCATCTTCAAATTTTGTTTACGGAGTTGAGCGCAACCGATAGCCCATGCCACGTACGGTTTCGATGGTCGAATCGCCGAGTTTGCGGCGTAAATAACGCACGTACACATCGGTCACGTTTGATCCGGGATCAAAGTCAAATCCCCAAACTTGACTGAGCAATTGTTCTCGACTGAGCACCTGATCGGGATGCCGTAGAAAAACTTCTGCGAGCGAAAACTCTCGGGCAGACAGATCCACAATTTGATCACCGACCCGGACACGGCGAGTTCGCAGATCAAGCTCTATTGCGCCAACACGCAAAATGTTGGGTTCCTGCGTGCGTTCGGTTCGCAGTCGAAGTCGTACCCGTGCCAAAAGTTCATCAAACACGAACGGTTTCGCCACATAATCATCCGCTCCACCTTCGAGCCCGGCAATCGTGTCTTGGCTCGAAGTACGTGCGGTCAAAATGACGACCGGCAACGTGATCTTTTCGGAACGCATCGCCCGCAGTACTTCGAACCCGTCCATACGAGGCAGCCCGATGTCAAGGATCACGAGATCAAAATCTCCGCTGCGCGCAAAGTTGAGCGCATCTCGACCATCCGCAACTCGCGTGGTAGCGAAGCCGTTGGCACGAAATCCTTTTTCAACAAATGATGCAATGCCATCGGAATCTTCAGCGATCAAGATGTGGCTCATGGAGCGGCCTCCCCGGTGCGGTGGAACGGGAGATCCAGCGTGAACGTTGAACCACGACCTTCTTCGCTGACAAGGCGCACTACGCCGCCATGGGCATGAGTAATAGTGAGCACGATTGCAAGGCCCAGGCCGACACCACCTGTTTGCACCGGAGTGCTTCCCCGCGTAAAGCGAGTGAAGATTGCTTTTTGTTCTTCAATTGGGATTCCCATTCCGGTATCGGTCACCGACAGACGCACCCGATCCCCTTCAACCTGCGAGCTGATTTCTATTGCATCTCCTGGAATAGTGTGCGCAACCGCATTCGCTACGAGTTGCGTGAGCGCTTGCGTCAGGCGCTGACCGTCGGCCAACACGGTTACATCGGCGACTCTCGGGGCGCTCCACTGCCGGTCACCCAGATGTTGCACGTTCGCGAGCACCGTCATCACCAGGTCGGTTAACTCGACCGGTCCCAGGACGAGAAAATCGGGTCGTTCAGCCTTCGCGAGTAACAAGAGGTCATCAACGATGCGACCCATACGGTCAAGTTCTGAAAGAACGAGTGCGTTCGTGCGCTCCCGTTCGTCGGGGTCGCTTTCGACCAGTTCAAGATGCCCGCGAATGATCGTGATCGGCGTGCGAAGCTCATGTCCGGCATCGTCAAGGAACGCTCGCTGCGCGTCAAACGCAGATTCCACTCGGTCAAGCATGCGATTGAAGGTTTCTGCCAGCTCTGCTACGTCATCGTTCCCGGTGACGTCAATACGCGCTCCCAGGTCGCTTTCGTTTATCGCATCGGCCGTTCTGCGAACCTCACGAATCGGAGCAAGGACACGGCCAGCGATGAACCAGCCAATTGCGCCTGCGAGCACCCATGAACCGAGACCCACGAACGTGAGAAGACGAATCGTTGTGATCACCTGAGCACGTGCATCGTGTTGAAACTCAATCACCACGAGCGCACCCCGATCCACCTTGGGCTCTGAGCGTGCTGGAAAAACACCGTAATAAATTGGTCCGGCAGGAGTAGATGAGGTTCCCCAAGTTGGGACACGAACTGTCGCGGCATGCGCCACAAAATCGGTGTCGAGGTCGAGGCGGGCCGGTGGCTGCGCCGCAGATCGCATCGATGCTTGTCCTTCAATGATGCTAAAGAACGTCTCGTTTGTATTTGGCAGATTATGGGTGAGGTACGACGAGAACAGCGTTTCAATATCGGAAAACGGCTGACCTGTTGCGGGATTGTCCTGACGTGCGAATGTTTGGAACTTCGCGGCTTCATGGGTGAGCTCTCGACGCGCGTCACGGTGAAGTTGTGCGAACAAGATCCGTGCGGTGACCAAGACGAGTATTGCGATCGCAATTCCGGCGAGCAGGAGCATCCAGCCAAGAATGTGCGCTCGAGCAGATCGGCTTCGCCGCACCTCAGTCACACGGATCGTCAGCTTCGTCGGCCTCATCGTGCGGCTCTGGCGCATCCCCCGCAATACAAATTGTGGTGGGTGGCGCAACCGTTATTGCACCTGGCGACGTTGTTGATGGCGGCGGCGAAGGGGTAGGAGGTGATGTCGATGCGGGTTGGGAAGTCGCCGTCTGATTTGTCGTGCCTGAGCGTCGTGTCGTCGTGGTTGTTGTTGCAACAGTGCTCGTCGAAACCGTGGTCGTCGACCGTACAATCACAACTTCACCAAGATCGGGTTTCCCGGAGCTGCCAACAACCCCAGCAGCGAACCAGGCGACGCCCACGACCACGGCAATCGCGATCACCGTCGCTGCTTTCCACGGTGACGTTCCCACGTTGTGATGTTACTTCCCAAACCATCAATCCCGGCTTCGTCGCGCTCGATGTTGCCGTGCCTGTCTACGCTGATGCGATGATTCAACAATTCGATGGTGGCACAATTCGACTCGACAAGTTGCCTGCCAGAGTGGCTGCGTAGCGGTGCATGCTTTTTGGTTGAGTGTTGCGGTCATTTTTGTCGCCGAGCTTGGCGACAAGAGCCAGCTCATGGCGATGACGTTTGCGACGCGTTATCGCACGCGCGATGTGTTGATCGGAATCGCGGCCGCAACCGCGTTGGTGCACTTGGCATCAGTCGCGATTGGCCATTTCATTGGGGCCGGCTTTGAGAATGCCCAAGGCACAATTTCGATCGTTGCCGGAATCGCTTTTGTAGGATTTGCCTTGTGGACGTTGCGTGGGGACAAACTCACCGACGAAGAGGCCGAGAAAGCGAAGAACGCACAAGGCATCTCGTTTCTGGCGGTCGGCGGTGCATTCCTTCTTGCCGAGCTTGGTGACAAAACCATGTTGGCGACGATCACGCTTGCCACTCAGGAAGGCTGGCTGGGCACGTGGATTGGGTCAACCGTTGGCATGGTCGCAGCCGACGCATTAGCGATTGGGGCTGGCTCGGTTTTGGGTCGCACATTGCCCGATCGCGTCATCCGATATGGTGCCGCCGTGTTGTTTGTGATTTTCGGTGCTCTACTTATCGCCGAGGGCATTTCCTCCTAACGACAAACCCGAACTTTGGGATATTTGTCCGCCATTGTTAGACAATGCGCGCTTGATTGAGCAAACCTCGCATGTCGTGACCCGTGTTCTATCGATTTGATGTTGGTGTGCACAGCAGAACACGAAGAAAGTAAGGTCGCATCGGGGACAAGCAAATCAACAAGGGGACTTGCCATGCATGATCTTGTGGTCCGCAACGGAAACGTTGTGGACGGATCAGGGGCCACTGCACGTCACGCCGACGTCGCGATCACAAACGGTCGCATCACTGAGGTTGGTGATGTGAGCGGCGGTACCAAGCGTGAAATTGATGCAGATGGTGCGCTCGTCACACCCGGTTGGGTTGATATTCACACGCATTACGACGGACAAATGACCTGGGATCCAGAAGTCTCCCCGTCAGGGTGGCATGGGGTCACCACGATCGTGGCGGGCAACTGTGGCGTCGGGTTCGCACCTGCTCGGCCAAACGATCGAGATTGGCTCATCCAATTGATGGAAGGCGTCGAAGACATCCCGGGCACCGCGCTCGCCGAAGGCATGTCGTGGAACTGGGAATCCTTCCCCGAATACCTCGACGAAGTCGCTTCGATGAACCGGGTCATGGATGTTGCCGCATTCTTGCCCCACGGCGCGCTCCGGGCATATGTCCTTGGCGAAGGTCGTGCAAACGATGAAGCAAACGCGCAAGAGATCGCGTTGATGTCCAAGCTCGTTGACGAGGCAATCCGAGCGGGCGCAGTCGGTGTGTCGTCAACACGCACACTGTTGCACCGTGCCAAAGACGGCGAGCTCGCCGCTGGCACAACCGCGGCGGCCGACGAACTCATCGCATTGGGAGAAGGCATGGCCGGACACGGGCGTCGAGTGTTCTCAGTGGCGAGCGACTTGATGGACCTCGACTACGAGTTCGCGTGGATGTCGGAAGTTTCAAAGGTGTCGGGATGTCCGCTCACGTATCAGGTGCTTCAGGCGGATTTCATGCCAGACCAATGGCGCCAGTGGATTGCACGTGGCCTTGACGCCAACCGAAAAGGTGCGTGGCTGGTGCCCCAAGTGGCAGGCAAACCGGCGTCGCTACTCATCGGATTGCAGTCGACCTACCATCCCTTCAGCGACTACCCGGCCTACAAAGCGATTGAAGATTTGCCGTTAGCCGAGCGGGTAGCGAAGATGCGCACCGACGAGGTGCGTCGTGCGATTCTGGGCGACGCAAGCGTGAAGCTCCGTCGTATGGCGGGCCTGGTTGCAGCAAGTCACGACAAGCTCTTCCCACTGGGCGATCCACCTGACTATGAGCCTTCGCCTGATCAGAGTGTGGCCGCGATCGCGGCCCGAAGCGGCAAAGAACCACTTGAGGTCATTTACGACCTGATGTTGGAACGTGACGGGAAAGAACTGTTGTATCTGCCGATACTTGGTTACGCGGGCGGCGGATTGAGTGCGATCCACGAGATGCTCAATCATCCCTCCGCGGTACTTGGCTTGGGTGATGGCGGGGCACATTGTGGTGTGTTGTGTGACGCTGGACTGCCGACGTACATGCTCACGCACTGGGCGCGGGATCGCAGCCGGGGCGACCGGCTGTCGGTTGAGCAGGTTGTGCATCATCAGACTCGTCGTACCGCGGAGCTGTTCGGTTTTGATGACCGTGGACTATTGGCTCCTGGATACATCGCTGATGTGAACATCATTGATTTTGAGGGTTTACGCCTTGAAATGCCAGAAATGGCCTATGACTTGCCCGCGGGTGGCAAGCGACTGATTCAACGGGCCCGAGGCTACGTGGCGACGATCAAGTCAGGAACGGTTGTGCGTGAGCATGATGAGGCGACTGGTGAACGCCCGGGGGTGTTGTTGCGAGGGCCGCAGTCGTAACCCTCCGTAGCTGCGAAATTTGACGCGTTATGGCTCCATAGGAGCCATAACGCGTCAAATTTCGGAGGTTTCGATCGGAGGTTGAGAATGACGAGGTGCCAGGTCGCGTTTATGCTCACCGCATGACGGATTACAGCTCGTTTGAAGCGATTTCGGTGCGAGTCGACAGTGGCGTCGCAACCGTGGCGTTGAACCGACCCGAGGTGCGCAACGCAATCAATTCGGTCATGCAAGCCGAGCTCGCTGCCACGTGGGATGCGTTCCGCTACGACAATGACGTTGCGTGCGTGGTTCTCACCGGTGAGGGGAAAGCGTTTTGCACGGGCATTGATCGGTCTGAAGCGGTGTCGGAGGCAAATAACGACGCAATGGCTAAGGGTGACTATCCGGGCTATCCCACGCCTTGGATGTATGACGACCCGGGTCGTGACGTGGGACCCAAATCACGTGACTTATGGAAACCGGTGGTTGCGGCCGTAAACGGCATGGCGTGCGGCGGTGCGTTCTATTTGCTCGGTGAGGTTGAGTTCATTGTCGCGGCCGACGATGCGGTGTTCTTTGATCCGCACGTCACGTATGGAATGACCGCTGCGTTTGAACCGATGCTGATGCTCGACAAGATGCCATTCGGCGAGATCATGCGTTTGTCGTTGCTTGGCGCTTCTGAGCGGCTCTCAGCCAAACGGGCATGTGAGATTGGCCTGGTAACCGAGGTGGTTCCCGCCGATGAGCTTCGAGCCCATGTCGCTGCGCTCGCACAAGAGATTGCGGAAGCACCACCACTCGTGATCCAAGGCACGATGCGTGCCCTTTGGACCGCGCTCGAAATGCCACGTGCGCAAGCAATCGCCACCGCGAATATGTTCACAAGGATCGGATCGGATGCGGCCGCATTCAAAGCTGGCCAAGACCGATTTGCGTCTGGCAAGCGATTGGAGTGGCGACTTCGCTGAAGTACGAGATCCGTTCTTTGGCCAGTTGTGCACGGCGGATTCAATCGGTGGTCGCGACAATGAAGTTGTTGAGTGCTTGTGCTGGAGTTTGCCACATGAGGGTTTTGCGGGGTCGAGTGTTGAGGCTGTGAGGGGACTGCTGCAGCACTTGTGTAAACGAGTTGGTCATTTTCAGTTGGTGGTTGCTTGGATGCGGTCACCGTAGTGGATGGTTAGGGCGTTCAGAATGTGTTTCCAGTTGTTGATCCTTCCGGTCGGGTTCGTTCGATTCTTCCGCCTCTCGATCGCGACGAGGTAGAGCACTTTGAGGGCTGCTTGGTCGGTTGGGAAATGCCCGCGGCGCACCGCGGCTTTCCGGAACCTGGCATTCAGCGACTCGATCGCATTCGTGGTGTAAACGATTTTGCGGAGCTCGATCGGGAATTGGAGGAACGGTTCGAAGTCTTCCCAAGTGTCCCGCCACGACTTAATCAACGCCGGATACAGTTCTTCCCATTCGCCAGCGAACACTTCGAAGCTCGTTTCCGCAGCGCCAATGGACGGTGCGGTGTAGATCTCCCGTAGCTGGGACGTGATCTTTCCCCAGTGTTTCTTCGACGCGTAACGCAACGAGTTGCGCACAAGATGCACGACACAAAGCTGCACGTCGACGAGGTTCCAGGTCGCTTTCGCAGCGTCAGGCAGGCCTTTGAGGCCATCACAACACAACAGGAGCACATCGTTGACACCCCGGTTGTGCAACTCGGACATGACACTGAGCCAGAACTTCGCGGATTCTCCGCCGGTGGGGCCGACCCACAAGCCCAGGATGTCGCGTTCGCCTTCCATGTTGATACCCATCACCACATAAACGACCCGGTTCGACACGTTCCCGTCCCGGATCTTGATGCGGATTCCATCAACGAACATGACCGGATAGATCGCATCCAAGGGCCGGTTCTGCCAGGTTTGCATGTCGTCGACGATCTGATCAGTGATCCGACTGATCGTGGAACGGTCCACGGCCTGGTCGTACACGTCAAACAAATGAGCGGCGATGTCACCCGTGGTCAGACCCTTCGCATACAACGAGATCACCATCTGATCCAACCCGGACAGGCGGCGTTGCCCGACCGGCACGATCACCGGTTCGAACGTGCCGTTGCGATCCCGAGGAACCTGAATCTCAACATCCCCTACCTCGGTGCGAATGGTTTTCGGGTAATAACCGTTCCGGGAGTTCCCCGACCCGCGGCCATCTACAGCATGGCGTTCATAGCCCAGATGATCAGCGATCTCAACGCCGAGCGCACCCTGGAGCACCTGACGAACCAGATCAGTGAGCAAACCTCCTTCACCGGTGAGCGCGACCCCGCTCGACTTGGCCTCATCGACCAGCCGCTCCGCTGTCGCTGTGACCAGCGAGTCCGGAGGCAATCCCGACGCCGTTGGAGTCTTCACGTCCTCTGAAGTCATTGATTCCTTCATTACAGATGCCATTACATCAATCCTTCCCGGCCCGCAACCCCAAGCCGCGGACCAACAGGACCAAACCCCGCTTACACAAACTTTTCAGC
>CAZJAZ010000006.1:0-77098 GCA_964544305.1 uncultured Iamiaceae bacterium | reverse complement strand
CCGGTGCCTGCCGAAGACATGAGTCCAAACGCGTGGCGAAGCGTTGTTGACATCACCTTGACCGGAACCTATCTGTGCTCGCGGGCTTTTGCGCGGCGCCATCTCGTTGCCCGCACGTCCGGTTCAATTATCAATGTCGGCGCGTCGTATGCATGGACCGGTGGACCCGGATTTGCCCACAGCGCCGCGGCCAAAGCTGGTGTGAAAAACCTCACCGAAACGCTTGCGGTCGAATGGGGCCCGTTTGGCATTCAAGTCAACGGACTCGTTCCCGGGCTCTTCCCACATGAGGATATGACGAGTGATATTGCTGCGAATCTTGCGCGAGCTCCCGGTGCAGACGACCGACAACCAGCACTCCGTGCGGGCGAGCGACGCGAGCTTGGTTGGGCCGCAACTTTTCTGGCGTCACCCTATGCCCGTTTCATTTCAGGCCACACGCTTGTTGTCGATGGGGCGAATTGGCAGCGGCGTTCACTGGTCAACCCGCCTGTTGTTCCCGTGCGAACCCAGATGGGTCGCGGGCCGTTTGCGAGCGACACGCCATGACCGACGCGTCGTGGCCAGCGTCAATTGACGGTCCGATCGATCATCGCCAAGCGTCACTTGGTCCGCTGGAAGAAGTTGGCGTCGGCCCGCACCCCCCTCCTTGGCCCGACGACGAGCGCTTCGATCCGGAACTGCTCGCGAGTGGAGACCGGCGCAATGTGAGCGATAAGTACCGGTACTGGCGGGTTGAGGCCATTGTTGCCGACCTTGACACGCGGCGCCATCCGCTCCACGTGGCGATTGAGAACTTTACGAGCGACATGAATATTGGAACCGTGGTGCGTACCGCGAACGCGTGCAACGCAGCAGGCGTGCACATCATTGGTCGTCGCCGCTGGAACCGACGAGGAGCCATGGTCACCGACCGCTATTTGCACGTCCATCATCACGACGATGTTGATGTGTTCGCGAATTGGGCCGGTGAGTCCGGGCTACCGGTGATCGGCATTGACAATGTCGAAGGTTGCGTTCCGCTTGAATCGACGGCTTTGCCCAAAGCGTGCGTCTTGCTCTTTGGCTCGGAAGGTCCGGGATTAAGCGAACCGAGCCGTCGGCTTGCTGAGCGTGTGTGCTCCATTGCCATGTTCGGTTCGACTCGGTCACTCAATGCTGGCGTGGCCGCTGGCATTGCAATGCACACATGGATTTGTCAGCACACAGATGTGCAATTCACAACAACAATCGGAGGGAAACCGTGACCAAGAAGTCACCGAGAGCCTCGGAGGCACCTGGCAGCAAGGTGCGGCGAAGTGCCCCAAAGGTGTCCGCCTCACTCGGTCGAGTCCAACAGCGAGCTGAACGCCGCGAGGCCTACCTTGATGCGGCAATTGCGGTCATCGCCGTCGAAGGTCCGGGCGCATCCATGGAAGTGATCGCCCAGGCCGCGGGTGTCTCCAAACCGATTCTGTACCGACACTTCGGTGATCGTGAAGGTCTCGTTGAAGCACTCGCGCAACGGTTTGTCGGCGACCTTGCCCAACGACTGGGTGCGGTTCTCGAGTCGGGGGGTGAACCCGTTGAACTCGTCCGCCGCTCAATAGACACGTATGTCGCCACCATTGAAGATGACCCGAGCTTGTACCGCTTTCTCACCCACCGCATCCCTCCGCGTGGCGCCGCGCTGTCCACGTTGGTTGATCAACTCGCCGCGGTGATCGCACGCACCCTCGCCGATGGGTTGCGATTAGCGGGCCAAGATACGGCGGCGGCTCGACCGTGGTCGTATGGGATTGTGGGGATGGTTCATCTCGCAGGTGACGATTGGGTCGCGCGCCCGTCAACCTCTCGACACCAGTTTGTCGATGACTTGACTCGACTGCTGTGGAACGGACTTGCTGGGGTGTTTGCAAATGAGGGTGAATCGATCTGATCACTTCTCGATCGAAGTAGGTCAAAGGACTCAAATCCCGCAACGCGCTTGAATCTGTCGGAACGGAGTGCTCAAATACGTTCCGAAAGGGTAACTGCAAGTTTTCATCGGTTTCGATGATGTTTCGTGTCTATCTATCGGGCGCGCACGTGGAGCTGACGCGCCCCATTTCAGTCAATCCACTCGGGAGGTGTCATGCAATCAGAACGACCCACAACCAGCTCACACGACCGGCGATGCCATCAGCGTCGCGTCTATGAGCGACGAGGAAACGATCGAAGGTGCCACGAGTGGCGACGCAACCTCGTTGCCGCCAATGTGCCACTCGCGTTGCATCTCGCGGGACGCTTCACGCGGCGAGACATTCCGCGTGATGACCTGAACCAAGTTGCCACCGTTGGGTTGTGTTTGGCGGCGCAGCGTTTTGACCCAACGCACGGTCGGCCGTTTGTCAGTTACGCCGTTCCCATGATTGTGGGAACGCTCAAACATTATTTCCGCGATTGCACGTGGGACGTGGCTGTCCCTCGGCGACTCAAAGACGCAAAGTGCGCAATGGACGCGTGTGCCTCTCGGCTCCCCCAAGACCTTGGCCGTACGCCGAACCCAGGGGAGATCGCGCGGGCCATGGGAGTCGATCGCGCGACCTATGAACAAACACGAACTGTGGTCAACAGCTATCGAGCGCAAATGCTCTCAACCTTTCCTTCGGACGAGTACAACCTTGGCAAGCTTGGATGCATCGACCACCAATTGGGCGAGGTGCTTGACGCGCTGTTCGTCACGCAACTCCTTGCGGAACTCGATGGGCACGCACGTGACATCATCGTGTTGACCTACTGGGATGGCGTCTCCCAAGATGAGATCGCACAACGCTTGCATGTTTCACAGATGCATGTCTCACGCGTGCTGCGCAAAAGCCTTGCACTGCTTCGATCGGTCATCGTTGATGGCCGAGTAGTTTGCGATGGGTGAACGACGAATCGACCCTCCACATTCCCATCGTTCGGCTCGACCCAGATCTTCCCCTCCCTTGTTACGCCAGTGACGGTGATGCGGGAGCCGATCTTGTTGCCCGTCACAATGCAACCCTTGACTCAAACGGGGGGCGAGCATTGGTGGCAACGGGCATTGCGTTGGCGATTCCTCGAGGGTGGGCTGGGTTTGTGCAGCCACGTAGCGGACTCGCCATCAAACACGGGGTGACCTGTTTGAATACGCCAGGCCTGATCGATTCGGGCTATCGAGATGAACTCAAGGTGATTCTGATCAACACCGACCCGCACCAAACCTACGAGGTCAAACGTGGCGATCGGATCGCACAACTCGTGTTACAGCAGGTCGGACACGCGATCTTTGAACCTTGTGACGAGCTTGACGAAACAGAACGTGGAGTCGGTGGTTTTGGCCACACCGGCCGTTGACGAACCGCCTTCGTAACTTCTCAGGTCACTCGCAATGGTCGGGCAATCCGAAATCGCGCAATGCTCAGCGAAAGAACCAAAACGAACAGCGAGCCCCCGGCCGTCCAGGCCCACGTTGGGATGGCTGCATTGGGCCACTGTGCCCCGGCACGCAAATTGTCAAGCGGGGCAACGGCCGGGTTCTTCGTATCGAAATTCGTAGGTCCAGGCTCAACACACGGCTCGAAGCAAGGAATGGCTGCCCCAAAGCGAATGGCCGGATGGGCAAGGGGAGCGGCCGCATCGGCAACCCCGGTGAGTGGACTGAGCAAAAGAATCGGGTCGCCTGGTGGCGTCTGGTTTTCGAAGGTTTGATGTGCGGCAAGTGGCCCGGCGAGGAGAACTGCCCACGCCACCATCATGATGATCATCGGACGCCACAGGCGTCTCGCGCGACACGACACCGCCAAGGCGAGCGCACTCATGGTGATTGCGGTTACGAATGCTCCCGCTGCGCCGACGACAAGTTGTGTGACAGACGTGCCACCGGATGCGAGCGCGATCGCTGCAACCGGCAGCGCGGCAACAAGGCATAACAACAAGAAGGCCGCCTGAGCCGACCAGATCCCACGTGCGACTTGGCCGGGGCTCAACAGAGTTTGCGACCAAGACGCGATTCGTCGCGCCTCGTCATTTGCGCCACAGGTCAACACGGTCGAGGCAATCGCCATCAGACTCAACCCGACGACGAGACCAACAATCCACCACTGCGCCAACGTGGCACCAAAGAAATCATGATAGTTCAACCCAGGATGCAGCGGTCCGCCTGTGCCCGTGCTGTGCACGAGCACGACAATGCCGAGCGCGACAATGAGCGATGTCCACACGACGAGTAACACCACATTGGTTGTCGAACGCAACATGCGCAACAACGTCGTGCGGCGGACCGGGTTCCCAATCACGTCAACTGGATGCGTATCCAAACTCATTGAGGATCGCTCCGCACTGAGGTCCGATGTGACGAACCGTGGTCGGGCAGGGTGAGATCGTCAAGTTCGGGTGGCACTTCGGCAAACTCAATGAGCTCAACTTCGGCCGCGACGAGTTTGCGCAAAAGTGCGGCTTGCGCGGCAACATCGGCAACCGTGTGGGTGCGAACGACTCCGTTGGCAAGTCGAGCACGAATGCGCCGATGTCCACTCAGTCGGCCAACGACCTCACCGGGTGGGCCGTGTTCGATAACACGGCCATCGTTGACGATCGCAAGCGACACACAATTTGCGCTCAACTCGGACAACTTGCGTGAACACACCACGACCGTTCGAGACACGTCATTGAGTCGGCGCAGCATGTTCCACAAACGACTTGCCGCACGAATGTCAAGTCCTTCGGTTGGCTCATGGAGCACCACGATGCCCGGGTCGTGCACCAACGTTGCGGCCACCGCGAGTAGTTGGCGATTCTCCGGGGGAAGATCGTTCGTCGCGACCGCTTGACGTCCAGCAATTCCTGCCAACGTCAACAACGTGTCAATCATTGACTTCCAGCGCTCACGTGGCACACCGAGTGCTGCGGCCTGGCTTTCCAGGTACTCCTCAACCCGCAAATGCGGCGGGACAACATGTGGAAAAGGCAAATAGCCAAGACGGCGTCGAATCTCGCTGGCTTGCGTTGCGGCATCGAACTCAATCACGGTGACCGAACCGGACGAGGGTTTGCGTGCCGCCGCAATCAGTTCGGAAATCGTCCGCAGCGCGTGCTCATCGGAGCTTGCGATCCCAAAGGTGGTGTTGCGCGCGATGGAAAAGTCAACGTCGTCGAGGATCTGCGTGCCACCAAGGCGCACGCCAACGCCAGAAAATCGCACGGCGCTTTGATCTGGCAAGCGGATTTGTGCGGTAACCGGTCCAGAACTTGTCATCCGAAACCTTGCCGATTGACATAGAGCCAGAGGACCGTTGACGCAACAAACGAAACAATGGGCACCACGACCCAACCCAGTGACCGCTTGTTGGTCCGGCCCAGGCCCCACAAAACAAGGGGAATCGCAACAAGCGCATAACCGGCAAGTCCAACAATGAGCCAAATAATTGGGGTAGTTAAAGCGACGAGCAAGGGAAAAACCATGACGGGTTCCACCATCGCACATGGCGACGGCACACGCGGTGATTTCAGCTTTTCTCGTCGGCCGATCGCACGTCACTCAAGCCTTCAATTGCTTGCGTGACCTCGTCGGTCGTGGCCGTGATTCGGCTGCGACACCAGGTCAGCAGTTCGGTTGCCCGGCGGACCTTCTCTGCGAGCAAGTCGACATCGAGATCGTCGCGCTCAAGATCCGCGAGGATCGCATCAACTTCTGCGACCGCCTGTGTGTACGACTCGGCGGGTGCCGATGGTTCTTGCGTCATGATTCCTCCGAGTTGACAGTCGATGCGATGGTCCCATCAGCAAACGTGGTGACGAGCACCATGCCAGGGTTGAGTCCTTTGCTGGAATGGATCAGTTCGCCGGACTCCAACCGAGTCATTGACCAGCCCCGTTGCAAGGTGAGAACTGGGTCAAACGAACGAACGCGTAGCTGATGATTATCGAGGTGCTCGTTGGCACGAGCCGTAACGCGAGATGCATCAATCACCAAGCGGTCAGCACGGCGTGCGAGTTGTTCGACTCCAACACGCAAGTTCCGTCGAGCAGAATTTTCAAGCTGCCTTTGGTATCCGTTGAGATGCGTGAACGCCCGTGTCTGAGCGATATGTGCGGCACGCTCGGCGCGTTTCAAACGGTCATTGATTTCACTTGTGGCATGAGTGATGCGGCGTTCAACTCGCACCTGGAGCTGCGCAATACGCTCAGCAATGGCGAGGGCATCGCGCTCAATGCGCCCCACGAGCTCGGCGGCGACCGCCGTTGGCGTTTTGAACGACAAATGGGCGACTTCGTCGGCGACGCTGCGATCAATCTCATGACCAATCCCTGTTAAGACCGGCACCGAGCACTTGGCAATCGCATACGCAACGTCGCCGTGGTCAAATGCGATCAGGTCGGTCCGAGAACCGCCACCTCGAACAACGGCGATCACGTCGACATTGCTGGCGGCAAGTCGAGTAATCGCCGACGCGATCATTGCGGGGGCATCGACCCCTTGAACGAGCGTGTCGGCAAGGGTCACCACAAACGCAAACCCGGACGCGTCAATTCCCTGCATGAAGTCGGCATGGGCGGCAGAGCCGGCGCTTGTGACCAAACCAATGCGCAATGCAGGTCGTGGAAACGGAACCGAAGCGTTTTTGCCGATGAGACCGTCAGCAGCGAGTGCGGCCAACAACGCGCGTCGTTGCGCATCAAGCTGACCGAGTGTAAAAACCGGGTCGATGTCGGACATGATGAAGTTGCATTTGCCCCCGCCAACCCACCAATCAAGCGTTCCGGCAATTCGAACTTCGACCCCGTCGGCCAGTTCAGTGTCGCTTCCCGATCGTGCAAGGGTTTGCATCACACTGCGACGCCGCCCCTGAAACAGTGTGACGGGAATCTTTGCTTTGGGCGGCTGCCCAGGTGCATCACCAGGCTCAACAAGATCAAAATATTGATGGCCGTTCTTGTTTGGCGGGCGGCACGAACGGATCTCGCCACGGATCCAAATGTCGCCGGGCGCCGCGTGACTCAACGCTTGTTTGATAGCTGACCCAAGCTCGCTGACACTCCACGTTGTCGCTACTGGTGACGCGGCCGTGTCGATGGTCTCATCGTCCATTGAATCGAACGCGTCCCAAAGGGTCATCGCTTCTGTGGTCGTATCATGACGGGAGGATCGTTACTTTGCAGCGTTGGCGGTGGGATGCAAGATTTCGTCAGGGACCAGGCGGCGTGACACCCAGTTCCGTCCGTTTGAATCAGCCCACACCAGCATCGGGGGCAAGAACACGAGTGCGCTGAGCAGCGCGACGAGCACGTTCATACCAACGATCAAACCAAAGTCACGCAACAGCGGCATTGATGATGTGGCGATCACTGCAACCCCGGAAACCGCGGTGAGTGCGGAGACAATAAATGCCCGGCCGGTGCGTGCCGCGGTGTGATCAACAGCCTGACGGGGCTCGTAGCCGCGTCCGCGTTCTTCTACGAAACGCAACAAGATCAGCGACGTGAACTCGGTACAAATTGCGACCACCAGCGGACCCCCAACCGCGGTGAGCGGCGACAGTTGCAAGTCAAAGGCGAACGCGACCAGTGACGATAAGCCGACCGCAATCAAAACCGGTACGAGCGAGAGCAGCGACCGAACAATGCTTCGCAAACGGACCGCAAGGAACAATCCAACAAATGCGATCGAAAGGTAGGTGAGCAGCACCCGGTTGGATTCGAGGTTGTGCAACAAACCGACGCCAACAACAGCGAGGCCTGAAGGAGTGAACGTCACGCCATCGGGAACGTCCGCGGAGCGGAAAGTTGCGTTCATCGCATCCACGTCATCGGACTGCAACTCGAGCGGCACTGTTGACCCATCCGGTCGGCCCGTCCGGAAAATGATGTTCATTGCTTTGGCGTCGGTTGTGGCGAAACTTGCCCGCACTGGCGGTGGGGCCAACACAAAGGCGGCCGCAACCGATGCCGCGCTTGGTGCAGCGTGATCGGCGCCGGGGATGTCGTTGATGACGTCGCTCACGATCGAAACCACACTGTTCGCGGTGCGCAGTGTTTCCGTGTGCTTGTCCAAAGCATTATTGGTGAACGTGTCAACGAACGTCACGTTCTTTTGGGTGAACACATTCGAATCAGATTTTGCAAAGACGCCGAGCTCGTTGGATGATCCGGTGCCTTTTTCGAGCGCGTGAATGTTTTGAATCACTTGGGAGTCTTGATTCACCCATTTGATTGGATTGGTCTGCAACGTGAGTTTTGGTTCAACGACGATGCCCGCGATGAACACAACGAGTGCCACAGCGATGAGCGGCCCACCAATTTTGCCTGGGAGGGCACCCATCTTCACCACGAGATCGCCCAATGCTTCAGATCGTTTCGAAGTGGTGCGCTTGGTGGGGGACTTGAACTCGCGGATTCCCAGAGTGGCGAGAGGCACGACGATGCTCGTCAAACAGATCACCGCGATACCAACGGCAAGCAGGTAACCGAACTGGCGGATCATGGGAACCTTGGCGAAGTGCAATGCCGCAAATGCGAAGATTGCGTCAAAGGTGACCACCAGTAGCGCCGGACACAAATTTCGCGCGGTCTCTTGAATTGGATGCTCGGACTGATTGATGACCGCTTCTTCTTCGACTCGCGCGTGCATCTGGATGGCGTAGTCAATGCCGACACCGAGCAGCACGGGCAACCCAGCGATTGTCGCCAATGTCAATGGAATACCCAGATAACCCGCGACACCAAAGGCCCAAAGCAAACCGACGGCAATGACCGCAAGGGGCAAGAGACGCCACCGCACATCAAACAAGACCAGCAAGATCAGAACCATGACAGCCGCGGCAATGCCGCCCAACAAGAACATGCCGCCCTTGAGATAATCGTTGATGTTCTTGAGCAGCGATGGTGCACCAGTTGTGATTGTGGTCGCTTTATCGAATGAGTACTTTGCCGCGGTATCGGACACGAATGTGGCCGATGCACTTTGGGCATCAAGGGTTTGTTGACCTTGGAGCCGCACAATCATCTGTGCGTGCGTTGGGTTCGGAAAGAACGTCCGCAGCGACTTGCGAATCTTGCCATCGTTTCCATACAGCAAGAACTTCACCCATTCGGGGTTCGTCAAGTCGTGGGGCCCTTTGACTTTGCCAAGTCGAGCGAGCGTGGCGGCCGTGTCATCGGTGCGTGCCTTTGACGATGCTTTCGACTGGCCGGGAGCGCTGAGTGCTCCGACGAGCGCGTTCCCGACGATGCTGGCGGGCACATCAGCGTCAATCATTTTGCACGGAGCGTCCGGTGCGTTGTTGATTGCTTTGGTGATCGCGCTGGGATCAGAAATATCGCATGCTTTGGTGGGGTCTGATTTTTCAACCCAGTTCTTCGACGACAAGTCATTGGAATACTGCAACGTGGCGACCGGTCCAATAATGCTTTGGATTTGGTTCGCCTTTGCGCCCGCTTGCAATTCGGCGTCAAGCGCTTTGAGTTTCTTTGTGTTCTCGGGCGTGAACAGATGCTCAATTTTGGCGCCATTCGTCATCGAAATCATGACCACCATGGCTTGCCCACCAAAGAGCTTCTCGTAAACCTGATCGTCTTGGTAGATCTTGTCCGACGGATTGAGATAGCTCGACTGGCTGGTGGCGAACTTGAGTTGCGTCGTGCCGATCCCGAGGATCAGTGTGATCAACAAGCCGATAACTGCAACGGTTCCTGCCCGTCGACCGCACCATACCGCTAGCCATGCCCAGAAACGACCCATTGTCTACTCTCACCTTTGCTTGGATAGCCAGAACGGGCATTGATCCTATCGGCCGTGCCACTGAGGGTTTGCGGCAGGCTAGGGTCAGAGAAGAACGTAGAGCGTAGAAACGAACCTTGGGGAGGTTCTGTGACCCACATCATTCGATCAACTCGTGCATCTCTCGAACGACGAGTGACGCGGCGTGCACGCCTTGGATCTGCCGCGGCAGCACTGCTCGTCGTGGGCGCGAGTGTCGTGGCGGCGCCCACCGCAGGTGCCACACAACCACGGCCAACTCAAACGAACGTGGCTCCGGTTGTTCCGCAGTCACAACCTCAAGCGCTCGCGGCCCAACCCGAGTGGTATCCGTTGGTCGCCCAGATGGTTGAGCGCGTTGGGGGCGATGCCGACATGATGGCGGGGGCGGCACCGCACGCGTCAGCTTCGATACCGAGTGCGGCGCGTTGGGCGGCGACGAGTGACGCGTCGGTTGGTGACGATTTAGTTGAGCGTGGGTTTCATGACCTGTTGGGTCGTAGCGCCGATCAAGTCGGTCTCACCTATTTCGAAGCTCGCATCCAAGCACACAATTCGAGCACGTTTGAATGGGTGCTTCGGGTTATGGCCGATTCAAGTGAGTTCGCGCACCAACGCGCGAACACCGCAGATCGGATCAATGCGATCTACCAAGCGATGCTCGGGCGTTCAGCCGATGCCACCGGACTGAGTTACTTTTCCAGTCGCTTAGCAAACGGAATGTCTCCAGGCAGCGTGGTTGCGGCGCTCCAACACTCAGGAGAGTACGGCAGGCGTGAAGTGCGCATCGCCTATGACAAATTGATGTGGCGGACTGCCGATACGGGGGCGCTGAACTACTGGTCGAACGTCGTGAACTCATCTGGCCGGGTGGATTTGTGGTTCCAGTTACTGGTTTCGAGCGAATTCGCACGTTTCGGGTGTGACCCGATCGCTGGCAACTCATGCATGTTGCCGTGGCCGAACAACTATTTCACCCGGCCAGATCCCACAACGGCAACCGGTCTACGCGTGAATCTCAAGCCCACGCAGGTTCCCAAGAACGCATCGGGGACCCCGATTGGGGTTTCGCAGATCAACCGTTCTGATGGGTTCAGCCCTGGTTCTCCGATCTTGGTGCAGGTCCCAGGGATCAACCTTGACCAATCCAACGTGCCCACCATTGATCATCTGGACCGGAATGGAGTCGGTTCGCCGGTATTGCTTTACGACACCGACGCACACCAACTCGTGCCGACCTGGTCAGAACTTGACGTGCACGACACGTACGCCGATCCGTCCAAGCAAGTGCTGATCATCCACCCGGTCAAAAACTTGACCGATGGCCACCATTACATCGTTGGATTGCGCAATCTGAAGAATGAGGCCGGCCAGCCGCTCACGGCCCCGCCAGTATTTCGTGCGTATCGAGACGGCACCGCAAGCTCAGTGCCTGGTTTCGCGCAGCGTGCGACCTCGATGAATTCGCTGATCGATGGCCTGGGAACCAAGGGCATTGCTCGGGCCAGCCTCTATTTGGCGTGGGACTTCACCGTTGCCAGTACGGCGAACTTGACCGGGCGGCTCGTCCACATGCGCGATGACGCCTTCGCACAACTGGGATCATCCGCCCCAACGTTTGCGGTGACGTCGTCAACGCCAGGCACCCACACTGGTATTGCCCGGGTGGTCGAAGGAACCTTTGCGGTGCCGAACTATCTGACCGGAACCGGTGCCCCTGGCTCGACTTTCAACGAAGATGCGTCTGGGCTCCCCGCGCGCAATGGCACATTCAACGCGGCGTTCCGGTGTGTGATTCCAACGTCAGCTTTGACGACGCCTGCCCGCGCCTCGCTCTATGGCCACGGTCTGTTCGGGTCGGTCAATGAGGTCACCGCAGGCAACGTGCAAGACATGGCTGCCGAACACAACATGGTTTTCTGCGGAAGCAATTGGGTGGGCATGTCGAACGCAGACATTGGCACCGCCGCCGGAGTCCTCCAGGATTTATCGATTTTCAATAAGCTCGCCGACCCGTTGCAACAAGGTGTGTTGAACTTCTTGTTCTTGGCCCGGCTCATGAAGATGAGCCCTGGCCTCGCAACCGACCCCGCATTCCAAAATGATTCGGGAACATCGGTACTTGCCCCCGGTCACGTGTACTACGACGGCAACAGCCAAGGCGGCATTGAAGGTGGCGTGGTCATGGCCGTATCCACCGACATCACCCGTGGGGTGCTCGGTGTGTCGGGCATGAACTATCCGTCGCTGCTGCTGCCCCGAAGCACCGATTTCACCCAGTTCGAAGCGGTGCTCAAACCGGCCTACCCGGCGGAACTAGATCGGGTTCGTGCACTCGCACTCGTGCAACTCCAATGGGACCGGGCCGAACCCTCGGGTTACGCGAACCACATGACCACCGACCCATTACCGGGCACGCCGCAACATCAGGTGCTCATGCAGATCGCACTTGGTGATCATCAGGTCTCGGACTACGCCGCCGATACCGAAGCACGCACGATCGGAGCGAAAGCACATTGCCCGGCGTTCGACACCGGGCGTGTGCCCGACACGCGACTGTTGTGGGGCATCGACTGCATCTCGTCGTATCCTTATGCCGGTTCGGCGATCGTATATTTCGATAGCGGCGCAGACTTGCCGGTGTTGACGGATACGCCCCCGCCCGATGGTCACGATCCACACGAAGACCCACGGAACAACGCGGCGGCACGCTCGCAAAAGTCCGCGTTCTTGCAACCGGACGAAACGAGTGCGGTTATTGACGTGTGTGGTGGCGCAGCTTGCCACGCATCGCAGCAATAGCTTTGGCTTCACACGTTGCCGTGGCCCGTAGTCTGGAAGGTATGACGGCGAACGTAACGTGCTAAATCCCACCGGCGTTGCCGTCTTAGACGACGATGTTTTAGCGAGCTTCTTTGATCCTGGCTCGTTGCAGCGTGGCCGTGGGTATGCGAGCGAAGACCGAGTTCGATTGGTGAGCACGCGCACGGGGCTCCTCACCGCAGCGGTGGAAGGCTCACAGCGAAATACCTACATCACTCGGGTGGAGTGGTGGGTGAAAGGCCCGGGTGTTTCGCTGGACGACTCGTGTACTTGCCCACTCGGCGGTGCGTGCAAACACGTTGTCGCCACGATCCTTGTCGCTCGCCGCGTTGAGGCCGCTCGTTTCGGGAAAAGCGTGCCCGAGCATGGGTGGCGGGCCGCATTGGGTGAACTTTTGAATGACGAATCGCCGTCGACCTATCAGCCCCTTGGTTTGCAATTCGAGACGGACACCCGTGTGGTCGGTTCGTCGAGATGGGGAAGTCAAACATCTGCAATGTCGCTCACCGCAACAATCCGTCCGGTGAAACAAGGTGCAAAAGAGCGGTGGATACGATCAGGTGTCGCCTGGCGTGATTTTGATGGCTACCCGGGTTACGGCGCTCGAAACTTTGACCCGCGTCAGGTTGCCGCAATTCGCGGCATGCTTTCTACGGTTGAGCGGGGGTGGTTTTCGTCCTCGAACGTGGCGGTTGATCTATCGCAATTTGGGGCCGACGTGTGGCTTCATCTTGCCCACGCAATTGAGGTTGGGGTCACCCTGGTTGATGCGAGCGGCTTGGCGACCGACGTGTACTTGGCCGTCGACCGGGCCCAAGCGACCCTGGATTTGCAAGAAGCAGACGATGGCGGCGTCACCATGCACGTTGGGATGACTCTTGGTGATCGCATTCTCGATCCTGATCCAGAGTGCTTCGGACTCATCGGGCAGCCATCCCATGGCATCGTCACGGTATTTCCCAACGGTGAAATCGTGCTCGCGGCGCTTGCCAAAGAGATGCCAGCCGGTCTCGCACGTCTGTACACGAGCGAGGCGCTCTGGGTGCCTGCATCTGACGTTGACGAGTTGTTGAACGTGTACCACCCGCATCTCGCGCGTCACGCCAATGTGGGTTCGCACGATGGCTCCGTTGCAATCGTCGAATCTGTCTTTGACCGGCTGGTCCTCGAGGTGCAACGCACCGCGCTCGATGCGATCGAGACGCGGTGGCTTGCCAGCTACCAGCGTGGTTCAGCCACTATCGAGTATCCCCTCCATAGTGGCGACGACGTGACACGAGACCTCGAAGCGGAACGACGAGCGATCGCAGACCTCAAGTTGCCAGACGGCACGCAGGCCGAGCTTGTGGCACTTGCGGGGCGCCCGTGGAACCGGGTGTTGCGGGGCGCAGATGTGATCACGCTGCTGGGCGCCGTCGTCTCGTTTTTTGAGGATATTGACCAAATCGCTGTCCGTGTTCGTGACGTGACCGAGACATCATTGCCCACGCTTCGTGAGGCAACCGGTGATCCATTAGTTGAACTTGATGTACAAGATTCGGCTACGGGGAACGACGGGACCGACTGGTTCGATCTGTCAGTCGAGATAAGCGTTGACGGCGAAGACATTCCATTCGCATCGTTGTTCGCGGCGCTTACCGATGACCAACCCGTGTTGATTTTGCCGTCTGGGACCTGGCTCCGACTCGATCGTCCTGAGTTCGCGCGGCTGCATGAACTTATTGGCGAGGCGCGCGGCTTAACCGATGACAACGGCGACGGTGACGTGCGAATCAATCCCTACCAAACGTCGTGGTGGGATGAACTTGCCGCGCTCGGTGTTGTCAAACGCCAAAGCGAAAAATGGTCAGCCAACCTGGCCCGAATGCGTGATTTGGAAGCCCCCGCGCCAATAGAGGTGCCCGAGGGTTTGCATGCGGAACTCCGCACCTATCAACAAGAAGGTCTCAACTGGCTTGCGTTTTTGCATAGAAACCAACTTGGGGGCATCCTCGCCGACGACATGGGTTTGGGCAAGACCATTCAAACCCTGGCGTTGTGTCTGCATGCCAAGGCGATTAACCCCGATGCTCGATTCTTGGTGGTGGCGCCAACAAGTGTCGTTGAAAATTGGCGTCACGAGGCGAACCGATTCGCGCCAGAACTTGCCGTAGCGACCATACATGCAACGAAAGCGCGTCGGGGTACAGATCTGGTCGATGCAATTGCGGGAGCAGACTTGGTGGTTACCTCATATGCGCTCTTTCGCCTCGAAGCTGAGTCATATGAATCGGTCGAATGGGAACTCTTGCTCCTTGACGAAGCCCAGTTCGTGAAAAACCATCAAGGCAAGACGTACCAATGCGTGCGGCGACTTCCTGCGAAAACAAAGCTCGCGATCACCGGTACCCCGATGGAGAACTCGCTCATGGATCTGTGGGCGCTGCTGTCCATTGTCGCACCCGGGCTCTATCCGGACCCCCAACGATTCAGCACCGTGTACCGCAAACCCATCGAGCGAGGTGAAGCCCCAGAACTGCTCGCAACACTTCGTCGTCGCATCGCACCGCTCATGCGACGACGCACCAAAGACGCGGTTCTTAGCGAACTGCCACCCAAAATCGAGCAAACCATTGAGGTAGAACTGTCGAGCCGCCACGCTCGGATTTATCAAACGCAACTGCAACGCCAACGCCAAAAGGTGCTCGGTCTCGTTGGTGATATGCAACGAAACCGGTTTGAGATCTTCAAAGCACTCACACTGTTGCGCCAACTCAGTCTCGACCCCGCACTTGTTGATGAAGCCCACGACGACATCGGTTCTGCCAAAGTAGATCGTCTCATTGAAGATCTCACGCAGGTACTCGCCGAAGGCCATCGGGCGCTCGTATTCAGCCAGTTCACGCGATACCTCGCCCGAGTGAAAGCGCGCCTTGACGCGGCGGGCATCGACTATGCGTACCTTGACGGCCGAACGCGTCGGCGAGACAAACCAATCGACGCATTCAAGTCAGGAGCGGTGCCCGTGTTTGTCATCAGCCTCAAAGCTGGCGGCGTGGGGTTGAACTTGACCGAAGCTGATTACTGCTTCGTCCTTGACCCATGGTGGAATCCGGCGGTGGAATCCCAAGCGGTTGACCGGGCGCACCGCATCGGACAAGTGAATCCGGTTGTCGTGTATCGCTACGTGTCGACCGGGACAATCGAAGAAAAAGTGATGGAACTCAAAGCACGCAAAGCCGCGTTATTTGCAGACGTCATGGACGCGGATGGCGCTCTGTCGGGGGCGTTGAGCGCGGATGACATTCGTGGCTTGTTCGACGTCGTCTAAAGGTTCAGGCAAACAGGATTAAGGGAAGCGGGCTTGAGCACGAGTGAAGTATTCGGTGCTGGCTGCAAGGTCGACGGCGAGGGCAATGTCGCCTTGTGCGATGACTCGAGGCGTCCAGAACCCGGCACCGACCGGGTCGACGCTGCGACCAAGTAGTTTCTGGTACAGCGTGTTGATGCGGGTGCGTGCGGATTCTGGAGAGTTGTAAAAGCGAACTGCCACCCAGGTTCGACCGTGCGTCGCAATTTGATTGCGCCAGTAGTTGAGCCCCGATGAGTCGGCAGGTCGCTGTAACAATTTGAGATACAGGTCATGAATCCATGACGTGTCGGTCCCACCGCCAATACCGGTGTAGTACTCGTTGCTTGCGTACATACTGCCCGCCACTTGTGCAACGCTTCTTGTCCCACGTCGGATCTGATTTGACCAGAACGTCACACCGCCCGGTTCACCCGTTCGGCCCAAAGTATCGACGTACATGGCGTTGACAACAGCGCCTACCCATTCAGGCGAGTTGGCCAATCCTTCAACAAAATCACTGCGACTTGTCGTGCCTTGGTCAAGTCGTTGGCTATTGGTGAGAACTTCATCTGTTGTTGCTGCTCGACCCAAAAAATCACGGAAAGCGGCTTTCACGAAAGCCTCGCTCGCCACATGCACACGTACATCGATTGGGCTTGACCACGCTGAGGCGACACCCGTTCCAAATTCGTTTATCCCCGTAACTCGAAACTGATAGCGGCCTGGGGAAAGGTCGCGCACGGTGTACGAGCTCGCGTCCGACGTCGTTTGTTCAGACCGTACGAATTCGTTGTCGAGGTCATTCCATTCGATCAGATAGCGAGATGGTGGTCGCCCGAGTGCCCCTGTCGAATCCGTCCAGGTGAGGGTTGCTTGCGCATCGCCAGGAACGACTGACACAACAGTCGGTGCGGCAATCGGAAAAGCGGCGACGTGAAGGTTGAGTGTCATGTCGTCGCCGGTGCCATTTTGGACCGATACGGTCAGTGCCCCATTCAACAAGTTGAGAACGTTGCCGCTCTGGAGCCGCCAAGTTGGGTCCTGTGTTTGCATTCCAGCCGTTGCCTCAAGGAGATACTGATCAGCGGCGCATCCGATGAGATTGCCGTTGCACGTTAGGCTCGCCATCGACGAGGGCCGGTAGTGCACCAGTACCCCCTCGCTGTAAGGCGAAAAGTTGTTGACGTCAATGCCGATCATCTGTCGATTTTCAAAGTAAATCGCTGATCCATCGGCAAGTTCGACTTTGACGGCGCGTGTGCCTGCCCCCAGTGTTTCTAAGGGCCCGAGCGTGAACGTGCGATCGTCAGAACCCGAGGCCGGTGGCGTGATTGTTACAAGCTCGCCCGGGCCAAACCAGCCGAGCGCGTCAAGATGGGGTGCTGCAAACATCGCGGGCGGACCGTTGCCCATGGCGTCAGAACGGTCCGCGTACTCTTGGCCCACGCAATCGTCGCCCAGTGCAACAGGCTCACTTGCCGTTGTGCACGACAGTCGTGCGGCGTGCCCAAGATTCAGCGTGTGACCGAGTTCGTGTACGAGCACACTGAGATCATCGTCTCCGGCCATCCAGACCTGACCGCCGCCGCCGAGTCCCGCCCAAGCACATTCGGTTTGCGCACTTGAGCTTGCAAAGTAGATGGCGATGGTGTCGTAGCCCGCGAGGTTGTATCCCATGGCGGTGAGTTTCGATCGGGTGAGGGTCATCATCGACGAGGTGAACGCAATGAAGTCCCCGCTACAAGATCCCGTTGGCGGCGTGATGGTGATCCACCCGGTCGAAGTGCCCGGCATGGCAAGCCGTCCACCAGAAACGGTGTGATACCAATTTGCGTTCTGTGTGAGCAGCGTTGTTGCGTTGTCGTTGTTAACGGAATCAGCTGGGTTTCCAGACCATTGAACCATTGCGAAGAGCACCTTCTTCGTGCCTGAAGTCGCTATTCCAAGATCTGGTGGCCGTGTCTTTGCGGTCGGTTTGGCGAGGGCCTTGAGTACAGCACCGGGTTTGGTCAAGAGCACCTGGTCACCAGGGTTGATCCCGGCCGGCACCTGATTCTCTTTGACCCGCACGAACTCGCTTCCTGTGTCGATGCCTGCAATTGTTTCGCTCGACAATCCAGGTGAATCAGGTTTCGGGTCGACATAGCGAACGGTATAGGTGCCCGAGATCGGCGAGGTGCGAGTGTCAATCGGAGGCTTCACCGCGGCATGTGCCGGCAACGATTGAACGAACGCCGTTGAGACAACAAAGACGAGCGTTAAGCAGGTCGTGGCGACCATTCTGTTGCGTAAAGATCGTCTGTCGTGCACGGCGTTCGACTCCAATGGTTGCGCGCCGTCAGCCTACCGAGCGTGGCTTTGGCCGTGGTCCGTTCTCGCTAACGTGGCCGCGATGACCGAACATCTTGTTGGTGCTCCGGGCCCGAAACCGCCTGAAGTCATTCTTCCCACCGAGCCACCGGCGCTTCTTCAAGCGCTGCGTGAGGCGTGTGCGATACCTGAACCTGACGCGAGTCGCACCGCGGTCGCTGCCGTTGTTGCACAAAAGCCAACCTTTCTTGATGCCTGGGCGGCGCTCAGTTCACTTGCGCGCGACGACGTTGAAGGTTACGCCTATGCCCGGGTTGGCTATCACCGAGGGCTCGACGCGTTGCGCCAAAACGGTTGGCGGGGAAGCGGCCTGGTGCGATGGTCCCATGAGGAGAACCGCGGGTTTCTCCGGTGCTTGTCTGAACTCGCGCGTCGGGCCGATCGCATCGGTGAGAGCGATGAAGCCGAACGATGTGGTCTGTTTTTGCGCCAACTCGACCCGGATTGGTTGACGGTCAACTCGCAGCGCTAAACCGACCAAAAGCCCGGGTCGATTAGTGGCCGTTCAAGAGCCGTTCGACAACGGCGCGAAACGGGGCGCGCAATTCGCCAAGGTGTGCAACGTCCCCAATCGCGACTGCTTCGGTAACCATCGCGACGAGCGACGTCACGAGGATGCGCACCGTGAAATGTGCGTCGGCATCGTTGGTGAGTTGCGGCACGAGTGTCGTGCAGATCTGATCGACAAACGCGTCAACGGTACGCTTGCGCAACTCAATAACGACTGGCCCGGCCGCATACACCTCGACGAGAAATACTTTCGCCAAACTCGGTGCCTGCGTGAGGAGATCAAGGTAGAACCCGACGAGCGTGTCAATGGTGGCGAGGGGATCTTCCGGCGACGTTGAGGCGGCGAGTTCCACGTCGACCAATTGACCTAAGAGGTCAACGACCCAGGTGTAGGTCGCAGAGAAACAGTCCGCTTTGTCGGTGAACTGCTCGTAGAACGTGGCCCGTGACACTCCGGCACCGCGAAGGACATCGCCGACCGTGGTTTTCACGTAGCCCTTTTCGGCGACCGCATCGATCATTGCGGTGAACATGCGTGATCGCTGCGACTCGTGCACTTGATCACGGGTGAGTTGATGGGGCCCGCGGGGCAATCGATCGGTTGGCGGGGTGTCAGACACAGCACTAGAGAATACTGCGCGTCCCCATTTACGTGGTTACGCGACGCCCGCCTCAATGACAAGAAGACTTGCAAAAAGTGCGCGACCATAACGGCACCCCAAACGTGTGTTTGTACTGTGAGGTCCAATATGGAGTTCGCTGAACTCGTCACGGCAGAAAGCCAAACGCTGAACGCGGCCGTCTACGCCATTGTCGGCGACTGGCAACGCGCCGAAGACATCACCCAAGACGCGTTTGAACGTTGCTATGCGCGGTGGCGTCGCGTCTCGAAGCTGGATCGACCTGGCGCCTGGGTGCGCCGAGTAGCCATCAACGCAGCCATTTCGGCGCAGCGTCGAAATGTCAACGAAAAGCGTGCGCTTGCACGAATTGAAGCAAACGGTGCAGCAGTCTCGTCGGATCTTGCCCAACCTCTGGCTGATCAGCAGATTTGGGACGCAGTGCGTGCGCTTCCGAAAGAACAAGCAGCCGCGGTCGCGCTGCATTACGTGGCCGATCTGAGCATTGACGACATTGCTGAAACGATGCATTTGAGTGTCCCGGCCGTCAAATCGCTTCTTTACCGAGCACGGGGCACATTGCGTACCTCCAATGCGATTGCAAACCAAGTGAGCAGCCATGACTGAGAACGACGAACGTGAACCACAAGACGATGGCGTCGACCAAGCGTTGACCCGCCTGGGAGCACAGGTCCGCCAACGTGCCAAACCGCTTGATGTCACAAACATCGCAAGTCGCATCTTGGCCCGGCGTGCCCAGCGACGTGGCATTGTCGCCGGTGGCCTCGCCGTACTTGTACTCGTGCTTGGAACGATCCTTGCTACCCAAGATTCAACAAGTCCACCGACACAAACGGCGTATGGGAAACGCGTTGATCAGGTGCTTGATTCGCTTGGACCCAAACCTATTAACCCAACGCAGGTGAAACTCGTGGCCGATGTGCAGTCGTTTGCGAGTTGCGATGCACTCATTGGCGATCTACGAAAAGTTGGTGCCCAACACGTGGGCAGCCGGGGCTTTGGCGCGAGCTTCGGAGGTCGGTTCGAGTCGGTCGGCCAAGCAGTCTCCGCGGATGAGAAGTCAGCTGCGGTTGCCGATTCCGCTGGCGCGGGCGGCGGGACACAAGGAGAAACGCTTGGTACCAATGTGCAGGTTGAAGGTGTTGACGAACTTGACTCGGTCAAAGCGGTGGGCTCACTGATCTATGACCTGGACGGCAAAGGCAACATGCGGATTACCGACGCGCAACGCCTCAATGTGCTCGCAACCCTTGATGTCACTGTTCCCATCGGCGTAGCAAAAGGCAAAGGCAATATTGCCGATGTTGCGACCGCAGCCTCATCGCTGTTGGTTGGCAATGGTCGAATTGTCGTGTTCGGAACCGAATCCGACACCGTCAAACCTGTCGCAGGAGATCCGTCGGCGACACAGTCATCCACAAACTATTTCACCGTCACGTTTGTTGATGCTCGAGACCCGTCGCACCCGCGCGTAACCGATCGCGCCAAGGTCGAGGGGTCACTCGTGGCCGCACGGCTCGTTGGAGGCCAGATTCGACTCGTGACCGCATCGAACATGGCCGACATCGGCATGGTGATGCCCACCACACCGGCATCGGTTCCCATAGCTCTGGAGCGCAATCGCCGCACGGTTGCCGCATCGAATGCGCCCGATTGGATTCCAGACTGGCAGCGATCGACTGGCAACCCAGAACCCTTGGTGCCCTGCAACCGGGTGCACGTGCCCGTCACGTTTGCCGGGGTTGCGATGACCTCCATGGTCACGTTCCCTCTTGGCTCGGGTCGTTTCGAACCGGCCGGAACAGCCATTTTGGCGCCGTCAACCACGTTGTATGCCGGGCTTGACAAGGTTGCGATTTCGTCGCAGGTGTGGGTCGATCCGATCGATCGGAATCGTTTGAAGTTCGATGATTGGAAGACTGCGATCCATGAGTTCACGTTCCCCAAGACGGGAGCACCGACGTATGTGGGCTCTGGCGTGGTAGATGGATCGACCGTCAATCAGTTTGCATTTGGTGAAGTAGGCGAGGCGATTGCGGTGGTGACGAGTAAAGGAACACCGTGGAATCAGCGACCTGACACCACGGTCGATCTGACGTTGTTCAAGGCGACTGGGGTGGGGCGTCTCAATGCGATTGCACACGTGAGCGATCTTTCCGACGGCAACGGTGCCGTTCAGGCCGTGCGGTATTTGGAGGGGCGCATCCTCGTTGCGGCCGGAACCTGGGGTCGTGACGTCACCGTCATTGATGTGTCGGATCCGGCGAAACCGCAGCGAGCAGGCAGCGTCACGTTGAGCGGAGCGACCAGTTACTTTCATCCATTGCCCAAACAACGTGCATTGCTTATTGGATCTCGTTCCGATGAGGTGCCTGGCCCGAACGGCCCGGTATCAAGAGCATGGGTGCGTGCCGAACTCCTTGACGTGAGCAACGCAGACAAGCCGGTCGTGGCCGGGTCGTGGGAGATGCCCTGGTCACAAGACGAGGTGGGTTCTGATCATCACGCGTTCACTTATTGGCCGACAAAGAAGCTGGCGATGTGGGGGATCGGTGACACCCAATGGAATTCGGATAACCCAAATCACGCGGTTGTCTTGAACGTGGAGCGCGGGGTCAGCCAGAAGGCATTGCCGGTCGCATCGAAACCACCGGTGATGCCCGCGCCGTGCGCCACGGTCCCCATCCCAAGTGGACCAGCCACACAAATGCTTGGCCCAGATGCGATCGTGTTGGGCTGTGCCAACGACACACCAGATGACCTCGAATGGTCACGCCATGAGTGTTCGCCAATTGGCGACGACCTCGTGCGGCAATATGCGCCCGATAAAGCTGGCAAAGCGAAATACTTCCGTTGCAGCCCGGCCGAACAACCTCGTGTGTCCCGGGTGCTCGTCGCCAATGGGGCGCCGATTCTGTTGACCGATCAAACCCTTGAACGACTTGACCCGTCCACATTTGCATCAACCAAGATCGTGTTCCACCCGTCACGACGTGGCTACTACCCGATGGAGGGTATGGCTATCGACTGAAGCGCGACGAGCCGCGGGCATCACGTCACAAGAATGCGTACGGATCGTACTTTTCGAGCGGGATGATGCGCACTCTGGGTAGGTCAGTTTCGAACGCGCCGACGTCAGACTCGAGATCAAAAACTTCAAGGCCATCAACGTGTTGAAAATGTTGGCTCATGAGCTCGGGAAAGCCAACGACCCCCACCCGTGATGATTGGGTGGCTATGTTCTGCATCGCCGCCACAAAATCGGCGTCATGGCTTGCCAATATGACGTCGCCACCGTGTTCCACGATGGCTTCGAGCGTGCGGATGATCGCAACATCCACGACTTTGACATCCGCGCTGCCCGAAAGTGGGATCGGCCGGTATCCCGTTGCGATCAACGCCTGGATGAAGGGCGCGGGAAGATGTTTGGTGGCGTTGAGAAAGAACAGTGCGCGGACTTCTTGATCCCATCGCTTGTTCGCAAAGGCAACAAGGGTTTGCCAACGTGGGCGCTGTGCCGGCTCGGGCTTGTGTCCCAAAATCTCGCCGAGCGCGCCGTCAATGTTTTCCCCATCAACCAAAAGGTACGTCGTGTTGTGCCCGGTCATCGCGTTCACTCTAGTGGCGTGATCGATCTGGCAGGCTGAAGATGTGAATGAGCGATCTCGAGCTCTCGATCGTCAACTTTTCGGCGGGATTGCATGGTTTCGTGGCGCGGCGTGGGTGTGGGTTGTCATCGTGGCGCTCATATCTACATCGAAGATGACGCACCCAGTCTTGGGATGGTTTGTGATTGGTTGCGCCGGTGTGGTGACGGGAGGGTTGGTGCGTGATGTTTCAACCCGCACGAGTTGGCCGCTAACGGCCGTGCCGTTGCTGTTGGATCTCGCCATGGGCGCTGCACTTTTGATTGCGGACGGTTGGGTGTATCAAAACGGTCGGCCACAATCACTCGCGACTGCATGGCCAGTTGCTGGACTCCTCGCTGTAGGCGTGGCCCGCGGCGCTGTCCCGTCGGTGATCGCAGCTTGTGGGCTGGGTTGCGCTCGGGCCATTGGACTGATCGGGATGTCAGGGGCGCCGTCGTCGTGGCACGGAGGCGAGGTATTGTCGGTCGTGTCGACCGTGGTGCTCTACGCGCTTGCCGGGGTTGCGGCAGCAACGGTGACTCAGCGCATTCGATTCGCAGAAGATCGCGCGGCGCGTGCCGCGGCACGCGAAGAAATCTCACGGGATCTCCACGACGGAATGCTCCAGACGCTGGCTGCCATCCAACGTCGCTCAACCGACACATCTTTGGTTCAACTAGCGCGAACACAAGAAGCAGATTTGCGTTCGTATCTTTTCGCGTCCCCCGAAGACTCTGTGACTGAACGTGGGCGAACTTCGCGCGCTGACGAAGGTGACATTGAAGCGTGTTTGCGTGTCGCAACAACGAATGTGACAAGAACGTGGGGGCTTGAGGTACGAAGCGCTTTTGTGTCTCCGTTGCCAGCGCTTCCACTGAACGTGCTCGACGCATTGAGCGGGGCGGTAGGCGAGTGCCTCACGAACGCCGCAAAACATGCAACGGTTGATGTTGTGCATTTGCTTGTTGACGTTGATGACGGATTGGTTCGGGTGGTGATACGCGACCGGGGTGTCGGATTTGATGCAGCAAATGTGGGATTGCGAGGCTTCGAGAAATCTGTGCGAGCACGTCTTCGTGAACACGATGGCAACGTTCAATTGGAGAGTGCCCCCGGTGTTGGAACACAAGTCACCCTCACGGTTGCCGTAGGGACCATTCCCAATGAGATGTCACCGAGGCTGAACACATGAGTGTGCACCAAGTCCGGATCGTTGTCGCCGATGATCACGGTATTTGGCGTACGGGCATGCGAGCCGATCTGGGCGACGCGTTCTGGGTGGTGGCGGACGCGGCAGACGCTGATGGAGCAATCGCCGCCGTGCACCAGCACAAACCTGATTTGGTGGCGGCAGATTTGCGAATGCCGGGAGGCGGAGGAATCCGAGTTGCCAGCGTCTGTTCCGAATTTTGTCCGGTGGTGATCCTCACCGTTTCGGAAGCCGAAGCCGATCTTCTTGATGCGGTTGCAGCAGGCGCTTCTGGGTACCTGTTGAAATCTTCGTCAACCGAAGAGCTTCGTGCAGGTTTGTTCCGAGCTGCGGCTGGCGAACCGGTGTTTTCACCTGGCTTGGCGGCATTAGTGCTCGGCGACTTTGCGACGAACGCGACGACTCCCGATGGCGAACACATTCGGCCGTTATCGACGCGTGAACGCGAAGTACTGCGTGAAGTTGCGTTGGGATCGTCATACCGGGAAATCGGCGAAGCACTGTTCATCTCAGAGAAAACCGTTGAGAATCACGTGCGAAACATTCTTGACAAGTTGCGTTTGCGACGGCGCAGTGAACTCATCCGTTGGGCGGTCAAACGAGGCATTGACGAGTAGCGACGCGCGCTGGCGCAGTCAAACACTTCCGGTTTCATGGCAAATGGGGGATTTCCCTGATGGCGGAGTTGACAATTTGGGTCCAAGGTGACTCCATGCCCAATTACGACATCCCACAAAACCCACATATGGCTCATTTGCCGCCTCCCCCAACGGCTCCTCAAACACCTACGTGGTGGACACATCCACCAACAAGTGCAGAACCCGTCGGCATGCATTCATTTGTGGAGCCGGCTCCCTCGCTGTCGCCAGTTGAGCGAACCCGTCGCGTTGAAATGAACGTTCGGAACTTTGTTTTGAGCCTTGGCGTTGTCTGTCTCATTGCAGCGGCAGCGACCTTTGCAGCTTTGCATTGGGATTCGATCACCGCCACAGCAAAGTTTGCGGCGCTCATCGGAGTCACGCTTGTGGTGGTGGGTAGCGCACACTGGATGCGCCTGCGTGAACTTCGTGGCACGTTCACCGCGCTCACCTGGTTGTTCATGGTGTTGTGTTTTGTTGATGTTGCTGCCGCAGGGAATGCATTTGGCCGATCATTGTTTGCGAGGGTTGGATCAGAGGGTGCCGCGTTCGCAGCGCTTGCAGGCGCGCTGCTCTTTGTGCTGTTCATCGGGTTTGATCGGCTCGGCTGGGGGACAGCGATGCGTGTGGGAGCCATGCTGTCGTGGTTGCTTGGATGGTTCGGTGCTTTTGCGTACTGGAATGTGACCGGCCCAGATGTTTGGATTCTGCCGGTTGCCGCGATTGTGGGCTGGCTGCAGTGGACGTCGACATCGCATCTGGAGAACATGAGTTCGTGGTCTCGGTATGGGCTCGCGCTGTGTCTCATTGCGATCTTCGCAGTGCCAACCGCATTGGCCGACCCGCAACTCGTCCGACCGGTGCTGACGCTTCTTCTCGCCTTTGGAGTATTGGCGACCGGATTGTGGCTGCGCCAGTTAGCTGCGGTGTGGACGAGCGGCATGGTGATCACCGTGCTGGCCGGCGTTCAAATCCTTGACGTGCTGCGTGACGTACCCGGGTGGGTCGCGTTCGCAACGGTTGGGGTCGCATTGCTTGGGATTGGTGCCGCCTTTGAGTACCGGATCCGTCGAGAGAGCGACCGCTACGACGAAGCACCGGATGCGAATGCACATCTCGCGTTGTGGAGGTGAACGAAGTGGTCTGAACGTCACAGCAAGGCGCTCACCGAATGCGCAAAGGCCCGGCTCCTTGATGGGGGACCGGGCCTTCGTTGGTGGCGGAGGATGTGGGATTCGAACCCACGGTGACCCGAAGGGCCACAACGGCTTTCGAGGCCGCCCCATTCGTCCACTCTGGCAACCCTCCGTTCAACAACTTAGTTGTTCGAGCGCCTGTGCGTGAAGAAACTTTGCAGTAACGCCGACGCTTCTTCCGCGCGCACGCCGTGCGTAATGACACACGAGTGGTTCAGCCGCTCGTCATTCGCGATGTTGTAGAGCGATCCGGTCGCCCCCGCTAAAGGGTCAGCCGCGCCAAAAACGACTCGGCGGAGCCGAGCAGCCCAAGCGGCTCCAGCACACATTGGACACGGCTCTAAAGTGACGTACAGCGTTGCCGTGTTGAGTCGCCACGTGCCAACGTGTTTGGCCGCGTCGCGCATTGCCAAGATCTCCGCATGTGCGGTTGGATCGTTCGTGGTTTCACGTTCGTTGTGTCGAGCCGCAATCACTGTTCCACCGACAACGACGACCGCCCCAACAGGAACCTCGCCACGCTGCGCAGCGAGTCGAGCTTGGTCAAGGGCAACATCCATAAGTTCTTGATCGGCTTCGGATTCGCTCCACTCGTCGATGCCCATAATCCAAACCTACTCGTGCTTCTTTTCTTACGAAATTTGACGCGTTATGGCCACTATGTGGCCATAACGCGTCAAATTTCGGAGAGAATGGGTGGAATGGATGCGCGAAATGTTCTTGGAACGCCGCTCAAATTGTGTGGCCTTGACCCGGTGACCGGTTTTTATCGGGACGGGTGCTGCAACACCGGGCCACAAGATTTGGGAAGCCATACCATTTGCGCGGTCGTGACCGCCGAGTTCTTAGAACATCAACGACGCATCGGCAACGACTTGTCCACCCCGATGCATGCGTATAACTTTCCGGGCCTTGTGCCGGGTGACCGGTGGTGTGTCACTGCAGCAAATTGGTTACGTGCGCATATTGATGGGGCGGCTGCGCCAGTTGTGCTCGAATCCACAAATGAAGCGGTCCTACCGATCGTGCCTCTTGACATTTTGCGTCAGTACGCGGTTGATATTCCTGATGACATTGGTGAGCTTGACGGCTGACCGTCAAGGTGTGGCGCTGATGTCGCAAGAACGTGGTGTTAGTCGAGCGGTGGGGTCGTGAGAAACGTGATCGCGATTCGGTTCCACGCATTGATCGCGGTGATCGCCATGACGAGCTGACCGAGTTCCTCGGGGTCAATGTGCGCTTTGGCTTCTTCCCAAACCACATTCGGAACACCTTCGGGAGCAAAGTTGGTCATCGCATCGGTGAGCGCCAACGCGGCCCGTTCGCGAGCGGTGAAAAACGGCGCATGATGCCATGCCGCCACCGATGCGAGGCGGCGATCGGTCTCCCCTGACGCACGGGCATCGGTGGTGTGCATGTCAACACAGTACGAGCAACCGTTGAGCACCGATGCGCGCAGCTTGACAAGCTCACGTAATTGGTGATCGAGGGTTATCGATTGTTCGAAATGTGCCATGGCCGCGTACGCCTTGTCGACACCGGTGACGTCACCTTGGCGGCTGGTAGGAATGATTGGTGTTGTTGGTTCACTCATGTACTCCACGGTAGGACTTTCCTCAATCACTTCCACACGAGTGCCACAAATCGGCTAGAACTGTGGACGGAGCGGTGGCAGAGTGGACGAATGCACTGGTCTTGAAAACCAGCGACCTGTCACAGGGTCCGAGGGTTCGAATCCCTCCCGCTCCGCCACGTCAACGACGTACCTCGCAAAGGCCATGGTGGGCCATGAAAAGCTCGTTGCAATGGTACCGTGGCGCGCTTGGACACCGTGACGGAAAGCGGGCCCGTGAGCCGGCCGCAACGACAACGATGGAAACTCTGGTTGTTCGTTCTCGTCGTATCGATCTACGGATTTACGGCATCTGGTCATATCCAAACCATTGATGTCCAACAAGAACTGAGTGTGGCGGCATCGATCCGAAGTGGACACGGCGTTGAAACTTCTATGCATGTCAAAGCACTTGGTGGTGCTGTGTTTGGAAAAGATGGCCGTCCCTATGCGGCACATGACATTGGAATGACGCTGTTCTACCTACCACTTACGCTCTTGCCTGGAACCGTACGCAAGACAAACGGACACACGTGTGTTCCAGAGAACTCAACGGATTGTTGGCGCACAATGGCCAAAGCAGAACCGACTGGGCGGCTCGGCTTTCTCGCATCGCTTCTACCCCCGCTGATCGGTGCGCTCCTCATTGTGGCGTTTGCCGAATTGCTTGTTGCATTTCGGTTTGACGTGCGAACCAGCGTTGTTACCGCGCTACTCCTCGCGTTCACCACATTGATTTGGGTTTACTCGCATATTTCGTTTGACGCGACTTTGTGTGCACTGTTATTGACCGCCGGAAGTGTGCACGTCGTGAAGTATCGCAATTGCCCTCACGACCGTGAACTGCTCATCGGATCGGTCCTGCTCGCGGGAGCGATTCTTGTGCGCACCGATTCGATGCCCATCGTGGCGGTTCTCAGTGCTCCAATCGCACATGGCCTTTGGCGACGACGAACGCATCGCACATTCGCGATGCGTTCTGCGCTTGTATGGGTTGCGCCAATTGTTGCGGCGGTCGCGGTCAATGCTTGGTACAACTGGCTGCGATTTGGTTCGCCGTTTGACAACGGCCACCTCAACGACCCGTTACTCCAACCATCGACCCCGATTGTTGCTGGGCTAATCGGACAAGTCGCGAGCCGCGGCAAAGGTATGATTTTCTACAGCCCGCTCCTCATCTTCGCTTTGATTGCGTGGCCACGATTCGTCCGGAAACATCGGATGCTTGCCTGGACTTTTCTCGGGGTGATCGCCGCACAGCTACTGCTCCACGCGCCGCTTGCCGTTTGGAGTGGAGACGAAGCGTGGGCTTCGCGGCATACGGTACAAATCACGGCGATCTGTTTTGTGCCCCTTGCTTTCGTCGTGCGAGATCTGCTTCAAGGTCACAAGCGTTCCCGATTCGTTACCGTTGCCTTCGTCGCCGTGGCAATGGCGGGCTTTGTTATCCAACTCACTGGCGTACTCGCTGATTATCAGACGGTCAATGCCACCCGCTTTACCTTGGCCGAGTTGCCGCTGAACGACACGGGAACATTCGCACCGATTGAGAATGGACGTGGCATTCTTCGAGCAATAGACAACACTGACCCATATCGAACAAAGACGCCGGGAATTTTGGGGCCTGATCCTCTGCCTCGATTTGACGTGTGGTGGGTCGGCAACCGAAATAATGCATTGCCGCACGGTCTTGCGGTTCTTGGCGCGCTGCTCTTCATTCTCTCGGCGTGCATTGGCGGCAAAAAACTCCTGGTTGCCGTTGATCGAAGAATTCCCGAGAATGCGTAGACGAACGGATGACTTCGCCTTGATGCTGCGTTTAGATCGTGCAGAGACAACCTGCATCAACTAGTCTGGGCGTGACCAAAGCCACATGTCTGGCCCAAATCATCTTCGGGAGAGAAGATCGTGAATCGAAAGTCCACAAAATAGGCAGCACTCTTTGCTGTTGTCGCGCTGCTATTGGCTGGCTGTGACGCACAAGTTGACTTCATGGATCAGCCTGCGGGCACGATTGTCGACACCCCGACGGCCACGGTCACAGGAAAATTGCCAACCGGGGCACCGGCCGGAGGAACCGTTGTCGTCAACGGAGTCACAGGCACATGGATTAGTTCAACGAATTGGTCGGCCGACATTCCGATTGACACAGCGAACTATGTCACGCCGGTGACCTCGATCTACACGGCGCCGAATGGCAACCGTTACATCCAAAAATCAACGCTCGTTCACGGCCCCAAAATTGATGACGGCGAATATTCGCCAAGTGGTGTCGGCATGTACTTCACGAACCATGGGTTAACCGGACTTGGCCCGGTCATCAACTCGTTAGCGTCGTCGTCGTTCGATATTGCTTCGATGATCCCACCAGGTTCGCTGCTCGTGTCCAACGTTGATGCAGGAAGCGGCGTCACGATCACCGAAGGTCGTGCGTATGAAGCAGGCGCTGAATCTATTGACCTTGCGACCACGTCAACAAGCACAGGAATTAAAACGGCAATCACGGTCAAGAATCTGTACTTGGGTATGACCTTGAACCTTTCAGGGCTCATTAGTGGCACATGCAAGCTTGAAGTGCAGATTCCGTCAACCGCAATTGACGCCACATTCGATATGGCGCCCGGAACCCCGGCAGACACGGTCGACGTCAACATGATTGGCACACCATCGGTGACCCCGACCGGCCTGAGCTATGATTTCATTTCTGGCCCGTGTGATCCGTCTACCGTGTTGATCGGTTCGATCATTAACAGTGCGGCAAATGGTGCAATCGTTGGATCGATTCAATCGGGTTTTGTTGAGAAACTGAAAGATCCTGATGGTTCAGGCCCGCTTGATTCACCGGTTGCCGATGCCATTGAGACGGCCTTAGGTGGCATCTCCGTTGCCGGTTCGGTTGGTGATGCCGTCCAAGCAAAACTTGATGCTCCGTTCACGCAAATCAATGAAACCGACACGGGTATTGATTTCCGATCCAACGCCGATTTTTCCACGACGTTTGGTACGGCACCCGGACAGTGCAAACCACCAGCGGGTGCACCTGATTTCACGTCAAGCATGGACGTACCTGGCACCTATCCAACGCTTGGTGACACGACGCCCGTTGGTGGTACTCCTTATGGACTTGGTCTGGTTATTTCAACGTCAACATTCAATCAGTTGCTGTCGTCAATGACCGAGTGTGGTCTGCTGAATCAAGACATGACTCAGATTGCGCTTGGAACATCGACCTTGCCGGTCACGTCAACAATCTTGTCGCTCCTTGTGCCCGCTTTTGGTGATACCGCCAAGCTTCCGGCCGACACGCCAATGAAGATTCGGATTGACCCGCAAGCGGCACCGTTCTTGACCGACGCCCCCGCCGGACCAAACGGCGAACCCGCAGAAATGTTCCTGCCTGATCTGCGGATTGAGTTCATACAAACGATCACCGACAGTTCCGGATATTCTCACGACAAGGTGTGGCTGTCGCTCAGCGTTGACGCACCGCTTGGCTTCGCGATGGGTTTTGATGCGGCCACAGGAAAACTTGCACCAACGATCACGCCACCACCGGCCGCCAAGGTTGTCACCCGGGTGAACTCCAATGAGATCGGTGCCGACGAGGCAGCCACGACAACAAGTTTCTCACAACTCTTCCCGAACTTCGTGTCGAGCCTTGGTGCAGGCTTTGGAGCCTTCCCGTTGCCGGCGTTTATGGGTCTGAACATCAACGTGCTTGAGATCGACCGGACGGGCACCAACTACTGGACGTTGTTTGCCGACCTAAACCCGGCGCCGACAACGCACTTGGCAAATGTGACCGTTACCGATCAAAGCGACGCTGATTATGCGGTCGACAAGCCCACACTTGACTCGTATGAGTGGCGTCATCGTATTCGCAAGACCGTGTCGCCCGATGAAGTCAACGTCAAGTTGGCAGGCATGATCGGAGCGGACGCATGCTGTACCGTTCACGACTCAATAGTTGGGGCGAACGTCGGCTACAAGATTGACGCACAAGTCGTCGCGGAGCCAGGCAAAGCGTGGCAACTCGACTTTTCGTCACTTATTCGAGGGGCGCATCGTGCCGTCGACGAGGGCTTCGGGGCGCAAAGCAATATTTCCAAGATTGAGGCGACGTTCCAGCTTGATGATGGCTCGATTCAAGCGTTCCACTTTGATGTTGGAAATGGCGTCGGTGCTGACCCGAATGAAACAACCCCCTGGCAGGGTGGCTGGTCAGGTTCGACATTCAATGAACCGTTCGCCGGTGAATCAACGGCTCTCTTGCAAGGATCCGGCACGCACAATATTCACGTGACGTTCCATTTCCATGTGCAAGCGTGGTCGGATTCGAACGCGGCTGGCCCGGCGCAAGCGGGTAATGAGAGCGCGATTGTGTTTGGAGCGAACGATTCGTTGGCAAATGGCTTCTCCGCAGGCGACTACCCGGGGCTAGGCAACCGGGACATCACCTCCGATGGGCATTACGGCTCCATCAAATTGACACCGTTGTCGTAGCGCAATACCGGTACTTGTCGCAGTACGCGTCGCTATGCGACGCGTACTGCGACAAGTACCGTGTGTCAGTTCGAAGTCTTCGACTACGAACTGACACATCGCTTCTCTAATCAGTGCACACCGATGAGATCCACCACAAACACGAGGGTCTCATTTGGGGCGATGACTCCGCCCGCCCCTTGCGCGCCGTAGCCAAGATGTGGCGGGATCGTGAGACGACGACGTCCCCCGACGCACATTCCTTCAACGCCTTGATCCCACCCAGCAATAACCTGGCCGGCACCGAGACGAAATTCAAACGTGTCACCTCGGTCCCACGATGCATCGAACTGCTTTCCGTTCGACCATGCAACACCCACGTAATGCACTTCAACGTTCTGACCGGCCGAAGCCGTTTCGCCATCGCCGCCGATCAAGTCTTCCACGACGAGATTGTCTGGAGCGGTGTCGTTTGGAATCGTAACTTCGGGTTTTGTCATTTGTACAGCGTAGTAACCGACTCTCGAGCAGAACCTCTTGACGGAGAATCCGGTTGTCGCTTGTGGGCACTGCACCAACGTGTATTTGGCGGATGGAGTTTCGAATGAGCCGCGTGGCACAATAGAAGCGAGGGCAATTTCACTATTTTGTGAGGCTGCGATGGCGACACGTCGATCACTTGATCAAACGAGAGATCTTATTCTTGCAGCGGGACTCGACCTGCTTGCTCAAAGCGATTACCAGTTTCATGTCGAGGCGATTTCGCTGATTGACGCGTGTCGCCATGCTGGGCTTGGCACCGCGGGTTCCGGTTATAAAATTTGGCCGACCCAGGAAGAATTCCGAGTTGACCTCTTGCGCTATGCCGTCAGCGAGCGAGACGCCCTTGACGAACGCATCAAACGATTGTCGGCAATGGCGGCGGACCCGACACCAATCGCTGACTTTCGGGAAGAGATTCGGGTCGGGGCGCTCCATAACGCCAAGGAAATGCTCGAATCGCCTGAGTTGATCAGACATACCGCGATGTGGCTTGCGGCGTCCCGCGACGAAGAACTGCGTGAGGCGTACCGCAATAATCAAGACGCGTACATTCGAGCGCTCACCAAAGCCTACGCAACGGTGATGGAGCGTGAAGGTCGCGTCATGCGGCCTCCATTGACCGTTGAGATGTTGGCGACCGCGGTCGAGGCACAAACGTTTGGACTTGCACAAGTCCTGTTGTTTGGCGACACGTTTGAAGTAAACGCAATCGAGCGCGTCGCAAACGGCGATTCAAACGATGTCACCAAGACACAACGCGCTGCACAACAGTGGAACTTGCTGGGCTGCGTCATTGAGGCGATTGTTGACGCATTCACCTTAAGAGTTGATGACGCCAACTAGCATCGACTGCAAGTCCTGTCAAGGGTTTGTTTTGGTGCGTGCATTACACCCTTGAAGTTTCTCCGAAATTGGTCGATAGGTACCACCGGGCCATTTTGATCCTTTTGATCAGATGGTTTCACCGATCAAAGAAGGTGCACGATGCACACATCGTCACGCAGTGCCATGCAACGTAATTCGGGCCACGTGCGGTTGACTCGACGCGGGCTTGCGGCGTGCACGGTGACGCTTCTCTTATTGCCGTTCATTGGGATTACGCCAGCCGGTGCGGATGAGGTCACGGACCTGCAGGCTCGTGCCAATCACATTGCCCTACAACTCAACAGTCTCCAAAACCAGCTTGGGGAACTCGGCGAACGTTTCAATCAGTCACAAGTTCGTCGTAGCCAACTTGCGGAACAAAAAGCCGACATTGAACGTCGGTCACGAAAAGCTGGACGCGAACTCGCCGCTCGCAAGTCCGATGCAGCGAAGTATGCGCTGTCTGCCTATGTCGGTGTTACCGAAGGTGACGCGCTTTCGATGGCGCTTGACGGCAAGCAACTTGAACTCAGTCGACGCAATGGCTACGCAACCATCCGTATCGGTGACCGTCAACAGGTTGTCGATGATCTCCAAGCGGCGCAAGAAGTCAACGATGACCTCGTGCGGTCACTTGACGCAGCAACGCAAGCCGAGCGCCGACTGGCCGCCGATCTCGAAGTACAGCAACGCCAGGCGACCGAACTCATCGCCGAGCAGCAACGATTGCAGTCCAGTATCAACGGGAAGCTTGCCAAAGCGGTTGCACAACGCCAAGCCGAAATTGCTGCAGCTCAGGCTGCTGCCGCACAACAAGCAGCGACCCAGCAACAAGTTGGTCTCACGAGCGCCGAACCACTCGGAACGCAAGGTGCGAATACCGGTGCAGTGACGGACGCCCCCGCAACGACTCGACCGGGGTCTCCCTCGTCCACGCGTCCGGGCTCGCCCCCAACAACGCGGCCGGCGACCGGACCGACACCTTCAACGACGCCACCAACCACCGCCCCTCCCGTGGTCGCGCCCCCGCCGATTGCCCCGCCGCCACCGGCAACCGGGAAGGGACAGACCGCGGTAAGCGCAGCGATCAGCCAGCTTGGTGTCCCCTATTCATGGGGCGGGGGCACCGCATCGGGGCCCAGCTATGGTTTCGGCCCGGGCGCTGGCGTGAAAGGTTTCGACTGTTCCGGCTTGACGCTCTATGCATGGGCGCAGGCTGGCGTGTACCTCTATCACTCAGCACAGATGCAATACGACAGCGCCCCACATGTTGCACTTGGCCAACTCCAGCCTGGTGACCTCGTGTTCTACGGCTCGTCATCGACGACCATCTCCCACGTTTCCATTTACGTTGGCGGCGGTCAGGTTATTCACGCCCCAAACCACACGACCGTTGTCAAATATGGCACGGTCAACATGTCGGGTTATTGGTCGTGGATTGGCGCGGCTCGGCCGGGTTGATGCAAAGAACCGAATGCAGAGCAGAATCGACGTCATGAACCGAATAGTTCAACGTGTCCGTCGATTCGTTGCCATTTGTCTGGCACTAGGCATGGTCGCCGTGGTGAGTAGTAGTTGCGCAGGCTCGAATCCAACTGCGGGTGATTCGCCACCGAGTACGTCCAGCAAATATCTCATCAATCCTTTGGAGCCGGGGCAAGGATATGTGCAGCTGGGTACGAATCGTTACGCTTTTGACAGCGTGATCTGTGCGACGGGGCCGGTCAAGAGCGACCCGGAAGGAAGCACGCGCATTTTTGGTGTGTACGCAAACTTCACGACTGGCGGGAAGCTTGCGGCGGTCAGCCTTACCCGTTATCGGAGTGAGTTTGTGGGTAAAAGCCGGTCCGTTCCTACGATCACCGACACCGCCATGATTCGGATGCAAGGCGACGGTGAAGTGTTGGGCCTGAAAGCACAACGAGCACGCATCATTGGGCAGCAAAAATGGCACGACATTTTTGATGACACCAAGTCAACGCAGCTCATTAACCGAATTGCTGATCGCTATGAGGCCAGCGGCTCGTTTGGCCCAGTCGATGCCGCAGTTGTCGGTGATCCAACAACCACGACCGCAGCTTCAGGTTCATCACTCGTGCGTGGCGAAATCGCGGCTCGTTGCCCGGCTCATGGTGCGACGGGTACGACGCAATCGTCGACGTCTTCAACGTCAAGTGTGGCGGCGCCGCATCAATCAGGTGAATGAGGGCCAAATACTTCTTCTGCAAGTTCGCCAAGGTGTTGTCGTCGCGAACCGCGAGTTGAACCACCCGGCCAAATCTTGAGGGACAAATACGACATCGCACCGAGTGGAATTGGCAACCAAAACTGGGCGATCCGGTACGTGACCACGCTCACCGTCGCGGCGCCACTCGGCACACCAAAACCGACGAGCGTTGACGTGAGCACCGCTTCGACAACACCAAGGCCGCCTGGAGTCAATGGAATGACCGCGAGGACGTTCGCGATACCAAAGGCGACCAGTAGCGAATCAATCTGCACCCGGTGGCCGAATGCCGAAAGGAACACCCACAGCGAAAGCGCATCAAACATCCAGTTCGCCATTGCCCAACCAAGACCGCGTCGAATCACATCGGGACGTTCGGCGATTGTTCGCAGCTGGGCAACAATACGCGCCAGCACGTCGGATGCTTCATCAGGATCGACACGGGGTGTTTTACGGGCGATTGACCGCACAATGCGATCGAGTGGGCCTTCGCCTTTCATCAACAACAGCACCAAGAGGGTGGCGAGCCCTATGGCGAGCGCGCCGACAATGGCCGCGGTTACGTAGGCCGGTTGGAAGCCAGAGCGAGGAATGGACACAATCAGTGCCACACCCAACATCAGGTTCAATACGACCGCAGAGCCAAGCCCAACGGTGGCGAGTGCAAACCCGGTTTCCGTGCCGGTCAGTCCTGACGCGATCATCAACCGGTACGACAACGCGGATCCGGTCGCGCTTCCTCCTGGCACCAGATTTGTCACTGACTTAGCGGCGAGCTGAATGCGCAACAGCGTGAAAAAGCCGATTGGACGATTGTGTCGGGTGCCCCCGAGTGCCGCCATCGTCAACTGGGTATAGGCGGCGAGCGCGGCGAGCTGGAGGCCGACTCCGGCGATAAGCAGCCACCAGCGAACATGAGAAAGCGTTTCAAGCGCTTCACGAGCGCCGGCGAGTTGTGGCAGTACCAGGTAGTTGAAGACGATCAACATGATGAGCAATAACACGCCGCGACGAATACGCCGCTTGGTTTTTGCCCGACGAGAATTGTCGACCGTTTTGTCGTCCAGCGACGTCTCTTCGTTGGTTGACTTAAGGCTCATGTCAACCAACTCAGCATCGTCTGGAGACGTCACCTCCCAATTCTGCCCGCTGGACACCTCAGATACGCTACGTGGTTGAACCCACTCATTGGTGGCATGGGCGCGCTCGGTAGCCTAAGACGGGTGAGTGACCCCGAGTTTGATCCCCCGTACACCGCGACAAATGGCCCCGGCATCGACCCGAAGCTGCGTGGCAACCATCGTGATTTGAATGAGGGATTGAATCCGATTCAGGCCGCTGCTGTTCGACACGAGTCGGGTCCGGCCCTTGTCATTGCCGGTGCGGGTTCAGGCAAGACCCGGGTGCTCACTCGGCGAATCGCTCATCTGATTGATGCACAAGGAGTGTCGCCGTTCGCGATTCTGGCCATCACCTTTACCAACAAGGCCGCGCAAGAAATGAAAGAGCGCGTGGCTGAGTTGGTGGGTCCGGTGGCAGAGAAAATGTGGGTATCGACGTTTCATTCGGCATGCGTTCGAATCTTGCGTCGGGATGCCGCGCAACTTGATTTCCCCACGAGTTTCACGATTTACGACCAGTCCGATGCACAGCGACTCATCGGATACATATTGCGTGAAATGAATCATGACGCGAAGCGCTTCCCGCCCCGTAACGTGCACGCCCGTATTAGTGCGGCAAAAAATGATGATGTTGGGCCCGACGAACTCGCTGCAATGGCTGACGATCCAATCACTCAGCGGGTTGCCGACGTATATCGGGAATATCAGCGGCGTCTTGGGGCGGCTGGTGCCATGGATTTTGATGACCTTTTGGTCAACACGGTCCGGCTCTTTCGGCAATGTCCTGATGTCTTAGCGCACTACCAACAGCGCTTCACGCATATTCTCGTTGACGAATATCAAGACACCAATAAGGTCCAGAATGAACTGGTGTGTCTGCTGGGGGCGGCGCATTCCAACGTGTTTGTGGTCGGGGACTCGGACCAGTCGATCTATCGATTCCGAGGTGCCGATGTGCGCAACATCTTGGAGTTCGACCGTGCCTTTCCCGACCGGGATCTCATCGTGCTCGACCAGAATTACCGTTCGACGCAGACGATTCTTGACGCGGCCAATGCGGTAATTGCAAACAACGTGGGCCGATCACCCAAAGAATTGTGGACCGATGGGGGTGCGGGTGAACCAATCCTGCGTTATCAGGCCGAGAGCGAAGATGATGAAGCCCAGTGGATTGCGAATCGGATCGCAAATCTGCACCGCGACGGCAAATACCGCTGGGGTGATGTCGCTGTGTTCTATCGAACGAACTCGCAGAGTCGAGCGCTTGAAGAGGCCCTATTCCGCGGTGGTGTGCCATATCGGGTGATTGGGGGCACTCGCTTTTACGATCGGCGAGAGGTCAAAGACGCGCTGGCCTATGTGCGCGCGGTCGTCAACCCGGCCGACGAGGTCTCAATCAAACGAATCTTGAACGTGCCAAAGCGTGGAATTGGCGACACAAGTGTTGGCAAGATCGAAGCCTGGTGTCGCTTACATGGCGTCGATTTTGCGCAAGGATTACGGCGTGTCGAAGAAGTTGGACTGTCTGGTCGGGCACCAAAAGCAATCACCGAGTTCATCGCGTTTCTTGATGATCTTGGCGCTCAGGCTGAACGGGGACCGGCCGCGCTGATCGAACATGCACTACAACAAAGCGGGTACACCGATGAGCTTGTCGCGGAACATAGCGTCGAAGCCGACGGACGTTTAGAAAACTTGGCGGAGCTGGTTGGAACGGCCCGATCCTTTGAAACGGTTGACGGTTTTCTCGAACAAGTTTCACTCGTTGCTGACACGGACCAATTGCCTGACGCGGTGGATTCGGACGCAAGTCAAACCTTGTTGATGACGCTGCACGCCGCGAAGGGTCTTGAGTTTCCCGTCGTGTTTCTGATCGGTATGGAAGATGGTGTATTCCCGCACATTCGAGCGTTGGGTGAACCGCGTGAACTTGAAGAAGAACGGCGGCTGGCCTATGTGGGAATTACCCGTGCCCGAGAGCGTCTCATCCTGACCCATGCGTGGGCACGAACGTTGTGGGGATCAACCCAGTACAACCCGCCGAGCCGTTTTATTGGAGAAATACCAGACGGATTGGTGCAACAAGTTGATGGAGGTTCGCGTCGTTCTTCGTCATGGAGTGACTACCGCCAGATCGAATCGTCTCGTCAGAGAGGGAACCGTGAGCGACGTTCGCAATCGCCGGAACGTGACTTGCGTCCGACGGGGCCAAACCGCAGCGGCTCGGAAGCGATCGGGCTCGCCGTTGGCGATGACGTCGTGCACCCCACGTTCGGCGAGGGTGTCGTGATTGCCGTGCAGGGCGCTGGTGACAAAGCCGAAGCACGAGTGCATTTCGCGAGCAAAGGCGAGAAACAACTGCTACTGGCATGGGCGCCATTGGAAAAGGTATGACCACGAAACTGCGGCGACCACATCAAATAATGGGACTTCTTGGAGTGGCGCTTGTTGTATCGCTATTGAACGGCTGTGGCACCCCAACAAAGCACGGTATGGAACTCGCCAAGCTGCGAGACGTTGCGCAACGTGTTGAAGGTGGTGGTGTCGAATGTCCGCTCGCTATTCCAAATGCGCTTCTTCGACCAGAAAAAGTGGCAGACGATGCGCCGGTGTTGCCTTTCCGAAGCGACGGTGTTTCGGCGCAAGGCGTTATTGGGGAAGGTCTGCCCACCAAAGACAGCGTGCGGATTTGGTGTACCTACGCCATTGCGGGGCAACGGGTTGATCTTGTCGTCCTTGGGGTGCCCAAAGGTCATGCGCTGGCGGGTCTGCTGAGCGCTCTGAAATTCGTCACCGATCCGGTCGGAGCGTTGACGTTTATTAGCGCCAATAGTGATGCGCCGGTCGGCGATGCGCGGGTGATTCCGGCAAAGAATCCTGCCGCGTTTGTGCGGGTCGCAGCTTCCAGCGGTGACCTCGCTTTGATGCTGTGGGTCACTCGAATAGATGCGAAAGCGCCGCTTCCCACAAGCGACGCGGTGGCCGACCAAGCCGCAAAAATCGCTCGTCATTTCACGAATTAACGGCACCAGTCAGAATCAAGAGGGGCGTGACTGGGTGCGAGTTGCAGCGTTGGCACAATCCAATCGGGGTGGTTCTCTTTGAGTGTGGCTCGCAATCGCGCTGCGTCGTTCATTGAAGCACACGCGATTGTTAGCGAGCCGCCTGAACCTCCCGCACCGTTGACTTTCCAGCCTGCTGCGTTGTGCTCACGCGCGATGGCTATCGCTTCGCGATGAGCGTTGCCCACGAGCCCTGGATGCAGGTTGGCTTGCGCGATGGTTGCTTGCGTGAGGACCTCGGCCCACGCGAAAAAGTCCCCCGCTTCAAGTGCGTGCGCAGATGCGTGGGCGAGGTCCGCGAGATGGTCAAGAAGCGGGCGGATCTTTGACTCGTCGTTCGTGAATGTACGAATGACCTGTCGGTGCACGTCTGACGAATCATGTGGCGCAAAAACAACCGTAAGTACTTGATGATTGAGGCGCTCACGAAGATCGCCTGCAACGGCAAGTGGGTGGCGTGCCACGTGCGGAAATGAGGTGATCTCGAGGAGTTGTGCACCGCCGAACGCGGCGGCCCATTGATCCTGTACGCCGGCTTCGCGCCCGGCACGTTGGGTTTCAACCTCGTGCGCAGATGTCGCGAGTTCGGCGCGAGTTTCGTCTGTCCAAGCGTCGTTCTGGAACAGCGCGTGCAGTGCGGCCAGAATCCCAATCACGACCGAAGCCGAGGTTCCAAGCGACGCACCCGGTGGCACCGCGGCGGTGATCGTCACCTCAATGGTCGCTGCAGGGTCGAGTGACGTTTGCTCAAGTGCATGAGCGATGGCATGGTCAAGCAACGAGTGGCGAGTTGATGTTGGTGACGTCGAGCCAACCAGCTGATCTGGGCCAATGAAATAGTCCGCTTGGATGTCGGGCGCAACAATCTGAACCGGACCTGCGTCGCTGGCACGACGCTCACGACGTAGCGCGCCCACACGAACACCAGGGCCAACGCCCAGGTGACAAACGGCGCCTCTTTGGGCGAACCATGTGTCGGTCCAGCCGCCAACGTCGGCGATCCGCACTGGAACCTCGACCCGCACGGCTTGCTCGCTCATAGCAACCTAGGGCTGCGAGGTGGTTGTGGCGCGTGTCTCAGATGACCGCAAATCGAGTTGTACTTTCCCATCGACGACTCTTGCGGGAAACGACGTGAGACCCGTCCCATTGCGATCCGCATGCCGTATTGGGTTACACGACGCGTTAAAGCGCTGTGTTTTCACGTTCCATTCCCATTGGCATGACGAATCTTCACCTGGCACCTGGGCGAGAAAAGCAATCCAACCCGAGTCAGAGCGGTCGCCGATGTGGGTCAAATACACGCCACGTTTGCCACGCCCAGAAACATCCGGGAAATAAATGGGAATATTGCCGTGACGTTCGAAATCGTCGAGCATCTTGGAGGCGCTGCGCAAGTTCACGATGCCACCGGTCGTCAACTGTGACTGCTTTGCGTTGTGTCGATTGGTAAACCACACGCTCGTTCCCCACAAAAGAGCGAAGAGGCCAATAATGACAAGCAATGACAAGACCATCGCTCGCCCAGCCCGAAACGAGTGCTGTGCAACCGGATTCATGCGTTTCGATGCGCCATCGGCCGCATTTGGTGCCTAGTATCGCTCATCGTGGAACGAGCGTACCGGGTCGTCGTGGCCAAAGCTGGCCTTGACGGACACGACCGTGGAATCAAAGTGATTGCGCGGGCCTTGCGGGACGCTGGCTTTGAGGTCATCTACACCGGACTTTTTTCCACGCCAGACCAGATCGCTGAAGTTGTTCTGCAAGAGGACGCGGACGCGGTGGGCCTGTCGGTGCTTTCTGGGGCACACGAACCATTATTTTCCCAGCTTCGACAGGCTTTGCAGGCACGCGAAATTGAAGACGTTCTCGTCTTTGGCGGGGGAATCATCCCCGATGATGACCTTCCCAAACTCGCAGAACTTGGAGTTGCACGCCTGTTCACCCCTGGAGCCGCAATGGACTCCATTACCCAATGGCTCGCCGACGAGTTAGATGCTCGAAACGCGGCCACCGATCACCCCTGAATCCTAGGAGAGACAGCACGTGGATTTGTTCGAATACCAAGGCAAACAGTTCTTTGCTGGGTTTGGCATCGCCGTATCACCAGGCGAGGTTGCCGACACTGTTGAAGACGCCGTCGCGGCAGCCGACCAACTCGGTTACCCGGTTGTTGTGAAGGCGCAGGTGCAAGTTGGAGGACGCGGGAAAGCCGGTGGTGTGAAGCTTGCATCGAACACGGACGAAGCCCGTGAACACGCCAGCAACATTCTTGGCCTGGACATTAAAGGTCATGTGGTCAAACGGCTCTGGATTGAGAAAGCGTCGGATATCGCTGAGGAGTACTACGCCAGTTTCACGCTGGATCGGGCCGCGAAAAAGCACTTGGGTATGCTCAGTGCGCAGGGTGGTGTTGAGATCGAAGCGGTCGCCGAAACCGATCCAGACGCGATTGCCAAGATTTGGGTTGACCCCACTGAAGGGCTCTCAGAAGAAACGTTGCGTGCATGGGTGGCCGCCGCGAAATTGAACCCGGCCGCGACTGACGGAGCCGTTGAACTTCTTGGCAAGCTCTACGTCGCTTTCACCCAGGGCGACGCCGATCTGTGCGAAGTAAACCCACTTATCTTGACGCCACAAGGCAACGTGCACGCGTTAGACGCGAAAGTCACGTTGGACGACAACGCATCGTTCCGCCACGAATGGGATGAGTACGAAGCCACGCAAGAGCGTGACGAACGCGAACAAGCCGCCCATGCAAAGGGCTTGCAGTATGTGGGTCTTGACGGCGAAGTTGGTGTAATCGCAAATGGTGCAGGTCTTGCCATGTCCACGGTCGACATTGTCAACCAGGTTGGCGGGTCACCGGCGAACTTCTTAGACATCGGCGGTGGGGCCAATGCCGAAGTCATGGCCGGTGCGCTCGAAGTGATCAACAACGACCCGAAGGTCAAAGCAATTTTCATCAATATCTTTGGTGGCATTACCAAAGGAGAAGAAGTTGCGAACGGTATCGTCACCGCGCTCGGGCGGGTCACGATTGATTCGCCAATTGTGATCCGTCTCGATGGGACGAACGCCGAAGAAGGCCGAGCAATTTTGGCTGAGCACGAATCTGACCGTCTGATTTCAAAGCCGACGATGTTGGAAGCTGCCCGTACCGTGGTCGAGTTGGCCAACCGCTAAGAACCAAAGAGGAATTAAGAACATGAGCATTTTTGTTGACGAAAACACCAAAGTCATCTACCAAGGCCTCACCGGTTCTCAGGGTCGGTTCTACGGGCTGCGCAATCGTGACTACGGCACCCAAGTTGTGGCGGGAACAAACCCGAAGAAAGCCGGGACCGACGTTGACGGCATCCCCGTGTATGCGACCGTGGCCGATGCGGTAGCTGCGACCGGGGCGACGGCATCGTGCATTTTCATTCCCGCACCTGGCGTGAAGTCGGCGGTCATGGAAGCCGCAGAAGGTGGCATCAAATTCATTGTGGTGATTACCGAAGGCGTGCCCGCCCAGGACGAAGCCTGGTTCTACAACAAGATCACAAACGACTTTCCCGACGTGCAGATTCTGGGACCGAACTGCCCGGGCATCATCTCGCCAGGAAAAGCCAACATTGGGATCACCTCGGGTGACATTGCGCTGGCCCCTCAGCCTGGCAAGCCAGCCGTGGGCATCGTGTCCCGCTCGGGCACGCTGACCTACCAGGCGTTGTACGAACTCAAACTCCAAGGCATTGGCGTGACGACATGTGTCGGCATCGGTGGCGACCCGGTTCCGGGCACGAGCTTCATTGATTGCCTTGAGGCGTTCGAAGCTGACCCCGATACCAAGGCTGTGATGATGATCGGCGAGATCGGTGGCTCCGCGGAGGAGCAGGCCGCAGAGTTCATTGCAACGAAGATGACCAAACCGGTGTCGTCGTACATCGCCGGTGTGACCGCCCCAGCGGGCAAGAAGATGGGTCACGCGGGTGCGATCGTGTCGGGCGGCAAGGGCACGGCTGCTGCCAAGATGGACGCGTTGCGTGCGGCCGGGGTAAAAGTTGGTCAGAACCCGACCGAGGCTGGCGAGCTGATGGTCGAAATCGTGGCCGCCCTCTAGCCCTCGTTTCCCCACGGCTCACTTGCATGTCGCCGCATTTTCACCGCAGCATCGCCAATCGGATTGTGACGGCCGTTCTAAACCTACCCCAACCGATACTCACATGTCTTTCTGGTGCTCGTGAACCAGTCATCGTTGATGGTCGTATGCTGCATCCAGCATTGGCTGCCATGATCGCGTTGAGTGGGCGCCTTGGCCTGGATCGATCGACCGCCGAGGTCGCAACACGTCGAGCCGAACTGTCACGGCTGGCCAATATCGGTATGCCATCGTGTCGTTCGGTGCGTGTGGTCGACCGTGTGGCCAACCTTGATGGCCAAGATCGAAAGGTTCGGATTTACCGACCCTTTGGTATCACCGAGGCTCTGCCCGCGGTTGTGTATTACCACGGTGGCGGTTGGGTGACCGGAGATCTCGACTCACACGACGGGGTATGTCGACTTTTGGCCTTTGAAGCACAGGCTGTGGTGATTGCCGTTGATTACCGACTTGCCCCGGAGGATCCGTTCCCGGCCGCGGTTGATGATGCGATTGCAGGTTACCGATGGGTGGTGGCACAAAGTGCCGAACTCGGGATCGCCAAAGAACAAATTGGGGTGATGGGGGACAGTGCAGGTGGGACGTTGGCTGCGGTCGTTGCTCAACAATTGACTCGCAACAAGACAAACGATCCGGACCCCGTCGCACAAGGCCTGATCTATCCGGCAACCGACGCGCACATGGCGACCGATTCGATCGCGCTGTTCGCCGATGGGTTTTTCTTGACGAAAGCCGACATGGAGTGGTTTCGTGATCACTACCTTGGGACTGATCCGAGCGTCTTCGACGATGTTCGTGCCTCGCCGCTCCTGGCCGACGATGTTGGCGGCCTTCCGCCAGCATTGGTGGTCACAGCCGGTTTCGATCCGCTCCGTGATGAAGGTGATGCTTATGCACGTCGGCTCACAGACGCGGGTGTGCCAGTAATCCATCGCTGCTATGACGACATGGTGCATGGCTTCTTTGGGATGGGGGTTTTGCCCGGCGGTGTGGCGACCATTCGTGAGATCTGCTCGGCGATGGGCACCCTAATCCATCGCGGAAAACCAGATATCGCGGTCTCCGGTCGCTAACAACCGGAACTTGTCGCAGATAGCGCTGTAATACAGCGCTATCTGCGACAAGTTCCGGGTAAGGCTGGCCCGAACCGGCTTCGAGAGTCGAGGAGAGTTGGAAATTGGTTAGGGGATGCAGAGCGACCCCGTCCTAACGTGCATGCGTGTCGAATTCGTCCACGCCGTCTGGAACAGATCCAACTCTGGCTGAGCCCACGCGCATTGAACCCACGGCAACGACGGTCATCCCCCTTTCGACCACACCACCACTGCGGCAACTGTGGCGGTACGCCCGTCCACAACGCGGTCGGGTCATCTTCGCCAGTCTCCTGTCGATTGCAAACAAGATCTTTGACGTTGCCCCTGAACTGTTGATCGGTGCCGCAATCGACATTGTTGTGAACGAAGGCAACGAATCATTTGTCGGTCGAATCACCGGCGTGCATGATCGGCTCGACCAACTCACCATTGTGGTCATCGCAACACTCATTATTTGGCTGTTCGAATCGCTCACCGAATACCTCGCAGTGGTGACGTGGCGCAATCTTGCACAAACGCTTGAACACGATGCACGGATGGAGAGCTATGCCCACGTGCAGAACCTCGAAATGGCCTATTTCGAGGACCAAACGTCAGGCGGGTTGATGTCCGTGCTCAACGACGACGTCAACCAGCTTGAACGTTTTCTTGACATGGGCCCACACAAAATCATCATCACGACGGCCAACGTGGTGATCTTGGGAATCACGTTTGTTGTGATTTCCCCGCTCCTTGCCGTGCTGGCGTTCGCGCCAATTCCCATCATCGTGGCAGGGTCGCTGCTCTATCAAAAGCGACTCCAGCCTCGCTATGCCAAGGTGCGTGCTGCCGCGGGAGTGATCGGTGACGCACTCACGAACGGACTTGGAGGCATCGCAACGATCAAGGCATTCAACGCTGAGAAGCGCGAGGTCGCACGTGTTGGAACCGACAGCGAAGCGTACCGAGACGCGAACTTCCAAGCGATCGTCACCTCAACGGCATTCCGGCCCCTCATCCGCACGGCAGTGCTGGCGGGGTTCACCCTCACCTTGGTGTTCGGTGGACGAGCCGCAATCAACGGCACCCTTGCGATCGGACTGTTCTCCACGTTGGTGTACATGACGCAACGCTTGTTGTGGCCCCTTGTTGACCTTGGTGAAGTCCTCGATTTGTATCAACGAGCGATGGCATCATGTCGTCGGATCTTCGGCCTGCTTGAGACCAAACCAGGCATCACACCGGGCTCGGTCGAACTACCTTTGCCCATTCGTGGGGCGGTGTCTCTCAAAGACGTACGTTTCGCATACGGATCATGTAGCAACGATGTGCTGCGCGGCATTTCTTTCGAAATCCCTGCGGGTGAGACCCACGCAATCGTAGGTGCGACCGGGTCTGGGAAGTCAACGTTGCTCAAGTTGCTCTTGCGGCTCTATGAGCCAACGGCAGGTTCGATCACCTTAGATGGAGTGCCGATTGATCAGCTCAGCTTCACATCGTTGCGTGGCGCGACCGGTTTTGTCGCGCAGGATGTTTTCTTGTTTCAGGGCACGATTCGTGGCAACCTGACCTATGGCCGTTCGGACGCGACTGACGAGCAGGTTCGCCGGGCCGCAGAACTCGCTGAAGCAGCCGAGTTCATCGACGCATTGCCCAATGGGTATGACACAGTTGTTGGCGAGCGTGGGCAGAAACTCTCGGGCGGGCAGCGGCAGCGTCTCACCATTGCCCGAGCCATTTTGCGTGATCCTGCGATCTTGATTCTTGACGAGGCAACCTCTGCTGTGGATAACGAAACGGAGGCCGCGATTCAACGTTCGCTTGCCAAAGTCTCAGTGGATCGCACAACGATTGTGATTGCACATCGCCTCTCTACGGTGCGTCACGCCGATTGCATCCATGTGCTTGATGCCGGGCAGGTGGTTGAGGCAGGTACGCACGAGGAATTGGTCGACCTTGGTGGTCTTTATGGTGCGTTATGGCGGGTCCAGACGGGTGAAGCCGCTGCACCGACGTCTGAAACCTCGGCGTAAGTCGACGTTCGGGCAAGAGTGGCCGGAACTTGTCGCAGAAAGTGTTCGTATAGAGCGCTTTCTGCGACAAGTTCCGATCTCTGCGAAGTAGATTTGGAGGCCATGGCTGAGCTTCCCCCGCTTCCCGATCGATTCGAGTTACTCGCGAATTCCAAGCGCATACACGACCGCCCGGGTCTTGCAGACTTTGCTCAGCTCTGGCTTGCCTGGGCACCAGGTGCACGTGCCGAAACCGCCCGTGAAGCCGCAGAACTCGCCCGCCCCAGCCTTCGCCCGTCCTCGCTCCGTGCGGTCGGGCGTACCGGCGCACGCGCCGCTCGCGCTGCAGTGCCTGGTCTGGCTGCTGACGTCAAACAAATGGCCTCCGACCGAGCGCTCGATCCAACCGTTGCACTCCGCCACATGCAAGAAGTCGTCAAAGCCGGTGGCCCGACCTTCGTGAAACTCGGTCAGTTCATTGCCACTGCGCAGGGCTTGCTTCCGACCGAATGGGTCGAAGCATTCGACTGGTGCCGGGACACGGTTCCCGCTATGCCCGACGGCATGGTCGAACAGGTTTTCGTCGACACGTTTGGTGTCCCAATCGACGCCGTGCTTGACGACTTCGATCCAGAACCACTCGGGGCGGCCTCAATCGGCCAAGTCCATGCCGCAAAGCTGCCCGATGGCACCGACGTGGTGATCAAATTCCGCCGGCCGGGCTTGCGTGAACAGTTCGCAACCGACCTACGGGCAATGGCGCTCGCGGCGAGCGCGGCGGAACGGGCGTCAAAAACCATGCGCTCAGCAAACCTGCCGGGCTTTGTCGAGCTCTTTGCGCAACTCGTCCTCGAAGAAATCGATTTCCGTTTTGAAGCGGTGAACCAGGTTGAACTTGCGCTCGCATCCGAAGCCGCTGGACACGACTACGCCACGTTCCCGCAACCGATTCCCCATCTTGTTGCCGAGAACGTGTTGTGCATGACCCGGGTGGTCGGCGTACCTTACGACAAAGCGCTTGAAACCTATCCGGATGCGGTCGATGGTGAACGGCTGTTGAATCTGGCGATCACGAGCGTGCTCGAGCACACGATCGCGTACGGAATATTTCACGGCGACTTGCACGCTGGGAACGTGTTGATTTCACCGGAAGGCGATTTCTCACTGATTGATTTTGGGATTGCCGGTCGCCTCGACGCAGCGCAGCGTGCCGCAACGGTCGAGTTTCTCTTTGGGTTCGCAGCGAACAACACTCGCCAACAGATACGTGGCATGCAACGTTTCGGGGCGGTGCCAGACGATGTCGATGTGGATGCGCTCGCCCAAGAAGTCAACGATGCACTCAACGCCGTTGACCCAGCGCTCCTATCGCGCACCGAAAAGCTTGAAGTTGACCAACTCGGACAGGCGCTTGGTGCCGTGATTCGAGTGCTGATCACGAACGGTTTCAAGTTGCCGAGCGAACTCGTGTTGTTCTTTAAAAACTTGTTGTACTTGAACGGATTCGCCGCATCGCTCGCGCCGGGGACCGACTTGCTTGCACAGATTCAACCGATTTTCGGTTACTTCATGGAGCGTTATCCTGCCGAGTTATCGCAGATCATGTCTGGCCTCGGCGAATAGCGCGAGCCAATCGTCGATCAGAACGCGCCGGGTTCCGGCGATGCTGGCGGCTGTTCCCAAGGCGATGATGATGCCGGTGGCGCTTGCGGCGCCGCTGGCGGTGCGTAATCTTGTGGCGCGGGAGGGGCCTGGCTGGCGGCGGGAGGTGGTGCATAACCCTGCGGCGCTGGAGGCGTTGGCCCGCCAGTTTGCCCTGGAGCACCAGGGAACCCGGGTTGCTGAAACGGTGTCGAGCCGCTCGCAACGCCGACATTGAGTTTGTCCATGAAGAAGCCGCCCACCATGGCGCACGTGCCAAGGAAGCTCAAGATCAGGCCGAATCCCATGCCGGCGCCGCCTTTATCCATCGCAAGGTAGCTCAGCGTGATGACAAGGCAAAAGATCGACAGAATCAGCACAACCTGATCAAGGGTGAACTCCCAGATCTTCTTTGGAATATTCACAAACTTGAATTGTTCGGCAGCGACGCAGAATCCCACGACTGCGGCACAGATTGGCGCCCACGTTGCCATCGGAAAAAGGCCTGAGCCCCATGCGCTACGAGAGCCAAAGCCATTAAATGAAACCCACGGCAGGAAACTGAAGATTAGCGTCACTCCGGCACCGATAAGTGTGACGAGCTTTCCAAGCTTGACGTCATCCATGTTCGCATCTCCTTCAAAGGGAATGATTGGCTTGTAGCGTAGTAGACGCAATACTCGGTCATTCGGACCTTGCCCTACGTCACATTGGTGATGGGCTGCTAGCGTCGTGAATCGTGCGAGTGGCCGTGTTGGTCTCAGGATCAGGGACGATTCTGGAGGCGATCATTGCACAACCGGTTTCCATTGCACTCGTCGTGGCAGATCGACCATGCCAGGGCTTGAAGCGGGCTGAGCATGCGGGCGTTGATCACACATTGATTGAACGTGACGACTTTGGTGCCACTTTCGACCGTGATGCCTACAGCATTCAAGTCGCGGACGTACTCACCGAGCGGTCCATCGACCTCGTGGTGATGGCCGGTTGGGGCACAATTTTTTCGGCACCCATGCACGACCGGTATGGCGGTCGCATCCTCAACACACATCCGGCGCTCCTTCCTTCGTTTCCCGGATGGCATGCGGTTCGTGATGCTCTTGCTCACGGCGTCAAAGTGACCGGATGTACCGTTCACGTGGCAGGCCTTGAGGTTGACACCGGCATGATTCTCGCTCAGCAGGCGGTCGACGTTCTGGCCGATGATGACGAATCAAGTCTGCACGAACGCATCAAAGCAGTTGAGCGGCAGATTTATCCGGCGACGATTCAAGCAGTTGTTGATGGTCGTATCGAACTTACCCCAACCACGAATATTTGAGAGGCCCAATGCGCGCATTTCTTTCCGTTTATGACAAGTCCGGTGTGGTGGAACTCGCCCGAGCGTTAGCTGACGCGGGCTGGGACCTCTTATCGAGCGGCGGAACGGCAAGCGCCCTGCGTGACGCTGGCCTTGTAGTTGTCGATACCACTGAGTACACGGGAACGCCAGCAATCTTGGGGCACCGGGTCATGACGTTGCACCCCAAAATCCATGGCGGGATTTTGGCGGATCCGACAGACCCAACCCACCAGACTGACATGGCCGAGCACGGCATTGAGGCAATTGATCTCGTCGTAGCCAACTTGTACCCGTTTGGAAGCGACCCGGCCGATTTCACGCATGGTGGCTCGGCGGGCGCGGTTGACCTGATCGACATTGGTGGCCCCGCGATGATTCGGGCCGCCGCAAAAAACCACGCCTTTGTTGCTGTTGTCGTTGACCCTTCTGATTACGAGCGAATCGCAGACGCAGTACGTATCGATGGCGTCATTGGTGACCAACTTCGTCTCGAACTCGCCCGAAAAGCTTTTGCGACAACGGCCGCATATGATGCCGCGATTGTGGGCTGGTTCGACACACAAGGGGCAATCGACCAGAGCGAATTGCCGCCCACCTATCACGTAGCGCTCGAGAAAGTTGACACCAACCGCTACGGTGAGAATCCGCATCAACGAGGGGCTCGCTACCGGCGAATTGGCTCGACGACATGGCTCGATGGCGTGGAGCAGCATTCGGGATTGGCGTTGAGTTACCTCAATATTTTTGATGCGGATGCGGCATGGCGATGCGTGCACGATCTTGGCGACGAACCTGGTGTTGTGATCGTGAAACACGCGAACCCCTGTGGCGTCGCGGTGGGGGGCGAGTTAGCTGACGTGTATCAGCGTGCCTACGAATGTGATAGCCGTTCGGCTTTCGGTGGGATTGTAGCGTTCAACCGGTCGGTCGACGCGGCCACGGTTGAAAAGATGGTTGCGGCCGCTCAGGCTGACGTTGTTATCGCGCCGGGTTACGACGACGGTGTGATTGATGCGCTGATTGGTCGACGTAAGAACACCCGCATACTCACGGCACCCCTGCCTGGCACGGAACCTTTTGAGCTGCGCCAAATTGGTGACGGTTACTTGTTGCAAGATGCGCATCATTTTGCGTCAACCCGTGATGATTGGCAGGTCGTGACAACTCGTCAGCCAACCGAAGCAGAATTCGCCGATGCGCAATTAGCGTGGCGTCTCGTGGGTTGGGTGAAGTCAAACGCGATTGTGCTCGTGAAAGATCAAACCGCGTGGGGGATTGGTGCGGGCCAACAGAATCGGGTTGAGTCGGGTTTGCTGGCAGCCACGAAGGCTGATGGGCGAGCAAACGGCGGCGCGTGCGCGTCGGATGCGTTCTACCCGTTTGCCGATGGCATTGAAGCGGCCGCGCAAGCTGGCGCTGCGGTGATCATTCAACCCGGTGGTGCGATGCGTGACGACGACAACATCGCCAAAGCGAACGAACTTGGCCTCGCCATGGTGTTCACCGGCGAACGCCACTTCCTCCACTAACAATTAGACCGAACGTGTTTGCGCCACAGAGCACAAACCAATGGCGACTCGCGATTGGTTTCATTGTGTCTGCGGGCGTGCTTGCCGTGATCATTGTGGGCGCTCGACGGGCGCGTCGGCGCCTCGTCTCCGCATGGAGTGGCCCAGAGGCCTGGCTTGCAGACATCATTCTGGTGCTGAGCGCCCTGACAGTCGTCAGCAATGTGACAGGTGCATTCGGAGTGTTCCGTGCTTTTGCGGTGGGAATGGGATGCCTCATTGTGGGGATTGCTCTGTATGTGTGGGGATCTTTTGGCAACGGTGACCTTGAGCCAACCGAGCGAGCCTCCGCGAGCACCGACGTGCCAACTTGGCAAAAAGCTGCAACTGGTGCCTCAATTGGTGCGACGTTCGCATTGTGGACGTCGCAGACGCCAACGGTGTATAGGTATGGGATTCTCGGTTGGGATTCGCTTTGGTATCACTTGCCGGCCGCCGCGAATTTTGTGCAGTCGGGAAAGTTCCTGCCGCTCAAATTGTACGAATCGGACGTCGTGACTGCGACCTATCCATTTGGTGCAAGCGTGTATCACGCACTTGGAATAATTGCGTTGGGATCGGACATCTTTTCTCCGCTGATAAATCTGGGATGGGCTCTCGTCGTCATCCTTGGAGCCTGGGTCATTGGACGGAGATTTTCGCAACCACACCTTTCAGTCATCGCAACGTGCATCGTCCTTTCATCACAGCTGATGGTGCAGTTTGAGGCAGCATCTGCATTGGCAGAAATGATGGGCTTGGCTGGGTTGATCACAGCGGTTGCCTTTCTCATTCAACGCGAACATGATCAATGGGGAGTCCAGCTCATGGTAGGACTCGGCGCCGGTCTTGCGGCCGCGTCAAAGCTGGTCGTTCTTGGTCCAGCGGTTGCCGTCATCATCGCATCAGTCGCACTGCTTCTTGCACGAAAAAGAAGTTCATCGAAGTGCTTGTTCGCCCTTGGAATGGGCTTTTTCGCAACGGGCTCGTTTTGGTACGCCAGGAATGTCGTTCGATTCAAGAACCCAATACCGGAATTGGGATTGTCCCTTGGGCCAGTCCACTTGTCGGCGGTCCATGTCTTTGGAGAAGACTTTCTTGGACCCTTGTACCCGACATTGTTTCGGGTCAGCCTCTTTCATGACTATGTGGGTCTCGCGCTGAGCTCCGCATTTGGACCGGGATGGGCAATTATTGTCGTCCTGAGTTTGGCTGGCTCATCACTCCTCGTGCTGCCAAAATTTACGGCTGAGGAACGCGTGTTGGGCTTTGTAACGCTCATATCTCTCGTTACTGGACTGAGTGCGCCTCAGTATGTAAAGAACGGGATTTTCCTCAACCTCTACGCCAATCTCAGATATGTCGTGCCCGGAGTGCTTCTTGGACTCCTCGCATCAATGGTTCTTATTGGTCGAAGAACTCGAGTTGTTTGGATACTGGCCTGTGTTCTGATAACTGCCACCGTCATTGGAGCGATGGCACAACCATTCCAAGATATGGTTCTGAATCCGACGCATCACTCCACCCGAATTGTTGTCTGGGCATGGGTTTTTGCCGCGACCGTGGCAGGAGCATGGTTCGCAACGTCAGCGCGCAACCACGTTGTGTCAGTCGATGTTGAAAAGATTGCATGGGTAGGTCTGGTGCTCTTCGGCGCAACGTTGGTGAGTGTGAATCCGTTGTATCGAGCGCATCGATACAGCGGTCAAAGTTCAACCACCGAATTGCAAGTGTGGGTGCGAAATTCGCATGGACGGGTGATTGGCGTTGAACCTTATTCCTATGCAGCGAATTCGACTGGTGAACCTGCGGCCGTGGGCAGAGGAGGTCACGCACAACGGGCCAATGCAATTCTGTATTCCTATCGATGGATGGGGCCGACGCTAAAGAATCGCGTCGTTTCACTTTCGTCACTGCAAGGCGGAAGAGTCGCCAAGCCAGCCTCGTGTACGCAATGGTGGTCACTCGTTCATTCGCTGCACGTGACAGATGTGCTTGTCTGGACGCCAACGGAATCTCCGATTACGTGGTCACGTGGGGCCCGCTGGACGTTGCGGGCTCGGGCCGCACGAGTAATTGTGAGATCGCCAGTCCTACGAGGCGAAGGTGGGGTGTTGTGGCTCATAGACGTTGCACCCGTGACATCCTCACCGTGTTGAACGAACTTGCACGGGGAAGGTAATTGACCAAAACTGCCTTGAGGTTTCGAGTGAGCTCGTGGGCTTCTATGATGGCTCGCCATGAAGAAGCTTCTCATCCTTATCGTCCTCGTCGCTCTCGGTGCTGCTGCAGCAAAGAAGCTTCGTCCAGCCTGATCAGCGAGGATGGCCGTGTGGCCTTGTTCGTCGCCGGAGGGCGATTCCTCCGGCGACTGACGCGCCGAGCGCGACCGTCCCTCCAACCACAACACCGACTTTGGTTGGTGTCGGTGTCGTCAACGATTTTTCAAGCCGGATTGGTCGGTCGAACTGACGGACATCCCACCCATGCGTTTTCGCGATTTTGGCCAAGTCTCGGTCAGGGTTGACCACCACAGGATTGCCAACAGCACTGAGCATTGGCTCGTCCGTTGCCGAGTCTGAATAGGCCCAGGATGCGTCGAGGTCGATGCCGTCGCGTTGCGCGACTCGCTGAATCGCGTCGACCTTGCTGGGCCCGTAGGCGTAAAACTCAACCTCACCCGTGTAGCAACCGTTCTCGTCAAGTTGTGCCCGTGTGGCGATGGCTTCGTCGACTCCAAGGAAGCGGGCAAGCGGGGCGACGATCTCTTCTGGGGAAGCAGAGACGATAAAGACTTTGTCACCTTGCGCCTTGTGGGCTTTGATGAGTTCAAGCGCTTCGGAATAGACGATGGGTTCGATGACTTTTTCGAGCGTTTCGTCAACGATTTCAACGACACGAGCTTGTTCCCAACCGGTGATTACTCGCAACGCCGCGCTGCGCATGCGAGCCATGCGTTGTTCGTCTGCTCCGAAATACAGGTAGACGAGTTGTGCATAGAGGGCGCGTGCGACCAGCCAGCGCGACAACAGACCGGCTCGCTGAAATGATGGGCCAAACGCAACCATTGATGCGCGAGCGATGACGGTCTTGTCGAGGTCAAAGAACGCGGCCTTCACGACGTCAAACGGTAGTGCCCACTGCGCCAAACGCAGCGTTTTGGGTGCGTGATTGCGCCGCAACGGTTTCGGCACATGATCACCTTTTCTCCTGAGGTGTTGACAGCCCTTAGCGCGTGGCCTATGTTGCGAAGCACCTATTGGGGTGTCTCATCCTCCTGATCCAGTTCCATGGTTTTCGAGAGGATGGTGTCGCGATGATCGTGACGTGTTGGTCGGTGAAGGGTGGTTCAGGCACGACGGTTGTCGCGTCGTGCCTTGGTCTTGCAATGGTGCGTCGTGTGCAAAATGACGTGCTCCTTGTTGATCTTGCGGGTGATGTGCCCGCCGTACTCGGTTTGGATGCGCCAACGCCAGAGGGTGTGCTTGATTGGATTCAAACGACCACCGAAGCCGGTGGCTTCGCAAGTGGTTCGGCTGGATTGCCCGGTGCGCTCGCGGCTCTTGAGATGCGTGTTGACGAGCGCCTTTCGATTTTGCCTTGGGGGTCGAGTCGGTCTGCAGTTGCCTCGTTGAATGCGCTCACCCCACTGCTCAAACGCCTTCATGCTGATGGTCGCACGGTCATCGTTGATGCGGGAACGGTGAGTCCGGCTTGCGACGACGGTATTCGTCACCGATTTGTTCGTGCTGCTGACACGTCCTTGTTAGTGACTCGGGCTTGCTATCTGTCGATGCGGCATGCGGCGTGCTCGTCGTTGCAGCCAGACGGGGTGATTGTGGTCTCTGAGCCTGGCCGTGCACTCGGAGCCGACGACGTTGCGTCGGTGACCGGGGCACCGGTCGTCGCAGAACTGAAGTGCGAACCGCAGATTGCCCGCATTGTTGACGCGGGGCTGTTGTGTGCGCGCTTGCCTCGCTCGGTTGAACGTGCATTCATTGACGTGTGTGAGGTCGCAGCGTGAGTGGGTTGACGCTTCGCCCGCAAAGTGATCTGCCCGCCGAGCAACTCTTAGGGATCCTCGACGATCCGAACGTGAGCGATGTCTTGGTCAATGGTCCCGGGGAAGTTTGGTCTGAGGTCAATGGGGAGTTGCGCCATACCGGGGTGTGGATGCAACGTCGAGATATTGACGCGGCGATTGAGCGGCTCCTCATCGATTCTGGCCGTCGTGTCGATCGCACATCACCAATTGTCGATGCTCGACTCGCGGATGGGTCGCGGCTCAATGTTGTTTTGCCGCCGATTGCCGTTGATGGTCCGTGTTTGGCGATTCGGCGTTTCACCGTGAAAGGGCGAGACCTCGCCGACTTTGCCAAAGGTGCGCTGCAAGCGCAACTCGTTGAAGCCGTGGAACGTCGGTTGAACATTGTGGTGTCCGGAGCGACCGGAGCCGGCAAGACCTCTCTGCTGAACGCGATGGCCGGTTGCATTGACCCGACAGAGCGGATCGTAACGATCGAAGACGCAGCCGAGCTTGATCTGCCCGGTGAGCATGTGGTGCGGCTCCAGACACGTGAGCCGTTTTGTGAAGGCAACGGAGCAGTTACCACGACACAACTCCTTCGCACCGCGCTTCGGCTGCGGCCAGACCGCATCATCGTCGGTGAATGTCGCGGCCCAGAAGCGCTCGACATGATTCAAGCGATGCACACAGGTCACCGCGGTTCATTGACAACCGTGCATGCCAATAGCGCCTCAGATGCGCTCGAGCGACTCGTTGTTCTGGCTTGTGCAGGCCGCAGCGATCTCGGGGTTGAGATGACCCGGTCGCAACTCCGTGGCGCGATTGACATGGTTGTCCATGTCGAGCGAGCGAGCGCCGGGTCACGCACGGTTCGTCAAGTCATTGAGGTGAATCGTTTGCGGGCGAGTGTGTGATGAAACGCTCCGCTGTGATCATAGGAATTGGGGTCTCCTTTGGCATTGCGGCCCATCCTGTGGTGGGGGCGGTCACCGCAATTGTGCTGCTCGTCCTGCCACAAGTGATGAGTCAGCGAATACGTCGTCGCGCAAACCGGCGGTTCGAATCTGATCTTGTGATGATTATTGAGAATGCAGCCCGATCTGTTCGCTCGGGCATGTTGCTTTCTGACGCGCTTGATGACGCGGCAAGACGTACGCCTGGCCCGGGGGCAGCGTGCATTTGTGATCTGGTCCGCAACTTGCGTCATGAACACCATGTGGATGCGACCGTGTCATGGCTTCAGGAGTATCCGGGTCCTTCCATGCAAGTTGTGGCCGCGGCAGTCGCCATGACAGGGGGTCTTGCCGGGGGGAGCGCGCGTGGCTTGCAAGCGGCGGCTGCTGTTCTGCGCGAGCGGGAACGAACTCGCCTCGCAATCGAAGCGGGGATGAGCCAGGCAACGACGTCAGTTCGCATGCTTCTTGTCCTTCCCATGGTCGTGGCGTTCGGCGGCTTGCTATTTGGCCCCGCAATGTTTGGTCGAGCCGTCACACAACCGGCGGTCCTTGGTGTCGTCGCCGTTGGGGTGCTGTTCGAAGTCGTGGGTGCGTGGTGGTCGCAACATCTCATCGCGTCGATCAGGGGTGGTGCGCGATGAGGGTTCAACAACGCGCGCAGATTCGGATTCGGCCGTTGCAAGGTCAATTGTTAATGACCGGTGGCGCCAAGAAATGCAATCATAACATTTTTTCGTCAATCGGCTATGGCGCTCGGCGTCTTGTTTGCTTTCTCGTTGCTGGTGAAACGCCGCAACCCGATGCGACTGGCGACCAATTCCACGGCATCGTGGTCATGTTTGCCACTTGCATTGTCGTCTTTTCGCCGATCGCTGCGGTTCTTCTCATCATTTTGAGTTGGTGGTATCCCACCGCGAGACAATCCCGAATCGATCAGATCGCGGCCGATGACCTTTCGGAACAACTCATTTTGACAATCGATTTGTGTGCCGTTGCCTTTGCGAGCGGCGCCACGGTTGGACAGGCACTTGACGCAGTCGGCGCAAATGTGAATGGCGAACTAGGGATGGCGCTTCGTCGCGCTGTCCAAATGCATCATCGTGGTGCCACGCTCGACGATGCATTAGATGATCTTGAAGAAGCCCTCGGTGACCAAGTCAACGCACTCACCGGTTTGCTCCGGGGCGCCCACCATGACGGCGCTCCCATTGTGGCCGCATTGGACCGTCTCAACGACCGACTTCGTGTCGAACAACGATCGTTGCTTGACAAGCGACTGCGTTCGATGGCGGTGAAACTTGTGCTCCCGCTCGTTGGGTGCACCCTGCCCGGCTTTGTACTGCTTGGCGTTGCCCCTATGGCCATGAACGCTCTTGGCAACCTCAAGGCGTAAACACTCGGGCAATCAGCCCCCTTCCAAATAGAACTGCTTCGAGGAGGCATCCCATGTCAACTTTTCTCATCTACTTCTGGCTGCGCGCGCTCACGTCCCAACGCGACGATTCTGGGCAAGCAACCGCAGAGTATGCGCTTGTCTTACTCGGAGCCGCGTCAATTGCTCTGGTACTGGTTGCCTGGGCCGCTCATTCAGGAAAGATTGGTGAACTCTTCGACACGGTGTTCGATCATGTGATCCACCAAGTCGCATGACCAGGCGACCGACTTTGCCGAGCTCTCATTCACATCGATTCCAAGCGGGGCAGGCGACCGTCGAGTTTGCACTGGTGTTACCGGTGATCGTGTTGTTGCTCGCTGGCGTTGTGCAGATCGCTCGACTGTGTGCCCTACAAATTGCCGTTGTCAACGCGGCGAGGGCCGGGGCGAGGATCGCAGCGGTCAACGAGGGTTCGGGTGCGGTGACGGATACGGTGCGTTCCAACCTGGGGGGGATGAGCCCAACGGTGCACGTGCGTCGCATTGGCGGCACGCCCAACTCCGTCGACGTTAAGGTGCGTGTTGAGGCGACCGTACTACCGGCAATTGGTTGGACTTCGGTATCGCTGGACGCGTCGTCGACTATGCCAATCGAAGGCGACAGTGGCTAGCGCGATCGTCGCATTTGGCGACAAATCTGCTGTGCAAGCACGATCGCGGTCGCCTTGTCGAGGGGTTCGTTGCCGTTCCCACACTTTGGCGATTGCACGCACGACGGGCACCCCGAGGTGCAAGGACAGGCCGTGAGCATGTCAAGGGTGGCAACGAGATGCCGTTCAATCGAAGCAAATCCCAATTCGGCAATGCCCGCTCCCCCCGGGTAACCGTCGAAAATTGTGACCGTCGCACCTGACAACTCTGGGTGCCACGGCGTCGACAGTCCGCCAACGTCCCAACGATCGCAGATGGCGAACAGCGGCAGCATCGCAATGGCCGCATGTTCGAGCGCGTGGAGGGCGCCAGGTAACGCGTCGCGCTCGACTTGGCTTTGACCTAGGAAGTCTTCAGGAAAGATCAACGAGAATCCACGAGTCACCAAAGATTCCGGTGGCAACATGAGGGGCACGTGCTCAAGGGTTTGCCCCGAAGCAATGTCAATGCGGGTGTATCCCGTGATCGCGCTCCGTACGGCCACGGTGCTCAAATTCACTGAGATCGGACCGAGTCTGCGCTGTTCGTCAATGTCGATGAACGAGATTTCCGTCGAGGCATCGGCGCGGGTCAGCGTGGTGCCGTCATCGGCCTCGACGATGGCCGTGGACGATTGAAAATCAAGCGTGGTCACTCGAAAAGGTTCACCGCGATGGAGGTAGCAGGCGCCCGGATAGAGCGTTGCGGTCGCACGTGCCGCGTCAACCGTTCCGATGAGCACTCCGGTTTCATCACGAATCTGGATCTCCTGACCAGATCCAGAGCGCAAAGATATGCGTGACGCGGGATGACCGTGGCCTGTCAGCACCGCGCGCGGAGCCGCCGGTTCACCGACCCGATCAACGTGCTGGATCCGAAGCGTGTCGTTTCGAACACACCGGAGAATCCCCTCATTGAGTTCGTCTCCCCAGTAACGCTCATCGGACGGATCAAGCGGGTCTTCACCCGCCGCGCAAAGTAACTGTGGGTCAAGCACATGGGGGTTTGCGACGTTGATGATTACCGGTTCAACTGCTCGTCGGGTGAGTTCGCCAGGATGGGAGCACAGATATTGATCGAGTTGATCATTGCCGGCAACAAGGGCCGCGAATGAAGCATCATTCGCCCGGCCGACCCGACCGATTTGCTGGCGAAACGATGCGATTGTCCCCGGGAATCCGTGCACAATGCAGGCGTCGAGTCCTCCGATGTCAATGCCGAGCTCAAGCGCATTGGTCGCCACAACCCCAAGGAGCTGTCCGCTCGCAAGTGCAGTTTCAATTGTTCGACGTTCGTCGGCGAGGTAGCCCGCACGGTAGGCCTGCACCGCGTTTGCCCGATTGTCGTCCACCCGGTTCCGAATGGCGCCAGCGAGCGTTTCGGCACCATGCCGAGAACGACAAAACACAATCGTGCGCAGGTCACGTCGAATGAGCTGGGCGGCGAGTACCGCAGTGACTTGATGCTGGGAGACTCGTGCCCCGGTGTCGGCGTCGATGAGGGGGGGATTGATGGTGGCAAGCAGTCGTTCACCTCGCGGTGATCCGTCGTTCGCTACCCAAGCAATGTCGTCGATGCCACAAAGTTCGGCGGCGAGTTTGTCGGCTTGCCCGACCGTTGCGGAGGCAAAGAGAAAAACCGGGTCGGATCCCAGCGCCTGACACAATCGGCGCAGTCTTCGCAGCACATGGGCAACGTGGCTACCAAAGATCCCACGAAGCGTGTGGGCTTCATCGACCACGACATAGCGCAAACGACGCAAAAAGGTAGCCCATTGCGCGTGGCGAGGCAGGATGCCAACGTGCACCATGTCAGGATTGGTGAAGAGGACATTTGCGTTGCGGCGCACCCAGACACGTTCGGTTTCGGAAGCATCGCCGTCGTACACACCAGGGATGACACCGGGGAGTTCGAGGTCCACCAGGTGTCGAAACTGATCGTGTCCGAGTGCCTTGGTGGGGTGCAAGACGAGTGCCGTTACCGGGCGGGGACCGACCATTGCCTGGCCGATTGCGGCCCAGGCGATCATTGATTTCCCTGAAGCCGTTCCACTCGTCACGATTGTTGAACGGCCTGAAAGGACATAATCAAGAGCCTCGGCTTGATGGGTCCAGAAATGTGGAATGTCAAGAGCGCCCCGAACGAGCGGGTCAAGGTTGGGTTCGGCGACTGCAAACTCGGCGCTACGCGCCGAATCGACTCGCCGATCAACAACAAGGGCATCATTGGTCGGCAACTCGCCACCGAAACGGCGAGCAATGCCAGCGATTTCAGCACACGTGTGGTCAATGATCAGATCGAATTGATTGGAAGCTGAAGTGTCAGGCATTTCACAAGGGTGCAGCAGCGGTGGGGTATTGGCAGAGTAGGCTCAGCGTGGGTTCACAAACGCTTTCGGAGCTCAAAGTTGGATCTCTCTCTTATAACTACCGAGTTCGACGGCCGAACCGTCTTAGAGGTCGCGGGCGATATTGACTTGTCCACGAGTCCGAGACTGCGCGCCCGCGTCATTGAGATTATCTTGGTCGAACACCACTGGCTTGTGGTCGATTTGACGGCGGTGTCCTTTCTCGACTCGACCGGGTTGGGTGTGTTGGTTGGGGCGCAACGCAGGATGCGAAATGTTGGTGGCGTACTCACCTTGGTTGTTCCCCCTTCTCAGGTTCGCGAGCTGTTTCATGTGACCGAGCTTGACCGGGTGCTCACGATTGTCGATTGCATAGACGATGCGACAGACAGGGTCGGTTGCAATGGGTGACGAGTTAATTCTCGACGAGCAGTTTGCGTCGCAAGCACAGCACCTTGCACAGGTCCGTACTCTGGTTGCGGCGCTGGCATCCAAGATCCCTACTTTGAATGACGCTCGAATCGCCGATCTCAAATTGGTGGTGACCGAACTCTTTACCAATGCACTTGAAGCAAATCAGCGGGCCGCTGGCGACGGTGACGTTCCTCTTGTCGGACTGCACTGTCGGGCGACCCCAGATGAGTTGGTCCTCACAATCACGGATTCAGGATCCGGCTTTGAAGCAACGGGTGAACCGCACCCACCGGTCGAAGACCCTGAACGTCTCGAGTTTGAGCGAGGCTTAGGGCTGCCACTCATTCAGTATCTGGCCGATGACGTTGACTATAGAACCGGTGGATCTGGCACGCGTGCGACGGTAATTCTTCGCAACCGATCCAAAGTACGCTCGTGCCCTCAATAGGTGGTGTACCAAATGACGAACCCGGGTCGAACCGTTTTACAGACCCCATTCGACGATTCCTTGCTATTGAAGCGGCATCAGGGGTCATGTTGGTGCTCGCGACATTGGCCGCTTTGGTTTGGGTGAATCTGGGCTCGCTGACGTCGTACGAAAGTTTCTGGCACAGTTCGCTGGGGTGGCGATCAATTGGACCGTTGGGCACGACAAGCCTGGTCCATCTTGTCAATGACGCTTTGATGTGTCTGTTCTTTTTTGTCGTTGGACTCGAGATCAAGCACGAATGGATGGAAGGGGCGTTGCAGGATCGTGCATTTGCTCGGCTGCCGATCGTTGCCGCAGTTGGTGGGATGATCGTGCCCGCTTGCATCTATTTGTTGATCGCTGGCGGGACCAGTGGGGCGCACGGCTGGGGCATTCCTGTCGCGACCGATATTGCGTTCATGATTGGCGTCACCGCGCTCCTTGGCGCACGCGTGCCGTTGCCGGTGAAGACCTTTCTCTTGGCGTTAGCAATTGTGGATGACCTGGGAGCGATTGTGGTCATCGCGCTGTTTTATTCGGGGCAGCTGCACCGGATGTGGCTCGGTGTTGCCCTGGTAATCGTTGCGGGCGTCGCCATCTTGAGCCGCCGTGGAAATCTTCCGAACGTTGTTTTTGTCGCCCTTGGCATCATGCTCTGGTACGCCACATGGCTCTCTGGCGTGCACGCGACAATCGCGGGTGTCGCATTGGCGTTTGTGACGCCGTTGCACCGAAACGGTCGCCCACTCGCCCAAGATCTTCTTGATCGGTTGCATGCGCCCGCAAACTTTGTTGTGGTTCCGCTCTTCGCATTGGCAAATGCGGGGGTGGTGTTGCGCGGTGGACTTGGTCCAGAGGGCATGCGCGTCGGCGCTGGCATCGTTCTTGGACTTGTCGTCGGCAAAGCTATTGGCGTGTTTGGGGCGTCGTGGCTCGCGATCAAGTGCGGTTATGCACGCCTTGGCACCGGAATGTCGTGGTCTGATCTTTTTGGTGCAGGATGCTTGGCTGGCATCGGATTTACCATGTCACTCTTCATTACTGAATTGGCATTTGTTGGTCCAACGCGTGGCCTTGCACACGATGCAAAAATTGCCATCCTTGTTGCGTCGCTTATCGGGGCAACTTTGGGGTGGCTGGTTTTTGCGGTCAAACGACCGCCCGATAACAACGTTCTTGATCAGGCATAAGGCGCGAGTTCGCGACGTGCGATGGCTCGTTTGTGCACTTCATCTGGTCCATCCGCGAGGCGCAAACTGCGCAGCCCCGCGTACATCCTTGCCAGAGGCACATCGTCAGAAACGCCCATTGCGCCAAAGGCCTGTATGGCACGGTCCACCACGGCGAGGGCAACGTTTGGTGCAATGACTTTGATCGCCGCGATTTCAGTTTGTGCCCCCTTATTGCCCACGGTGTCCATGAGCCACGCGGCTTTGAGTGTGAGGAGTCGGGCCTGCTCGATCTCGATGCGACTCATCGCGATCCACTCACGAATCACGCCTTGCTCAGCGAGTGGTTTGCCAAACGCCACTCGACTCGACACGCGCTCACTCATCAGTTGCAAGGCGCGTTCGGCTGCACCGATGCATCGCATGCAGTGGTGGATGCGTCCTGGCCCGAGACGCGCCTGAGCGATCGCGAAACCTCCGCCTTGTTCACCGAGCACATTCGACACCGGTACACGCACATTGGTAAAGGTGATTTCGCAGTGCCCTTCACGGTCTTGATAGCCAAAGACCGGTAGCGCCCGGATGACTTCAACCCCGGGCGTGTCCATAGGGACGAGCACCATGGATTGTTGGCGATGCGTCGAGGCGTCCGGGTCGGTTTTGCCCATGACGATGAGCACCTTGCAGTGTGGCGACGCCGCACCAGAAATGAACCACTTGTGACCATTGATCACATAGTCGTCGCCGTCTCTCACAATGGAACACGCAATGTTGGTGGCATCCGATGATGCGACGGCCGGTTCCGTCATAGCGAACGCGGAACGAATTTCGCCTGCCAGGAGTGGTTGGAGCCAGCGCTCTTGTTGCTCGGTGGTGCCAAACATGGTGAGGATTTCCATGTTGCCGGTGTCGGGTGCCGAGCAGTTGCATGCTTCGGGCCCCAGGTGTGATGACCCCATGATCTCGGCGAGCGGGGCATAGTCGAGATTAGAAAGCCCGTCGTTCCATTGGGTTTTGTGCGGAAGGAAAAGGTTCCACAAGCCACGCTGCTGAGCTTGTACTTTGAGATCTTCGATGATCGGTGGGTGGAAATGTGGATCACCTGCTTGGGCCATTTGCGCTTCATAGATTGCTTCGGCGGGGCGGACTTGGGTATCCATGAAGTCGTTGAGTTGCTTGGTGAGCTCGCCGCAGCGAGGTGATGGTGCGAAATCCATGGATTGCACCGTAGCGGCACGATCACAAGACATGCATGCGAGCGTTCTGGAAATGAGCTTGTCGCCAAAGAAACGCCCGAAATCGATGGGTTTCGTGTATCGAGTCAGCAAAGAAAAAGAGAAATAGTTGACAACGACCAAGGTTTGTGCCCTACCTTTCCCTCGTGCCAAAGCCACTCGTCATCGTCGAATCCCCGGCCAAAGCCCGCACGATCGCGGGCTTTTTGGGCGGCGAGTTCACCGTGAAATCGTCGGTCGGTCACGTGCGTGACTTGGCCGCAAAAGGCTTGAATGTTGATGTTAACAACGATTTTGCGCCGACCTATGAGGTGTATGCGTCGAAGAAAGACGTGATTCGTGAGCTCAAGAAGGCGTTGGCGGATGCCAGCGAGTTGTATCTCGCAACGGATGAAGATCGCGAAGGAGAAGCGATCTCGTGGCATCTATTAGAGATCCTCAAACCCAAAATCCCGGTCAAGCGCATGGTGTTCCACGAGATCACTCCAGGCGCGATCAGCCAAGCCGTTGAGAATTGGCGCGATATCGATTATGGCCTCGTCGATGCACAAGAGGCTCGCAGGATCGTTGACCGTTTGTTTGGCTATCCGGTTTCGGAGGTCATGTGGCGCAAAGTTGCGACCGGCCTTTCTGCCGGTCGTGTTCAAAGCCCCGCGGTGCGTCTCGTCGTTGAACGAGAACGTGAGCGCATGGCTTTCGTGTCGGCGGGGTATTGGGATCTCGACGCGCATTTTGCGACCGATCCGAAGTTCACGGCAGGTTTGATTGACGTCGATGGGCAACGTGTTGCAACGGGCAAAGACTTTGATGCAACCGGCACGGTGACCTCGGGTTCGGTTCGGGTGTTGGACGCGGCCGGAGCAACCCAGTTGGCCAGTGCACTTGAACATGCCGACACGAACTGGACCGTGCAAAGCGTTACGTCAAAACCCTTTACGTCGCGTCCCAAAGCGCCGTTCATGACGTCGACGTTGCAGCAAGAAGGTGGCCGCAAACTCCGACTGTCGGCCGCCCAGGTGATGCGTATCGCGCAGGGCCTCTATGAGCGTGGTTTCATCACCTACATGCGAACCGACTCGACCACATTGTCGCAAACGGCGATTGATGCGGCCCGGGCGCAGGTAACCGAACTTTATGGCGCTGAGTATTTACCGGATGCCCCACGGGTCTATGCCCGCAAAGTCAAAAATGCTCAGGAGGCTCATGAGGCGATCCGCCCAGCCGGGGACCGTTTTCGAACACCGCAGGCGGTTGCCGGCGAACTTTCTGGCAGCGATCTCGCGTTGTACGAACTGATTTGGAAGCGCACGGTCGCGTCGCAGATGGCCGATGCCCGCGGGCAAAGCGTGTCGGTGCGCATCGAAGCCGACGCGTCTCACGAGAATCGCAACGCCACTTTTGGGGCTTCCGGGCGCACGATCACGTTCCCGGGCTATATGCGAGCGTATGTCGAAGGGTCTGACGATCCGGACGCTGCATTGGACGACCGCGAAACCATCCTCCCCGGGCTGCAAGAAGGCCAAACGCTTCGTGCTCCCGAGCTTGAAACAAAGGCGCACGAAACGTCACCTCCCGCTCGCTTCACCGAAGCCTCGTTGGTGAAGCGTCTCGAAGAGCTCGGCATCGGTCGGCCTTCGACGTACGCCTCGATCATGCAGACGATCCAAGACCGCGGCTATGTCTGGAAGAAAGGAACGGCGCTCGTTCCCACGTGGACGGCGTTCGCGGTCATCAACGTCCTCGAGGGCCATTTTGGGGATTTGGCGGACTACGCGTTCACCGCCCGGCTCGAAGATGACCTCGATGAAATAGCTGCGGGGCACAAGGATCGAAACCAGTGGTTGCGCGACTTTTGGTTTGGAGCAGATTCCCCGGGGCTCGCAAAACTTGTGGCCGATGCCCCTGAGGGCATCGATGCGGCCGCCGTGAACACAATTCCTCTTGGGGTTGATGCAAACGGTGAACTCGTCGTGGTCAAACCAGGCAAGTTTGGCCCCTACGTGAAACGTGGCGAAGACACAGCGTCGGTGCCTGAAGATTTGGCACCCGACGAACTCACCGTCGAAAAAGCACTTGAGTTGATTGCGGCGCCAAGTGGTGATCGGGAAGTTGGTGTTGACCCCGAGTCACAACAAATTATTTATGCCAAAGCGGGCCGTTTCGGCCCGTATGTGCAACTTGGTGAACTGCCAGATCGGGCCGACAAGAAAGCACCGAAACCGGCGACGGCGTCGCTGTTCAAGACGATGACAGTTGAAAGCGTCACGTTGGAAGAAGCGTTGGCGCTGCTGAGCCTCCCCCGATTGATTGGCGTTGACCCTGCCGATGCGGACGCGACACCGATTACCGCACAAAACGGACGCTACGGGCCGTATTTGAAGAAAGGTTCGGACAGCCGCAGCCTGGAGTCAGAAGAACAATTATTTACGGTGACGTTGGACGAGGCGTTGGTGATCTTCGCGCAACCCAAGCGGCGGCGCGGCCAGGCCGCCCCGGCCGCCCCATTGCGTGAAGTTGGCACCGACCCGGTGAGCGGTAAACCTGTGGTGCTCAAAGACGGCCGCTTTGGCCCGTACGTGACCGACGGAGAAACAAACGCGTCGCTTCGCAAAGGTGACCGACCCGAGGAAATCACCATCGAGCGGGCCGCTGAACTACTTGCTATTCGCCGCGACCAGGGTCCCACGAAAAAACGCGGTGCAAAGAAGGCGGCCGCAAAGAAGAAGGCCGCCGCGAAGAAAGTTCCAGTGAAAAAGGCAGCAGCGAAGAAGAAGGCTCCTGTGAAAAAGGCGGCAGCAAAAAAGAAGGCCGCGCCCAAGTCCACGGACGACTGACGCGGCCACCCAAATGGAAATCGCAGGCCAGTGACTTCTCCTGAATCCGTTTCGCCAACGTCGCGTGGGCGCTTCATTGTCTTTGAAGGTGGCGAGGCGTGCGGCAAATCAACCCAAGCTGAGATGCTTGCGAAGCGTCTTGGGGCAGTGCTGACCCGTGAGCCAGGCGGCACCGAAATTGGTGAACGACTGCGGGATCTCTTGCTCGATCCAGCGACCGGTGATCTTCATGCACGTACCGAACTTTTATTGATGGTCGCAGCTCGGGCAGAACACGTCGCTACCGTTATTGAGCCAGCACTCGTGGCTGGACGTGATGTGGTCTGTGATCGATTCTCGGCGTCGTCGATTGCGTATCAGGCCGGAGGGCGGGGTTTGAACCCGGGCCATGTTGCGCGGATTTCAACGTGGGCGTCGAACGGTCTGGAACCTGATGTGATCGTGTTGCTTGAAGTTGATGAAGCAACGCGGCTGCGTCGCTTAGGCGAGCGGAAAGATCGCCTCGAGGGCGCAGGACGAGCGTTCCACCGTCATGTGGCGGAAAGTTTTGCGTCCCAAGCGAGTGCAGACCCGAACCGTTGGTTGGTCTTTGACGGTCGCCAGCCTGTCGACGAGTTAGCAATTCAGATCGCGAGCCACTTCGTGGACTGATTGCAATCGCCGGTTTGCCCCGCACATCGCCATGGCCTTGCGACTAACGTGTTCGCCATGGCGAAATCGAAATGTTTGAAGAACTCCATTCGAGTTGGTGCGGTCGCGCTCATCCTCGTTGGCGCAGCGTCGTGTTCGAAGTCAACGACATCGTCAACGGCGACGACACTTGCAACGTCGACTTCGGCGCAGGCGGCAACCACGACACCCCCAACCTCGGCGGCGCCTGAAACCTCGCTTGTGACCGCGGCAGATCTCGCGGATCTACTTCCGTCTGCTGAAGATATTGGGCCGGACTATCGCATTGACACCGAATCTGATGACGATGACGATTCCGACAAGACCTTTGAAAAGGCCTGTCCAGAAGTTGCTGAGCTCATGAAGATGGACACGGACTCAGACTCGTCAGACATTGAACGGAACTTCACCACCGATGACGATCGCAGCGTTGGAGTTTCGATCAGTAAGGCGATCGACACAACACCGGTGGCAAATGAAGAGAAGCTGGCAAAAATGGTTGACGCCGTCAACAAATGCGGTGTCGTTCATGAAACACAGAATGGCACCGATCTCACCGTCACCATGTCAATGGACAAAGACGGCAGCTTCGGCGATTTCGGTGGTGTGCTGACCATCAAGATGCACGCGGAAAGCCCCATGCTGCCAGCTCCTATCGACATTGAAGGAAAAATTCGGGTTTTCGCGGTTGGAAATGTTGGGGTGATGATCTCGGCAATTGGCGGGGTTGACAGCGACACGGGCGTCAGTGTGCCCGCAGATTATGACGTCATCGCCACCCAAGCGACTCGTCTCGAACAAGGTATTGCCGATCTTCAAGGCCGCTGACTTCACCAAATCAACTCGCATGACAATGCGTCGCGATGCCGTTGGGACACCATGTGGGTTGTGCTGCTAGCGTTTGGCCTCCCATGCCCGGGTAGCTCAGTCGGCAGAGCGATTCACTCGTAATGAATAGGTCAGGAGTTCGATTCTCCTCCCGGGCTCGCAGTGTTTGACGTAGGGACAAATCGTGTCGCAAGCTGATGGATCGTTCGATACCGGTGAGGCGGGTCAGTCGGTTTGGGATGCGGTGCCTGGTCAACAACAGGCGGTTGCTCGCTTGCGTGCAGCGCTTGAGAATCCGGTTCACGCGTATCTCTTTGTCGGCCCACAGGGCTCAGGCAAACGCGAGGCCTTGCGCATTTTTGCGGGTGAGCTGTTCGCATCATCGAGTCACAATGCCGATGAATCAAATCGGCACCGCCGCTTAGCCCACGCGGAACACCATCCTGATTTGGTGATCGTTGAATCAGAAGGCGCGATTTTTCGTGGCGGGCGGGCGACGGCAGAAGGTGAAACCGAAGCGAGCATCCTGATCCGAGAAGCGCATCGTTCGCCGGTTGAGGCTGACCGCAAAGTGATCGCCGCGATCGGTTTTGAATCGGCGAATGATGCGGCGATTGGCGCACTGCTCAAGACCATTGAAGAGCCACCCGATCGCACGACCGTCGTTTTGGTTGCCCAATCGGTGCCCGCCGCACAGTCGGCGATCGCGTCACGTTGTGTGCAGATTGATTTTGCAGCGCTTGATGATGCGGCACTTCTTGACGTGCTGGTTCGTCGTGGGGTTCAAGTAGAAACGGCACGTCAAGCGGTGGAATCCGCAGGCGGAAATATGAACCGTGCGTTCGTGTTGGCGTCCGATGAGCGACTGGCGTTGCGGGCGGAGGCGTGGCGAGCAGTCCCTGCTTCGCTTGATGGAACGGGCGCAACGGCAACGGTCCTGGCCAACAATTTGCGGGCAATGATCGACGATGCGCTTGGTGCGGTCACCGCACATCATGAACAAGAGCTGGCCGCGTTCGAAGATGAAGTCGAGCAGTACGGGTTGACTTCGGTGGCGGGACGTCGCAACGCGCTCAAAGCCCGCCACAAGCGTATTGAGCGCCAAAGCAGACTTGACGAATTACGCTTTGGTTTGACACTCATGGCACGCGCGTACCGAGATGCGGCGGCTGTGGCGTCGAATCCTCAGCCATATATCGATGCCGTCGATGCTGTGTTCGCATGCACCGGTGCGTTTGCAATGAACGGGAACGAGTCATTGGCACTCGTTGACCTGTTTTGGCGCCTCCCAAACCTGCCTCGACCAAGCGCTGAGGGGTAAGGTCACGCAAATGGCTGATCAGGCACTTTTCACCGACCTCGCCATGCCATTGATGTCACCGCTGTATGCGGCTGCACTTCGCATGACCCGCAATGCGGCAGATGCGGAAGATCTTGTCCAAGAGGCGTATCTGCGTGCGTACCGTGGTTTTGGTGGCTTTACCGAAGGAACCAATTTTAAAGCGTGGATGTACCGCATTCTGACGAATACCTACATAAATATCTATCGGGCCAAGCAACGTCGCCCGATCGAAACTGACATTGAAGACGTCGAAGATTTGTATCTCTATCACCGAGTTCAAACGGCCGCGGGTTCGACGAGTGCGGAAGACAATCTCATGGCAAGACTTGGAGATCGTGAAGTCGTCGAAGCCCTCGAGTCGTTGCCGGAGACTTTTCGGATACCCGTGCTTCTCGCCGATGTTGAGGGCTTTTCGTACGCGGAGATCGCCGAGATTCTCGATGTGCCAATGGGCACAGTGATGAGTCGGTTGCATCGGGGAAGAAAGGCGCTCGAAAAGGCGTTGTATGACTATGCAACCGATCGAGGGTTAACCGGGCAACGATTTGCCGATTCTCAGGAGACCGCAGCGAAATGAGTGACCCAACAACGAACAACTTCACAGCGTCGTCACCGTGCGCGGGCGCGTCGTCTGATTGTGAAAATGCGTTGCGAGATTTGTATCAGTATCTAGATGGAGAAATGACCCAAGAACGCTGCGAGCACATCCGAATCCATATTGAAGAGTGCGGTCCGTGTCTTGAGGCGTTTGATTTTGAGAGCGAGCTACGCGAGCTCGTAGCTCGGAGTTGTCAATGTGAAGCCCCAAAGGATTTGCGGGATCGGGTCGCGCAAGCCATTGCAGAGTGCGAGAACCCAACGGTTTGAGCCGACGGAATACTTGCGAATTGCCGTGACGATTACCGCGTGCGTCTAAGGTAAACGCCATGGCTGTTTTGTCAACTGTGGTCTGGACGTACTGGATTGCGCCGTTTCTTGTGGCTGGCGTGATTGGTGCGCTCGCAGTGCTTGGTGTTGCGTACTTGGTCACCGTGGTGCGACCGCAGTATCCGCCGGGCGAGTTTTCGCTTGCCAAAGTTTTGCGTCGTCGCTGACACGGCACGAGCGTTCGGGGGCTGAAAGTGGGTGACGTGATCGACTGGGCGCTAGCCGAAAAGGTTGCGGTCCGCTCTGTTGGTCGTGAACCGTTTTCGCGTTCGTACCATTACGCGTCGTTGCAACCGGATTTCGCCGCTTTTACCGAACAAGCAGAAGCAGCCGTTGGGGTCGAAACCGGTTTGGTGAGTTTGGTTGGGCCTGCCCGGGCGCGTGTCACCGATCGTGAAGGTTGGGTTCGAGCCAACGTTGCCTCGTTTCAACGCTTACTGCGGCCGCTGACTGACCGACTCGCGGAGCGTCTCAACGCCGGTCCGGCAGCTTCGATTGCACGGGGTATGGCGGGTGCAGAACTTGGCGTGTTCTTGGGTTGGATGTCTCGGCGGGTACTTGGCCAATACGACTTGCTTGTCGTCGAAGACGAGAATCCGCAAGACCAAGACATTGTGTACTTCGTCGGACCAAATGTTTTGAGTTTGGAGCGCCGCTTTGGTTTTCCGCCGGCCGAGTTCCGGTTGTGGCTGGCGTTGCATGAACTGACGCATCGGGCACAGTTCACCGGTGTGCCGTGGCTGCGAGAACATTTCTTGGGCCTCATCGAGATCACGTTCGCGGGTCTTGATCCAGACCCGGCACGTTTGTTGAACGGTTTGACGCGTGCGGTTGATGAGTTCCGCCACGGCCGCAATCCGCTCGATGACGGTGGGCTCGCGGCGGTATTTGCCAGCCCTGAGCAACGTGATGCGCTCGAACATTTGAGTGGGATGATGAGCTTGCTCGAGGGGCACGGCGATGTGATTATGAACCGTGCGGGGGCTGCACAGATTCCGTCCGCGGATCGCTTTGACCGCATTTTGCATGCACGACGCGACCAGTCCAATCCGTTGGTGAAGCTCGTCATGAAGCTCATTGGACTTGACGCCAAAATGAAGCAGTACCAAGCGGGTGAGCAGTTCATTGATGCAATTGAAACTGCGGGTGGGTCAGAGGTACTTCATCGTGTTTTTGCACAAGCGGATCATTTGCCAACTTTGACTGAGATTCGTAAACCCGATCTTTGGCTGGCGCGCATGAATTTGCCACACGCTGCGGCGATCCCCGCTTGAGTCAGCCGGTGGGGCTCACCGACGATTTGCTCAACAAGTGTGTGTTTCCGGAACCGGGCACGCCGGTGCGACTCGGGGTTTCAGGTGGGGCAGATTCGAGTGCCTTGTTGGTCTTGGCTGTTGCCGCAGGATGCGATGTGACCGCGGTTCATGTGGATCATGGACTGCGTGCCGGGTCTGAGAGTGAGGCCGATGTGGTTGCCACAACTGCAGAGCGTTTCGGCGCAGCATTTGTGCGTGAGGTGGTGGTGGTCGCGCCAGGCGCCAACCTTGAGGCTCGTGCCCGACACGCGCGACACGAAGTGTTGGGTCCGGATGCACTTCTTGGGCATACCGCGGATGACCGGGCCGAAACTGTTCTGTTGCATCTTCTGCGTGGCACGGGCAGCGATGGGCTTGGAGCGTTGTGTCCGCCTGATCCTCGGCATCCACTGTTGAACCTGCGCCGTGCCGACACGGTGGCGTTGTGTGAATCGCTCGGAATTGACACCGTGGCCGACCCGTCAAACACTGATCCGCGCTTTGCTCGAAATCGTGTGCGACACGAAGTTCTGCCACTGCTACGTGCCGTTGCGGGCCGCGATGTCGTGCCACTGGTGTGCCGCATGTCGGATCTGATTGCCGCTGATGGCCGCTTTCTTGGCGAGCTTGCCAGCCAGCTCGATCCAACCGATGCCAAAGCGGTGTCGGGTGCACCTGATGTGGTCGCAACACGGGCGCTGCGCCACTGGCTCGCAACCGCCCACGACGGCTACGTACCTGATCAACGTGAAGTTGCACGCGTCCTTGACGTCGCACGAGGAAATGCCCGCTCGACTGATCTTGTGGGCGGCGCTCGAGTCGAGCGAACCGCTCAGAAACTGCGCATTGCGCACGCAGATAAGGGGAATGCAAGCAATGAGAAGTGAGCCTGGATCAGGGTCGCCCGACCGAAACGTGACACGATGGCAGCAATGAAGCCCGCAAAAAATGCGATGCTTGGGGATGTGGTGGTGACCGCCGCGCAAATTGGCGCGCGTGTCAAAGAGCTCGGCGAACAGATCACGAATGATTTCGAACCGGTCTTGGATGGTAAACCGCTGGTGTTTGTCGGGGTGCTCAAAGGTGCGTTTGTGTTCCTTGCCGATCTCGTGCGCAGCATTGGCCTTGACACCGAGATTGAGTTCATGGCGGTTTCGTCCTATGGCAGTGCGACGCGCACGTCTGGTGTTGTCCGCATCGTCAAAGACCTCGACACTGATCTTTACGGTCGACATGTTGTGCTCGTCGAAGACATTGTCGACACGGGACTCACCTTGCGCTACTTACGAAAGAACTTGGCGGTGCGCCAGCCCGCAAGTCTGGACGTGTGCGCGCTGCTCGTGCGTGACGGTCTCCAAGAAGTCGATCCGGCGTTGCGCTATGAGGGTTTCCGGATACCGCCGCATTTTGTCGTCGGCTACGGCCTCGACCATGAAGATCGATACCGTAATCTTCCCGATGTTCACATCCTTGGAGCCGCAAATGAGTGAACCCGTTCATCCACTGATCGCCGACATTGACCCGACGGGTCATTTGCCGATTCGCTTGAATGGGCATCCCGCGGTTGATCAGGCACGTATCCAAGCGGCGGTTCGTGAGATTTTGCTTGCGGTTGGTGAAGATCCCGAACGTGACGGGCTCAAAGACACCCCGGCGCGGGTCGCCCGCATGTACGTCGAAGTGTTTTCTGGTTTGCGTGAAGTGCCAGAGCATCATCTTGAGACAACGTTTGAGGCTGGCCATGACGAAATGGTGATGGTGCGTGATATCCCGATGTATTCGATGTGTGAGCATCACTTGTTGCCGTGGGTTGGCAAAGCCCATGTGGCATATATCCCGAATAACGACGGGCGCGTGACGGGCCTGTCGAAACTGGCGCGTCTCGTTGAGGCGTATGCGAAGCGGCCCCAGGTGCAAGAGCGTCTCACGTCACAAGTCGCAGACACGTTGGATTCGTCGTTGCAACCCAAAGGGGTGATGGTGGTAATTGAGGCCGAGCACATGTGCATGTCGATGCGAGGTGTGCGCAAACCCGGTTCGACAACCGTGACATCTGCTGTTCGTGGCCTGTTTCGCACGAACGAATCCACCCGCCAAGAAGCAATGCGCTTCGTCCAAAATTCGTAGAGAGTGATTTCATGACCAATTCTCGTTTTGCTCGTCGTGGTCGTATTGCGGTTCCACTTGTTGCCTTGTCGGTTTTGGCCGCAAGCTGTTCGTCAAGTGGCACTGACGTTGCAAAGTCGCCTCCGTCAACAACGGGTGCGAACGCAACCGCGGCGTCGGTTGACTGGAAGCCACCAACGTGTGATCGAAAGGTCGCGTCCGCGCCCAAAGCAACGCCGGTCAAGGGGTCGACGAGTGACTTTGATTTGACGAGCTTTGATGGGGCAACGATTCGGATTCATTGGTTTCCACGGACGCCGAAGGGTCGCGCGCAAGCTCCGACGGTTCTGATGGGCCCGGGTTGGAGCTTGCCGGGTGACACTAACGTTGACCCGAAGGCCAATGCGGGTGTGCAGAGCGTGACGTCGATCGCACAACTGCGCTCTGCTGGCTACAACGTTGCGACATGGGACCCTCGTGGCTTTGGTAAGTCGACGGGCACGGTCGAAGTTGACAGTGCCGACTTTGAAGCCAAAGACGTCTCGAAACTGATCGATTGGGTAGCAAAGCAACCGGGTGTGCAACTCGATGGCCCGGGGAATCCTCGCCTTGGCATGGTGGGCATGTCATATGGCGGTGGCATTCAGTTTGTGACCGCGGCAACAGACTGCCGGGTTGACGTGATCACGCCGTCGATTGCGTGGAATTCGTTGGCGACGAGCTTGTATCAAGCCGAAACGGTGAAGGCCGGTTGGTCGAAACTTCTCGTGTCGATTGCTACGACCGCCAAGCTCGACTCGCATATTTTGAGTGCGAACGAGGCCGCTCTGGCGACCGGTTCGCTGAGCCAGGACGATCGCCAATGGTTTGTTGATCGTGGTCCGGATTATCTGCTATCGCAGATCAAGATCCCGACGCTGATCATCCAAGGAACGGTTGATAATCTCTTTCCACTCGCCGAGGGTGCCAGGAACTTCACGGCTATCCAAGCAAATGGTGCCCCGGTCGCAATGACGTGGTTCTGTGGTGGGCATGGCGCGTGTTTGACGAAGGCTGATCCCACAACGTACGTGCACAATGCGGTCTTTCACTGGCTGGCCCGTTATCTCACCAAGGATGCCAAGGCCCCGCTGGTCCCGGCCTTCCAAACGGTCGACCAGAACGGTGTCGTGCATCGTTTCGACTCGTTCCCGCCCGCGAGTGCCGCGCAACCGGTGTTTGCATTTGCCTCGAAAGGCACGTTGGTGTTGCAACCCGATGGGGGATCAGGCCCACTCGGAGACGTATCGAAGGGCGACGTGATTGGTGGACTCGCGAAAGCAATTACTCCAGCCAAAGCCTCGAAGGGTCTTGACGTTCCTGTTGTCGTGACAGGTGCCAAGCGGCTTTTGTTGGGTGCACCAGATTTGCGCCTTGGCTATTCGTGCTCGGTGGATGGTCCGATGACGAAACCCACACGCATGTTTGCGCAACTGGTGGATGACAAAACTGGCAAAGTGCTTGGCAATCAGGTCACCCCGATTGCGATTACCTGTGATGGGTTGCTGCATCAGGCAAACGCGGATCTTGAGATGGTGGCGCACCAGGTGCAAGCGGGTGACAAGTTGACGTTGCAACTTGTTGCCACGTCGGTTGCGTATGCCGTGCCACAGATGGGCGGCACGGTTGATTTTGCACGCATTGAACTGACGATTCCATCTGTGACCGGCTGAGTCTTGTGTCGCAGGCCGATTGCCCACTGATTATGGGGGTGGTGAACGTCACCCCGGATTCGTTTTCAGATGGCGGCTGTTGGCCAGATCCAGAATCGGCAATCGCTCACGCGCATGAACTCGTTGCGGCAGGCGCCGACATCATTGACGTTGGGGGCGAATCAACGCGATCCGGCGCAGACCCGGTCGATCCGGCAACCGAAGCGGCCCGGGTTCTTCCCGTGATCGAAGCGCTCGTGTCACAGGTACGTGTATCGGTCGACACGATGACATCCCAAGTGGCGGATGCTGCTCTCGCGGCGGGCGCGTCGATTCTCAATGATGTGTCGGGTTCGCTTGAACTTGCCCAGATCGCCGCTGATCATGATGCGATTTGGGTTTGTATGCACATGCAGGGGACGCCGCGCACCATGCAAGACAATCCGTGTTATGGCGATGTGGTGTCCGACGTGCGCGACCATCTTGTGGCGCGTGCAGAGGCGGGGATCAGCGTTGGAGTACGAGAAGTTTGGGTTGACCCAGGCATTGGATTTGGAAAGACCACAGACCACAATCTTGCGCTGCTTGCTCGACTCGATGAACTCGTTGCGTGCGGGTATCCGGTTGTGGTTGGTACGTCTCGAAAGTCGTCACTCGGACGATTGACTGCCCAGGCTGATGGGGCAACGATGCTGGCCACACCAGCAGGGTCTGGCGCGTCGCAGACTTTGGCTGCGCCGATTGATGAGCGTCTTGAAGCGTCGATTGCGACGGCCGTGTGGGCATGGCAGCATGGCGCGCATGTCGTGCGTGTGCATGACGTGACGCAAACCGCTTCTGCTCGCTCGCTCTATGTTGCCTAGCGTTCGATTCGCTGCACTCCAGCCATCGCGGCGAGCACCCGGAATTACGTTCTTTGTCCAGTTGTGCACGGCGGATTCAATCGGTGGTCGCGACAATGAAGT
>CAZJAZ010000005.1:116429-125891 GCA_964544305.1 uncultured Iamiaceae bacterium | reverse complement strand
TACCGAGACGCCGATGCGCTCATGCACGGTATTGCTACAACCGGTGTCGATGATCATCTTTTGCTGTTAGAGCACCCGAATACCTACACGCTGGGGGTGCGGGCAGATCCGGCGCATCTATTAGCAGGCGTTGCTGACTCGGGTGCGGCGGTGATTCACGCGGACAGAGGTGGTGATGTGACCTATCACGGGCCGGGGCAACTTGTGGGGTACCCGGTGCTGTGGTTGCCGGGCAAGGGTGGTGGCGACAAGCCCGACACGGTTGCTTATGTCCATACGGTTGAACAATTGGTGATTGATGTCTTGGCCGACCTTGGTCTTTCCAGCGCGTCTCGCCTGAACGGGTTTCCGGGGGTGTGGATTGACGCGCACGGCGCGCGGCCTCGCAAGATCGCCGCGATTGGTGTGCGCATCACGAACGGGCGCACCTTGCATGGTTTTGCGCTCAACGTCGACCCGGATATGACGATGTTCACGCACATGATTCCGTGCGGCATTGCCGACAAAGGTGTTACGTCGCTCGCACTCGAGGGTTTTGATGTGGCCATGCGCGATGTGGTTGACGTGGTTGTTCGTCGAGCGAATGATGTGTGGGCGCCCGATGGTCGCGTTGACCGAAGTGAAGTGGTGTGGCGTCACGCCCAAGACGAATCTGATCTCGCCCCGTTCAGTCGTGTAGAGGCAAAGGTCGATGACGACGTGGCGCGAACAATGATTCCGGTACGTGAATCGATTGCGTTGAGTGCGCCCCGGCGTGGTCGTTTGATGGAAGCCGGAGTAACCCAAGGCATTGCTATTTCGGAGCAGAAGCCTCGTTGGGCCAAAGGTGTGATGCAGCTCACACCTGAATACACCAAGATCCGCTCAACGATGCGTTCCCTTGATTTGGTTACCGTGTGTGAAGAAGCGGGCTGTCCGAATATTTCTGAGTGTTGGACGCAGGGCACAGCCACGTTCATGATCAATGGGGATCGTTGCACGCGGGCGTGCGGGTTTTGTTTGGTTGATACTCGAAAGCCGCTACCACTTGATTCCGGTGAGCCTGCACGTGTCGCACAAGCGGTTGAGGCGATGGGGCTTGGCTATGCGGTGGTGACATGCGTGGCGCGTGATGACCTACCTGATGGAGGGGCGAATGCCTTTGCTCAGACGATCAACGCAATTCGTGCTCGGTGCCCAAACACGAAGATTGAGACGCTGATCTCGGATTGTAAAGGTGATCCGGATGCGCTGTCGGCGATTTTTGCAGCGCGACCTGACGTGTTGAATCACAATGTAGAGACGGTGCCCCGACTGCAGCGGGCGGTGCGTCCATCTGCGGGCTATGCGAGATCGCTGAGCGTGTTGGCCCGGGCGAAAGCAGCCGGTTTGATTACCAAGTCGTCGCTCATGGTGGGTATTGGTGAGTCCGACGACGAGTTGCGTGCAACGTTCGCAGATTTGCATGCGGTGGGCTGCGACATTGTCACGGTCGGACAGTATTTGCGGCCGACCGCGGCGCATCTACCGGTGACGCGTTGGGTGACGCCAGAAGAATTCGCGGCTTTCAAAGTCATGGGCGAATCCATGGGAATCACACATGTTGAGTCGACGCCGTTGACCAGGTCATCGCATCATGCGCATGAAGCATATGCCGCCGTGCAGCGGAATTTGTCGCAGTTATCGCCGCAATACAGAGCTATATAGCGACAAGTTCTTCAACGAGCACCGACTCCACTCAGCCATGGGCGGTCTCACCTCCAACCCATACGCTCAGAACTGGAGCGAAACTCGTCAACCCCAACCCGCATAACTTTTGGACCATCAACAGGGGTCCTCCCACTTTGGTATGGCACATCTTGATTCCTTGACGAAATGGAACCCCTGCTCTACGATCACCCGATGCACTCTCCACGGTACGCGACTAGTCGAGTCGCCGCTCTTGCACTGGCGATAACCATTGCGTGTACGCAATTTTCTGGGTTATCTTATGCTAAAGCAGATACACCAGTGGCACCGCCTCGACTCACTACAAACTACGAAGCAACTAGTGGCGATGTCGCGCACTCGGATACCGGTTACAGTACACCTATAGGATCCGGTAAAAGCTTGTGGGTGACCGGCGATACCGTATTCGAAAACGGGGGATTTGGATTCGGTACCTTTGCGTACATAGGGCCAACATTTTCTACGAATTCGCTTTCGTCGCTTGGCGCGGCTGGAGCAGCCCCCAAGACAATCCCGAACGCTGAAAAGCCATCTCCACTTCTACCGTTGCCGCAAGGACTGCGAGATTCCGGTAATCATGACTGTACAGGTGAAAACGGCGATCTGCCTGTCTCGTGGCCACAGGGAGTGGTAAAGGTCCCTCCGCCCGGATTGACCGTTGACGGAAATGTCTATGGGGCGAATGGCGACGTCGTGGCAATTGTGGTTGCAGACGTTTGTATTGATCTTGGCGAGATCAATGACGCACCTACATTTGGCATAGATACAAAGTCATCGCGCGTGGTGCTATACGATTATGAAGAAAACAAAGTAATGACATCTTTCACCTTAACGGCGGTTGCGAACGCTGAAGAATCAATTACGCCAAACATGATTATGGATTTGCAACATCCTCTTATTTACGGGGGTTATCTATATGTTTATGGCAGCGGTTGTTCGAACTGGTCGGTGTTCTACGGAACGTGCCTGGCGGGAAGAACGATCTCGGCACGGTTGCCAACTTCCAGCGTAGCTACGATTTCTAGCAATACTCAGCCGTACAATGTTTCTGGAACTGGCTATTTGTCCAACCCGAGCATGGAATACGCGGCTGCCACCGATGGTAGCATCTGGTCTGACGACCCCAATAACGCAGCTTCGATTACACCGACGACCAGTTCATTTGGGCCGTTCATGGCGGACACAGCGGACTTCAGTAGCATTGGGCGCGGGTTTATTCTGACTGAGCTGGCCTCGGCTGGCGGAATTTACCGAATGTGGCAAGCGAGCTCACCCGCCGGGCCATGGGTCGAAGTTCGCGGGAATACTTATGTTCCGTATTGCCCAACTGGCGGACCCGGCACAAACCTCGGTTGTTACGCGCTAATTGGTCATCCTGAGCTGAGCGACAACGGGAGCATGATCTTTACGTTGACGACCAAAGTCGACAACCTTATTCATGTTGAGGACCTTGGCGCGTTGCCATTACTTCAGTAGCTGGCGCTGGTTGGCGCGTCACCCGTGCCATCTTGAGTGCTGTACCTTCTAAAGTAGGCCAAGATGCCAAACTCTGCGGCTAATGTGAAAGAACTGGATGCAATTGCGAATATCACTTACCGTATACACCTTGGTCGTGATGATAAGCCAAATTCGTGCCCACAACGAGCTGTAAACAAGTGATTGCGAGGATCACTCAATTAAGAGCGGCTCTTCTGAAGCCGAATGTGGCCGCAATTACAGTCACACTTTCCATTGCGACACCGTTTCTCATCGCCGCGGTCGTGCTCTCGGGATCAGATGTCTATGTGGGGCTGGATCTAGCCCAGACTGAGATGCGAGTGCGAGACGTGTTCAGTAGTCACCCCCCCCTCATTGGGCTCCCTGGGCGGCTCGGCGTCCCTTGGGTGCATGTCGGGAGCCACCCCGGTCCATTGAGCTTCTATGCCCTCGCCCCAATGTACAAAGTTTTGGGCTCGAGCCCGTGGGCTCTGCTTGCAAGCTCACTCTCGATCAACTTCCTCTGGATTGCAATCGCGCTCTGGATTGGCTGGCGCCGCGGTCGGGTTTGGGGTCTTTACGGCATCGGGCTACTTTCGCTCGTAACCGTTCATGCTTTTGGGCTGCAAGTGGTACTGCAGCCATGGAACCCATATCTGCCACTGATGGCATGGACTGTCGTTTTGCTGGCCGCCTGGTCAGTTCTCGACGGCGATATAGCGATGCTGCCCATTCTCGTTATTTCCGCGACATACTGCATGCAGACCCACGTATCGTATTTTGGGCCATCCGTAGTCATTGTACTGGTGGCAACGCTTCCTACGGTAGCAATCTCTTATGTACGAGAACGCGCTCAAAAAAGTAATAAGGGTGATGAATTGGTCCGAGGAGGTTTCTGGTTTGTCGAAAGCCAACGTCGGCTGCCCTCCCGACAGGTAGTTAAATGGACTGTGCTATCAATAGTTGCTGGCGTGCTCCTTTGGTTTCCGCCAGTTTACGAACAACTGCATCACGGGGCCAACGGAAATCTCCGAATAATTTACGACAGTCTTGTTTCTAGCCCGGCGCAACCGAGGGGCGGCCTTTCACAAGGTGCGAACCAAGTGTTAATCCATCTCAACCCAACCCCACTGCTGACTGGTAATACAGAAAAGTTTCACGAGATCGCAAGCATATGGCCTGGCCTACTTCTCTTGGGCGCCTGGATTATTGCATCGTGGTTTGCGTGGAAGCTTCGAGTTCGAATGCTTGTCGCCGCGAACGCGATATTGACATTCGCGCTATTACTTGCCGTCGCAGCCTTTTCACAAATATATGGGGTTGTTTGGTGGTATTTGACGCTGTGGGCATGGACAATTGCGACGATGATGATTGGTACCACTGTTTGGACGCTGATCCTCGTGATTCATTCAAGAGAGATACAGATGCTTCGCCAGGGTCTGACCTTGAGATACTCGTCAACTTCGCTAGCTATCCTTTTCTGCATATTTACCGGGTTGCTGACGCTTAGCGCGCTGCAGATTGAGGTGCCTGAGCGAAATATCTCGATGCAGCTCTCCCACGTCGTTCCGAAAACGATTACCGCAATTCGACAGGGCAAGATTCCAAAAGACCGTGGGAGTGGGATGATTCTCCTGACATGGACGGATCCAATCAACTTCGGTAGCTCGGGATATTCCATGCTCGATGAACTGAATGGTCATGGAATTGGAACCGGAATGCGAAAGATCTATTTCGGAATTATCCCAAGGCGGCTGGTAGTACCCCCAGGCACAGAGAGGGGAATCGTGCACATTGCGATAGGGAATGAAGACATAAAGCTTTGGCGCGAGAGACGCGACGCTATTGAGGTCGCGTATTCCGACGTTCGAAATTCAAAAGAGCGTGATTTGCAAGAAAATCTAAGGAGCGAGCTTGCAGCACAATTGAAGGCAAACGACATTGATGCTCAAATCTTCGATTATGGATTTGGGCCTGCCCTGCAGCGCCCGATGCCACAAGAAATCAGCCGCACTCTCACTGCACTTGAAGAGATTGGTGAACCTATGGCGGTGTTCCTGGCTCCGCCCGAAAGGCGGAGCTAGGAACACTTGGGTATCGAATCGGCTGCCTAATAGGAACGTGGGGCGACGAGTTCAACACAACCCCGAGTTTCACGTAGCGTTTCAGCCGTGATCGGCCTGGATGCACCGACCGTTTTTGCTCAGTGGGCAGTTGGCTCGCTTCTTTGGCTGGTTCTTGTTGGTTGGCGCGTCAATGTTCCTTTTGGGTTTCGATGGGTGTTCCGAACGTTCTGCATGCTCGTTGCTGGAATATCCGTCGTGATCGCCCTCGCAACTGGCTGGGTATGGATTCGTGACGGATTCACCCTGTTGATGGTGATCAGTGTCATATTTGGCCTGGTGCGCTCGTGCAGATCAGCGTTCGGCCAGCATGACACGGTCGAAATGCGCGACCGGAACGTTGACTCGGTCGCGAACAAGAGCGACGTGTTGGCTGTCTGCTTCGGTATTGCAGGAGTAATCGGTTCGGCCAACAACGTCGATGGCCCAACTGCCCTCGCGATGGCTCGCATTGGTTTTGGAACGCTGTTGCTCGGAGGATTAACGGCCGCCATGATCTTTGGTCATCGATACCTTGCCAAGCAACACCTCGGCCGTGATGCACTCATGGTTTCTACAAATGCAACCCTAATCGTGTGGCCCATTGCGGTCGTCACCTACCTTCTGCCGACCGGCATGATCTCGGTGTTTACCGGTGTTGTTGACGACGGATATGCCGGGATCATGGGGTGGATGTGGGCGATGTGTGCGTTGGCAACTGGGGCGTTGCTTCTCATGGCAAAGGTCATCTTGCGCGACGAGCGGCATCAAGTGGTCGCATCAGCCACCGGGGTGATTTACCTTGCGGGTCTCACCGGTTTTGGCTTGGACCTGATTGCACGAGCGGTGTTGCATGCCTGAAATGGAGCGCATCACGGGCGGAGATGCCGCATTCATTTACATGGAGAATCGGGTTGTGCACATGCATGTCACAGGTGTGCTCGTCCTCGACCCGTCCACGATGCCGCATGGATATTCGTTCGACGAGGTCAGATCCCACCTCGAAGGACGCCTGTATCGGGTTGCGCTTTTTCGACGACGCTTAGTGCGTGATGCATTGGGAATTGATCATCCGGTATGGGTGGATGATCCGGCGTTCGAATTGGACAACCACCTTCATCAAGTTGATTTGGGCGGTGCCGCGACCCAGGAAGATTTAACCGCATGGGTGGGAGAGTTCGCGTCAATTCCACTCAGTCCCAATCGGCCACTTTGGGAAATGTGTCTACTCGATGGTTTTGCGAACCACACGATTGCCGTGGTGACCAAGATGCACCATGTCGCGGTTGACGGTGCCACCGGAACGGGGATCATGGCCGAACTCTTCGATCTCACAGCCCTTGGCGAGCCGACGAGTGCCATTGAAGCGACGCCCTTCGATCCAGGTCCGGTCCCAAATCAGGTTTCGCTGGTGTGGAGTTCAATCATGTCGCGACTCGCCGACCCGCTGCGCGGTGTTCGTGCGCTGGGGCGAACAATGGTCTCCGCAGGTCGCATGCTCCAAACCGTTGCTGGCGGTGGGCAAGACGCGGCATCAATGGCCAAACCGTTCGATGCTCCTCGAGTGTTCTTCAACCGATCACTCACACCGCACCGAAGCGTTGCATTTGGCACAGCACACCTTGACGATCTCACGTTGATTCGGTCGGCCTTTGGAACAACCGTGAATGACGTGTTCTTGGCCGCATGCACCCAAGGTCTGCGGGACTACCTCGCCTCTCATGGCGAATTTCTTGATCGCCCACTTGTCGCAAGCCTGCCGGTATCTGTGCACGGTCGCGTGTCCAACGAGACCACCACGAACCAAGTATCAAACATGTTTGTGCGGCTGCCTGTTCATCTTGACGATCCGGTCGATCAATTGCAGGCGGTCAATCTCGACACTCGTAGCGCGAAGGCCGCGCACAGTTCGTTGAGTCCTGACATTTTGGGTGATGTCACCGAACTTACGCCGCCCGGCTTTTTCAATTTGGCGAGTCGCATGTACTCCCAAGCCGATCTTGCTGAGCGCTTGGCCCCGATTCACAACTTGGTAATCTCAAATGTTCCGGGCCCGCCCGTGCCGCTCTTCGTGGCGGGCGCACGCTTGCAAGCGGTGTACCCGCTCGGGCCACTCATTGAGGGATCAGGTCTCAACATAACCGCACTTTCCAACATGGGCAACCTTGACATTGGCGTGATCGCGTGTCCGCAAGTCGCACCCAATGTTGATGAACTGGTGACGGGGATCGTTGCCGGTATTGCCACTTTGCGCGCTGCCGCAAACAACGTGTCAGGTGATTGACCCGAGTGTTGCGCCACCGTCGACGACGAATGTTTGACCGGTAATCCACGATGCGGCATCCGACGCCAAAAAGAGCGCGGTAGCGGCAATGTCAGCAGGTTCACCTAGACGACGCAGAGGCAAATGCCGCGCAATGGTGTCTTCGTTTTCTTCCCACAGCGCTCTTGCCAGATCGGTCTTGACCAGCCCTGGGGCGATGGCGTTGACCCGAACATTGGGGCCGAGTTCCGCGGCCAAGTTGCGTGTGAGGTGCATCACCGCGGCTTTCGTGGTGTTGTAAACGCCAATACCTGCCTCAACGGTGATACCGCCGATTGACGCGAGGTTGATCACCGTGCCCCCATTTTTGGCCATCGATGCGCGATATGCGGCTTGGGTGCATACCAACATGCCACGCACATTGACCTGCCATGTCTTGTCGTAGCGGGGAAGATCAATGTCGATTGCACGGCCAAAATAGGGGTTCGTGGCGGCATTATTCACGAGAATGTCGATGGAGCCAAATCGCTTGACGGTTGCGGCAACACACGCTTCGATTGCATCGGGATCACCAGCGTTTGCCGGGAAAACCTCGGTCTCACCGCCGATCGCTGCCGCGGCTGTCTCTAGCGCGTCAAGTTTGCGCGAGGTAAGCATCACCGATGCTCCAGAATGAGACATTGCTTGCGCGATCGCGAGGCCAATGCCACGCGAAGCGCCGGTGACGAGTGCAACTTTGCCGTCGAGTCGAAGATCCATGTTCGATGACTAGCGGGCGACGAAGTATTTGGCTTTGGGGTGATGAAACACAATTGCCCCCGTGGACTGTTCCGGGTGGAACTGATATCCGGTGTCCTCGTTGCACTCAATGCCAATGCTCTCGGCTCCCAAGAGTTGGGCGCACTGCTCATTGCCTTCGAGATCCGGGCACGCCGGATAACCCCACGAGTAGCGGCCGCCACGGTGACGCTGACGGAACAAACCAGCAAGCGTGTCGTCATCTTCGTCAACGAAACCCCACTCAGAGCGGATCCGATGATGCATGTACTCGGCCATGGCTTCGGCCATCTCGACACCAAGACCGTGCAAATGGAGGTATTCGCTGTAATGGTTCTCAGCAAACAGTTCAGCGGTTCGTTCAGAAACCTTGTGCCCCATCGTGACAATCTGGAACGCCACATAGTCAATCTCGCCAGAATCAACCGGTCGCACCATGTCCGCAATACACAGATACGGCTCTTTGGTTTGACGGGGGAACGTAAAGCGGGTGCGCTCCTTCGCGGCCGACTCGTCCTCCCAAATAATGAGGTTTCGTCCATCGCCATTGCAAGGGAAGAACCCGTAGAGTGCAGCGGGCATCAACAGATCCTCGGTGCGCACGTAGTCAAGTTGCTCACGCAAAATCGGTCGAATCCGAGCTTTGAAATCGTCGTCCGTTTCGGTCGGTTTCGCAACTTCGTTCCCCTCACGGGCGGCTTTCGCGTTCTTACGAGCACCTTCAGGCCGGTATTGCCACTGCAAACGAAAAAGCTCGGTTTCGTTCAAATATTTGGAAATGTCATCAATCGGCACACCTTTGACCATGCGAACCCCAACAAAAGGCGGCTTGAAAACCTCGTTGTCGGTTTCAACCTCGGGTGAACGGGGCGGCAATGCGTCATCGTCAATTTCGACTCGCGTGTGCAAGCGGGACGGAACTTTTGAATCCGATGGGACAACACCCCAGTCATCGTCAACGGTTTCGCCCCGGCGAATCTCACCGAGCCGATCCATGACGCTTAAGCCCTCGAACGCGTCTTTGCCATAAAACAAACGACCCTCGTAGACCTCACGCAAGTCTCGCTCCACATAGCTGCGGGTAAGCGCGGCGCCACCTAATACAACGGGGATGTTCGCTAGATTCCGGTCGTTGAG
>CAZJAZ010000005.1:85792-116329 GCA_964544305.1 uncultured Iamiaceae bacterium | reverse complement strand
GCCGCTTTCACGTTCTCAAACATGGCCAGCAACGCCTGAAGCGGATCGTAATGTTCGTCGCCGTTTGCGTGGGTTCCCGCGACGCCACGGCGGTCGTAGATCAAATCGAGACACACATCGCGTTGATCATCAGGGATACGTGACAACGGAAGAATCTTCGAGAAATGCACGATTGCCGAATCAAGGCCAGCCTGGGAACATTCGTGCAAGAAAACCGAATTGAGCACCTGTCGTGCGGCCGGGTTGAGACCGAACGAAATGTTCGACAACCCGAGCGTGGTGTGGACCCCGGGCAGTTCGGTCTTGATCCGACGGATCCCTTCAATCGTGTTTGCCCCGTCAAAACGCGATTCTTCAATCCCGGTCGCCAACGTGAGTGCGAGCGGATCGAAGATCAAATCGGATGGTTCTAATCCATAGCGGTTGACTGCAATGTCGTGGATCTTTCGGGCCGCTTCCAGTTTGTGCTCAGGCGTGCGGGCCTGACCGGTTTCATCAATGCACGTGCACACCACCGCCGCGCCGTAGTCGTGTGCCATCCTGAGGAACCGGTCAAGGCGGGTGCCGGGATCGTCGCCGTCCTCAAGATTGACCGAGTTCAAAATAGGGCGGCCCCCAATCCATTGCAACGCCGTTTCGACCACATCTGCTTCGGTTGAGTCGATCATGAGCGGTGCATTGACCTGCGTGGCAAACCGACTGGCAAGTTCTTCCATGTCGATTTTGCCGTCTCGACCGACATAGTCGACGCACACATCAAGCACATGTGCGCCTTCTTTGACCTGATCGGTTGCCATCTTGAGACACATATCCCAGTCGCCATCAAGCATGGCTTCACGGAACTTCTTCGAGCCATTTGCGTTGGTGCGTTCACCGATCCCGAGGTACGCAGTGTCTTGATCGAATGGAACGAGGCTATAAATCGACGTTGCCCCGGGTTCGTGAACCGGTGTGCGGTGGGCGGGTTCCAAACCATCGACGGCAGTGACGAGTTGCGAAATGAACTCGGGGGTGGTGCCACAGCAGCCCCCAACAACTTGCACGCCCATTTCCGAGACAAAGCGCACTTGATGCGCGACGAAATCTTCCGCGGACAAGTCATAGTGCATGGCCCCGTCGACGACGCTGGGTAGTCCCGCGTTTGGCAAACATGAAATCGGCATACGGGCGTGCGCGGAGAGGTGGCGCAGATGCTCCGACATTTCAACAGGTCCCGTCGCACAGTTGATCCCGATGATGTCAATGCCAAGCGGGTCGATGGCGGCGAGCGCGGCACCAATTTCGGTTCCTGGCAACATGCGACCGGTGAGTTCAATGGTCACCTGGGCTTGGATTGGAATGGTGCGACCGGCCGATGCCATGGCACGTCGCGACCCGATGATCGCGGCTTTCAAGCCGAGCAGATCGAACTGCGTTTCGATGATGAGCAGATCGACGCCGCCAACAAGGAGCGCATCGGCCTGGACTTCATATGCGTCACGGAGTTCAGCAAAGCGAATCTGACCGAGCGACGCGAACTTGGTGCCCGGGCCCATCGAGCCCGCCACAAACCGTTTTCGATCGGCTGTCGAATAGTCGTTGGCGACCTCACGTGCGATGCGGGCATTGGCGAGCGTGATCTCGTGTGCTCGTTCTGGCATGTCATACTCGCCGAGCGGAATGGCAAATGAACCGAACGTGTTGGTTTCAACAACGTCCGCACCGACGTCGAAGTATGCGGCGTGCAAAGCGCGCACCACATCAGGCCGGGTAATGCCCAAATACTCGTTGCAACCTTCGAGCGCGTCACCACCAAAATCATCAACTGTCAAGTTTTGGGTTTGCAACCACGTTCCGGTGGCTCCGTCATACACAACGACGCGCTGGCCTACGAGATCAAGAAATTCAGACACGATTATCAATCCTACTGTTGGGTGCGTTCATGACGGATTTGACGCGACGCACATTCAAAAAGCGCGAGTGGGTTCGCGTCGTGAAGCCGTGGAACGCGTCAGGGTTACGTTCTGTTACGACACGTCAGGTGGTGCGGCGGTAGCCGAGTTCTGCGAGCGCGTCGTCATCGATCATTTCCGGATTCCACGGCGGATCCCACACAACTTCCAAGTTCACGCGGTTGTCACCATCGGGGTCAAGTGCGCGCGCCGCGGCCTGGCGGGCTTCCTCGGGGAGACTGTCCGACACCGGGCAGCCCGGGGTGGTGAGTGTCATGTCAATGAGCACTTTTTCCAAACCCGCTTCGATTCGATAAATCAATCCCATCGTCATGATGTCGAGGCCAATTTCGGGGTCGTACACCTCATGGAGCGCGGCACTCACCGCCTCAAGATCGTCGCTTGTAATTGGGGTTCCCATGGACGACTCCTTGGATCAGGCACCAACCGGTGCAGGTGTGGTTGATTGCGCAACAGACGATTCCTTGGGGGCCTGCGCGGCTTTTTTGTCGTGGGAAATGATGCGCATTGGCCCACTCGTTAAGTTTGCGGCGGTCACGATTCCACACACGGCCAAAGCAAGTCCGGCAATCTCGATGAGCAGCGCAGTCGACGTTGCCATACCGATCACCCCGGCCAGTGCCCCTAGTGCAATCGCGCCATACGAGACGCGCGCCGCGGGCGCATTAACGAGGTGTGCGAACAGGAGCGGTTTGCCGTTAGGGGCTTTGGTGTGTCCTGCTTGGCGCATTCGACTCCACGTAATGAAGGGCACGATCTTGTGGAAGTGTCCGACGACCGCGATGCCGAGCCACATCGACAAGGCCATGATTTCGGTTTGAATCGCGATCTGGCGCGTGGCGGTTGAGACGTTGGGTGCCCCCGCGACGAGTCCGGCGATTGCGCCGACAACGAGCATTGCGGCCGAGGTCAACACAAAGCCATGAAGGAGTTCCATGCGACGACGACGATGCTTGATGACCTGACCCAGTGAAACGAGATGCGTCACCAAACCAGCGGCCGTTACAAGCCCTCCGGCCCATGACACGATAGGCGCTGGGATAAGCAAGCCGATCGCCAGGATTGGAACCCCGGTTGCGACCAGGCGAACCGCCCAGTCGCCTGCTTTGGCCGAAGGGCGATGTGCCAGCAAAAACATGGGCCAGAGCTTTTCGGCGACCGCGACGTACGCGAGGCCAATCCACCCGATGAGACCTAGGTGTGCATGGGCGAGCACGCGCCGGGGTAACAATTCGAAATAGCCGTGATGCAAATCAAACGCGTACGTCGCCCCAAATCCGGCGGTAATCACCAAGAAGATGACCGCCATACGCAACCCAACGACCGGCGTGCCACGTCCTCGGCGCAGTAGTGGCCCCGACAAGTTCCAGGCTGCGAGGCATACAGCACTGAAAGCGGTGACTCCAGCAATTTCAAGGAGGCCCGGACGAAAGGTTGCAAACGCGTAGGGGAGTAGCCACGAGGCGGGTGCCCAAAAGAGCAACGTCAACAGACCGGCGGTTGTCGAACGGAGCCGACGCCCGGCAACCACCGGTCCGAACTGGTGTGCAGCCCCGAGTACCGCGGTGCTTAAGAATGCGAGCATGCCAACGTGCACGGTTGCAACCGCGCGTGGCGCCTGGGGGGTGTGCACAATGGTGTTGGCGCTTGCCGCCAAAGTGATCCCAAATCCGATAAGCCCGACCGCTGACGCGGCGAGCCACGCAAGTGGTAACCATGCGGGGGGAACGGCGAGAGGGGAGCCCGCCGGTCCACCTATTGGTGGTGTTGGGCGTGCCGCGGCTTCGCCGCCGGGACGTACGGGAATTGACACCGATCAGGCGCCGAGTGAGAACCGAGTACGCCAGTGGCCCGGCTCGACTTCGTTGGCTTCAAAGCTGAACCCTTGACTCGAGAGCACCCCTTCAAGCGGTGTGGGCTCAAATGGTGCGACGATCACGAGATCTTCGTCTTCGAGTTCTCCAACCGCGTTCATAATCGTTTCAAACGGTTCGCCGCCAGCGTCGATGATGGGTCGAACATCAAGTACTCGGGCGACCTTGGTGAACGTTGCTTCCCACTCGCCCGGTGTGATTTCGGCGTCGGCCCACGAAACCTCGCCGGGACGATTCGAGGTGATATCCGCGTAGAGGCCTCGTGGTTGGTGATCGACGAGAAGGATGAGCGTTTCGCCGAGCGCAAGGTCATCAAGTACGCCGATGATGGTTGCGTGACGTTGCTCATGGGCAATGGTACGAACATCAAGTTTGGAAGGAGTCGTAGCGGTCATTGCATCCTCGTAGCATTGGTCCGGATCAATTGGTTATTCTGTTGATTGGCAGAAATACTACGCCGGACGTTGTGTGACGGCAAGCAGGAGCAACGATCGTGACAAAATCCACACCGGAAACAGAACGACAAGCTTCTCGAACCCAAGGCGATCTCTTTCAGGCTCGATCCAAAGCCATGGGCGATCCAACTCGGTACGCCATCTTTCAGGCAATTGCTGCGAGCGAACGGCCACTTCAGGTTGCGGATCTCGTCGACGCGTTCTCGCTCAATCACAACACCATTCGCCAACATCTCGCCAAACTGCGGGCGGCGGAACTCGTCGAAGAAGTAGGCGAGCTTCCAAGTGGTCCGGGTCGGCCCCGGCGGAGCTATCGGCTCGCCGACGATGTCGCAACTGGTGGGCGTTGGAACGCCGACGGGCCCTATGAACGACTATCACTCTTACTCTTGCAGGCGATGGACGGGTCGGCGTCGCCCTATGAAGTTGGGCATCGAGCAGGATCTCAACTCACGACCGTTCCACCAACCGGCATCGATCCAATCAAAAAAATGATCGAGGTAATTGGTCAACAAGGCTTCGCGCCGCGCCGCGCTGGCCGCGGGCCCCGACACGAAATCGAACTCCAAACATGCCCGTTTGCATCGGCCGCCGTTGCAAACCCAACCATTGTGTGCGCGCTGCATCGAGGCATGCTCGACGGTGTGGCGACACAAATTGACGGCATCACCGTGGCCAATCTCGCGGCCACTGATCCACGAACCGCCCATTGCGCGGTGACCGTTGCGTACGAACAAGCCGACGATGACGCATCGCCCTATGGTGTCGGCCATGAAGATTTACACGCGTAAAGGCGATGACGGTACGACCGGTTTGTTGTGGGGTGGCCGGGTCGCTAAAGACTCACCTCGTCCGACCGCGTATGGCACGGTCGACGAAGCACAAGCAACTCTTGGTGTGGCACGTGCAGGCTGCGAGCGCCAGAGCGAGCTCGACAGCATATTGATTGGTCTCGAACATGATCTGTGGGTCCTTATGGCCGAACTTGCGACCGCGCCGGGCAATCGCCACAAGCTCACCGAAGGCAAGAACATGGTCACATCAGGCATGGTTACTGCGCTTGAGCACATCATCGACGACATCACCAACCGGTTCGAGCAGCCCAAAGAATTTGTTGTGCCAGGTCAAGATGTCGTTGCGGCCCAGCTCGATGTGGCACGTTGCGTGGTTCGTCGGGCCGAGCGTGATGCGCTCCAAGTTGACGATGCCCATGAGACGCAGGTCGTTCCTTTCTTGAACCGGCTTTCTGATTTGTGTTGGACGTTGGCGCGCTGGCGTGAAGCTGAAGTGGCTGGCGGATCGCTTGCCAGTCGCTCAACCTGAAGAAATTTGACGCGTTATGGCCCCCATGGGGCCAGAACGCGTCAAATTTCGGAATGGGGGTCAGGCAAGGGTCACGCAAATCTGGCGTTGCTGGGGTGGCGCCGTTTTGACTCAGCAATTTCATGGGTCACTTGTAATGCCTCAGGCAGTCGTGCAAGCTGTCCGTGGTTCAAGGTAGGAACCTTGGTGCGGACTTCGAGATGACCGTCCACGAAGCGAATGAGCTTGAAGATGCACAACCGATGCAATGCTCGCACAAATGGTGATTGCATGGTTGTCGGGCGACCAAGGCCCAAACTGAGCGCCGTTTCCCCGACAGGAACATGAAATCCTTGCGGACTGTGGGCAAGACCGATGGCAAGTCGGCGCAACAACAACGTGGCGGACGGCCCGAGGATGCCAAGCCAGAACAACTCGACATAGCTCGATCGTGCGTCGTGACCAGAGAGTTCAACACGTGGATCAGACCACACACGTACCGGGATCGTACCGTTCAACGGCAACGGCAGATCGTAAAGTTCGATGCGTTGCGCTCGTGGTGTCATGTTCGACTGTTTGAGGTTGCGGGTGCATGATTCGACAATGGTCATTGACAACTCCTTCGATCTGAGCGCCCGAGCCGTTCGAGCGTGAAGAAGTTCTGCCCCAAACCAGCCGCCCTCAAACACTGATGGCAAAGAAATTGTGGCCTGTGGGAATACCTGACCAAACAAGTAGAGTTTCAATCGAGTGAGCGACAACGCTCGCTCGATCAACCGAACGCAAAGCAAGAAACATGGCTACTTTCCGAGAACTCCTCAACGAAACCAAAACCCAAATAACCGAGATCACCACCGCGCAAGCCGATGAAGCGCGACGCGAGGCGGGTGCGGTGATTCTTGATGTGCGCGAACCCTCCGAATACGAACAAGGTGCGATTCCTGGCGCCATTCACATTCCTCGCGGACAACTCGAAGGTTCGATCGAATCGAAAGTTGTCGATCACAATGCCAAGCTCATTGTTCACTGTGCATCCGGCGTGCGCAGCGCCTTCGCGGCCAAGACGCTTGGTGAACTCGGTTACACCGACGTGGTTTCGGTGGCTGGCGGGTTCAATCAGTGGAAAGACGAAGGGCGCGAGTGGTCGGCGCCTCGCAACCTCACGGCTGATCAACGCAACCGCTACCAACGGCACCTGTTGCTGCCAGAAGTTGATGTTGCCGGCCAACTCAAGCTGCTCGACGCCAAAGTGCTACTTCTTGGCGCAGGCGGACTCGGTTCACCTGCCGCCTACTACCTTGGTGCGGCGGGTGTGGGAACGATCGGCATCATCGACATGGATGTCGTTGACGAATCGAACCTGCAACGACAGATCCTCCACAACCTCGATCGGATTGGTGACCGCAAAGTCGATTCGGCAAAGAAAACAATTACGGCGCTGAACCCCGACGTGAACGTCATCACCTTTGACACGCGCCTTGGCGCTGACAACGTGATGGAAATTCTGGCGGGTTTTGACATCATCGTGGATGGGCTCGACAACTTCCCGACTCGCTATCTCGTAAACGATGCGTCCGTGAAACTCGGCATCCCCGTTGTCCACGGATCGATCTTTCGCTTTGAGGGCATGTTGACGGTGTTCGACCCGCGCCGCGGCCCCACCTACCGTGATTTCGTACCCGAACCACCACCTGCCGAACTCGCTCCATCGTGTTCAGAAGCGGGTGTGCTTGGCGTGCTGCCCGGCATCATTGGCACCCTGCAAGCAATCGAAACAGTCAAGTTGATTTTGGACTTGGGTGAGCCACTCATTGGCCGAGTGCTTTCGTACGACTCGCTCGAACAGAGTTTTCGTGAGTACAAGATTCGAGTCGATCCGTCCAATGAGATCACATGGGATAACCGTGAGCGCATAGCAATCGTTGAACTTGATGGTTTGTGCCAACCCGAGCCGTTGCAGCCAACAAAAGCGGGTTGACAAGAACAACAACGTCGCACGCTCACACCACTAGCGTGACGTGGCTGTGAGCCAGAACGACGCACCAAACAAGACAAGCGTGCGCAAGCTTGCCCCACTCGCGATCGGTGTGGCGCTCATGGTGGTGTGTGTCGGTTTCATCGCAAAGACGCTGAGTGATGACTGGGGCAAAGTGTCCGACAGCCTGGCCCACGCATCATTTGCTTGGCTTGGCATTGGTCTGGCATGTGCCGCAGCAGGAATGACGGTTATTGCATTCACTTGGGCGGACGCTCTGGCAGTGGTCGGTGGAAAAATGTCACGCACAAAATCGATTGCGTGGTACTACGTCGGAGAGATCGCCAAATACATACCGGGGTCAATCTGGGCTGCGGTTGGACGAGGTGAAATTGCGCGCCGGCGAGGAATTCCAACTTCGCAGGCGTATCCGAGTGTCGTGCTGTCACTCATTGGTCTGTACCTCGCCGCAGCATTAAGCGCAGCGCTGCTGTTGCCATTTGACTTGGCACATTCACGCAACGCTGGCCCAGCACTGTTGCTGTTGCTGCTTGTTCCGGTTGGTCTGGGGTTCCTTCATCCACGAGTACTCGGAGCGTTCTTTGGATTTATTGAACGTGCCACCAAGCGCAATCTAGGAATCACAATCCCAGCCTGGCGCGAAACGATCCTGCTCATGGTCCGCTACGTTCCCGCATGGGCGGGCATTGCAGCGGCAACTTGGTGTACGGCCCGAGCACTGCCCGGGGTTGACGCGCCGGTATTGCGTATTGCGCTCGCAACGGTGCTTTCGTGGACCGCCGGTTTCGTGACGCCGACCCCCGGAGGGGCTGGCGTGCGCGAAGCCGTGTTTATTGCGGTGTCGGGGCTGGCAGCAGCGCCCGCCGTTGCGGTTGCGGTGACTGCCCGAATCATGTTTGTGATCGTCGACGTTGGCGGAGCGTTATGCGGTCTGCCATTGACCCGTCACCAGTCGGGAGCGGTTGCTTCGGTAGACTCAAACTTCTATGTGCCCGTTGAAGTCGAAGAAAAGGGTTGACGTTTGAATCCCAGCGTGTCGGTACTCATGCCGGCGTACAACGAGTACGACAATCTTGTGGAGTTGATTCCCGAAACGCTCGCCATGTTCGACGAAATGGGTGGCGAGTGCGAAATGCTGATCGTTGACGACGGATCAACCGATGAAACGGCCGCGTTCATGCGTAGCGTTGCCGACCCGCGCGTGCACCATGTGCGCTTGCGGCGCAACGCTGGCAAATCGGCTGCACTGAGCGCGGGGTTGGCACGGGTCAAGGGCGACATCGTTGTGCTCATGGACGCTGATGGGCAAGATGACCCCACGGAAGTTCCACGACTCATCAAGCTGCTTGACGAACGCAACCTCGATCTGATCACCGGTTCCCGGGCGGGCAATCGTCATGATCGTTTCATCAAGCGCAACACGTCAAAGATTTATAACCGCACCACCGCGTTGGTGTCTGGCGTTGATATGCGCGACTTCAACAGTGGGCTCAAGATCATGCGTCACGATCTCGCGGCGTCATTGGAAATGTATGGCGAACTCCACCGTTATATTCCGGTGCTTGCACATTGGAGCGGGTTCTCCGTCGGCGAAGAATCGATTGCTCACCATGAACGCCGGCATGGGGAAACGAAGTTTGGCCGTGCGCGCTTCTGGCGAGGTTTCCTTGATCTGATCACCGTGAAGTTCCTCACGACCTACACGGCGAGGCCATTTCATCTCTTTGGTGGCACCGGCATCATCATGGGAGTTGTCGGCATGGCGTTACTTGCATGGATGGGTGTGCTTTGGCTTTTCGGCGACCGAGTCGGAAATCGTCCAGCGTTGCTGATCGGCGTGTTTCTTGTGGTTGTTGCCGTGCAGATGGTGTCGATGGGGCTGATTGCAGAACTCATTGTCAATATGCGGCGTCGCCGCAATTTAGATGCCACGATTGCTGAGGTCGACGCATGACTGCAACCCCCATTGGTCTTGCGCCCGGGGCACCCGAACAAGCAGCGGGACAAGATGAAAAGAAGTATTCGTCAACAAATCCAGTTGTCGCCAAGCTCTTGGCAAAATGGTCCGGGCAGCTTCGATCCACGATTGGTCCAATTGCCCCCGATGCGGTGATTGTTGACGTTGGTGTCGGCGAAGGATTGTGCCTCGAACGCTTCTTGCCCGATGGCCAAAGCGCGATTGGTGTGGAATATCGCCACGATAAGTCGGTTGCCGCAGCATTGCGTTTGTCTGGTCTTGCGCCGGTGGTGGCCGATGCCGGCATGGTGCCAATAGCGTCAAAGTCAGCCGATCTTGTCACCTGCATTGAAGTGCTGGAGCATCTTGTAACCGACGAACCAGCAGTCGCTGAACTGGCCCGGATTTGCCGTGGACGTTGTGTGGTGTCGGTCCCCTGGGAACCGTGGTTCCGTCTTGGAAACATGGGACGGGGCAAAAACATCAAGCGGTTTGGTAACGACCCCGAGCATGTGCAGTTCTTTACGCCAACAAGACTCAAAGCCATGATGGAGACGTCGTTCGCAGATGTGCGTATTGTCAAGGCGTTTCCCTGGCTCATCGCTGAGGCGAGTAACCCGACGGGGTAGTTCAGGGTCAGTGATCGACCCGCATCACCGCGTAGAGCGAGGTGCCAACCGGATTGTACCGACGCGTCGTGAAACCGGGCAGACCCGCGACATATAACAAACGGTTCACCAACGCGGGAAGATGGGGGAACTCGATTGAGGTTTGGCCATCGGGTAGGGGCCGATCGGCTGGGTTGCGTCGAGCCCGCCACCACGCGGCTGGTGCCATTTCAGGAAACAAGCGTCCACTTTGTTCCAGCAACACCGGGAGTTGACGGACAAGAGTACGAAGCGTTTCAGGTTCGTAACGTCGGAAATGCCCCAGATCAACGTCCCAACGTGACCAGTATCGCATTGAAGCCGGAACCGTCACGATGATTGTTGTGCCACTCGCAAGCTTTGCCGTTAGGTCGGCCAAGAACCCACGGTCATCTTCGATGTGTTCAATGACATCGAGAAGGAGCACGACGTCAACGTCAGCAAGGCTTGTTGTATCTCTCCGATCTGCCTCGATGCCAAAGCGATCAGCAAGTTGCTTTCGCAACGATTCAATCGGCTCATCAAACGTGTAGGAAATGTCGCCTCGTGTCTTGCGGATGAATTCTCCAACAACGCCAATTCCCGGACCGATGTCAAGGACCGTGCACGGCGTTGATGGCAGATGCCGCCGGATCAATTTCCAACGAAGTCGGTGCCAGAAGAATTGTGCGGCTTCATTGGCCTGCTGCTGCAGATGGTGTTCCAACGGGCTTTCCATCGTTCACCTCCAGTCCGCTCTGCGATATGCCACGAAGCTGCGCGAGCATCCCGAACAAGATGCTTGCGCAACCAATGGCAATCATCGTTCCAATGATGATGAGAAAGCTCCCGGCCAAAAACCAGTTGGCGATGTGCATGTCACTCAAGAAGATCGTTGCTGTCATACCCGAAATCAACAGCGCGTCAAAGATGACGAGAAAGGCGAGAAACCCTATTGCACGTGCGGCAATCCGATCAATGAAGGGCATGAGCATACGGAAACCGTGCAAAATGAGGCGAGATTTGCTCATCCGAGAATGACCTTCGTAGCGGAATCCTCGTTCGCATGGAACGTAGGTAATGGGCACGCCCAAACTGATGAACGTTGACGAATAGCAGAGATCAAAGTAGGGATGTCGGAGATATCTGTGGGCAAGGTGAGCTCGGTACGCTGCGAAATTGCCGCTGCGGATCACCGTGCCGGTGAGGACGCGGAATACGGCGCGAAAGCAGAAGTAGAAGGCTTTGAATCCGAACGCCTCGTGGCGCTTGGTGCGTCGTGCTATCACAACGTTCCCACCAGGAGTTGTGTCCTCGGTTACCGCCGCGAGCAGCTTTGGTACATCGTTTGGTTGGTCTTCGCCATCCGCGTCCATCGTGACCACGATGTCATCGGAAGAGAAACGTTCATCAAGGGTGCGGAGCGCAAACACGAGACAGCGCTGGTGGCCAAGGTTAAAAGGTGGTTCGACGACGTATACGTCGTCAAGCGCATGCACTGCTTCAACCTGGGGGTCGTACCCGGCGCTGTCGTCGACAAGTACGAAGCGCACCGCGCGGGTGTCACCTGTTGAAACAATCGCGGATGAGATGTCTTTACGGAGCCGCAGAAAGGAAGCGACGTCAAAATAGCAAGGTGTAACAATCCAAATTGTCGTACTCGTCACCTGATGTTGATCCATTCGAATGGGGGATCTGAGTGTGCTTCCTGCCGGGACGGTGATCGATCGGCCGCTTGAGCATAGTTGGCACGTGTCACCAAGAGTGCGGAAGGATACAGACCGGAAATGTGGGTGAACGGTAGTATGGTCAAGGTCGCAGGTAGGGGCGCATGCTCCGACCACGAGTGCGATTGCGCCAGCCATTTTCAACGCTTGACAAAGGAGCGATTGCACTTTTCACGCTGGAGTTCGGCGTGTTTCTCCGGGCAGTCATTCGATTGATGCGAACCGAAATCGGCACTGAAGAAAATGCACCTCAGCGTGCAAAGCGTGGCCATGAAAAGTCGAGGCGACAGTTGCACGTGGGTCGCGACGCGCTTCGTGCCTTGCTGGTACTTACCATTTCCGTCGTTGTTTTTCTTTGGTCACCGCTCACAAGCGGCGGTTGGTTTGCAGCCGGAAATATCTCTGGGTTTGGGGGTATGTTCTCCCTCTCGACTCAGCAGAACGCACAACTTCGACAAATCGATGTTCCCGTTGTCATCCTCCCGTGGACTCAATTCGATGTGGAAGAGGTCCGATCGGGTCGTTTACCCGAGTGGAATTCATATAACGGCTCGGGTGTTCCACACATCGGGAACCTTCAATCCGCGGCGTTCTCTCCTTACACCATTCCCTTCTATCTCTTGAGCATGCAGTGGGCGCTGCTCGTCTCGGCCTCATTGGTACTCCTGGTAGCCGGAATGTCAACATACGGCTTGGTTCGATATCTCAAACTGCCATGGCTTGCGGGCGTAACAGCCGCACTGCTGTACATGTACAGCACGTTCATCATGATTTGGCTGCGATGGCCCTTGTCGTCGTCGGCGTCTTTTCTACCACTTATTCTTTGGTCGGCCTTGGCGGTCGTCGCATCTCGTAACCGTTTTGCGACGTTCGGCTGGGCGGCAATGTTGGCGGTATCGCTCGCGTTATCAATTTTCGCGGGGCATGTCGAAACTCTTGCTTGTGGATTGACTTTTGTCGGTCTTTGGGTGGCGAGTCGTCTCGTTTGGTCGTCTGCATCGTGGAAGGAACGTATGGGGCGGTGCTTGTGGATTGGTGGCGCAGGCTTTGTCGGCCTCGCGCTTTGCGCCGTTCAACTGCTGCCCTTCATTGAGTACATTCTTCGGAGCTCAATTCTGGAAGGACGGTCTGTTCAAGGACACATCGCCGCGAGATGGATTGGAACGGTCGCCTTTCCATTTCTCTATGGGGCACCCCAAACCAAGTTCCAGGGACCGTACGTGATCGATCTACCGTTTCACGAGACGATTACCTTTGCGTTTTCTGCCTTTGGCCTCGTGCTTGCGGCAATTGGCGTGGTGACGGCAAAGAAAAGCGGCAGGCGGACTCCATATTTTCTGCTCGCCGTTGCAGCCCTCATGTTGACATACGGTTTCGATTTCCTAGGAGTCGGAAGCCTGATTGACACGTTGCCAGGATCAGGCTTGTTGATGGCGACTCGTATGGCTGTGGTCTGGGGTCTTGCTATGTCGCTACTCGCTGCCTACGGCGTCGCGGCGGTAACTGCAAATTGGCATCCTGATGGTCCTTTCGCGAGCAGAAATGTTCGGAGCATTTTGATCATCGCAGCGGCAGCGGGCGGGCTCCTTGCGTTTTTCGGTGGAATCGCTTATTTCACGCTTGGCTCCCATGTCGGCACAACGACCGCATTGGCTGTTTCAAATGCGCGCGGTCACATGGTTTTTGTTCTTGGCACGCTGCTCGTGGGGCTGGCCATGCTGTTTTTCGCCACACGAGAGCGACAGGTGGTCCGTCGGATTGGGGCCTATGGAGTTCTTGTCATTCTCTTTGCGCAAAGCGGCTTCCTCTTTCGTTCGTACAACGCAACATCAACGAAGAGTCAGTTCATGTTGTTCCCAAAGACCGCACAACGCGTCGTCGACGCGGTAGGTCAGAACCAGACGCTCTGGCTCGATGACGCGAGAATAATGCCGGACTTGAATCTTTGGGTCCGGGTACATTCGCCTTCGAACTACGACGTCATCAATCTCGCGACCTACGAGCGGCTCTATCGGCAAATGTTGCGGCCCCCCAATCGAGTATTCGTAGGCGGTGCAGAACTCGGCATTCTTGATGCTCCGATCTATCCAATCGATCCCCAGTCGCTGCAAGTCATGGGGATTCGGCGTGTCGTGACCTCAGAGAGTTATCCCCTGATTACCCAATCCGCACTGGGGTATCAAGGCCATGGTGCATCACAAGCTCATCAACCGAGCAAGCGCCTGTTCTTTCAATGGCGCGGAGCCGCGCCGAATGTGGCAATTGTCTACGCACAAAACATGCGCGATGGATCACGGATCAATGTGGCCTTTGGCGATGGGATCCTGTCAAAACCAATTCAAGCGCATGCAACGGTTCACGATTCGCTTGCTGTGGTGACCATCCCCTCGAGGACTCCACGGGGAGGCTGGCGCAGGATCAAATTTGAACCTGGTGGCAACGCACAAAAGTCGGCCCGAGTCATTGGAGCGAGAATTGTGCGGAGCCGAACACCAGGGCTCTCTCTTCTTACCTCAATCGACAAACTGCAAATCTTTGGCGTACCGGGACCGTCTGGGATTGCGACATCGCCGCCACAGGTCCTTTGGGTGAACAATCACGGCGAGGCCTTCAACCAAACAACCAAGGCGAGCTTTGATCCGCTTACAAGCGTGGTGATTGAGGGCGACAGGCGTGGCCGTCAAGAGGTTGGGGGCGGAACGGTTGCGATTCTGAAACAAGCACCTCGCAAGATTGCGATGAAAGTTACTCGCCCTACACCTGGCTTTGTTCTTGTGAATCAGAATGATTATCCAGGCTGGACCGCAACAGTAAATGGCCGAAAGACACCGATTCTTCGGGCAAATTCAACGTTTATGGCAGTTGCAGTCCCTGCAGGTGCGTCGACGGTGACCTTCACTTTCTCGTCGGGGACCGTTCAGTTTGGATTGTGGGTCTCAGCATGCAGCGCAGCGTTGCTCCTCGCTGGCATTTCTATCGTGATGATTCGCAGGCCTCGCTTGTCAGATGATGCCTCCACGAGCGGAAACGTTCCGGAGAAATTGCACTCGGCCAGTTCGGTTGACAATGTCTAAGACGATGCGCCAACGTCCAAACGGAAGCCAAACAACGAAACTCTTTGATGTTGATGAGCCGATTCGACGGTTCCCATTTCTTCCTGCGCTTGAAGGCATTCGCGGTGTTGCCCTCTTTACCGTCATGGCCGTTCACACCGGCCTGTACGTCGTCCCCGCCCTGAGACAGTGGCTTCTGCCTGGCGCAGAAATTTCAATGGCGATTTTCTTTGGGCTGAGCGGCTTTCTCATTAGTTCACTACTCCTGATTGAATACGGGAAAAACGGCCGCATCAAGATTGGAGACTTTTACTATAAACGCGCCCGGCGAATCTACCCCCCGCTCTTGCTAATCCTTGCTGGTCACGGGGTGATGGCCTTCTACTACAAGCGAAGTATGTCACTTGAAGCAGGCCAAGACGCGTGGGCAGTATTGATGGCAATTAATTACAAATATTCCATTCCAAACCAGGATCCGTTTATTGGTTATGACGTCAAGATCTTGTGGTCGCTTGCAGTCGAGGCACAGTTCTATTTGGTTTGGCCATTCCTCATGATCTTGTTTATCAAGTATTTTCGAACGCTGAAAGGATTGCTGCTAAGTATTCTTGCCCTGGCTGTCGTCGCGAATATTATTCAGGCGGTTCAGTACTCGTGGTGGAACAATTGGGCTGCCGTCTACTATCGGACGGAAGGTCGTTTTGTTGGATTCTTCATGGGAGGGGCCCTTGCATTTGCTTGGTATCACAAGAAGATTCCACTTGAGCTGATCCGCAAGCTTGCTTGGCCCGCCTGGCTCATTTTCCTCATCGGTTACTGGACAACAAACCTCCGACAACCATTTCTCTATCAATGGGGGTGGTTTGCATTCTCTGTACTGGCCATGATTCTTATTGCGGCGTGCCTTGATACAGAGTTCATTATTTCCAAGTGGTTATCATTCGTGCCGCTTCGCTTTGCGGGTCGCGTAAGTTATTCATTTTATATCATGCATTCGATGGTGTTCTTTTGGGTGCTCATGGAACGCGAATACCTTCCTGGGATACAACGCGCCGCTCTCGCCTGGGGGGTCACATTCGTTCTGGGCATGATCGTCTATTGGGTCGCGGAGCGTCCGTTCTTGGCACGGCCATCTTTGCGAGTTGACCGAGCAAAGAATTCAGAAGTCTCTGGAGTCAACGAATGATTGACGTTTCGTTAGCAAGGCAATCCATTCAATCCCTGCCGCTGCAAGTATCACCATCGAAAAATCTGCAGCCACCCGGTATCTGGTGAGCGCGAAGACGATCCCGGTGATGAACGCCGTTAGTGCGAGCGGAATCACGAGGGGATAAAGCGGGATCTTGGCGCGGCGAAAGCGAATTGCACCGAAAATGGCCGTCAGCATGATACCCCAAAACATCCACTGGTTCACAAGGACGACCCACTGCGCTCCGCGACCGTTATAGCGGTCAATCAGAACTTGCTGTGCGGGATTCCACAAATTGAGAAGTCGACCCTCCCGGGCGAGCGCGACGGTCGGAAGCTGATGCAAATTTGCCTTTGTATAGTGCAACCAGAGATGGGTTGCGAGTGCGCTGTCGACAGACTCATCAACGTCGGTACTCGGTTGACTTTTCGAGCTGCCCCACGCCACCATGGGAAGCTCGTGGTGTTCTTGAAAGTACCGGTCGGCCTCAAGAAACCGTTGTCTTGCCGCACGTTGTTCGCTAGGTGTTAGGCGGCGATCATTGACATAAGCCGGTCCGGCGCAAGGAATAGATAACGAGCCGATTTGTGGTCCATAAAACACAACGTCGCACGCCCCCGCAAGAGCAGTAGGGCCAAACCCAGTTGACATGAGGACCGGCTTGGTGAATCTTGAAGCGTTATAGACGGTCCATGAGCCAACCGCGAGAAGCGGCAGTATTGCTGCAACGATGAGATGGGTACCGCCCTCTTTCCACGCATGTCGCGTGCGTGACCAGATGAGCGGGATCAAGGCCGCAGGCAAGAGAAGAAGGATTTCCGCTCGCACCATTGCCGCGATGGTGAGCCCGGTTGATGCAAGCAAGATCCATATCGATCGTGGTTTCAAGTCGTAAGAAAAGAAGCCGAAAAATCCGATTGACAGCCCGAAGACAAGCAAGGTTTCAGACATCAGGAAGGTGTCGTTGATCCAGATGTTGGGGTAGACCGCGGTGATGGCAGCGCCGATCAATCCGGCACGTCGAGACACGACCTTTGCGAGAGTAATTCCGATGATGACAATCGTCGTGCTTCCGAGCACACACATGGCAAGGCGCAAATGGTTGGGATCGTGGAGACCGATCTTGTAGAGCCCGCCGAGCAATACGATGAATCCGGGAGGCTGATGCGCCGCTGGAATTGGCGAGTTATAGGTCTGGCTGAGGATGCTTATGAAACCGTTTCCTCGAGCGAGTTGCGTTGCTCCCCAGTAGTAGAAGAAAAACGCGTCTCCGTCCAAAGGCTTCTTGGAGGTGACAAGCGTGAGATAGGAGGCGCGAACAGTAAAACCAATGAGTGCAATAACTCCAAGGATGATGCGAAACCATCGTCGTTGGATATCGACGGAATGGGACGCGGGCGTTGTCGTCACCGGACTTCTCGCATCGAATTGAGTACGTGGCGAGCTGCTACAAGCGGTGAGGTGATTCCAACGGCAACATCGTGTTCGTTTTGGGCCACAACCGCGGCCAAGTACGGATCAGTTGCGAGCCAACCCCGGATGCTTTCTGTTATTTCATCCCACATCCACGAATGGTTCTGTTCACGCCGGACGCGCGCAATCGCCCCATTTGATTCGAGCGTGAGATAATCGCTTTCGATTCGTTCAATGACGTCGGTGATTCCCTCGTGGTTGATTGACGAAACACCAATGACCTCTGGCGTGATCTCGGGATGCGGAGGCCGAAGAAGTTGCAGGGCGCGCTTGTGGTCTGCAACTGCGGACCGTGCCGCTGGGGCAAGGTCACCGTCGGCTTTCGTGATCACAATCAAGTCCGCGAGCTCCATGATGCCGCGCTTGATGCCCTGGAGTTCATCGCCTGCTCCCGGCGATACGAGTAGTACAAAGAGATCGGTCATGTCGGCCACGGCAAGTTCTGACTGTCCGACACCCACCGTTTCAACCAAGATCACGTCAAAACCTGCCGCTTCACACAACAACATCGCTTCGCGGGTGCGCCGTGCAACGCCCCCGAGTGTGGCGCCAGCTGGAGATGGGCGAATGAATGCTTGGGGTGCTCGAGAAAGCTCTTCCATCCGGGTCTTGTCGCCAAGGATAGATCCGCCCGTGCGACGAGAAGTCGGATCGACCGCGAGTACCGCAACCTGCAAGTCACGCTCGATCAGCCCAAGCCCAAAAGCTTCAATAAACGTTGACTTGCCAACCCCTGGCGCGCCACTAATGCCGATGCGAATCGACCTGCCAGCACGGTCATGGACACGGTCAAGGAGTGCTTCGGCAGTGGCGCGATGGTCAGCGCGGGTTGATTCGACCAGGGTGATCGCTCGTGCGAGCGCCCGACGATCACCACTTGTGAGTGCTTGCGCGAGTGCATGCACGTCTGGGCCCGCAGTTTCGGTCACGTGTCGGAGTGGGAATCCAACAAGTCCAGAACAGCAGACGCCGCTTTGGGGATATTTGTGCCCGGGCCAAAGGTTGCAGCAACACCGGCATCTTTGAGTGCGTCATAGTCCTGTGGGGGAATGACACCGCCACACACAACCAAAATGTTCTCTGCCCCAAGGGCGCGAAGTTCATGAATCAGTTGAGGAACGAGCGTGGAATGGCCCGCCGCTTGACTCGAGACGCCAACGAGATGCACGTCGTTGTCGACGGCATCGCGGGCGACTTCGGCTGGGGTCTGAAAAAGCGGACCAACGTCGACATCAAAGCCCATGTCGGCAAACGCGGTTGCAATGACCTTGGCGCCACGATCATGTCCGTCTTGGCCCATCTTGGCGACCAACATGCGGGGTCGCCGCCCATGACGGGTCGCGAACTCGGTGACGTGTGCTTGGATAGCTAAGTAATTATCGTCGTCCTCGTAAGCGGCGCCGTACACCCCGGAGATGCTACGGACTTCAGCACGATGGCGCCCGAAAACTTCTTCCATCGCGTCAGAAATTTCCCCGACGGTTGCGCGTGCCCGGGCAGCCTCAACACAAAGCGCCAACAGGTTGTCACTCCCTTTTGCGCCTCGGGTGAGTGCTTGCAAAGCAGCGGTGCACGCTTCTTCGTTCCGAGACGATCGAATTGCCTGGAGCCTGGCAATCTGGGATTCGCGGACCTTGGTGTTGTCAATATCGAGGACGTCGACAAGTTCGGGATTTGTTGGCTGATACTTGTTGACCCCGACCACGACCTCTTCGCCTCGGTCAACACGGGCTTGGCGTCGGGCCGCGGCTTCTTCGATGCGAAGCTTGGGCATGCCCGAATCAACCGCTTTCGTCATGCCCCCAAGTGCTTCAACCTCTTCAATGATGGCCATGGCCCGATCGGCAAGTGCTTGCGTCAACGATTCGATGTAGTAGCTGCCCCCGAGCGGATCAATGACATGGGGTATACCGGTTTCTTCAGCCAAGATGAGCTGCGTGTTGCGTGCAATGCGGGCCGAGAAATCTGTCGGCAAACCGAGTGCCTCGTCGAACGAATTGGTGTGCAAACTTTGCGTGCCACCAAAGACTGCTGCCATGGCCTCGATGGTGGTGCGGACCACGTTGTTGTACGGGTCTTGTTCGGTGAGCGACACACCAGAGGTTTGGCAATGCGTGCGGAGCATGGACGATTTCGGATCTTTGGGTGAGAACTGCGCCATGAGCTGTGACCACAACAGGCGTGCCGCACGCAACTTTGCGACTTCGGTGAAGAAGTTCATGCCGATGGCAAAGAAAAAGCTCAAGCGGGGTGCAAAAGCGTCAACGTCGAGGCCTTGGGCGATTGCCGCGCGGACGTACTCGAGGCCATCGGCGATGGTGAATGCCAACTCGAGGTCAGCGGTCGCACCGGCTTCTTGCATGTGATAGCCCGAAATTGAGATCGAGTTGAAGCGGGGCATGTTGGAAGCGGTGTAGCTGATGATGTCCGCGACAATCCGCATGGAAGGTTCGGGCGGGTAGATGTAGGTGTTGCGGACCATGAACTCTTTGAGGATGTCGTTCTGAATGGTCCCCGACAGATCTTTTGTCGCGACACCTTGTTCTTCGCCTGCCACGATGAAACAGGCGAGCACCGGTAGGACCGCGCCGTTCATGGTCATCGATACCGACATCTTTTCGAGCGGAATCCCATCGAAAAGAATTTTCATGTCTTCGACCGAGTCGATGGCTACGCCTGCTTTACCTACGTCACCAACGACCCGTGGGTGATCAGAGTCATAACCACGATGGGTCGCAAGGTCGAAGGCAACGCTGAGCCCCATTTGACCTGCGGCAAGGTTCCGTCGATAGAAAGCGTTGGACTCTTCTGCGGTCGAGAATCCGGCGTACTGGCGAATCGTCCACGGACGGTTTGCGTACATCGTGGCACGCGGGCCCCGCAGATACGGCGCGAGTCCGGGAAGGGTGTCGGCGTCAGTCCCTGCAAGGTCGGCCGCGGTGTAAAGCGCTTTGACGTCAATGTCTTCGGGAAGACGTCGGGTCAAGGTGTCTGGGTCGGCGCCTTTGAGGTCTTTGGCCGCGAGAGCACGCCATTCGTTCAAGTCGTGATGTTCCACACCACCGATGCTACGGGTAAGTCGCTTGGCGTTCGTACTCGATACGGGGTGGCCCGATTAGTTTTGTTGCATGGCAATGCGCATGGTGATCATCGGTGGCGGCCCAGCAGGGAATCAGGCTGCTACAACGGCCGCACGTCTTGGGGCTGAAGTGACGCTGATTGAGCGTGATGTGATCGGTGGCGCGGCCCACTTGTGGGACTGCATTCCATCCAAAGCAATGATCGCGACCGGTGGCGCAATGGGCGACATGGCTCGCGCGTCAAGCATGGGAATGCGATCAGTGTCGGCCGAACTTGACCGTGATGCACTTGCAGGCCGAATCGGTTCAATCCAACGCCGCTTGGAAACGTCAGTGCGCTCGTTGCTTGAAAGCCAAGGTGTGGATTTGCGTACGGGGACTGCCCGGCTCGTTGGCTCCCATGAGGTTGAAGTCGAACACACCGGTGGCCCAACACAAATCATCGAAGCGGATGTGATCGTGTTGGCAACGGGGAGTCGGCCACGGATCCCTGAGTGGGCCCCGGTTGACGGGAACCGCGTGTTGACAACGCGTGATGCCTATCCGCCACCGGAAACCCCCGACCATTTGATCGTCATTGGATCTGGTGTGACAGGCGTCGAGTTCGTCCACATGTTCCGTTCGTTTGGATCAGATGTGACGTTGATCGTGTCACGTCAGCAAGTACTTCCACAGAAAGACCCAGAAGTCGCGGCGGCGCTTGAAACGAACTTCCTTTCGCGTGGAGTGAACCTTTTCAAAGGCGCGCGTGCCCAAGGTATTGACGTTGACGGCGATCAAGTCACCGTGCAATGTGACGACGGGCGCCGTGCGACCGGCTCACATGTGCTCCTCGCGATTGGTTCGATCCCGAACTCGGATGGTTTAGGTCTCGATGACGTGGGTGTTGCCACCGACCACGGGTATGTGGTTGTTGATCACAACTGTCGTTCAAGTTTGGGCCACATTTACGCGGCGGGCGACCTTTCTGGCAAGTTGCCGTTGTCGTCTGTGGCGTCAATGCAGGGTCGCAAGATCGCCGAGCATGCCATGGGGATGCATTCGGGCCCGCATCGCCACCTCGACTACGACAAAGCGGCATCTGCGATTTTCACCGAACCAGAAATTGCCGATGTGGGCTTGGCCGAAGCAGACGCATTTGCCGAAGGCCGCAAGGTACGCGTGACCAAAGTTCCATTCTCAGCGTCAGCCAAAGCATTGATCAACGATGACCCGCGTGGTTTTGTCAAGATCGTGTCTGATCCGGCAACCGGGGTGGTACTTGGTGGTTCGATTGTCGGTCAGCACGCGGCCGAGTTGATTTCGGTTATTGCGTTGGCCGTGACCGCCGGGTTGCGTGTCAAAGATCTGGAAGAAACGGTGTTGGTGCACCCTGCGCTTGCCGAAGCGCTCGCCGAAGCCGCCGAATAGTTTCGACGTTGGTCAATAGGATCACCGGTATGTCTCACGCGCCGTTCCGTTTCACGTTGCAAGCTTCGAAGTGTCGAACCGTTGCCGAAGTGCAAGAGGTTGCGCGCAAAGCCGAGGACCTTGGCTACTTCGCGCTGACGGTCGCAGACCATTTCGACACACAGGTGGGACCGCTGACGTCGTTGGCTGCCGCCGCGCAAGTCACCTCCACGCTTCGCCTGGGCACCCTTGTCTTATCGAACGACTATCGACACCCGGTGGTGCTCGCCAAAGAGATCGCGTCGCTTGATCAACTCTCCAACGGTCGGATCATTTTTGGACTAGGAGCGGGCTGGGCGGTCGACGATTACACGCATGCGGGCATGGTGATGGATCGCCCGGGTGTGCGCATTGATCGTTTAGAAGAGGCTCTTGACGTGTTCGATGGTTTCTTTGCGGGCACCGAAATGCATCACGTCGGAAATCACTATCACGTGAATGGTCTCATCGGTGCTCCCGATGTTGTGCAGAAGCCTCGTCCGACCTTGATGTTGGGCGGCGGGGGCAAACGCATGTTGACGTTGGCGGGCAGCCGGGCCGACATTGTGGCGGTGAACGTGAACCTTGCAGGCGGACACATTGATACATCGGTTGGCCCCGATGCCACGGCGGCGCGCACCGACGAAAAGATTGCCTGGATTCGAGCAGCGGCAGCGGAGCGCGCAACCCAACCGGTTATTCAAGTTCGACAACATGTTGCAGCGGTCACAAACGACGTGCAAGGCATGGCGAAACTCTTTGCGGGTGGCTTGGGATTGAGCGAACAAGACGCAATCGAATCACCATTTCAGCTTGTGGGGCCGGTTGAATCGATTGTTGAGACATTGCATGCGCGGCGTGAACGGTGGGGATTTAGCGATATTGGTTTATCTGCAAGCGCAATCGATGATCTTGCGCCGATTGTGGCTCGGTTGGCTGGGCAATGAGCGAACAGCCTGACGCGGTCGTAGTCGGCGCTGGACCGAACGGTCTCGTTGCGGCAATCGAACTTGCTCGCAAGGGCTTGTCGGTCACGATCTATGAGGCGTCTCCAACGCCCGGTGGGGGAGCGCGTAGCGCCGAACTAACGGGTGACGGTTGCATCCACGATGTGTGTTCGGCTGCGCATCCACTTGGTGTCGCATCACCCGCATTGCGGGCATTGGACTTGGAGAACCACGGTTTGCAGTGGGCATACCCCGAGATCGATCTTGCCCATCCTCTCGATGGTGGCGATGCGGCGGTTATGGAACGCTCGATGGCGCGAACAGCGGCTGGCCTTGGTGAAGATGGCAAGAAGTGGGCGCGTCGCTTTGGCGTGTTGAGCGAGCATTTCGACGCGATCGGCAACGAGATTCTTGGGCCGATTCTCCATCTGCCTAAACATCCGCTGCTGCTTGCACGCTTTGGGATCGGGGCGCTTCAAAGTGCGTCACTGTTTGCGAAGACACTTGGATCGCAGCGGGCACGTGCGTTGTTTGCAGGTAATGCTGCACACGCCTTTCGCCCACTTCATGCTCCGATGTCGGCGTCGGTGGGGATCGCACTCATCAGCATGTGTCACCGCTATGGGTGGCCTGTTGCGCTTGGAGGTTCCCAAGCAATTACTGACGCATTGGTCTCGCTGTTCACTGAACTTGGTGGACAGATCGTCACTGATCATCGGGTGACATCCATGGCAGAGTTTGATGGGGTTCGCGTACAGGTCTATGACGTCGCTCCGCGTGCAATGGTTGAGCTTGCGGGTGACCGATTAGCGCCACGTGTGCGTAGGGCGTATCAGCGTTTTCGTCATGGGCCTTCAGCGTTCAAAGTCGATTTCGCGATTGAGGGTGGTGTTCCGTGGAGCAACGTTGCTGCACGCAAAGCGGGAACGCTGCACTTGGGGGGATCCTTCGGCGAGATTGCTTCGGCGGAGTCAGCGGTGGCGAAAGGCAAGATGCCTGAACGTCCCTTTGTGCTGGTGGGTCAGCAGTATTTGGCTGATCCGACCCGTTCGATGGGTGACTTGCATCCGGTGTGGTCCTATGCCCATGTGCCCCATGGCTATTCGGGTGATGCGACTGAAGCGATCATTGCCCAGTTTGAGCGGTTCGCCCCGGGGATGCGCGAGCGTATCGTTGCCAAGTCGGTGCACGGGCCGATGGAATTGGAGGCGCACAATGTGAACTACGTGGGCGGTGATATCGCGACGGGTGCGAACGATCCGCTGCAGTTGTTGTTTCGGCCTCGGGTGGCCCTTGACCCGTATGCGACAGGTATCGCTGGCGTGGCCATTTGTTCGGCTGCGACGCCACCGGGGGCTGGCGTGCATGGGATGTGTGGCTGGCATGCGGCACGTTCGGCTTTGCAGAGCGCGCCTCGCTCAACATCGGCGTGACGGGTGTCACGTTCGATTTTGGGGTCAATCGTCACATCGACGCGGTGCAATAAGCTAGAACGTGTTTCAGTTCTCGACCTCGCTTTGAGGTGAGCCGACGCCCGCCGAGGAGGATCCGATGGGGTTCATCGAACCGAACCTGCCCAAGGTTGACCACGCCACATGGTCGAAACTTCCCCGCGAGAAGCGGGTTGAACCGATGGCCCGCCACTTCGCCGAGCATGGCTTTGGCTCCCCTGACGTCGTGGTGCTCATTTACATCCTCAAGCTGGTTCTCTACGTCGCTATTGCGTGGGGCTTCATACTGACGACCCCGGGCATCAACGGGTTTTTTTCACCAGACCAGTGGTGGCGCAGTGGCATCGTGATCTACAAGTTCGCGATCTTCACGATGCTTTTTGAAGTGCTTGGTTTGGGGTGTGGATTTGGGCCGTTGAACTTGCGATTCATTCCCCCAATGGGTTCATTCTTGTATTGGCTGCGTCCCGGCACGATTCGCCTTGCCCCCTTTGGCGGCAAACTTCCCCTGACCAATGGTGACAATCGCACCATTGTTGACGCGGTGCTCTACGGAGCATTTCTCGTGTCGTTGGTGGTCGCGCTGTGGGGAGCGGTGACGCGCACCGAGATCGCTGTTGTGCTCGTACTCTTTGCGTTGTTGTCGCTCAGAGATCAGGTCATCTTTCTGGCCGCTCGCGGTGAGGTGTACGGATCGTTCTTGCTCACCTTCTTGTTTGCATCTGGTGATGTGATGACGGGTGGGAAGGCCGTGTTGTTGATGATCTGGTGGGGGGCTGCGTTCTCAAAGATCAACTTGCACTTCCCATCGGTGATGGCCGCGATGCAATCCAACAATCCGTTTACCCGCTTTGGGGGGGTGCGCCGCGCGTTCCATCGGGATTTCCCCAACGATCTACGCCCATCGAAATTGTCTGGAGTGATCGCCCACAGTGCAACTGTGGTCGAATTCGCCGTTCCTGCAATCTTGTTTTTCTCAGGTGGGGGGTGGCTCACGCTGGTGTGCGGGCTCATCATGATCGTGTTTCATTTGGGGATCATCTCAAGTTTCCCGATGGGGGTCCCGCTCGAATGGAACGTGTTCATGATCATGGGTGTGATCTTTGCGTTCCTCGCCCAACCCGGCATTCCCTGGGGATCATTGGAGCAGCCGATTTTGATAGCGGCACTCTTTGGCGTGTTGCTAGGGCTGGTGATCTACGGGAACTTCGTGCCTTCGAAAGTGTCGTTTCTCGTGGCGATGCGGTACTACGCCGGAAACTGGGCGACGACTTTGTGGTGCTTCAAAGGCGATGCACTTGATCGTCTCGATGCGAACATTGTGAAAGCCACGATGCTGCCGCATCAGCAGCTCGAAAAAGTGTATGGCAGTGTTGAAGAGGCCATGATTCCGATTCACATGGGCTACGCATTCCGGGGGTTTCATAGCCACGGGCGAGCGTTGTATTCGCTCATTCCTGAAGCGTGCGGCCCCAACCATGAAGAGTATTTGGCGCTCGATGGTGAGCTCATGGCGGGTATCGCATTGGGTTGGAACTTTGGTGACGGCCATTTGCACGACGAACAGCTCATTGCTGCCATGCAGAAACGATGCGATTTCCAGCCCGGCGATGTGCGAGTGATCATCATCGAATCTGAGCCGTTCAACAAAGGCACGCAGCTGTATCGCCTTGTTGATGCGGCGACCGGTCAGTTCGCGAGCGGACACGTCAAAGTGCGAGACCTCCTTGACCGTCAGCCCACCGCGACCGACGTGCCGCTCTACCGTGACAACGATTCACCGGCTGCGTCGAGCGCAAGCATGTGAGAGCTCGCTGGGCCGGCGGTGAAACTGGGAAACCGATCGATCTAGCCGATGACGGCGAGGAGGTCTCCGGCTGAAACGGCAGCCCCAGCTTCAACTTTGATTTCGGTGACCGTTCCAGACTTGTCGGCGGCGATGTTGTTTTCCATCTTCATCGCTTCGAGCACACAGATCGTGTCGCCTTCGTTGACCTCGTCACCAACTGACACGTTTACTTTGGCGACGGTGCCCTGCATGGGTGCAACGATCTGGCCGGCTCCCGCAGCGGAACCTCCACCGCCAGATTTTGCTCGACGCGGGCGAGGCGCAGCGGCGCTGCTTGCAGTGGCCACCGTGCCGCCCACACTTTCTGGCACCCACATTGCTACGGCATAACGTTTGCCGTTCACTTCGACATCAACATCGCGTTTGACTTTGGCGGGACCATCGTCGCTGACGTTGGCATCGACCGGGGCGCTGTCAACACCTGACAGGTCGAGCACGTCTTCGACCCATTTGGTGGAGTGCTTCGCCGCAGCGAAATCGGGGTGTTCGAGAATTGCGACGTCGGCGGGAATCGTTGTTGCGATGCCCGAAATACGAAATTCGCTTAAGGCTCGCAACATCCGGCCAATTGCCGTTTCTCGATCTGAACCCCACACGCACAACTTGCCGACCAAGTTGTCATAAAACTGGCTGACTTCGTCGCCCGCTTCATAACCATCATCCCACCGGATGCCAAAGCCCTGCGGTGGGACCAGTTCGGTAATCTTGCCCGGTGCTGGAATGAACTTGCCGCCCGCAGGATTTTCTGCGTTGATGCGTACTTCAATGGCATGCCCACGAATGTCAATGTCGTCTTGGGTGAAGCTGAGCGGTTCGCCCGAAGCGACACGGATTTGCTCGCGTACCAGATCGATTCCCGAAACCAACTCGGTGATGGGATGTTCCACCTGCAAACGCGTGTTCATCTCTAAGAAATAGAACTCGCCGTCTTGGAACATGAACTCGACTGTTCCCGCATTCACATAGCCGCAAGCTTTGGCGACTTTGACGGCGGCGTCGCCCATGGCTTGGCGAACCTCGTCGGGAAAGGCTGGTGCCGGTGACTCTTCGATGAGCTTCTGGTGGCGACGCTGTGACGAGCAGTCCCGTTCGCCGATCCACACACAGTTACCTTGGGTGTCGGCCACAATCTGCATTTCAACGTGACGCGGCCACGTGAGATACCGCTCGATGTAACACTCGTCTCGACCAAAACCCTTGAGTGCCTCTGACTGGGCAGATTCGAGTGCCTCTTGTGCTTTGTCTGCCGATTCAACGACCCGCATGCCACGGCCACCACCGCCATATGCGGCTTTGATCGCCACCGGCCAGCCGTGTTCGTTTCCAAAAGCAATGATTTCTTCGTGCGATGTGAGGAACTCGGTGGTGCCGGGAACGCCATTCACGCCCGCCTTTTGTGCGGCGATTCGGGACGAAACCTTGTCGCCCATGACTTCGATTGCTTCGGGGGGAGGGCCGATAAAGGCCACGCCAGCGTCAGTAACCGCTCGTGAAAAGTCGGTGTTCTCCGAAAAGAAGCCATACCCAGGGTGCACACCATCGGCACCGGACTCTTTGATGATCTCCAGCATCTTCTCGGTGTTCAAATAGCTCTCGGCCGCGGTTTGCCCGCCAAGCGCGTATGCCTCATCGGCGAGTCGAACATGAAGTGCATCTCGATCAAGTTCCGAATAGACGGCGACCGATTTGACCCCCATTTCTTTGCAAGCCCGGATGACTCGGACGGCAATTTCCCCACGGTTCGCAATCAAGACCTTTTTGAGCACGCTCTATGGTGCCCGCTCAGGGGTAGGTGATGCCAGACGAACGGACAGTACGCTTGGTCTGCAGGGACACGTTGGCCGCTCGAATCGGGGTGAAGGGCCCAAATATGACACCAAGGTTTCACGATGTGCGTCGAGTTATGTCGACGCAATCCACCAATGCAGACGTGCTCGAGCTCGCTCGAAACGGCGAAGCAGAAGGCATCGTGGTCGTTGCCGAGGTGCAAACGGCTGGGCGTGGCCGACACGGTCGAACTTGGGTTGCCCCATCTGGATCCGGTTTGTTGTGTTCTGTTTTGCTGCGGCCACCGGGTGCGGTTGTTGAGCTGGTAACCGCGACGATGGCGGTCGCGGCATGGGACGCGCTATCCGCCTTAGAAGTCCCGGAAGTCGAGTTGAAATGGCCGAACGATCTCATTGCGGCCTCGTCGGGAAGAAAGATCGCGGGGATTTTGGCGGAAAGCGATTGGGGCGTTGCCGCCGATGGTTCCCGCGAGCCGTCGAGCAGCGAACGTGTCATGATCGCCGCGGGAATCGGCATCAATGTTGCCGCTATCGATGACGTACCAGTTGAAATTGCTGATCGACGCATCAGTCTTGAAGAACTCACTAATCGTTCAGTGGATGTTGACGACGTACTTGGGGCGTTCTTGGAAGCGCTGGCTACGCGCTATGGCGAGCTCCTTAGCGACGCAACACGAATCAAAGACTTGTGGCAATCCCGGTTGGCAACCATTGGACGCGATGTCCGAGTCGATCTTGGAAGTCGAGACATTGAAGGTCGAGCGGAAACCGTTGATGACCGGGGGCGACTTGTTGTGCGAACCAGCGGCGGCGACGTTGAGGTGGTGAGCGCAGGTGATGTTGTCCACTTGGGTCGCGGAAGCTGAATCGAACATGTTCCCGTCCCGTACACTGTCCCGATGATTACTTTCACGTCCGAGCAAGAGTCGTTTCGGAACGTGTTGCGCGCGTACCTTGATGCCCAGGTTGTCCCACAGAGTGCACAATGGGATCACGACCATTATTTCCCGACTGAAGTCGTCACTGAACTTGGGAAGATGGGCATTTTTGGTTTGCCATTTCCCGCAGACGTCGGTGGAGCTGGCGCAGACTTCACCACGTTTTGTATCGCGCTCGAAGAGCTCGGTCGCGTCAATCAGTCGATTGCGATCACCGTCGAAGCTGCCGTTGGTCTTGGAGCGAACCCGATCTATCACTTTGGCACCGATGAACAACGCGGGACCTGGTTGCCGGATCTGCTTGCCGGCACGGCACTTGGTGGTTTTGGTCTGACCGAGCCAGATGCTGGCAGTGATGCTGGCGCCACGAAGACACGTGCACGTCTCGAAGGTGACGAATGGGTTATTGACGGATCCAAAGCGTTCATCACCAATTCCGGGACCCCGGTCACTTCACTCGTGACGGTCACCGCACGAACCGATGACCCGGCCACCGGATCAAAACCAGAGATCTCAACAATCATTGTTCCATCGAACACACCAGGGTTTACGGTCGCCCCGCCTTATGACAAGGTCGGTTGGAATTCATCCGACACCCACGAGTTGGCATTTGCCGAATGCCGCGTGCCAGCGGAGAATCTGCTCGGAGAACAAGGTCGCGGTTTCGCCCAGTTCCTTGAGATCCTCGATGACGGACGTATCGCTCTCGCTGCAATTGCGGTCGGTGTGATCCAATGCTGCTTGGATGAATCAGTTGCGTACGCGAAAACCCGGAATGCGTTTGGCACCAACATCGGATCATTCCAGGCCGTGTCGTTCAAATGCGCAGACCTCGCAGCCATGCTCGAGACGGCCCGCCTCTTGACCTATCAAGCAGCAGCACTCAAAGACGCGGGGCAACCCTTCAAACAAGCTGCAGCCATCGCGAAGCTGGTTGCAACTGAATCAGCGGTGACCGCCGCCCGCATGGCCACACAAATATTTGGTGGCATGGGCTTCATGAACGAAACACCCGTTGCACGACACTACCGGGACTCGAAAATTCTTGAGATTGGCGAAGGCACGAGCGAAGTGCAGCGCCTCGTTATCGCTCGGTCACTTGGACTTGGTTGAACCGCAACCGTGAATTTCTAATGGCATCAATCCCCACGAAACCTCGCCGCAGTTGGCCCCAACGACTCGTTATTGGGTGCAATGTGGTGGTGATTTTGGTCGCACTCAGCACCGCGGTCGTTTTTGGCTACACCAACAAGAAGCTCTCAAACGTGCAACGCTTGTCGCTTTCTGGCGTGCTTTCGCAAACGGCGACAGCGCCCGGCGCACCCAGAAACATTTTGATTGTTGGTACTGATAGCGATAGCGGACTTTCGGGTTCTGATTCTGCAGTGCAGGGTCGAGGTGAGATCACCGGTGCACGTGGTGACACGATCATGATTTTGCACATTGACCCGGC
>CAZJAZ010000005.1:47318-85692 GCA_964544305.1 uncultured Iamiaceae bacterium | reverse complement strand
GTGAGATCACCGGTGCACGTGGTGACACGATCATGATTTTGCACATTGACCCGGCAACAAATGCCGCGTCGATTTTGTCGCTCCAACGTGACCTTTGGGTAGACATTGCTGGACAGGGTACGCATGGTCGGATTAATTCGGCCATAGGTCTTGGCGGGGGAGGAGTGGCCGGTGCAAAGACGCTGATTGCGACAATCGAGTCGAACTTCAACATCCCTATCAATCACTACGTGGAAATCAACTTCGAAGCATTCGAGCGCCTCGTCAAAGCCGTTGACGGCATCCCGATTTACTTCAACACTGGCATTCGTGATTTTGATCCATCCGATGGGATGGCCCACACGGCAATTCACATCCCGGGGCCAGGTTGCTACACCTTGAACCCAGAGCAAGCGCTCGCGTATTCGCGCAGTCGTCACATGCAGTTCCAAGAAGTTCCAGGTGACAATGATTCATGGGTGAATGACAACGGAAATGATTTTGGCCGTATTCAACGTCAGCAAGATTTCATCCGCCGGGTCATGAAACGCGCGATTCAAAAAGGTGTGCGAGACCCGCGCATCATGAATCAGATGGTGAACGCAATGGTCGACTCGGTGCGTATGGACAAGACATTGACCATTGGTGACATCTTGGACCTCGGGCGTACCTACCGCTCGTTTGACCCGGACCAACTCAAGACCACACAGCTTCCAGTAACCGGGTTTGTGATCAATGGCGCGTCCGTCTTGAAACCAAAACAGCCCGAAGCAGATGCGGTTCTCGCGGCGTTTCGCGGAACGAGCGCCAATACAGACAGTGCCGTTCAGTCGATTACCGTGCAAGTTCATAACGGCACGGGGCGTACCGATGAGGGCATGAACGTGTCGAACGCGTTGCAGCGGGCAGGGTTTCAAGTCACCACTCCACGTGACGAACTCGGCGTGACTGGCGAAGCCTCAATCATTCGCTACTTGCCCGGTCAAGAAAAACAGGCGACGCTGTTGGCCCGACATTTGCGTTCGAACGTGATTTTTGAGCTTGAAAGCGGTATTTCGTCCGACGACGCGACGTCGCCGTTGATCTTGGTGACGGGCACATCGTTAACCGGCGTGCTTTCCCAGGCAAAACCTGCGAAATCGGTTTCAGGGCCGACGTCAACCACAACAACGACCCTGCCCGCGGACACGTCAACATCATCGGCGCCGTCGACGACAACGTCGACGACTGTTCCATCGTCTACGGTTCCGGGATTCCTGCCCGGCCCAGCGCCTCGTGGTACTCGTTGCGGGTAGGGCAGCACTGCTCGGTGCCACGATTCGGGGCGCATCCCATACAATCGAAACCTTATGACCAATCTGATCACGGTGGTTGGCACCGGTTACGTCGGCCTCACAACTGGGGCCTGTTTGGCGCATCTGGGTCACACAGTGCGCTGCGTTGACATTGATGAGACAAAGGTTGAGCGCCTGCGTGCTGGTGAGATCCCCATTTTTGAGGCCGGGCTTGATGATCTTGTCCATGAAGGGATCAGCGAGGGTCGCTTGACTTTTACGACCGACGCCATTGCCGCGGTGAACGGTGTTGACTTTGTCTTTCTGTGTGTACCGACACCGCAAGGTGGTGACGGGGCAGCCGATCTGAGTTACGTCCAGCAGGCCGCCGCAACAATAGGCCCGCATCTCGCGCCGGGTTCGATTGTGGTCAACAAATCGACCGTGCCGGTTGGCTCTGCTCGCTTAGTGGCACAAGTTATTGGTCGGGGTGACGTTTCGGTTGTCTCGAACCCTGAGTTCCTCCGGGAAGGAACGGCGGTTTCCGATTTTCTCAAGCCGGATAGAGTCGTCGTCGGTTGTGATGATCAGACTGCAGCACTCCGTCTTGCTGAAGCATACGCGGGGCTTGGCGCACCGGTGCTCGTCACGGATGCCGCATCGGCTGAGATGATCAAATATGCATCGAACGCATTTCTCGCCACCAAAATATCGTTCGTCAACGCTATCGCTGCGTTGTGTGAAGAGGTCGGCGCAGACGTCAGCGACGTCACGCTCGGTATGGGCTACGACAAGCGCATCGGCAACCAATTCTTGCGACCAGGACCGGGTTGGGGCGGTTCGTGTTTTCCGAAAGATTCCCATGCGTTGGTGAAGATCGCGATCGACAACGATATTCATTTTGACTTGCTCGAGTCTGCCATTGCGACAAATGAAGGTCAGTTCGAACGGGTCGCGGCAAAGTTCACAGCGTTAGCTGGCGGTGACCTAACGGGTCGCACCGTTACCGTATGGGGATTGACGTTTAAAGCCTTGACCGATGATCTGCGTGATTCGCCATCGCTTGAGATTATTGATCGCCTCATTGATGCCGGTGCCGTCGTCCACGCGTATGACCCCACGGTGCGTGCCGCTCCTCGTGAAGGAATCACGGTGTTTAACGACCCGATCGCTGCCTGTCAGGGAGCCGATGTACTTGGCGTGTTGACCGAGTGGGAAGAGTTCCGTTGGGTCGATTTTGCACGAGTCCATGACGCCATGGATCGTGCGGCAATTGTCGACGCACGAAATTTGCTTGACCATCAGGCCTTGCGCAAGGCGGGTTTTGCGGTCGATGGCATTGGGCGACGGGCGTAGTCACTTCCATGGCACGCGTCGTCGTCACCGGGGGGGGCTGGCTTTCTTGGCTCGCACCTCTGTCGAGCACTCCTTGACCGAGGCGATGCGGTGGTGTGTCTCGACAATCTCATTACCGGTAATCCGGCCAACATTTCGGACCTTTTTGGCCGAGACGGTTTCACGTTCGTCAATCAAGATGTCTCGCAGTACGTCTGGGTTCCTGGTGAAGTCGATTGGGTTTTCCATTTTGCGTCTCCTGCGTCACCTCGTGACTATCTCGAGTTGCCAATCCAAACGCTGAAGGTTGGCTCGCTCGGAACTCACAACACGTTGGGCCTTGCAAAAGCGAAAGGCGCCCGCTATTTGCTCGCGTCAACCAGCGAGGTTTATGGCGATCCGCAAGAACATCCCCAGCGGGAAGACTATTGGGGTTTTGTGAATCCGATCGGGCTTCGGGGCGTCTATGACGAAGCAAAGCGCTTTGGCGAAGCAATGTGTAGCGCGTATCACCGTGTCCATGGACTTGATACTCGAATCGTGCGATTTTTCAACACGTATGGGCCGAACATGCGTCCTCATGATGGGCGAGTCGTGTCGTCTTTTGTGACAGCCGCGATCCAAGGGGAGCCGTTGCGTGTGCATGGTGATGGCTCACAGACGAGAAGTTTCTGTTACGTCGACGACACGATTCGAGCGGTGCTCTCGTTGTGTGATGCGAACCACACGGGGCCGGTAAACGTAGGAAATCCGCATGAGTGCACAGTTGGTGAACTCGCGCAACGGGTCATCGCGTTGACCAATTCTTCGTCAACAATCACCTTTGAAGATCGGCCGGTCGACGATCCGTCTCGCCGTCGGCCTGACATTTCGTTGGCAACGTCGTTGTTGGGGTGGGAGCCAATGATTGATCTTGATGAGGGATTGTTGCGAACCGCGGCCTGGTTCCGTCAAACATTGGAATCGTGACGCGCTCGTTAGAGATTGCGTGATTCGGCTTCGTCTCGATTTGCGAGAAACCATTCGACAGTTCTGGCAAGGCCGTCGGCGAATGGCGTGCGGGCCTTGAAACCGAACTCTTTTTCAGCTCGTGATGCGTCGACTCGTCGTCGCGGCTGACCATCAGGCTTTGCGGTGTCCCAATGAACTGATCCCTCAAAACCAGTAGCAGCCACGACATGATCGACGAGCTCGCGGATAGGCATTTCCGAGTTTGCCCCCAAGTTCACCGGATCGGCGCCGTCGTACTGTTCGCTCGCGGCAACAATGCCAGCGGCTGCATCGTCAACATAGAGAAATTCTCGGCTTGCTGAACCGGTTCCCCACACGGTGATGGAATCGTCGCCTGCTTCGATGGCATCGACACATTTCTTAATGAGAGCGGGAATGACATGCGACACCGACGCATGGAATTTGTCGCCGGGCCCATAAAGGTTTGTCGGCATGAGGTAGATGCCTTTTTGACCGAATTGCGCGCGATTTGATTGCAACTGCACGAGTTGGGCAAGTTTCGCGATGCCATATGGTGCGTTTGTTTCCTCGGGATAACCCTCAAAGAGCGACGTTTCAGCGAAGGGGACGGGCGTAATTTTTGGGTACGAACAAATCGTCCCAACCACCACCGTCTTTGGCGTGTCATGGCGCAATGCTTCGTCAATGACGTACGTCCCCATGAGCAAGTTGTCGAGGTACAACTCGGACGGATGGAGTTGGTTTGCGCCGATACCTCCCACTCGCGCGGCAAGGTGAATCACAAGGTCGGGTTGAATTTCGTCAAACATGTGCCGTACGGCCCCACGATCACGAAGGTCGAAATCGGTGCTTGACGGTGCACGCACCGTGGTTGCGCCAACAGAGTCGAGGTGGCGCAGTACCGCGGTTCCCAAGAATCCAGATCCGCCCGTGACCAATATTGTACGGTCCGAGAAAAAGCTCGTCATGTAAGTCGATGGTACCGCTCGTGGGAGACTCGTACCTACCATGGATCAGCCGCTCCGCGTCGCAATCACACTTGAACAGTGCTGGCATCAGGTGCCAGGTGGGACAGCGCGTGCCGCGCTCAACCTCATTGAAGGCCTTCGATCAATCGGCGGAACCGAACTGATCGGCGTAGCAGCACGGCATCGATCGAATCCCGAATCGGTGTGGAATCCGACGATTCCCGTGGCGCAACTGCCGTTGCCTCGGCTTGCGCTCTATGAGTTCTGGCATCGATTGCGATGGCCGCGTGTGCAATGGGCAACGGGACCCGTTGATGTCATTCATGTGACGGGCCTCGCGACACCCCCACCGAGCGCTCCTTTGATCGTTACGTTGCACGACCTCGCATTTGAGCGGTATCCGCAGTACTTCACCGCGCACGGTCGACGATTCTTTGCAGGTGCTCTCGACGCGATCCGTCGTGACGCGGACCTTGTCGTGTGTTCGTCGCACGCGACTTATGACGACGCCCGCCAAGCGGGGATCGATATCGAACGATTGTGCGTTGTGCCCCTTGGAGTCCATGTGCCAGAAGTAACCGAGGAAGACATCAACGAGGTTCGTCATCGGTTCAACATTTTGGGTCGTTATGTGCTCCATTTGGGCACTGATGAACCGCGCAAGAATCGCCAGGCGCTTCGCCGCATTGCGACCCGGTTGGGTCGTGAGGCAACGGTCGTATTTGCGGGAGGTGCGGGATGGGGTGACACAGGAGCCTCGCAGCGACTTCCCGACAATGTGTGCGATCTTGGTTTTGTGTCAGAAAATGACAAGCACGCGCTTCTCGCCGGTGCCGCCGTATTTTGTTTCCCAAGTTTCTGGGAAGGTTTTGGCTTGCCGGTGGCCGAAGCGATGGCGCACGGTACTCCGGTTATTACGACGCAAGCTTCAGCCATGTCGGAGTTCACCGACGATGCGGCCTTGCTCATCGACCCAAATGATGACGACGCGATTGTGAGCGCAATACGCGGTGTGCTCAATGATTCTGAGAATGCCAACCGAATGCGGACCCAAGGCCTTCGTCTCGCTTCAGAGCTGACGTGGGAACGACACGCGACCGCGATGCGCGATCTCTATGGAAAGGTTGCGACACGTTGAGTACCGCGGTGCGAGTCGGGTTGAACCTGTTGTGGATGACTCCGGGTGTGGTGGGAGGAACCGAAATCGCGGCGACCGGCATGTTGCGAGCACTCTTGGCGCTGGACTCTGCGGACCTTGACCTTCGGGTGTATGCACAGGACGAGTTTGTTCGCGCACACGGTGACCTTGCCCAACATGTTGCAACGCGCACGGTTCATATTCCGAAAAGTTCTGGAACGGTACGCGTTGGGCTCGAATCAACCTGGCTTGCAATGGCATTGCGGCGTGACCGCGTCCAGGCCACCCATTGTTACGGTGGCGTCGTGGCAATCGGGTTGCCCTCGCCGATCGTACTCACCCTCCACGATGTCCAACCCCTTGAGGCGGGTGCCATTCTTTCCGAAACGAAACGCCGATGGCTACGAATGATGATTCCAAGCTCGGTCCGACGAGCAAAGGTCGTCATTGTTCCCTCGGCATACGTTCGAGATCGGCTCTGTGCTTTGGTCGACGTGGACCCAACAACGGTGCAGGTCATTCCACATGGGGTTACCGATAGGCAAACGAAGTCAGATGCTGCAATTGAACAGGTCAAGCTACGGTTTCGACTCGACGGCCCGTATTTCGTGTACCCGGCTATTACGTATCCTCACAAGAACCATGCGGTCCTGCTTGATGCGGTGTCCCGAATTGCCCGGGAGTCGGCGCATCCCCCAACCCTTGTTTTCACCGGGGGAGTTGGTTCGTCAGAGGCCGCGATCGCGCAGCAGATCGAACGTCTTGGACTCGCTTCCTATGTGCGCCGGGTGGGGCGGGTTTCACCAGATGAACTCAATGCCCTCATGCAAGGTGCGACAAGCGTTGTTTTCCCTTCCAAATATGAAGGTTTTGGTTTGCCGGTGATCGAAGCGTTTGGTCTTGGCACGCCGGTCATCGCTTCGAATGCTGGGTCGCTGCCTGAAGTTGTCGGCGATGCAGGTGCATTGGTCGACCCTGAAGATTCTGGCGCATGGGCACAGGCAATGCTGGGTGCAATGGGCGGTGCCTTTGGGTCAACTGAGGCCGTGCAGCGTCGCACGCAACAGGTGAATCGTTTCCACTGGGACCGGATCGTTCCAGAAATTCTCGACCTGTACTTGAATGTAGGAGGCTCATAACAACCATGAGGATTCTGGTCCTTTGTCCGCATTTTGCACCGGATACAGCGCCGACCGGCGAAGTTATGACGCGTATTGTTGACGAGTTGGGGACGCTCGGCCATCGGCTTCATGTCGTGACATCGCTTCCCTGGTATGAGCATCATCGCATCGAGCCAGATTGGCGTGGCGAGTCTGTTCATCACGTCGAAACACCGTGGGGGGTGCTCACTCGAGTTCATCCGTTTCCATCGGACAAAACGAACCTCGTTTCTCGCGCTTTAGGATTTGCCGGGTTCACCGCGCTGAGCGGACTCACCGCAGCGGTGACAAATTTTCGGCCTGAAGTGGTGTTGGCAATGTCGCCGCCACTCACCTTGGGGCCCGCGGCTATTGCTATCGCACGGATGCGCCGTATTCCGGTCGTGTTCAACGTGCAAGATATTTTCCCCGACGTCGCGATCGAACTCGGGATGATGACCAGTCCTACGGTGGTTGCTTCAGCACGCAAGCTTGAGCAGATGACCTACGCCATGTCTGACGCGGTCACGGTCCTTTCCGATGACCTCGCAGCAAACGTGCAGGAGAAGCTGCCGTCACGTGCAACGACTTCTGTTCGCGTCATTCCAAACTTTGTTGATACTGCCCGGATCGTCCCAACCTCGCCGGAGAACGCCTATCGTGCGGAACTTGGCCTTTCGGGAAAGAAGGTTGTTCTCTACGCGGGCAATATCGGGTTCTCTCAGTCGCTTGACCTTGTGGTGCACGCCGCTCAAGCTTTTGTCGATGACGAATCGGTTGCATTTGTAATCAACGGCCAGGGATCGGCCCGAGCCGATGTTGAACGTGCCGCGTCGAGTCTGCCAAACGTGCACTTTGTTGACTTCCAACCACGAGAACGGCTCGCAGAGGTACTTGCGGCCGGCGACATCCATGTCATTCCATTGCGCAAAGGTCTCGCCCGGTCAAGCGTTCCTTCGAAGACGTATTCAATTCTGGCCGCCGGGCGCCCGTTTGTGGCAAGTGTTGACGAGGGAACCGAAGTTGACCTTGTGGCACAGCGATCAAAAGCGGGCATCGCCGTGCCGCCTGATGACCCGGAAGCCTTTACGAACGCACTCGGGCGCCTCCTTGCCGACAATGAACTGACCCACACAATGGGTGTGGCAGGCCGTGCATGGGTTGAATCGTGGGCGTCGCCTTCGGCTGTCGCATCCGCGTACGGAGACCTTTTCCGCGAACTCGTCGACAACAGAACATCGTGAGTGGAAGGCGACTCGGGTAGCGTCGGAGCCTGTGACACGCGCCATCGTGCTCGTCGGCGGGTTTGGAACCCGTTTGCGGCCCCTGACTAATGACGTACCCAAACAAATGTTGCCGATTGTGAATCGGCCCATGATTGAACATGTGCTTGACCATCTCGGTGCGCATGGCGTGACCGAGGTGATTCTTTCGTTGGGTTATCGCCCGGATGCCTTTCAACATGCGTATCCCAGCGGAACGTATGGTGCCATCAAACTCACCTATGCGATCGAACCTGAACCGCTTGATACTGCGGGGGCCATTCGGTTCGCTGCCCGTTTCGCAGGTGTGAATGAGCGGATGATCGTGTGCAACGGCGACGTGTTGACTGACCTTGACATTTCTGATCTCGTTGCTCGACACGTTGCAGCGGGAGCGTTGGCGACCATAGCTTTGCACCGCGTTGACGACCCCAGCGCTTTTGGGGTGGTGCCAACCGATCCAGATGGCAAGGTGCAAGTGTTCGTTGAGAAACCTGAACCGGGCACCGAACCGACGAACGCGATTAACGCGGGAACCTATGTGCTTGAGCCGTCGGTGATTGACCGCATTGCCGATGGTCGAAAGGTTTCCATTGAACGAGAGACATTTCCGAACCTGGTGGAGAGTGGCGATTTGTACGCCTTTGTGTCCGATACGTATTGGATCGACACGGGAACACCCGCGAACTATTTGCAAGCGCAGATGGATTTGATTGATGGCCGACGCGGCAGTGCGCTTCAAAGCATCGATCCGACGGTGGCAATCGGCGAAGCCACTGTGCAACACAGCATTATTGGATCCAATGTACGCATCGGCGCGGGTGCAAGCGTTATTGATTCGATCATCATGTCCGGTGCAACGATTGGTGAGGAAGCGCTGGTCCAGGGCTGCATTGTGGGACCTGGCGCAATAATCGGCAAGAAAGCGGTGATTTCGGATATGACCGTGCTTGGCGCCGAAGCGATTGTTGAACCCGGCGAGCGCCTCGCGGGCGCCCGGCGACCGGAGGTCGCGTGATGCATACGTTGGTAACCGGAGGCGCTGGCTTTATTGGCTCAAATCTTGTAGATCGACTGTTGTCAGAAGGACACAGCGTTGACGTCGTTGATGACCTTTCGAGCGGCAAGCTCGCGAACTTGGCCGACGCCAGGCGCGAAGGGCAAGGGAGATTCACGTTTCATCGCATTGATATCCGCGATTCGGGCCTCGGTGAGCTTTTTGCGCATCGTCGGCCTGAGGTGGTTTTTCATCTTGCCGCACAAATTGATGTGCGGGTGTCGGTCGCTGATCCTTCGTTGGATGCAGACATCAACATTATGGGTTCAATCAACGTCATTGAGGCCGCACGCGAGGCTGGAGCCCGCAAAATCGTATTCGCATCGAGCGGTGGCACCATTTATGGTGAGATTGACGACGACGATTTTCCCGTCAACGAATCGCATGCACAGATCCCCGTCTCGCCTTATGGTGTTTCGAAGAAAGCGGTCGGCGATTATCTCGCGGCGTTCCGTGCCTTGCATGAGCTTGAGTACACGGCCCTTGCGTTGGCCAATGTGTACGGCCCGCGTCAAGATCCACATGGAGAGGCTGGTGTTGTTGCGATTTTCGCGAAACGCTTGCTCGCGGGGGATCGGTGCCGGATTTACGGTGACGGAACGGCGACCCGTGACTACGTTTTTGTTGACGATGTGGTGGACGCTTTTGCTCGGGCAATCGACCGTGGAGCAGGCCGCGTGATCAACATTGGCACGGCACACGAGACGTCGACGACACAGCTCTATACGATCATGGCGAAAGCGGCTGGAATCACCGACGATGCCGAATACGCCGATGCTCGTCTTGGAGAAGTTGCGCGTTCATCGCTTGATCCAACACTCGCAGAGTCGTTACTTGGTTGGAAGCCGTGGACCAACCTGGCAGAAGGCTCAGCGCAAGTGCTCGACTATTTCCGGACGCACTCGGCGACTACCTAAAGAGATCTTCTTTCGGGTCGCGAACGATTTCGCTTTGCACATCGCCTCGGCGAAGCCACGTAGCGTCGACACCACGAACGATAACCGCGGGCACACCGGATGCTTTGCCCATGACCAGATCGGCCGCGCCCGCAATTTCATCAACCACGGCGACTTCGGTGACGGCAAGCTCGCGGCCATTTGCGTCGGGTTGGCCGCGCAGATCCAAGATGGCGCCGATTCCCGCACAGCCGATCGCGATGTCGGTTACGCCTTTGCGCCAAACCCGTCCAAAGGTGTCTGAAATGATCACCGCAACGGCGATGCCACAGCGGTGCTGAATTGCGTCTCGCAAACGACGAGCCGACCTATCGGGGTCCGCGGGAAGGAGTGCGGCCCACCCGTCGTCAACGTTTGAGAGGTCGACTCCCGCATTCGCGCAAATGAATCCGTGACGAGTTTGGCTGATCACGAGATCGCCTCGCCGACGCAACACCCGAACTGATTCACGCTCAACGATGCGGCGTCCGGTGGGGTCGTCGTCATCGCAGCGTTCAAGTTGCCCTTCAGCTTTGGACACGGCTTTCTGGGTGACGACGAGAACGTCGCCGTTGACAAGCGTGCTGTTCGCCATGATTAATTCGGCGAGATCATCGTCCGGGTGAATTTCTCCGATGCCAAGAATCGGAATGAGCGAAATTGCGCTCGTGGTCATGAGATCGGCAGGTCACGGACGAGCTCGCCAAGGGCGGCGGCTATGTTCGGACTCGACATGATCGTGGGCGCAACGATCGGCTTCATGCCCTCGTCCGCAACCGCTTTCGCAAGGTGGGCATCGGCTTCATCGATGATCAAGGTGGCAGCAAGGGGAGCATAGAGCTTTGCGATGCCAACCACCGAGGCCTCGTGGCCCAGTTCTCGCATGAGCCGGTCTGCTGGTCCTTTGAGCGCCGCGCCCGCAACGATGGGGGAGATTGCAATACAGGTGGTTCGACGAAGCGTGACCGCGTCGCGCACACCGGGTACAGCAAGGACCGGGTCGATGGAAACAATGGGATTCGATGGGGCAATAACGAGGCGCTCCGCGGTGCGGATTGCGTCCAAGACTCCGGGCGACGGGGTCGATGTCTCGGCCCCCGCAAATTGCACGTGCGTGACCGGAACCGAATGGGAACGTTTCACAAAATATTCTTGGAATGAGACATCGTGGACGCGGCCGTTGTCGTTGATGGTAACGATGGTTCGCAACGGGTCGTTGCTTGCGGGGATCAGGTACACGCCAACACCGAGTGCCGCTGCGATTTCAGCGGTGACGTCGCTCAACGTGGCACCATCGCGCAATCGTGCTGTTCGATACAGGTGGGTTCCAAGGTCACGGTCACCCAAATTGAACCAATTGCTTCCCCCCAACGTTGCGAGCGTTGACATGGCCTGCCAGGTCTCGCCAGCGAGTCCCCAGCCCCGCTCTGGGTCGATGATTCCAGCGAGTGTGTACGTGATGGTGTCGATATCTGGGCTGATGTTGAGGCCGTGGAGTTCCAGGTCATCGCCGACGTTCACAATGGCGGTGATCTCGCTGGGGAGGGTGACGCCTTGGAGACCGGTGAGAAAACGTGCAGCGCCGACGCCTCCGGCAAGAACCGTGATCATTTGGCCACCGTACCGGTTTGGGGTGAGAGATGCCCACACCGATTCATACGGTATTCTTCGTTGTTCGAGGTATACCGGATTGCAATGCCGAACACAGGTTGGAGGAGTTTCGCGTGGCCCAAGAATGTCGAGTCCTTGAAGCACTCGCAGTGCTGTCGATCGTGTTCGTGTCTTTCATTTCCCCTTTGCCAGCCAGCGCTACAACTGGTTTGACACACGATGCGTCATTCGTGACCGCGGCGAGTCATGATTTCCTCGGGCGTGCCCCCACAGAACGAGAACTGGCAACCGACACCGCGTCTCCATTGACGACGGCCACAGCACGCACAGCAGTGGTGTCCAAATTGGCACAGTCGCCCGAATGGATTTCACAAACCGTCGACAAATTGTACGAAGACACCTTGAATCGCGATCCTGATTCCTCGGGAAAAGCATATTGGGTTGCCCAGCTTGCGAGTGGGAACAAAACCGTCGCACAAGCAGCCGCAAACTTCTATTCGTCGTCTGAGTACTTCAGCGGAATAGGAGGCGGGAACGTCAATTCATGGGTGAAAGACCTCTACACGAAGCTCCTACTTCGTCCCCCTGATCAGAGCGGCTTGCAGTACTGGGTGTCAGCCACGTCTGCCCACGGGCGTTGGTGGGTGGCCTTTTCGCTTTTCCAATCTTCAGAATCGTGTCACACAAGGGTAAAGCACCTCTACAACGTGCTACTCGGCCGTAATCCCGAAAAAGCAGGATGGGATTATTGGTCGGGCCAGGTGCGAGCCCACGGTGATCTCACACTGGCAGCCAGTTTGGCGGCAAGTGACGAATACTATGGCGATTCGTGGAATCGCTACGGCGCGACCCCACCGGCCGCTCCAACAAGCGTGACAGCAACCCCGGGGGACGGGAAGGCAACCGTTTCATGGAAGGCGCCTACTGACGATGGTGGCGCGACCATCACCGGGTATTCCGTAACTGCGAGTTCGGGTAGTTCAACTTGCTCGGCAACGATAGAAACAAGCTGCATCGTGCACGGCCTGACGAACGGCGCTACCTATACGTTCACCGTGACCGCAACCAATGCGGCTGGCACGTCGGTCGCGTCAGCACCATCCGCACCTATCACCCCGGACGCGGGAGCTCCCTCGATACTGCTCACCAAGAAAGGGCCTCAACAGTTCATACCTGTCGCCATGAACGATAACGGTCAGATTTTGGGAGGCGACGGAAACAGTCGATTTGGAGTCTGCTCGTTGCAGTGCGATTCAATCGTTCCGTTGCACCAGCCCTCTCTGACCAATATAACGATCACAGGAATTTCCTCAGCTGGAATGGTCGCGGGGAATGGCATCGACGTTATGGACAATCATCAGGGTTTGGTTTGGGATTCTCCAACATCGACACCTGTTGTGCTCTCACTCCCGAATAATTATTCGAGTGTGTCGATCACCGGTGTTTCCGCGGGTGGATTGATCGTTGGCAACGGTGTCGACCCTAGTGGGCGAGGTTTCACTTGGTCTTCGTCGAGCGCGACCCCAGTTAATCTGACAGTCCCCTTGGGCTATCTCGGCGACCACGTTTGGGGTGTGTCGCCGTCGGGAGTGATTTTTGGCCAAGGCATCGATGCAGATTCGAATCAACATGCGTTCGTTTGGCAAACCCCAACGTCATCCCCGAGCGACTTGCAAATTCCGTCCGGTTACACCAATGTGATCATTAAGGGTGTGTCGTCAAGCGGGCTTGTCGTGGGGGCAGCACAGAATGCATCCGGTCAACACGTTGGCCTCGCTTGGACAACGCTTGACGCGGCTCCAACTTCTCTGCAGATCCCCACTGGGTACTTGGGTGTTGACATCGTCGGAATGGCCCCTTCAGGAATGATCGTTGGGACCGGTCACGACACGCCAAGTCACGAATCAGGGTTAGCGTGGTCGTCGCCAAACGCCGCGCCGACGGTACTCACTCCGCCGACTGGGATCTCCTCCAGTGTGACTGTGTCCGGCGTTTCGCCAAATGGCGAGATCCTCGGGTCAGGCCGTGACGGCGCTCACCGGTTGCAAGGCTGGATCTGGAACTCTCCGACCACTACTCCCACCGTGCTGCAATTTCAAGGCCCTGACCCGGCGAATGCAATCGCTGCATCGACCGACGGACATATCGTTGGCACTATCACCGATGCCAACGGGAACCATGTGGTCGTGTGGAACTCAGAAGCGGCGCGGCCAACTGAGTTGGGTTACCCAACCGGATTTTGGAATGTAACTGTTGCAGGGATTTCGCCCTCAGGAACAGCCTTTGGGACCGGATATGACGCCACCAACCATCTCCGAGGACTGGTGTGGACATCGGCAACCGCAGCGCCCACAATGCTGCAAATCCCTAGCGCTTTTACAGACTTTTCATTGCGGGCAATGACGCCAGGCGGAATGATCGTCGGGACCGGAGCTGGGTTCAAGAGTGCAATGGTCGGCCTCGTTTGGGCATCGCCATCCGCGGCGCCAACTGCTCTTCCTGTGCCAGACGGCTTCGTGCTGGAATCGGTCAGTGCTGTGTCGCCAACTGGCATCATTGTTGGCGATGCGCGCGATTGGTCAGATCAGCGATATGGACTTGTTTGGACATCGCCATCAGCGGCGCCAACGATTTTCCAAACCCCTGCCGGTTTTAGCGAGATTGAGCTGTCTGGGGTGTCGCCGTCGGGAGTGATCGTGGGCAGTGGGAAAGACGCTACCTCCAACGAACGTGGGCTGGTTTGGGATTCACTGAACGCGACGCCCGAGGTGCTCCAAACGCCGACCGGATTTAGCCAAATATGGATAAAAGGTTTGTCCTCGACAGGCGTAGTTGCAGGGGTCGGCTACGAATTTCCGACGGGACAACATGGTGTCGTCTGGGCTTCGCCAAGCGATGCTCCAACAGTGCTTAAGGTCCCAGATGGTTACTCGCAACCCAACGTTTGGAGTATCTCACAGAGCGGCCTGATCGTCGGTGATGCGATTGATCCGTTCGGGGCTCAGCAAGCGTTGGTTTGGGAGTCCGACTAATCGCTTGACAATTGTGACTTGTCATGCGAATGCCCGTGACAACTACTTCGAGGGCGCGCTTTTCGAGGTTGTGTGATCGTACGCAGCTCTGTCAATGAAAGACCCATCTGTCATGCGTAGCGGACCACCACCCCAAGCCGAGGAAATACATGAGGCACCAAAACCCCCTACGCGGAGGAATCAGATGAGTCAATGCGGATGCCCACACCGAGCGTGCTCAACGCGTTACAATAAGCAAGGCTTTCCACGATAGGTCGAACAATGGCAGAACCAGACAAACCAGCCAAGGTAAAGACTGAAGGATCTGCCCGCGTGCTCAATGAGGTGAAAGGCCGACTTGAGCATCTTGAAGCTGGCGAAATGCCGGTCATTGAACGCGTCGGCCCTGATGGGACATCACGGCGGGTTGACCATACCGGTGAGATGGTTCGTCCGGCCGTTGATGCGGCTCCGGCAGAAGACCCTGCAATCCGTGCCGCCGCGGAGGCTTTTGCTGCCGAACATAGCGCGGGTAAGGCAGGTTCTGTCGCACCAAAAGCGGCACCGAAGAAAGCTCCTGCTCCACCGGATTCGAAACCGACGGCTGCGACAAAAGAACCTGCCAAGCAAGGGTTCTTCGCTCGGATTCTCGCGATCTTCCGCCGCTCTTGACCCAGCGGCAATCGACACGCTTTCGACGGTTCGCCCCGTATTTGGCGCTCTTTGCGCTCGCATTCTTCCTTCGCGTCGCAATGCCGGGCCCGATCAATGTCACAACTGACGAGCCACTTTGGTTGCTTCGATCCGCACAGTTCTCGAAGGCAATTACGCATGGAGATCTTGCGAATGCAACCGCATGGGGTGCCGTACCTGGAATTGACTATCCAACGATGCCAGGTGTGCCAACGATGTGGGCAGGAACTGCCGCAAGGGGAGTCCTCGATATCGGTCATGCAATTGGCGTGACCGATCCGGTCCCGCCCAATCCGCTGCAGTCAGCGTCACTCCTACGGTGGAGTCGGGTGATGGTGGCGCTCATGGTTGCCGCAGGTATCGCCGTGTTCGCTTGGGTGGCAGGTTCGTTGCTTGGTCGACGGGCCGGATTGATCGCGGGGGTGTTGTGCACGGTTGAGCCGTGGTTTGTGGGCCACAGTTTCGTCTTGCATACCGATGCTCTTGTCACCATCTTTGGTGCCACGTCGTTGACCGCCATGCTTGCGGCGTGGCGAAACGAACCAAAACGTCGCGTGGATCACGCGCTGCCATTTCTACTTGATCGAAAACTTCTCGCCGTGTCGGCGGTCAGTGGCGGCCTGACGATCGCAACCAAATTGAATGGGTTGGCAATCGTTGGCGGTGGCATCGGAGTCATCGTTGCTTGGGAGCTCGCCCGTCGCTGGGTTCGCACGCCGAGTGATCGGCGTCGGCTTTTGCTCCACGCTCCGCTCTGGTTGGCAGGGTGGTTCACCCTTGTTGTCGCAACTGTCGTGATCGTATGGCCAGCGCTCTGGGTTCAACCCATTACGGCAATGAAACACTTGAAGCTCTCGCTAGATCATCCTGCTCCTGTTGCGACCCAATTTTTTATGGGGCGAGCCACACATGACCCGGGCCCGATCTTCTACCCGGTGACCTTGGCGTTGCGCTTGTCGCCGTGGTTGCTGTTGGGTCTCATCGGCGTGTTGTCAAGTGCGGTTGTGGCCGCCGTTGCGCGCGTCACCTCGAAGACATCGCTTGTTGAACACATGCCCAAAGTGCCGTTTGTGCTGCTGGTTGCTTTATTGCCCTACGGCGTGGCCATGTCGGATTACACACGAAAATATGATCGATACGGTCTTGTGTTCATTCCAATATTCGCTTTGCTTTGTGCCCCATTTATTGACCGATTCTTCTGTTGGACTGCGTCGCGCTGGAACGCGTCGCTTGCGCGAGGTGGGGCACTTGCCTGCGTTGCGCTTTTGAGCCTTGCCGTGTTGTTGCAAGCTCCCTTTGCAATCTCATTTGTTGATCCAATGCTTGGTGGTCAACCGGTGGCAAAAAAAGTTATGTTGCTCGGCTGGGGTGAGGGTGCTGCTGGCTTTGGTCGTCGTATCGCACGTGAAAATGCAGGGCGCTGCGATTCAATTCACATAGCTCGCCCGGGTGGCAATTTGATTCGGGCCGAGTTTCCGTGCGGGAAGCACGCGGAATATGACGATTTGCTCGTTGGAGATTTCCTTGTCCTTGACGTCAACCAAGTGCAGCGCAACGTTACGGCCGAAGCGATCACAAGAAAGTACGGATTGCAACTGCATAAATTGTCGGCGAAAGACATAGGCGGGGTTGCCTATGTCACGCTGTACCAAGTCACCGCAACGAGAACGTCTCGTTGAGCGTTAGTTCACCCACTGATCCCACGGAACGACCCAGTCGCCGTAACCATTCAATGGCTGGAGCGGATTGTTGGTGTTGATCACGTTGACGACATCACCCGACATCGACAGGTTGTAGAACCATTCGGCGTTCGCGGTTGAAACGTTGACGCAGCCATGGGACACGTTTGCGTTGCCTTGCGAACCCACAGACCAGGGCGCCGCATGGACGTACTCGCCCGAATTGGATATGCGTACGGCCCACTTGACGTCAAGGTAATACCCGTCAGGGGAGCTTCGCGGAATGCCGACCGTGGAGGAATCCATGATCACCCGAGAAGCCTTCTCGTTGACGACGTGAATACCGTTGTGCGTGGGGTGACGATCGCTGCCCGTTGATACGGGCAGGTTCCGCACCTCTTGCCCATTGACTGCAACGGACATCGTGTGCTTCGCGGCATCAACGGTAGAAATGTGAGAATCTCCAATCTCAAACTTCATTGAACGTCCGTCAACACCCCAGACACCGTTTCCAATGTTGAGCTTTGCAAAATCAATGTTGAGCGCGACCTGCGTATGTGCGGGCCAGTATTCCTTGGGGCGGTAGTGCAGTTCGGTGTCTGAAAACCAGTGCCAGCCACCCTCAACTGATGGTGTCGAGGTGACCTGCAATCGATCGGACACCGACTTGTGCAACATCTGGGGGACTGGCGAACTCAGCGTGATGATGATCGGCATTCCAACGCCGTAGGTTCCGCCGTCGGCGACATTGACGGTCGTGTGCAGTTCGGCCTTCGGGCCTCCGGTAGTAAACGACCAGGTTTTCGTGGTCATCCGCCCGGCCTGGTCAGTAATTGATGCCGTTAGTGCATATGGCGTGTTTGGAGCGAGGTCGTTTGGGCCAAGCCAACCATTTCGTTGAGCATTAAACACGCCGCTTCGTGGCTGCGTTTTTGTATCGGATGTCTGCTGAAATGACACTTTGGCGATTGTGCCGTTGGCAACTTGCAAGCCAACCGATGATGCAATGGGTACGTTTGTCGCCCCGTTTTCGACGGTTGCGGTAACGGTCGGTGTTGGAATCGGTGCCGTTGTGGTTGGACGCGCGCGACTCTCACCTTTTGCATTTGAGGAACTACCGCCTGAACACCCTGCACCGAAGAAGAGAAGTCCGGTGATAAAGAGCGTTGACGCTCGTATCAACGATCGCTTGGACATACCCCTCCAGTATGCCCGATTGCGCACAAAAAGTTGCGGCGCGTTGCCTTACGATGAGGAAGCGACTCGCCCGTAGTCGTCTTCAAGGCGTTCGATGTCATCTTCACCCAAATAGTCGCCTTGTTGCACTTCAACGAAGATCATTGGGATTTCATCACGATTTTCAATGCGATGTGCGGCCCCAAGTGGTACATCGATCGCAGAACCGGTCGGCACTTGGGATTCTTTGCCGTCAATGGTGACCGTTGCGGTGCCGGCGACGACAAACCAATGTTCGGCGCGTTGCGCGTGACGTTGATAGCTCAACCGGGCACCAGGACTGACGGTTAAGCGTTTTACCTTGAAACCCTCAGCCGTTGCGTCTTCAAGCACGGTGTACGAACCCCAGGGTCGTTCGTCGTACTCGCGTCCGGCGGCATCCGTGGTCACCGGACGAGACCCCCCGATTTCCCCGAACACAATTCGAGGTCTGCTTCGACCATTGCGGAGACGAGCTCGGGGAACGACATTCGAGGCTCCCATCCCAGTGTCTCACGGGCTTTTGTCGGGTCGCCAATAAGGAGATCAACCTCGGCGGGTCGCATGAATCGGTCGTCGGTGACAACGAAATCTTGGTAGTTGAGATCCACGTGTGAGAACGCGAGTTCGCAGAATTCACGGACCGAATGGGTTTCACCGGTTGCCACGACGTAATCATCTGGCGTGTCTTGTTGCAGCATGCGCCACATTGCTTCGACGTAGTCGCCAGCAAAACCCCAGTCGCGCTGTGCGTCCAAATTGCCAAGCGCGAGGTCTTTTTGCTGACCAAGTTTGATGCGTGCCACCGCATGACTGATCTTGCGTGTGACAAACTCAAGGCCCCGGCGAGGGGACTCGTGGTTGAACAAGATCCCTGACGACGCGTGAAGGTCGTAGCTTTCTCGGTAGTTGATCGTGATCCAGTGGCCGTACACTTTGGCTACGCCATAGGGGCTACGCGGATAGAGCGGCGTGGTTTCAGACTGCGGTACGGCTTGCACTTTGCCGAACATCTCTGACGACGACGCTTGATAGAACCGGATTTCTGGGTTGGCGAGACGTACCGCGTCCAAGACACGAGTAACACCAAGTGCGGTTGTTTGACCGGTGAGCACGGGCTGATCCCAAGACGTTTGCACGAACGACTGTGCGGCGAGGTTGTAGATCTCGTCAGGGGCCTGATCACGCACGATGTTGACGAGCGAGAGTTCGTCAAGCAAGTCACCAGACACAAAGGTGATGTGGTCTTGGAGATGGGCGATCCGCTCGAAGTTAACGGTCGACGACCGGCGGACCATGCCGATGACGTCGTAGCCTTTTTCGAGGAGGAGTTCGGCAAGATACGACCCGTCTTGGCCGGTGATGCCGGTGATGAGTGCACGCTTGGTCATTTCTCAGTCTCCTGAGCGGGTGTAGTGAGGGTCATTGGGTGAGCTGCTTTCGCCAGCTTTCGAGCAGATCTTCAAGCGTCTGGCTGAGCGGGATTGAAGGCTCCCAACCGGTTGCATTAGTGATCTTGGTGTGATCGCCACGGAGTACCGGGACGTCCACGGGTCGAAGAAGGCTTTCGTCCGTAACAAATCGCATCGGACGATTCGCATGGGACAACAGAAGCTCGGCGAGCTCCTGGACGGCAACATCTTGACCAGAACAGACGTTGTACACCTCTCCCGGAGTGCCGTCGGTGACCAGCATACGATATGCCCTTACGACATCCCGAACATCGGTGAAGTCCCGTCGTGCCGAAAGATTGCCGATCGGGATTTCGTCGGTGCCATCTCGTTCGTTTCTGGCAATGCGTGAAGCGAGCGCGGAGGCAACAAATTTGTCGGTCTGACCGGGTCCTAAATGATTGAACGCCCGCACGCGCAAGACCCCAAGTCCACGACCAAGGTGCGCTTGTAAACCAAGGAAATCGGCCGCAACTTTTGATGCCGCGTAAGGCGAGACGGGTCGAAGGGGAGTTGTTTCTGAAATAGGAAGGTGTTCTTCTGCGACCGCGCCATAGACATCCGCACTCGAAACGATGAGCACACGTTCAACACCGGTCGCAACTGCCGCTAGCAAAATGTTGAGGGCGCCATCGGCGTTGACTCGAAACGCGCCGGTCGGGTTCGACCAAGATGCTCCGACGTCCGCCCACCCTGCGAGGTGGTAGATCGCGTCGGGTTTCGACTGCTCGAGTGCGTCCGCGACTTGCTTCGCATCGGTGATATCCATCCCGTCGGTCGCGTGATCTGTTTCAATCACGGTGTCACCACACGATTGCAGATGTTCAACCAAATGGGTGCCGACGAATCCCGCGGCACCGGTCACCAGGGCTTTCAACTTCGGATCTCCCCTTGTCTATGACGGCGTTCTATACACATACGATTCCTCATGGGCGAGACGTGCCACATGGGCCACGAGTGTAGGTGAGGACCATAGGCCAAAGTGACCACTCGCGCCGTATTGGCGCGTTGGACCATGAATTTGATGGGTTGGCCGGTAGGATCGTTCGGTCATTCATTCACAGGTCGGTTTCATGTGCTTCGCCAGATGTGGGGCCATCAGTGTTTCCAGGAGAGCAATCGTTGAAGGCCGAGTTTCAAAGCCATGTCATGCGGCGTGTCTTCCGTGTCGGTCAGTGTTGGCGGCCTGAGTCATGAGCGGATCAAACAAGAGTGCGGTTATTGGTAGACGCTCGATGGATCGTCTGGAGATTTCCGAGATCACGCAGCGCCCCGGACCAATCCAGCGTGTTAAGAACGTGTGGCTTTATCGTGAGCTGCTGGCAAATCTGGTTCGCAAAGAGCTCAAGGTCAAATACAAGAACAGCATCCTTGGTTTTCTTTGGAGCTTGTTGAATCCGGCGTTTCTTCTCATCGTGTACTCGTTTGTGTTCACGTTCTTGTTCAAGACCGGTATTCCGCTGTACGCGATTTTCATGATCTGCGGATTGTTGCCGTGGACGTTTTTCACGAACGCGCTCAGTGGCGGGGTGTCGGCCGTGGTCGCAAACTCTGAACTTGTCAACAAGGTGTGGTTTCCTCGAGAAATCCTGCCCATTGCTTCGGTCGGTGCGGCAATGGTGCACTGGTTGTTGCAATCCATCGTGTTAGTTGTGGCATTGGGAGTCGTGCGAAAAGCTCCCGACCTAGCGTTCTTGCCACTGCTCGTTCCAGCAATTGTGGCGCTTGTGCTGCTTGCGACCGCGTGCGCAATTCTGCTCTCAGCGGTCAATGTTTACCTTCGTGATACCCAGCATTTGCTGGAGATCATAACGATGGCGTGGTTTTGGGCGACGCCGATCGTGTGGAGTTACCCGATGCTTGGCAATGCGCTAGACGATCACGGGATCTGGCGAAATTTGGGCATGTTGAATCCGGTTACCCCCATTGTGCTCACGTTCCAACGGGCGCTGTATCACTCCAATGTTTTCGATGCACACGTCGGCCCTGGTGGAACCGTGATTAATGGTGTCGTACCCGCTGGCGGCGTAATGATGTATTTCGCAATGCTCTGTGTGGTCCTTGTTGTGGCGGTGGTGGCCTTGGCCATTGCACTCACCGTGTTCGGTCGCCTTGAAGACAACTTTGGTGAGGAGATCTGATCGCATGGTTGCTGCCATTGAGATCGATGACGTCACAAAACGTTTTCGGCTCTATCACGAAAAGATGACCTCCGCGAAAGAGCGGATTATCAAGTTTGGGCGGGTGTCATACGAAGATTTCTATGCGCTTCGCAACGTGTCGTTCACCGTTGAAGAGGGCCAAACGACCGGTTTGCTGGGCCACAATGGTTCGGGCAAGTCGACATTGCTCAAGTGCGTGGCGGGCACGATCCGACCGACGACCGGTTCGATTCGCACTCGAGGTCGAGTAGCTGCGCTTCTTGAACTGGGTGCAGGTTTCCATCCTGAGCTGACCGGCCGTGAGAACATGTATCTCAACGGATCGATCCTTGGCTTTTCTAAGTCTGATGTTGATCGAATATTTGATGATGTGGTTGATTTCGCGGAGATCGCCCCCTTCATTGACATGCAGGTCAAACACTTTTCTTCTGGGATGACCGCCCGGCTTGGCTTTGCGCTCGCGATCCATGTGGACCCTGACATCTTGCTCGTGGATGAAGTACTTGCGGTGGGTGACGAAGCATTTCAGCGCAAGTGTCTCGAACAGGTTCGCCACATGCAATCCGAGGGTCGCACGATCTTGGTCGTGTCACATGTGCCCGACTTGGTGCGGCAAACGTGCGAAAAGAGTGCGGTCCTTGACCGCGGTGAATTGATCGCGTTTGATGATCCGGGGCCGGCCATTCGGGCATTCCGGGAGTCGCTGGTGCGTCGCGGCATCATGATGGCCGAGGACCTTTCGGAAGAAGATGCCCAAGAGGTCACCGAGCGCTTGTTGTCACGTGCGGTGCAGTTCACCAATGTCGAAATCGTTTATCCCCAAGGGCGTGAAGGCTATTTGTATCCGGGTGACCCGGTTTCGATTCGCTGCGGGTACCGGGCATCAAGTCGGGTGGATGACGTGGTGTTTGCGCTTCATATTGCGGATCCCGAGGGCCAGTTATTGCTCGGCGTGAACACGGATGTCATTGATGCGAACATCGCACAGGTCGAGGGAGACGGAGAAGTGGTCTTTGCCCTTGGCGAAGTACCACTTCTTGACGGAGACTATGAGGTGTCGGTGGGTATTCACACCCACGACGGGGCCGAAGAATATGACCACATTGAAGGTCAACATCGCATTCAAGTGATGAACCCCACCAAAGTCACCGGACGCGTACAGTTTCCCGTCTCGGTTCGTCACACGCCAGGGGTTTCTGTTCCAACGTGACCGCGAATGATCAAGACGAACGTTGCGACGAGCAATCGTCGGCGAAACATCTTGCCGTTGTCCTTGCACAAGCCCTGGTGGTCGGTGGTGCGTCAGGTGCGCTTGCCGTCTACAAGTTTCGGGCTTGGCAGCAAAGCTATTGGGTCGCGTTCATGGCAGCAGGAACGGACCACCTCCAGATGGCGGCGGTGATTCGGTCGATTCACGACACCGGCTGGTACTTCACGAACCCGCATTTGGGAGCGCCGTTTGGGCAGCAATTGTACGATTTTCCACAAACTGGAGAGTCGCTGCAGATTGTTGGATTGCGGATTCTCACCCTCTTTTCTGATCGTCCGTTTTGGGTGATGAATGTCTATTTCTTGAGTGGGTTTGTAATCCTGGCAGCGGTCACCTATCTGGTCTTGGCGCACTTGCGGTTCCGTTTTCTTGTGGCGGCACCGATTGCATTTTTGTACACCTGGCTGCCCTATCACTTCATGCACGGCGAGTTTCACATGTTTCGCTCGATGTATCTGAGCGCGCCGATTGCTGTTCTCATCATGTTCTGGACGTTGTCGTGGAAAGATCGCTTCTTGGTCGATCCATCCGGTCCGGTCTGGGGTGTTGGCCGCTTGTGGCGCAATGTGCGTTGGTGGCGCGTCACGGGTGCGGTCGCATTGTGTGCGTTTGTTGGCTCGTTCGAAACCATGGTGATGGCGTTCACACTTGTTGCACTGCTCTTTGGTGCGCTCATTGCCACGATTCGTAATCGAGATATTGGTGATTTTGCGGCCGCACTGTGTGCCGGGCTGATCATTGCGGGGACGTTTGGGTTGTTGTTCATCCCGAATTACTCGTATAAGGCAACCCATGGCCCAAACCACCATGCGGCGAAGCGTTATCCATCCGAGCAGACCACCTATGGGCTCCAGATCGCGAAAATGGTGCTGCCGGTTCCTGATCATCGCATCAAGGCATTGTCAAACTTGTGGCCGCGGGCCCAAGAGCACAGTCCTGCACCTGGAGAAGCGGGACAAAGTCTTGGCACATTGGGCGCGCTTGGATTTTTTGGCCTCTTGTTTGGGGTGATTGCCAATGGTCTCGATACCCGTGCCGGTCCGAGCTTTCGAAGTCGTCGACGTCTTTGGGTTCAGTCAGGGATGATCACACTGATCTTGGTGCTCTTTGCCACCATGTCGGGATTGGCGTTGGTACTGAGCGTGTTGGGTTTTTCACAAATACGGGTATGGGATCGTGCTGTTGTACTGATTGGCTTTTGTTCACTGTTGCTGGTGGCGATCGCATTGGAAAAGTTCCTCGCGTTTCTGCGACGCAAAGTAGTGGGGGAGTCGGCTACGGCGGCTCCGCGGCTGCGTCGTTTGAGTGCGACGGGATTGGCTTGTCTGCTCGCAGTCGCCGTCACCGGTTTTGGACTTTGGGATACACGAACGACGTATGCCTGGAGCGCAACGAATCAACGTGATCACATCCAGGCGATGGAATTGCGTAAACTCGATGAAGCAATTGCCGCGCAGATTGGCCCGACCGGCATGGTGTTCCAGTTGCCCATTGTTGCGTTCCCGGAGGCACCTCCTCGCAATGCAATGCTGGACTATGAAGGCCTGTTGCCCTTCCTCTTTTCCAACGGCCTGCGATTTTCGTATGGTGCAACTCGTGGGCGTCCCACGGCGACGTGGCAGCACAGAATTTCAAGCGATGACCCAGTCGCATCGTTGGCCGGGCTTGTGGGGTTAGGTTTTGACGGTGTTCTTGTTGACCGAACGGGTTACTCCGACGCAGGCGCATCCGTTTCCAAACTCTTGACGACGGCAATTGGCGAACCGGTGGTGTCGTCGGACGACGGACGCTGGACGTTTTGGACCTTGGAGGGCTACGCGCAACGCCACAGTCTGTCAACCCAAGAGGTGTCGAATCAGGCACGCCGCTTAGTTGGCCCAAAGCTCTATAAGCAACTCGCCAAGCAGAACTGACGTGAATTCCTTGTTCGTTCTTCAAACATATGAAAGAATTGCACGAGTGTCATTTCAGGGGTCACGATTGTTGCGCGCCTTGTGTTGTACAACGGGTATCGCATTGCTCGCCGGAAGCGCCGGATGTGCATCGTCAGGTTCGACGGCCGCGGTGGCATCGAGCATCCCAACAACGAGCGTAACTGGGGTAACAAGCACCGCTCCCTCTTCAGTGCCTGGTCAGACGACCGTAAATTCGTCCCCCCCCACAACCCAAGAAACGCCGACCACAACGACACGGGTTGCCACAACGCCTCCAAACACGCCAACGGGCGAGTTCGTATCAAGTCATGAGGTGCCGCTCAGTCTTGGCGATGGCGCCTCGGCCCGGTCTGTTTGTGCAACGTCTCCAGGAGCGACCTGCCAGGTTGTTTTTACAATGGGCTCGGAAACGGTGAAACTTCCGGCGCAGGTCGTTGATGAACAAGGCGACACGGTTTGGTACTGGACTCCCAAATCAATCGGATTGCAGACCGGCCATTGGCAGGTTGATGTCGTGGCGACCGCAAATGGGTTGCAAGCACACGCAACCGACTCCGACGGATTGACGGTGGTGCCGTGATATGACGTCTTCGTACACACGTGCACGACGGACACTTGTTGTTGCCCTCATGGTGGTTGTTGGCCTTGCTGGCGGTATTGGATGGACTTCGTCAAGTGCGCAGTCCGCGACGTCTGCGACATTTAACCCGAATTATTTGATGAGCGACGCGGTGTTTGACAACACCGGGACGATGACCACAGCACAGATTCAGACGTTTCTCAATCAGTATCCGAATTCGTGTTTGCGGAGCTACACCGATCGCCTGCCGCTCGACTATTCCAACTACGGTTCGAACGTTTCCGCAGCCACGATTATCAGCACCGCAGCCTCGATGTACGACATCAATCCCCAAGTCCTGCTGGTCACGCTTGAAAAAGAACAGTCATTGGTTACCGGCGGTGCGGGATGTCCCACATGGCGGTACTGGTCGGCGATGGGTTACGCCTGTCCCGACGGGGGCGCACGCTACAACTACCCGAGTTTAGGTATCACCGGTACGTGTGTTTCTGCAGAGCGTCACGCAGGCTTTAGCGCTCAGGTCAATCACGGTGCTTGGCAGCTTCAGTTCAACCGCCAGCGTGCGATTGGTAACTTGAATTGGCGTGACAATCAGAACGTGACGAATTACGGGTTTTATACCAAGGGCACGTATCGAGACAGTGCCTCAGCCCCATTGGTGTATCACGACGGAAAAGGCACGCTCTTAGGTGGCGACGTTGTCACAATGACCAATGGGGTCACCGCAACCCTGTACACCTACACGCCACACCTTTCGGCAAACCAAGCGTTTGTCACATTGTTCACCAATTGGTTTGGCTCGACGACGGGGTCATCAAGTTCATCGAGCACATCAAGCCCATCGAGCACAACGTCCACGACAATTGCCCCCGATCCGCTGCTTGAACCTGAAGCTGTTGCGGCCTATGTGAACAGCTCATACCGGGTTTTTCTCAATCGTCCCGCCAACACCGATGAACAAGCTTGGTGGTTGAACTACCTCGTTTCGGGCAATTCTCGGACGACGTTTGCAACGACTGTCACAAAGGCGAATGAGTACCGCCGCTATCTCGTGTCAATTGACTATGTCACGGTGTTGCACCGGGCCCCCGACCCAGACGGTTTGACGGCGTGGGCGAACTACCTGGGCAACGTACAGCGCAACGACCGAGTTCTGGCGTCGTTGGCGGGCTCAAATGAGTACTACCGCAATCGCGGCGCAAATGATCCGGCGACGTTCGTGACGAACTTGTATCTTGACTTTCTCGGCCGCAACGTTGACGCTGGCGGCTTGCAACTCTGGACCGACAAGCTGGCAAATGGTGCGATGACCCGCACCCAGGTCGCGTCGACAATTCTGGGAAGTAGCGAATTCGCTTCGCGCCTCGTGAATCAGAATTACCTTCTCACGCTTGGACGTGCGGCTGATGCCGCGGGCCTGAATTATTGGACGTCGACCTATTTGCGCAATCGCAGCGTTTCCCAGATTCGCGTTGCGCTCGCTGCGAGTGCCGAAGGCGCGCAGTATTTGTCCTCATTGCAGTGATCGAGCGAAAGATCAAGGTTGCCTTTGACGCAACCGCGTGTTTAGGTCTGCAAACCGGAATCGGCAGGTTCACGTCAGAAACACTTGGTGAACTCGCGCACGATTCGTCACTTGATCTCAACGTGTTCGCCGTGACCTGGCGAGGCCGCGACGATCTCAAGACGCACTGCCCCCCATCGGTTCGTGTGGTGAAACGGCCCTTTGCAGCCCGTCCATTACATTTGGCCTGGCAGCGTTTGAATTTTCCACCTATTGAATGGTGGACCGGAGCGATCGATGTCGTCCACGGCACGAACTATGTGGTCCCGCCAACCCGCCACGGCGCAAGTGTGGTCACGGTCCATGATCTCACGCCCTTGCGGTTCCCCGAATTGGCTGACGAGCACACCCGAACCTTTCCCCGGCTCATTGGACGCGCGATTGCCCGGGGAGCGTGGGTCCACACGTCCTCAAATTTCGTAGCAAATGAAGTGCGAGAGCACTTTGCAGTCGCCGAGGATCGAGTCGTTTCGGTCCCGGGCGGTGTCACCGGGTTGGGTGAACCAACTGCGCTGTCCGATGCTCGTGCCGGTGGCAAACTCGCGGGCAGCGACCGATACATATTGGCGTTAGGAACGATTGAGCCGCGGAAAGACCTGCCGGCACTCGTTGATGCATTCGCTGAACTTTCTCGTAGTGACGCAACGTTGCGTTTGGTCCTTGCCGGCTCAACGGGTTGGGGCGCCGATGCGGTGGATCGTGCAATTGCACGCTGTCATGCCAATGAGCGAATCGTGCGCTTGGGGCGTATCGATGAGAATCAGCGTGCCGCTTTGCTACGCGGTGCGACGGTTCTGGCGTATCCCTCTCGGTATGAAGGTTTCGGTCTCCCACCGCTTGAGGCAATGGATGCTGGCACACCGGTGGTGTGTACCGACGCCGGATCGCTGCCCGAAGTCGTCGGCGATGCCGCCAAAATGGTGTCCGCCGCGGCCCTTGTTGATGATCGGACGCAAGGAATCACCGACTTGGCGCAAGCATTGCAAAGCGTCATCGACGATCCCGAGATGCAAGGTGAACTGATTGCAAAAGGCAAGGATCGCGCCGCACAGTTCACATGGGCAAAAACGGCACAGGGCTTTGCTGCTCTCTATCGTGCGGCCTTTGCTTCTGCAGCGTCGTAAACAACGTGGACATCTAGTGCCGGCGTTAATCCCGTGCTGTATCAAGGGTGCAGGTAACGGCGTCGAGAAGCTGTGACGCTGCGGCGTTCCACGACAGGTCTGCGGCGCGCTGACGACCGTTGTTTCCTAATTCGGTAGCGAGCGCGACGTCGTTGTGAAGCCGGATGATCGCATCGGCAATTGCACGAGGGTCGGGGTCAACGACGAGCCCGGTTTCTCCGTCATCAATAAGTTCGGCGAGCCCACCGCCGTCTCGGCACACGATGACGGGACGTGCCCGAGCCATCGCCTCGATTGCAGTTAAGCCGTAGTCTTCGTCATAAGCGGGTGCGACTACGCAGCGTGCCGCATCGTACAAGCCGTCAAGCTCGACGTCGGTGACGTGTCCAACAAAGTTGACCCGGCCCTCGGTGTCGGTGGCGGGCGAGGTGGTTGCACCGGTATTGCACCACAGCGAATGAGAATCGCCCAGAGGCAAACCAGCAGCCAATTCGGCATCAAGTTTCTTTGCGAATGCGAGTCGGCCACCGGTTCCGGTGCATTGCACGGCAATCTCTAAAGGGAGAAGGTGGGCCGCGGCGACGAGCAACTCGGCCCGTTTGGGAAATTCATGGCGAGTGACACACAAAGCACCGTTACTCGCCGCTATCGAATCGAGTGTGGCGTCCGAGCCCCCAACTCCGATTCCTGCGTAGAAGCGAAGCGTGTCGTGGCGGTTGTTGTAGCGATTAAGACGGTTTTGCACCGTATTTGACGGGCACAGGAATGTCTTGACCGCAGTAAGCCGTGGCGCGTCGAGGTCTCTGACGGTTTGCGCGGCGCGTCGGTGATGGTCAGGTCGGGGTGCGAATCCGGCATCAATGAAGAGATCTTCGAGGTCGTAGAAGACGCGGTGGTGATGGTAGAACAACGCGAGGTGTGCAGGGTGGCGGTGACAGTACGAGGGAGGCGACGTCGAGAGGACCAGGTCGTAGACCGAGGTAGAGATTCCATCAAAAGAATCTCGCCCAAAGCGGTAATTGGTGAGCTCACGGTCGGTTGCGTCAAGGTTGCCGCCATGTGGGATCGCCTTGGTCATGTCGACGGTGTGGCGAGTCACGTCATAGCCAGCATCAACCAAGATGTTTTCAATTCGGGCAACGACTCGCTCAAAACCGCCAACTGGTCCGTGATGCGGCTTGAGAATGGCGATCTTGCGCATCAGCCTTTCGGCGCCTTCTTGGCAATGACCGCATAGTCCATGGGTCCAAAGAGGGCCCAGTTCATCTCGTTGTCAATGTGCTGATCGCCGGTGATGGAAGGAGTTTCCGTACGACGAGGATGCAGGTAGCGAATCTCGACACTGTCGAAGCCACGATGCAAACACAAGAACTCGAGGAGTTGTGGATGCAATGGCTTGATGTGGGTTGGATCGAGATAGAACGATGCTGCACCGACTGACAGGTTCGTGCAGTTCGGTGTCTCGAGTACGAGGACCCCGCCGGGTGTGAGTGCGACAAACGCAGACTCGATGATCGACAAGAGCCCATCGAGCGACAGGTGCTCGGCGATGTGAAAACCAGTGATGGCACGGATTGAACCATCGGGGAGCGATGAGAGATGCGCGACAACGTCTTCTTTCCGAGCGTCAAGGCCGCGTGCGACACATTCGTCAACGGTTATCGGATTGAGGTCAAGTCCGTACGCACTGAGTGATGCTTCACGAAGGAGTTCAAGCCACTCGCCGCGTCCGCATCCAATATCGACAACGGGGCCGTCAAAGGAAACTGCCGTAACGTCGTCAACGTAAGGCCGAAAGAGTTCGAGTACGTCGGTGCGCGAACCGCGAAACAGGTTCTCCATGTCTGCGTAGAGGCGAGCATCGTCGCCTTCGAGTTCGGTCGCAAGGGTGCGCAATGCCCCTAGCTCACTGTCGCCTCCCAACGCCATGCGTGCCTCGCGGAGGACAACATTTTGCTTGGTTTCGATCAACTTGAGGCGTGCATCAAATGCATCAATTCGATCACACTGTGTTTGTAATTCGGTGGCGTGGAGATGATTCTCCTCGAGTCGGCCAACGCGGCCATCGATGGCGCGCACTCGATCGTTGACTTGATCGAGCGCAACTTCTAAGGTCGCCAACGAAATATTGAGTCGATCGAGTTGCCCGGGGGCGCCTTGGCCATTGCGCGCGACCTGTTCGAAGTGGTCTTTGAGCCGGGTAAGTGCGAGGAGAACTTTGGTGTTGTAGACGCGCTGAAATGATGTGACGGGCCGGAGTGCTTTGACCAACGCTTTCTTTGCGGGGCGCATCCGTGAGCCTGTCGGGATTTCTTCACCGACGTGAGCGTGTGCTGCTGCTTCAAGCAGGAGTTGCTCGATGCGGTCAAATTCGTTCGCGTCAGCCACGATCGGTGTTTCGGATTCAGCCGTCACGATGTTGCAGTGTAGCGATTGGCTCGGCCGTAGCCTGTTGACGAGGAGCGATGGCGTGTCCAACGAGGTCACGGTAATTGCCGCCGATCACCTGCCAGTCATAGGCCGTGATAAAGCGTCGGGCGGAGTCGATTCGTTGCTGTGTGGCGATCGGGTCACTTGCTGTTTGACGAATCGCGGACGCGAATTCGTTGGGTGATGCAAGGATGAGGTGTTCTCTGTCAACGAGTCCAAGTCCTCGTGCCCCAAACGGGGTTGACACGGTCGGGACGCCATGTGCGAGGAACTCGATGATCTTGAGGTTGGTGCCTGAGCCGGTGCGCATCGGGTTGAGCGCGACCGTCGCGCTTGCAAGGAGTGCTTGTTTTGTGCGTTCGGAAACTGGCCCGGGAAAAACAATATTTGTCGGAAGGTGTCGTCCCTCGAACGCCTGCGCGTGATTGCCTGCTGAAACGATAAAGAGATCAGGGTTGGCGTCGGCGAGTTCGACAAGGAACTCGGCGGCATCAATGTTGGGAAGGTGCCACGAGCCGAAGAAAACGCCGAGTTGCTTTGCTTCGCTACTTTGTCGGTTCCATCCAAAGCGTCGGAGCCAAGTCGTTGCGGCCCGTGATCGTTCGACCAGCGTGGGAACCGTCGTCGGAACATTCGTTCCGTTTGGAATCAATGTGATGCGTTGCTCGTCAAGGGCATACAGCGAAGCCAGACGGCTTGCGTCGTCCGGGGAACATGCGGTGATTGCCGTTGCGTTCTTGAGTGCGTGGGCTTCAATTTGCCCAACCATGTCGAGCAGTTCTCGACGGATTCGTGACGGAGCAAGCGTGCTCGCGCGCATATCCCATTCAACGTTTTGGGTGTTGACAACGATTGGAAGGTCGATGCCAGCGTGGTCGAGTGCCGGGTACAAGAATGGCTGCTCAAGGATGACCAGGTCAGCTTCTCGTGCAAGGTTGGCGAGCGTCGCAGTGAATTCTTTGGTGAGGTGTGCGTTAATGCCCGACATGATGTCGGTGACCGGTTGTGCAGCTTGGATGCCAAGGGTGTCTTCGATGCGACTTTGACGCGGATCTCGCGCAACAATCGTGCATTCGAGACCGGGAGCAATCGTGGTCGTTGTGGTGTGCTGTGCATTGGCGTCAAGTGCAAGAACATGAACATCCATGGTCTGCGCGAGTGCTTGGCAGAGATGATTGACGCGGAGTTGTCCCCCATGTGCAGGACGATCAATGCCATAGGTGGCAAGTGAAATGACGACGGGCCGTCGACCAGAAACGGCTTGTCGGTGCGTTTCGATGACCTGATCGGTCGCGGTGAGCGCGTCGGCAACGTCGCTCCAGCGATACGTTGACGCTTTTCGGTGGGCGGCAATCCCCATGCGTCGTGCCCACGCTGGGTCAGCGGTGATCTGGTTGAGCGCGGAGCCAAGTGCGCTTGGTGTCGGCGCGACAATAAGACCGTTGACACCATCGGCGACGAACTCGGTTGGTCCACCCGCATCGGCAACGGTCACAATCGGCGTTGCTTGACTTGCTGCTTCAAGGGGAATGAGGCCGAGGTCTTCGTCGAAAGGAACGAAGGGAACCGCAATAGCCTCTTGGTAGTGGGCGGCAAGCTCGCTGTCAGACACGTACCCAAGAAATTCGATGCGCTTGTCGTGTGCGGCGCGTTCACGCAATGCATGTTCGGCTGGTCCGGTTCCGGCGATGCGAAGTGGGATGTCGGCTTGAACGTGGGTCATCGCATCAATAATGAGTTCGATACGCTTTGGACCGTCGAGGCGAGAAGCGGTGAACAATGCATTGCCAAGAGCACGCTGTGGCGTGGGTGTTGGCAGTGAGCCGGGCATGGTAAGCACCCGCGGGACGACCTCTTGAGGAAAGTAGTTGGACCGTGCGGCCACGGTTCGTGACAACGCGAAGTATTTGGTGATTTGTGTTGGCGCGAGCGCAATGGCATCGAGCCAGTGGACAATGGCACGGGCGATAGGACCGGGAAAAGCAAGGTCAGGATGATCAGGTGCAACGCTGCGACGAAGCGCATCGAATTGGCCAAAGAATTCGAACAGTGCACCGCGTCCACTGTTGCGTTCAATGAACTCAATGAGGCGTCTGGCGTGGGCGGATTCGGGTGTTGGCTTATTCGGGAGTCGAAACAGGTGATACGTGTCGTACAGGCCGCGCAGCGGGTGGAAGAGGTAGACGACATGGTTTGGGTGTGGGGCCATCCATGCGGGGTATTTCACCGAAACGATGCGGTCATAAGAACCAAGATCAAGGTGGCTAAAGCGTTCATAGGCGTCGACGAGTGTGCTGAGGCTTGATTCGTCAACTGTCAGCTTGATCGCACAGGCTTCAACGTCGTTTTTGTGGTTGAGCGCGGTGACGATGGCATCGACTGCTCGTTCGGTCCCGCCGCGCACACCCGACGATGGTTCAGGAGCGACAACAGCGACCTTCATTTGGTGAGAACCTCATCTTGCACGGGTTTGAGATTGTACTTGGCCTGCGATGGCGCACCGGTGATGGAGAAAAACAAGAGCGGAGGACCCTGGGGTAGGGTCCTCCGCTGGTTAGGCCCGGTTTGCCAACGGGGGATTGGCGTTTTCCGGGCGCACGCCGGGTCCGCAAGGCGGTTTCCCCGGCGTGTGCCGATCGAGGGAAGGGGGACCCTGGACCGACGGTTGATGGCTCAGGCGGCGAAGCCGATGAGCGAGCGAACCTGACCACGGGCCTCGCGTGCCGCGTCGCGTGCCTGGGCGACGAGTTCGGCGGCCTGGTCGGGGAGTTTGGCTTCGAACGTGTCGAGCACGGTTTCGATACGGTCTTCGAGATCACCGAGGCGCTCTTCGACGAGTCGGATGCGGTCGTCAAGAGTTTCAGACAGCTTTTCGACCTGGGCGGTTGCGTCAGCGGCAACCTTGTCGAAGTTGTCACGGGCTTCGTTGATCTGAGCCGAGATCTGGTCGGGGAGGTCGGTGAGTTGCTGGGTGACCTCGCGGCGCTGGACCTGAACCTTTTGTGCGGTCAAGACCCCAAAGCCAATCGCGACGTAGGCAACATCTTTGAGGGCTTTGGTGACATCTTCAATGGGAAGGTCGATGGGAAGTTCCGCCATGGTTGCGGCTCCTTCGTGAGAGGGTGTGGTATTCGGGACTGCTAACAAGTTAGCGCTTTTGATAAACAATTGCAAGCACTATGACGAATGACACGCGTCACAACCATGCCGTTGTATGACAATTCTGTTGCAGTCTGGCGGGTACGATGGACACACCGTGGATGCCGACGAGACGCTGCAAGCCGAGCCGACATCGGATTCGGATGAACCCATCACGCTGACGACAAGGCTTGAAGCTTTTGCCGAGCTTGCAGATCTGAATCGGCCAGAGCCTCTCGAGAGTGTTATCAGCGAAGGCGATGTCGACGCCGTACCTCCGGTGGTGGCAATCATGGTGACCCACAATGCCGACGCATGGATCGACGAGTCGCTTGAGGCGCTTGGTGCTCAGACCTATCCCAACCTTTCGATTCTGATCATCGATGCAGATAGCGCGATCGATCCGACGCCTCGCATCGCTTCGATTCTCCCCGGCGCGTTCGTCCGTCGTCTCGAGCATAATGCGGGGTTTGGACCCACCTTGAACGAAGTACTCGAGTTAGTAAGCGGCGCATCATTTTTTTGTCTCTGTCACGATGACGTGGCTCTCGACACAGACTGCATCGCCCGCCTTGTCGAAGAAGCATTTCGATCAAATGCTGGAATTGTTGGACCAAAACTCGTTGATTGGGATGACCCAGAACTCTTGATGCAGGTCGGCTTCACGATCGACAAGTCAGGTGGGCGTGCCCCCTATGCCGAGCGCGGTGAACTCGACCAAGGCCAGCATGATGCGGTGCGAGACGTATTCGCGGTCTCTGGGGCGTGCATGCTGGTACGGTCCGATCTGTTCACACACCTTGGTGGATTCGATCCAACCATTGATTTGCTGGGCGAAGACCTTGATTTGTGTTGGCGAGCGCATCTTGTTGGCGGCCGTGTCGTCGTCGCCCCTGCGGCTCGTGCCCGTCACCGCGAAGCTTTGCGAGAACGGGTGAACCCGGATCGGCTGCTTGAGGTAGATGCGACCCATCGCCTTCGTACCGTGTTATCGAATTACCGCCTTGGGCACTTGGTGCTCCTCGTTCCGCAGATCATCGTGATTACCCTTGTCGAAGCGTTGGTGGAACTGTCCATCGGGCGTCGAGCCCAAAGTCGGGCACTTGTGGGAGCGTGGGGAGCGAACATTCGCTCGGGGCGCGCAACGCTCCGTGCCCGACGTCGGGTTCATTCGTTGCGCGAAGAAAACGATAAGTCGATCCGGCATCTGCAAACGCGTACGTGGGCACGCATCGCAGGCGTACTGCAGGCGCATCGGCGTGACCAACGTGACTCGACGCAAACAAGCCGCTCGGGAACCTCCCGTTCGTTCATTCCACTCGGCCTGGTCACAATTCTCGTTATCGCCGTGATTGGGACTCGTGAGCTGTTTTTCGGATCGTTGCCCGGGGTTGGGTCATTCGCCCGTGCTCCGCAGAGCGTGGCCGATGTTTGGCGCACTTACTTTGCAGCGTGGAACCCAATGGGGCTTGGCTCGACGAATCCTTCGGCAAACGCCCTTGGCCCCCTTGCCTTGGCTGGCACACTCGTGGGCGGCGCACTGGGATTTGTACGCCGAATTGCCATATTTGCGCCCATTGCGATTGGCATGTGGGGGATATGGCGTCTCGCTCGTCCCATGCGATCACAACGCGGTCAATTGGTGGCACTCACGCTCTATACGGCGAACCCCGTTCCTTGGAATGCACTCGCGCAAGGACACTGGTCAGGAATCTTGGTCTATGGGTTTGCCCCGTGGCTCCTTGGGGCATGTGCGCGGGCCATGCGAGCCGAAGGGTTTATGTCCGAGGACCCATTGGCGCAGCGGCGAGCGCGCTGGTGGGTGCAAGGACTCGGGCTTGGCTTGGCAGTTGGGCTCGTTGCGGTTTTTGTGCCTGCGGTGCTCTTTGTCATCGTCGCGGTCGTCGCCGGTTTGGCACTCGGCTCGCTTGCCCATCCCAAAGGTCTTGGTCGACTGGTTCTCGTTGTTGCCTTGGCGCTCGCCGTTGCGATTGTGCTGGGTTTGCCTTGGACCTTGTCAGGCCCCGGTCGGTCATGGGATGCGTTGGCTGGCTTTGGTGCAGCAAGTCACGGTTGGTTTTCTGTCGGTGACTTGTTGCGTTTTGCCACCGGTCCGATCGGTGCAGGGTATTTGGGGTATGGCTTACTTGTCGTCGCGGCGTTGCCTTTGCTGATCGGGCGTTCTTGGCGTTTCACGTGGGCGGTGCGTTCATGGTGCATCGCACTGTGTTGCTGGGCGATGGTGTGGCTGGGGCAACAAGACTGGTTTGGTTTGGTCATGCCCCAACCTGAAATTTTGTTGGCCGCTGGCGCAGCGGGCCTCGCTGTTGCGGGCGCATGTGGCATGACCGCGATCGAGCGAGACTTGCGTGACTATCGCTTTGGCTGGCCACAAGCGGTGTCGGTGCTCGCGGGTGGCGCATTGTTTATTGGGGTGTTGCCGTGGGTGGGGAATGCAACCGAGGGTCGATGGAAAATGTCTCCGGTGGGTCTTGATCAGGCCCTCGAGTTCGTGACGCAGCAACGTGCAACGACACCTTTTCGAGTGGCCTGGGCGGGCGATCCGAGTGTGCTTCCCGTTGCTGGCCAAGCCCTTGACGACCGACTTTCAATCGGCGTGTCCCGCAATGGCATGGCCGATATGACCGAACTGTGGTCGACCGGTGACGTACAACGCCCGCTCACGCGCGCGGTGACGCTCGCAATGAACGGAGAGACCACACGTTTGGGAAGCATGCTTGCCACGATGGGCATTCGTTATGTGATCGTGCCTCGACAAAATGTGCCGTTGCCGTACCGCAGCACGTCACATCGACCTGATGAACTTCTTGTACGAGGTCTTGACGATCAACTCGACCTGCAACGAGTGGCAGTAAATGATGCCGTGTTGGTGTACCGCAACGACTCATGGCAGCCCGGCTGTGCACTGTGGCAAACCAACCGGGTACCTGGCAACTCGGTCGCAGACGTATTGGGTCGCGACACACCAGTTGCGTTACCGGGCAGCGACAAGAACGGTTGCAAGAATTCAGTACACGTCCCAAAATCGGGTGTGGTTGGGATTCACCGTCAAGCCGACGCGCATTGGCATGCAACGATCAATGGAAAGGCCGTGAAACCGGTAACCCTATGGGGCTGGGAACAAGGCTTTGTCGTGCCAAAGTCAGGACGCTTGACCTTGACGTATGAAGCAGGCCCGACTCGAATCATTGTTCTTGGGGGCGTTGCCATTTCGTGGCTGCTGGTCTTTGGTGTGTGGCTCGTGGGGCGCCGACCAACAGGTCGAGAGGAGATCCTTGATCCTCCGCCTGAACAACGCGAGACCCCCGAGCCGGTTGTCATTGGGAAAGTTGGCGACGATGAGCACTGAGGTGCAGCCCGGGCGAATCGTACGCGTTGTCGTCATCGCGTGTATTGGGTTCGTACTCATTGGAGCAACCGTATTTGGCATTCCGTCGGCTCGCCGCGCCCCGGTGCAAATACCAGATCAGGTTGATGTCGTACCGTTGGGGGCGGCCACATTTGGGACGCCAACCGCCATCTCATTGGAGCGCGCTACGCCTGTGGTCGCACGCCCAACGTCCGCGTCGGTGACGTGGTTTTGCGCCGGAGTATCGGCATCTGCCACGCGATTGATCTTCACGAATACTGCCTCGTCACCTCGCATCGCATCGATGTCCTTCGCAGGTGCCTCGTCACCGCGAACATTTTCGGTGCCGGCGCAAAGCGCAGTCGGTATTGACCTTTCAGGCAAGTCCCAATTCGGTGTAACTATTGAATCGCGCCGATCAGGTCTGGTTGTATCGCAGCGAATCGTCACCAAGACGGGGACAACAACCGCGAGTTGTGCGACGTCGTCATCAGCCTCGTGGTTCTTTGCAGGTGGCGACACCCAACGTGGCGCAACGGAACGCCTTGTTCTCTACAATCCATTCGACACGTTGGCGACGGCCGACGTCACGTTTTTGACACCTGATGGATTTCGGCATCCACAGGCGACGCAGGGATTGGCGGTTCCGGCACACACTGTGGTGGTTGTCGATGTGAATGCTGTTCAGAATCGGCGTGTTGGACTTGGCAGCGCCGTGACGACACGTGCAGGGCGTGTCGTTGCCTGGCGCGCCCAATCCTTTGATGGGACCGGTCCAAAACTTGATTCGGGCGCGCGGCCCAAAGGCGAGTCGTTTGCTCTGGGGTTGTCGGTTCCATTGAAGAATTTCACGTTACCGGCGTTGGTGACCGGTCAAGGCGTGTCGCCCCGGATCGTGCTCGCCAACCCAGGGGCGACGCACGCAACCGTGACCCTTTCGATGCGAATTGATGGGATGACTACGCCGCCCGTAACGACATTGGGGTTGTTGCCCGGTGAAGTCAAAGTGCTTGGAGCGTCGGATTTGCGGGCGGTTCCACCCGGTGTACCTTTTGGTGTCACCGGACGTGTTGCCGCGGGTGG
>CAZJAZ010000005.1:0-47218 GCA_964544305.1 uncultured Iamiaceae bacterium | reverse complement strand
GGGCGGTTCCACCCGGTGTACCTTTTGGTGTCACCGGACGTGTTGCCGCGGGTGGTGCGGTGGCCGCGGAAGCTTGGCTTGATGCAGCCGAGCCCGCCAAAGGAGTTGGGGCTTATTCAACGCCTGCACTGCCCGTCACGGCAACGCACTGGCTTGCCCCCGTTGGCCTCGCTGGCGCACCACTTGATCAACTTGGTGTGCAAACGTTTGATAAGGCGGCCACCATTCAAATCTGGATGATTCATGAGGGTCGTCGGCAACGTTTGTCGGGGTCATCGTTACCTCAAAAGCTCACCGCTCGTTCTCATGCGACATTGGATCTTGCAACGTTGCTCGCCAAATATCCGGGCGTGACGGTTGAAGTTCGTGCGTCTGCCCCGGTCGTTGTTTCTCGCGTGCAAGCGGGTAAAGACGCAAAAGGTCTTGTGTCCTTTGGGGCACTGCCGTTCTCAAACACGATCTCGGGTTCGTGATTTCGCGCGTCGTGGCGACAAACTGCACGCAATGATTCAGGTTGTTATCGCACTGGTGATTGTGCTCGGGGGCGTTGCGATTGCGATCGTGCTACGTCGCCGGGATGTGCAGACAATGGCATCGGGGAAATCGTGGAGTGTGCCCGCCCAGCTTGAGCCAAATGATTTTGGTAGCCCTGATGTTGAGCGGCTGGTCGTCGTGTTTTCATCGGCGACGTGCGACGCGTGCGCCGAGACGCTGGCACGGGTGAATGCGCTTGTTGATCATGGGGTTGCGTTAGCAGAGATTTCCTACCAAGAGCATCGTGATCTCCATGAGCGCTATGGAATTGATGCGGTTCCAACCCTTGTGATCGCAGATCGTGAAGGTGTCGTATTGCGCTCGTTTGTTGGTCCGCCCTCAGACGATGAGTTGCGCGAAGCGCTCATCGACGCTGTTTAGTTCACGTCGGCGGGAGTTCAGCCGGCACTGTTTCAACAGGTTCGGTCCCGCTTGTTTCGTTTTGCGGGCTTGGTGTTTCGGTCGCTTGTACCACGGATGAAGGTGCCGTATCTGTTGGGGCCGGTGCAGCATCGTTGCGACCTAATGCCACAAGGCGGTCGACTTCGGCCCCATCAATTGTTTCGTGTTCAAGGAGCGCCCGGGCGATCAAGTCAAGCGCGTGACGATGTTCGGTGAGAATATCGATGCATTCGTTTTCGCACTCTCGCAGGATGCGCTCAATTTCTTCATCAATGACGCGTGCGGTTTCGTCGGAGAACTTGCGTTGTTGTCCGAGTTCCTCACCCAGGAACACTTCGTTATCGGTGCCCCATGCCATTGGTCCGATGCGGTCGCTCATGCCGAACTCGCGCACCATCCGGCCCGCAAGTTCGGTCGCGTTCATAAGATCGTTTGCTGCGCCTGATGATGAAACGCCAAAAACAAGTTTCTCTGCGATACGTCCGCCCATTGAGACAACAATGCGCTGTTCGATGAAGTCTTGTTCGTAGCTGTGTCGGTCTTCGGTGGGCAGTTGCATGGTGACCCCGAGCGCCATTCCCATAGGAAGGATGGTTACTTTGTGAACCGGGTCGGCTTTTTCAAGAATCGCGGCGCACAGCGCGTGACCACCCTCGTGATAGGCGGTGAGTTCTTTCTCACGTGCCGACATGGCGAGGGACTCTCGGCGTTGCCCCATGAGCATGCGGTCTCGGGCGTAATCAAAGTCAACCATTGCGACCTGTTCACGTTCGTTGCGCACCGCATGGAGAGCGGCTTCGTTCACCAAGTTTGAAAGGTCCGCACCGCTCATACCGGGTGTGCCGCGAGCGACAACGGAAAGGTCGACGTCTTCGACAATGTTCTTGCCTTTGGCGTGCACGGTGAGTACTGCAAGGCGTTCTTCAAGTTCGGGGAGCGGCACAACGACTTGGCGATCGAAGCGGCCGGGTCGAAGGAGGGCCGGGTCCAAGATGTCGGGCCGGTTCGTGGCGGCCATCATCACGATGCCTTCGGTTGCCTCGAAACCGTCCATTTCGGCGAGCATCTGGTTCAGTGTTTGCTCGCGTTCATCGTGTCCTCCACCAAGGCCAGCGCCACGCTTGCGGCCAATGGAGTCGATTTCATCAATGAAGATGATGGCTCGTCCCATTTTGCGGGCCGTCGCAAACAAGTCTCTGACGCGACTTGCCCCCACACCAACGAACATCTCCATGAAGTCCGATCCGGTCACCGATAGAAACGGCACGCCTGCTTCACCGGCAACGGCTCGTGCGATCAGCGTTTTCCCCGTTCCGGGAGGTCCAACGAGCAGAACACCTTTGGGAATGCGGGCACCGATCCGAGCGAACTGTTCGGGATGTTTGAGAAAATCGACGACCTCTCGAATCTCGGTCTTGACACCTTCGTAACCAGCAACATCAGCAAAGGTGGTGCGTGGCGAATCCGAATCGTACGTCTTGGCTTTGGAACGCCCGACCGACATGATGCCGCCCATCTGACCGGATGATCGACGCATGAACCACATGAAGAAAATGACCGGTGCCGCTAGGAAAAGCAGGTACGGCAGCATTGCGAGCAGCGAGTTTTGATCGGGTGTGGTGGTTGAAATGGTGACTTTGTGTTTGCGTAGCGTTGCAAGGTCCGCATCAGGAAACGTGATGAGGCCGGTCGTGTTGAACTCGGAGCCATCCACGTTTGTACCGGTGATTTTCCCGGTGGCGTTGTTGAACTTGATCGACTTGACTTTGCCCGCTTCTGCGGCGTTCATAAACGCCGAGTACGAGATGGACTTTCCGTGGCTCGCGCCGCTAAATGCGTACATGCCACCGAACACAACGATCAGCGCGATCGCGCCCCACACCATCCATTTGGGGAGTGGGCCGTCGTTTCCCATGTTGGGTCGGTCGCCGCTTGGGCCTCCTGAAGAACGTCGCGGAGGCGGCGGAGGAGGAGGTGGACCAGGCTCAGGCATGTCACCATGGTAGTGGGATCCGGATGATTTTCCTGTTTCGAGATCCGCGTAAGTGTGTGGTGGCGGCGGTATCCTCGTTGTCTATGCAACGTCATTGTGCCCGTCCCGGATGTGCCGTGTCGGCTTCCGCGACGCTCACCTACGAATACGGTGCTCGAACCGTGTGGATTGATCCACTCAGTGACGAGGCGCATCCAATGACGCATGATTTATGTACTCGCCATGCAAATGCGCTTTCGGTGCCCAATGGCTGGTTGCTCCAAGATCGTCGAATGAACGCGGCGTCATTATTTGTGCCCTCGCCGAGTATGGCGAGCTGACTTTCCGGCGTTTCAACGAAGGTCATGCAAGGAGTGGACGAGTACGCAGATGTGCCGTTGCCCCCGTCCCCGCCGGCTGATTCGAGCCGGTGGGGTCTCATCGACGCGGCATGGGGTTGGGTTGTCGCGGTTGTATTAGGGGCAATCGCTGGGGCAGCAATCGTGCAAGTCGCTGGATATGACGCGACGAAGACGAAGGATTGGCCGTTGTGGCTGGTGGCAGTAACGCAAGTGCCGTTGTGGTTTGGGTTGGTTGCCGCCCCGTTCGTTGCCATAAAACGCGCGGGGGGAACGCTGCGAAGCGAGTTTGGTTTTGCGTTTGAAGCTCGCGATGTGCCGATGGGTTTGGCGCTTGGCGTGGCGTGCCAGTTCGTGTTGGTGCCGCTCATTTCATGGCCTTGGCTGAAGCTCTTGGGCAAGAACGGTCATGATTTGTCAAAGTCGGCGGTTGACCTTGTTGACAAAGCAACGGATCCACTTGGTGTCGTGCTATTGATCGCAATCGTGGTGATCGGCGCCCCCTTCATTGAAGAATTGTTTTATCGGGGTTTGTTCTTTCGGTCGCTCGCCAAGGTTGTGCCGATGTGGGCCGCGATTGTGTTGTGCGGATTGGGTTTTGGGGCTTCACATTTCCAACTTCTGGGCCTGCCCGCCCTGAGTGTGTTCGGCATGTTGTTGGCTTACCTCGCGTTCAAGACGTCGCGTTTGGGCCTGTCGATCTTTACGCACCTGGGTTTTAACGCGGTGACGGTCTGGATGGTTCTGGCGCGGTGAGTAGCGACGAAATGATCTCTTCAGGTGACGTCGCCGATGAAAGCGGCCGCGAAATCGACGAGTTTGCGGTCACGAACGACGTGATCGTTGACCCAGGCTGGGACGATGTCATGAAACCGGTCGCACGTGCTCGGGCCGATCGTGATGACTTGCCCGCACTTGAGCCGGGTTGGCGTGCAAACCGTGATCGTTTGTTCGCTTGGGGCAAACGGATACTTGATCAGCCGTTGTCGTCATGGCTGACGTTGTTGATCGTGGTGGGGGCGTGCGGTTACATCCTCTCCACGTTGCATATCAATCTGCTGCTCAAAGACACCACGCCGACCGGTGGCGACATGGGGGCGCACGTTTGGGGCCCGATGTATCTGATGCGCCATGTGTTGCCGCATTGGCGCTTTACCGGCTGGACCCCAGATTGGTACGGAGGTTTCCCCGCATTCGGGTACTACATGGTGGGCCCCGCGTACGCGATCGTGGCGTTAACCAAGGGTTTCAATTCGCTACTTGTGATCCCTGCGGTCATTGTCTCTGCGGGGATTGCCGTTTCCGGGCTTGTTGGAAAGCGGCTATTTGTTGCTCGCAAGGTGCTCGCGACGGTCGGCATTTTCTTGATCGTCGTATCGATTCCGATTACCTACAACGTGGCGTTCAAGTGGGTGACGGTGATCGGGCTCATCACGATGCCCTTGTCGGCGTGGGCGTTCGCAAAACTCGCTGACCTTCGTTTCCCTGCGCCACCGTTATTTGCGATTGCCGCATTGGTGTTTGTCTACAACCGTGAGCCACTTGTTCGGTATCCCTCGTCGGGCGAATTGATTGGCACGGGCAACATCATCGGCGGGAACCTGTTATCGACGATGGCGGGGGAGTATTCGTTCTCGATTGCGCTGTCATTGTCGCTTGTGTATTTGGGTGTCATGACTCGTGCCATGCGCACCGGACGTCACCGGGCGTTGGCTGCGGGGTTGTTGGCCCTGGTCGGCCTGTGCCATCTGTTGCCGTTCTTCTTTGTATTGCTTGCAACCGCGGTGATGTTCGTGGTGCGCCCGTCGGTTGGCCGTGTGAAGCTGATCGTGGTTGTGGGTGTGGTCGCAGGATGTTTGGCCGCGTTCTGGATGCTGCCGTTCTATTGGTATCGGTCTTTTACGATCGACATGGGTTTTGAACAGTTGCCTCCCGCTGGACTCGGCTACGGCGATTATCTGTTCCCCAGCCGTATGACCTGGATTTTCTTGTGCGCTGGTTTGGGTGCGGTGGTGTCACTCGCATATCGAAACCGGGTCGGTCAAGCACTCATGGGCTGTGTCGCTGCGACCGCGTTGGCGTTTCGATTCATGCCACAAATCCAATTGTGGAATGCCCGAATCTTGCCGTTCTATTACCTGTCGCTCATGTTGCTGGCGGCTATGGGTGTATCGGGCGTCATCTTTGCTCTCTCCACATTGCTTGCACGCCGCCCTGGTCACATCAACCCGGTCACGTCGTTGGGGTGCACGGTGCTTGCGGCGGCGGCAGGCTTCGTGTTTGTGGGTTTACCGTTGCATCATCTGCCCGGCGGCAAACTGGTTGGGGCCGAGTATTCCTTTGGTCCGTGGCGCACGTCTGATTCGAACCCGGGTTCAGGATGGGCCGAGTGGAATTACAGTGGCTACGAAGGACGGACGTCGCCGACCGAGCGGTCGCAGAATCCGTACGCGGAGTACAAAGCGCTGATCGACACGATGGCCCGTCTCGGAAACGATCCGGCGCACGGATGCGGCCGGGCGATGTGGGAAGCCGATAATGCTCGTGAAGGCGACTACGGCACACCAATGGCGTTGATGTTGTTGCCGTACTGGACGGATTCATGCATTGGATCAATGGAAGGGTTGTATTTCGAGTCGTCCGCAACCACGCCATTCCATTTCTTGAATGCCTCTGAGCTGTCTGCAACGCCGTCGAATCCGATGCGTGGCTTGCCGTATCCGGGGCTCAACGTTGCATCCGGTGTCGAACATTTGCGTCTGCTTGGGGTGAAGTATTACCTGGCGGACTCGCCGACCACGATCGCAGCAGCCGATCAACTTGACGACTTGATCAAGGTCGCAACGTCAGGGCCGTGGCATATCTATCAGATCAAGAACGTGAAGATGGTCGAACCACTCGCCCATGAGCCGGCGGTGTGGGATGTGGCCGATCAGGCGAAATCGTCGGTGCAGCCTTCGGTGGCGTGGTATTTAGATCCGAGTCGGTGGGATGTGCCGTTTGCGTTTAATGGTCCAAAGTCATGGAAGCGCGTGGCCGTTGACACGTCGTATTGGGATCGTTCGTGGTCAACCTTGACCGATGTTGTCTCCCAAACAACGGGGAAGAAAGCATCGAGTCCGCTTCCTCGTGTCTCCACGCCAAGGGTCAAACATGTTGAAGTGTCGAATATTAAGCTTTCGACCGACCGCGTGTCGTTTGATGTGGATCGGATCGGTACGCCGATCCGTGTGAAGGTTTCGTATTACCCCAACTGGCAGGTTGAAGGGGCCAAAGGTCCGTATCGGATTACGCCGAATCAGATGGTCGTGATTCCCACTTCGAAGCATGTCACGTTGCACTATGGACGTACCCCGGTGAACTGGCTTGCCTTGTTGATGTTGGTGGTGGGTTTGATGGGCTTGGTGGTGTTGTCGCGTCGCCCGGCCGTTGCCGTTGCGTCGCCGTTGTATGAACGGCTTTCTCGACGTGCGGCCGAGCGTCGTGCGAAGGCCGTTTACACCCCTGAACAAGAAGTGGACACTTCTCAAGGCGAAGACGCCGTTGACGTAGCGGGTGACGAGCCGATTGATCCGCCTGACGAAGTGCATGTTTTGCCCATTGAGGTTGAGCAAGGCGCGCCACGTGAGGGTGTCGACTCCGACGGCAAGCCCGAATCCGTCTAGGCTCGCGGTTCGCCATGGCTGACCTGAATGCGATTTTCCACGCGTACGACGTGCGCGGTACGTATCCCGACCAGATTGATGCAGAGGTGGTGGGGCGAATCGGCGCCGCGTTCGCGCGCTACGTGTCGACGGTTGACCCGGGAACCCGCCGGGTTTTGATCGCACGCGACATGCGCACGTCAGGTGTTGAACTTGCCGGTGCGTTTGCAACGGGCGTGCAGCGTCAGGGTTTGGATGTCATTGACTTAGGTTTGGCGTCGACTGATTTGTTGTATTTCGCATCGGGTCGCCTTGATGCCCCCGGGGCGATGTTTACTGCATCACATAATCCGGCTGCTTATAACGGCATCAAGTTTTGCCGTTCGGGGGCCCGGCCGGTCGGGGAAGAGTCGGGTCTGGATCAGATTCGCCGAGATGCGGCCACAATGCTTGACCCTGCTCCGAGTGAAGTCGGTTCATTGTCGTCGCGTTCGATGCTTGATGAGTTCGCGACACATGTCCGTTCGTTTTTGAACGATCCCGCGGGTTTGCGGCCGCTAAAAATTGTTGCCGACACGGCGAATGGCATGGGCGGTTTGATTGTTCCGGCCGTGTTTGATGCGCTGCCCGTGTCGGTCGAAATCCTTTTTGAAGAGCTTGACGGGACTTTTCCGAATCATCCGGCCGACCCGATTCAGACTGAGAATCAGGCTGACCTGCGCAGGCGGGTGATCGAGACGGGTGCTGATCTCGGGTTGGCATTTGATGGCGACGCGGACCGGGTTTTCGTGGTGGATGAAAAGGGCGAACCGATGTCAGGTTCGACAACCACGTCGCTCGTGGCGTCGATGATGTTGGCTCGTGAACCGAATGCGACGATTTTGCACAATCTCATTTGTTCCAAAGCGGTGCCCGAGTTGATCACAGAGGCGGGTGGCACGCCGGTGCGAACCCGGGTGGGGCATTCGTTTGTGAAAGCGGTGATGGCGGAGACGGGCGCGATCTTTGGCGGTGAGCATTCAGCGCACTACTACTTTCGTGACAATTTCCGAGCGGATTCGGGGATCATTGCGGCGATGCACGTCATCGATTTCGTATCGGCAAAGAGTGAACCATTGTCGGAGTTGCGGCGCCAGTTCGAACGATATGTGGCTTCAGGTGAAATCAACACAACGGTTGCAAATACTGCTGAAGTGATCGACCGGGTGGCGCAGGCGTACGCGGGTTTTGCGCAAGATCGTCTCGATGGGCTGACCGTGGACTGTGGCGACTGGTGGTTTAATCTGCGCCCGTCAAACACGGAGCCGCTATTGCGTTTGAACTTGGAAGCGAACTCAACCGATGAGGTCGCCCAACATGTTGATGAAGTCCGTGCCCTTTTTGCGGGCGCCTGAGGAAGGAACACGATTCATGGCTCTTAATTCGAACCTCCTTGAGATTCTGGTTTGCCCGGAAGACAAGCAGCCGCTGTGGTATTTCGCCGATGACGGCTTCTTGTATAACCCTCGTCTCAAGCGTCGTTACGACATCAAAGACAACATTCCAATCTTGCTGGTGCATGAAGCAAGTGATGTTGACGATGAAAGTTCCGCGGAGCTCGAGAAGCGTTTCGAAGCGGGTGGTGTGCGCGCCACCGGCGAACCGTCGTCGTGACGGCACCAGACGTGGGTGGCTTGCGCGGCGCGCTTGCCGATTTGCCCGGTCGAATTCGCACCGTGTGCGATCAAGAAATCGTGCTGCCCAACGTGGCCGCCACGACCTCGGTGCTTGTGGCGGCCGCTGGCGATGATGCCATTGACGCGGGAGTCGTAGTCGAACAAGCGTTGGTGCACTCGACGGTGCCGGTCGTTGTCCATTCGACCAACACCTTGCCCACGTGGGTCGGGCCGGCGTGCACGGTGATTGTGGTTGCGCTGACACGCGTTGATGCGCGGTCTCGGTCACTGGCCGATCAGGCTCTTGCGCGTGGCGCGTCGGTTGTCGTGATTTGCGCTGACCAAGACTTTGGTGCCGAATCGTCATTGCGTGGGGCGCACGTCATATTGCTTGATGCGTCGGTGGTTGCCCCTCGTGTCTTGCCCGGTGTGGTGGCTGTGGCGTTGACCAAGGTTCTTGGCGCGCTCGGGCTTGAAGTTGATGCGTCCGGATTTATCGAGCAGATCCACACGAGTGTGGAGAGCGTCACCGCGCAATGTGGCGCACAGTCGAGTGGCCGTGAACGCCCAGAAAGCGCGTCGTTTGCTCGACGTGTCGGGCGTACAATGCCCCTGATCTATGGTTCGGGCGTAACCGGTGAGGCCGCGGCCCGCTGGTGGAAATCAGCGGTGAATCAGTCAGCGAAGTTGCCGGCGTTCGCCGCGTCAATCGGTGCGATGTCGCATGATGAGATCGCGGGTTTTGGTCAGGCGGGGGATGTAACCCGGCAGATTTTCACGCTGGTCTTGCTTGATGACCCGGCGCACAAGAGCGATTTTGTCGCGGTCGATGAGGTATTGGCCGAAGTCGTTGCAGGGGTTGAACGACCAGATGTTCCGGTGTGCCCGGTGCCCTGGATTGCCCAGGCAGTGTTTGGACAATGGGTTGGCGTCGAATTGGCTGCGCTTGCAGACGTTGATCCGAGTGCAACGTCGATCTTGGATGAGTTCTGGGCTGATCGATAGTCCTAGGCGCAACGACCTTTGATGGGGCAACTAGTGCCGTGTCACGCAACATTGGCTATCTGTCGTGGCGGTCGGATTCTTCCCTCGCTGCGTCCTCGTCCTTGACGCATTGCGTATGCGCCTTCGTCCTGCGTCCTTGCGAGCGTAGATTCCGCCTCGCCACGAACAACGCAAACGTTGCCTGACGCGGCACTAGGTTGACGGGGATGAGTGACCAACCGGCAACAACCCGTCTCAAGAGTTTGTGGGTTATCTACTTGGCGTTGGTGATGGGGGTCGCCACGTTCGCGGTCATTTTGGCCGTTCTCGTGGTGACTGGTGACCCCGTTGACGATCCACCCATTACCCTCGCGCTCGTGGCGTTTGTATTTGGTGCAATTGTTGTTGTGGCCGGGCCAAAAGTTGCCCCCAAGCTTGACGGGTCGTCAGAAGCTGCGCTGTTTCGCACGTATCAGTCCCGGCTGATTATCCGTATGGCACTCACCGAAGGGCCCGTGTTGTTCATGTTCGTGACGTTTTTGTTGACACATGCTTGGTGGACGATGTTGGTCGGTGTCGTATTCGCCGTCGTTGGGTTTTTCCCTGCCGCCCCGACTCGGTCGTCGATTGAGCGTGATCAAGAGACGCTGTCCGAGCAGGGGAGCGCAGTGTCTCTTCTTGGGGTACTGAGTCAGGCTCCACAGGCCTGACAATCCCGTCTTGGCGGTGTTGATCCGCTAGCGTTGGCGCTTCGCACAGGGCTGAACCGATTGGTGTCAGTTGACCCCGGCCCCGCTTCATTTGATCATCGAATTGTGAAAGGTTCACCCATGCCTGAAAACGCCTTGTCTGAGACCGATTTCAAAGTTGCCGATTTGTCGCTGGCCGCGTTTGGCCGCAAAGAAATCGAGCTTGCCGAACACGAAATGCCTGGCCTTATGGCAATCCGTGCCGAGTACGCCGACGCCCAGCCACTCGCCGGTGCCCGCATTACCGGTTCGTTGCACATGACGATCCAAACCGCCGTGTTGATTGAAACGTTGACTGCACTTGGCGCCCAGGTGCGCTGGTGTTCATGCAACATTTTTTCGACGCAAGATCACGCTGCTGCGGCGGTGGCGGTTGGCCCGAACGGAACGATCGACAATCCTCGGGGTGTGCCGGTGTTTGCGTGGAAGGGCGAGTCCCTTGAGGAGTACTGGTGGTGCACCGAGCAGGTTCTGACATGGCCCGGTGGCGAAGGTCCGAACCTGATTCTTGACGATGGTGGCGACGCAACGCTTGTCGTGCACAAAGGTGCCGAGTACGAGGCGGCCGGTGCGGTGCCAGCCACGTCAGACGACGACTCGGAAGAGTGGGGTGTGGTACTTGAGTTGTTGCGCCGCTCGCTGGCCTCGTCGAGTGACAAGTGGTCGAAGATCGTCGCGGGCATCAAGGGTGTGTCAGAAGAAACCACAACAGGCGTGCACCGTCTGTATCAGATGGCCGAGGCTGGTACGTTGCGATTTACCGCGATCAACGTGAACGATTCGGTGACCAAGTCAAAGTTTGACAACTTGTACGGCTGTCGGCACTCGCTCATTGATGGGATCAACCGGGCGACCGATGTGATGATCGGCGGCAAGGTTGCGTTTGTGGCTGGTTATGGCGATGTCGGCAAGGGGTGTTGTGACTCGTTACGTGGACAGGGTGCCCGGGTGATCGTGGGTGAAATTGACCCAATTTGTGCATTGCAGGCTGCGATGGACGGCTACGAAGTTGCCCGACTGTCTGATGTGGTGTCGACCGCGGACATTTTCATTTCGACCACGGGCAACAAGGACATCATCATGGCTGGCGACATGGCCAAGATGAAGCATCAGGCGATCGTCGGGAACATCGGTCATTTCGATAATGAGATCGACATGGCCGGCCTTGACCGGATGAGCGATGTGAAGCGAGTGAACATCAAACCGCAGGTTGATGAGTATGTGTTCCCCGATGGGCATTCGGTCATTATTTTGGCCGAGGGTCGATTGTTGAATCTGGGGTGCGCGACGGGTCATCCGAGTTTTGTGATGTCGAACAGTTTCTCGAATCAGGTGTTGGCGCAGATCGCGTTGCACACCGATCTTGATGCGTATCCCCTTGGTGTGCATGTGTTGCCCAAGCATTTGGATGAGAAAGTGGCGCGCTTGCACCTGGACGCGTTGGGAGTGAAGCTCACGGTGTTGACCCAGGATCAGGCCGATTATTTGGGTGTGCCTGTTGATGGACCGTACAAGGCTGATCAGTACCGCTACTGATGCTCCTCCTTACCGGAACTTGTCGCAGATAAGGTCGTTATAGAGCGCGTTGAAGCGACAAGTTCCGCATTGTGGGGCGGCGCGATAAGGTCGGATCTCTTGCCGCACTGATGTGCGGCATCGAGACAAGGGGACAAACATGGACGATCTGCGCGACAAAGTTGCGGTCATTACCGGCGGTGCGAGCGGTATTGGTTTTGCGATGGCGCACGCATTTGCGGGTGCGGGTGCCAAGTTGATGCTGGCTGATATTGCCGGTGACGAACTTGCTGATGCGGTCAAGCGGCTTGCCGATGCGGGCGCACAGGTTGACGGTCATGTGACCGACGTTTCTGACGCGGCCCAAGTAGACGCGTTGCGTGATGCGACGCTCGCCAAGTTCGGGGCTGCTCACGTGATTTGTAACAACGCTGGGGTTGGTGCAGGAGGGGTGTCGTGGACAATTCCCGCGGAGCAGTGGCGGTGGGTTCTTGGCGTTGACTTATTTGGCGTGATTAACGGCGTGTCGAGTTTCGTGCCCCTTCTGGTCGAGCAAGGCGAAGGCCATGTCGTGAACACGGCTTCAATGGCGGGTCTGTTGTCGCCCGGATTCATGGGACCGTACAACGTCGCAAAACATGGTGTGGTCACATTGAGCGAAACGATGTTCGCCGAGTTGGCGATGCTCGCCCCAAACGTTGGTGTGTCCGTGCTGTGCCCAGGATGGGTGAATACGCGGATTTATGACGCGGGCCGGTACCGTGGCGACGAGGCGGGCGCCGGACCGTCAGGCAATGAAGCAGAGGTTGCACAATTCGCCGAGATTGTGAAGAATTTGGTTTCCGATGGGTTGGACCCGTCAGATGTGGCGGCACAGGTCCTCGACGCCGTGCTGACCCGCCGTTTCTACATCCTTACGCATCCCGATTGGATGCCCCTTGTGACGGATCGAACGACGCGTACCGTCGAAGGGAACGATCCACTTGCCGGGTTCCCGTCACCCGGTGGAGCTGGCGGCTTGGGATAGACGATCGGCCTCACCGAATCGACCGAGTTGCTTGCCGTTGCCAGCCAATCTGCTGTGTATCAAGGGGCAACCTTGTCATGGTGAAAGCGCCGCCAAAGTGAGCGGAGTGTGGTTGTCAGTCGCGATTCACGGTGCACGTGAACAGGCACGGTTGTCGTGCCACGTACACGCAGCTTGAGCGCCCGAAAATATACGAGTGCGAAAGTGGGGTGGCGAATCCAGAGTCGAATGAGCCGCGTCGCGCTGCGGGTCCATTCTGTGGCGAACTGGCCGAATCCAATGTGGGTGGTGAATGGGATATCGACGTCGAATGCAGTTGCAATTCGATTTGGGTAGGCGCGCAGTCCGCGGATCGAATTTGCGACGTTTGATCCGTGAATAACTTGCATCCAACGCACTGGTCCAACGATGTTGCGTACGGGGGCAAAACTTGAGGACTCTTCGTGCGGAAAACATTGGAACACCGTTCGGGGCGGCTCGCCATCCACCCGTTTTTCGATATAGGAGATGAACGCATTTTCGGCGAAGCTTGCATGGAAGAGTTGGAGCGAACGGTCGACTTGCACGCCGCGCATGAAGTTCACGTAGAGAGATTCTTGGTGATCAAACTGGGCTTGAATATCTTCGACAAAGTATCGACTTGCGGCGTCGTCGCTGTCGATCCGAGTGGTGATCAGATACGGTCGTGATGTGAGGGCAACGATTTCGTCTCGGATAGCTTCGTGGGTCCAAACGCCATTGAATACTGGGATGAAGAGGCTGTCGCGTGTTGCTTCGATGCGTTCGCGTAGCCAGTCTGGAGATTCTTGGTCAAAGAACACGAGCCAGGTGAAGTGGGGAACCGTTTGGCTGCGCATTGATGCGAGGAGTGCGTCTTGGAAGAAGTTCCAGCGATAGTCCAGCCATTCGTCAGGGAAGGTTTGGTTCATACCCATTTGCACGCTGAACCGGGTCAAGACAACGTGATCAAAGGGGAAGTCCTCTGGCATGTTTCTTGAGGCTACTCGTGAACAGTAGGGCAGAATTCTTGCGCGTGAAGCCGAAGCAAGTGCGTGTGCATTTTGGATGTCACACCCGAGTCATATGGTGCGTGGCATGTTCTTTGGTGCGCCGTGTCCTCTGTGTGGCTTGATTGGTTCGGTTCCATGTGAAGGCTGTATTGCGGCGTTGCCGGGTCCGCCACGTGAGGTGGATGTGCCAAACGGTTTGGATGATTGCCGGGTGATAGTGAGTTACTTTGATGGAGGCAAAGATCTTGTTGGTGCGTTGAAGTTCCATAATCAACGGGTGTTGGTGCCGTGGCTTGCCGGGCAGTTGGCGAGTGCTGTGGGTGACAAATGTGTTGACGTGGTCACGTGGGCTCCGACGGCGCGTTCGCATCGCCGTGAGCGTGGTTTCGATCAGGCCGAGCAACTGGCGCGGGCGCTGGCGCGGTGTCTGTTGTGTCCGGCAGCAAAGACGTTGGTGCGCTTGCCTGGTCCGGCGCAAACGGGCAGGCATCGTGATGAGCGGTTGGTTGGGCCGCGTTTTGATTCGTGCCGTGGCATAGTGCGGGCGGTTGGGGCGAAACATGTGGTGCTGGTCGATGATGTCATCACGACGGGCGCGACGATGAGTCGTGCCGCGCGAGTGCTGCGTGATTGTGGTGCCGCTTCGATTATCGGGGTCGCAATCGCGCGCACCCCCCGTCATCCCAGCCGCCCTTACCGGAACGTGTCGCAGAACGCGTCGTTCTAGAGCGCGCTGAAGCGACAAGTTCCGGGGAGAGGGTCGCAAGTCGAGCGTGAGCGCTCTACGATCGAAGGAGTAGGTACAAGTGCAAACAGGTGTAAGTGAAGTCCCCGCAGGTGTAGGTGCAGTTCGGTACATTCAACACATAGCGACATGTGCACGTGGAGGTGCAGCAATGGATGTTCGGATCAACGGTCGTCGGATGGAAGTTCCCGACAAATTGCGTCAGCTCACCGAAGATAAGGTGACACGACTGGGTCGGGTAGTTGAGATGGACTTGGCTGAGGTGCTCTTTACGCAGGCCACGAATCCTCGAATCCCCGATCAGGTGGCGTGCGAGATCACATTGTCTGGGCATGGCCACCATGTGCGTGCCAAGGTCGCTGCCCACGATGGTTTCACGGCCATTGACAAAGCGGTCACCAAAGCTGGCGCGCAGGTCAAGAAGCTCAAGACGAAGTTGCACCGGCGTTCTGCCGGGACGATCAAAGACGTGCCACCCGAGTCAGCGAGCCACGACGAAACCGAAGATCTCGATGATGAAGCACCTCGGATCGTGAAGTCCAAACGATTTGCGATGATGCCCATGACCCCGGAAGACGCGGTGTCACGCATGGATCTGCTTGGTCACGGGTTCTTCTTTTTCACGAGTGCCGACACCGGTCGGGCGGCGGTGATCTACCGGCGTGGCGACGGCGATGTGGGTTTGATCGACGAGGCTGATTAAATCGGTTCTATGGATGCCGCCCATGTTGATGCGATTGGCGCGCTCGCCGAGCCAAGCCGTCGGGCCATCTACACGTATGTGATTGCCCAACATGGTTGGGTGAGCCGCGACGATGTGGTTGCGGCGTTGGGTTTCCGTAAAGGCATAACCGCGCATCATCTCGATCGCCTTGAAGCCGAGGGCCTCCTCGCCAGTGATCGGCAGCGTCGCAATGGTCGCTCTGGCCCAGGTGCTGGGCGGCCCGCCAAGGTGTACCGGCGGTCAACGAGCGAAGTTGATGTATCGCTTCCCGCTCGGCGCTATGACCTTGCGAGCACAATCTTGGCAGGCGCGGTTGATGCTGCCCGCTCGGATGGCACGCCGATAGACAAGGCCCTCGAGAAAGCGGCACGCACCTATGGTGACGAGATTGCGAGCAGGGTTGAAGCCGAGTGTGGTGACGCAGGCGGGTCGAGTGCCTACCGGGAAGCGTTTTTTTCTGAACTTGCAGCCGAAGGGTTTGAGCCCGGTGACGAGGAGAACGGCGTCCGGGTGTTGCACAACTGCCCGTTTCATGGGGTTGCCCAAGTGCACACCGAGTTGATTTGTTCGATGAATCACCAGATGCTTGACCAAGCGTGTCGCAATACTGGCTTGCACGCGCAGCTAACGCCAATGGAGGGCGGGTGTTGTGTGCGCTTTACCGCCGCTTCGAATGACCCACAGGATGTCTGAACGGTAGGATCGTGAGTCCATGAGTATTCTCGATCGCATTTTGAGGGCCGGCGAAGGCAAGAAGGTCAAAGCCTTGGCGGCCATTGTTCCTGAGATCAACATTCTCGGCAATGATTACAAGGCGCTCAGCGATGATGAGCTGCGTGGCAAGACGGCCGAGTTCAAAGAGCGACTCGACAATGGTGAGGATCTTGAGGATCTCTTAGTTGATGCATTTGCAACGGTCCGTGAGGCCGCTGATCGGGTGATTGGCCAGCGACACTATGACGTGCAGTTGATGGGTGGGGCGGCGCTGCATTTCGGTTGGGTGGCTGAGATGCGCACCGGTGAAGGTAAGACGTTGGTGTCGACGTTGCCGGTGTATTTGAATGCGCTGTCGGGCAAGGGCGTGCATTTGGTGACGGTGAATGACTATTTGGCGACCCGTGACTCGCAGTGGATGGGACAAATTTTCCGTTGGTTGGGCATGGATGTCGGCCTGATTTTGCCGACCACCATGTTCGATCCGAATCACAAGCGCGAGCAGTACGCGTGTGACATCACCTATGGCACGAACAACGAGTTCGGGTTCGATTACCTGCGGGACAACATGGCGATGAGCTTGGCCGACAAGGTGCAGCGTGGCCACAACTTTGCGATCGTTGATGAGGTCGACTCGATTTTGGTGGATGAGGCTCGTACGCCGCTGATCATTTCGGGTCAGGTGTCTGATGCGGTGAAGTTGTACTACAAGTTTGCGTCGATTGTGCGGGGCTTGAAAGTCGACGTTGATTATGACGTTGATGAAGAAAAGCAGATGGTTGCCCCAACCGATGCGGGTGTTGAAAAGGTCGAGAAGGCTTTGGGGCTTGACAACCTGTATGACGCGGTGTCACAGAATTTGGTGCATCAGCTTCAGGCGGCGTTGAAGGCAAAAGAGCTCAAGAAGCGTGACAAGGATTACGTGATTCAGCACGGCGAGGTGATGATCGTCGACGAGTTTACGGGCCGTATTTTGGAGGGCCGTCGTTGGTCTGAGGGTTTGCATCAAGCGGTTGAGGCGAAAGAGGGGGTGAAGATCAAAGAAGAGAATCAGACGTTGGCGACGATCACGTTGCAGAACTATTTCCGCATGTACGACAAGTTGGCGGGGATGACCGGCACCGCGGTGACCGAGGCGGCCGAGTTCGGTTCGACATACAACTTGCAGGTGGTCCCGATTCCAACGAATAGGCCGGTGGTTCGTGATGACCATTCAGATTTGATCTATAAGTCTGAGGAAGCAAAGTTTGAGGCGGTCGCAGACGATATCGAGGAACGTCACGAAACGGGCCAGCCGATATTGGTGGGTACGGTTTCGGTGGAGAACTCTGAGCGGCTTGGGCGCATTTTGGCCAAGCGTGGCATTGAACATGAGGTGTTGAACGCGAAGCAGCACTTCCGTGAGGCCGAGATCGTGACGCAGGCTGGCCGTTTGGGTGCGGTGACGGTGGCGACGAACATGGCGGGTCGCGGGGTTGACATCTTGTTGGGTGGCAATCCTGAAGGGCTGGCTGAGAAGGATGTAAAAGCCGAGGGCCTCGACAAGGGCGATGAGGCTGAGGGCGCGGAGCGCTATGCGAAGCGTGTCGATCATTGGGAGGCGGAGTGTTCGGCTGAGGGTGATGAGGTGCGTGCGCTTGGTGGGTTGTATGTGCTTGGCACCGAGCGTCATGAGTCTCGCCGGATTGATAATCAGTTGCGTGGGCGTGCGGGGCGCCAGGGCGATCCGGGTGAGAGCCGTTTCTATTTGTCGCTGGAAGACGAGTTGATGCGGCTGTTTGCGTCGGGTCCGGTGAGTCGGATCATGGACCGGGCGTTTCCTGATGACATTCCTCTTGAAGCCAAGATGGTGACGAAGGCCATTGAGCGGGCGCAAAATACTGTTGAGCAACGCAACGCGGAGATCCGCAAGAACGTGCTCAAGTACGACGAGGTGATGAACAATCAGCGCAAGGTGATTTATCAGCGTCGTGACCAGATTTTGGGTGACGCTGATTTGCGGGAAGAAGGTTTGGGGTTCTTAGCCGACGCGGTCGAGGCGTTGATTGGCACGTTTTGTGGGGCCGAGTTCAACGAAGAGTGGGATTTTGACGGGTTGATGACCGAGGCGGCGACGTATTGGCCGACGACGCTACGTGCGGCAGATCTTGAGGGGATCACCGATTCTGACGAGATCTATGCGAAGTTGATGGGTGAGGCGACAGGCTATTTCGAGGCTCGCGAAGCAGAGTTTGGCGCGGAGGCAATGCGTGAGGTTGAGCGTCAGGTGATGTTGCAGATCATCGATACACGCTGGCGTGACCACCTCTATGAGATGGATTATCTCCAAGAGGGGATTCATTTGCGGGGTCTGGGTCAGAAAGACCCGCTGGTCGAATGGCAGCGTGAGGGTTTCGCCATGTTTGGCGAGTTGATGGACACGATCGCTGATGACTATGTCAAATACGTGATGCATGTGCAGGTGGTCGTTGAGCAGGCTCGCACGCCCCTTGAGCAGAACATGGAGTATTCGGCGGCTGATGATCCGATGTCGGCGTCGTCGTTTGCGCAGGCTGCCCGGTTGCAGGCCGCCCAAACCGGCCAGGAAGTGCCAGAAGAGGCATTGGAAGAGGTGGTGAATGTGCCGGTTACGAAGTCCGAATGGGATAAGACGGGTCGTAATGATCCGTGTCCGTGTGGGTCGGGTCGCAAGTTCAAGCAGTGTCACGGCGCAGCTTGAGGCGACGGTATGCGAGATTTTTCTGATGAGTTGACGCGGGTCCGTCGTCGCCTTGATGAGGCGGCCGAGTATTTGCGGATTGATGAGTTACGGGCTCGGCGGCCGCAGCTTGAGACCGAAGCGTCGCGTCCGGATTTGTGGGATGACCCCGAAGCGGCACGCAAGGTGACCGGTGAGTTGGCGACGCTAAGTGAAGACTTGGATGTGTTTGACGCGTTGGAACTGAAGATAGATGATGCGGCGACGTTGGCTGAGCTTGCTCGTGAAGAGCAGGATGAGTCGGTTGAGAGTGAGGTTGCCGAGGCATTAGCCGAGTTGGATGCGACGTTTGATGATTTGGAACAGCGCAGTCTGTTTACCGGTGAGTACGACGATTGCCCAGTGATTTGTGAGATCCAGGCCGGTGAGGGGGGTGCAGATTCGCAGGACTGGGCCGAGATGTTGTTGCGCATGGAATTGCGTTGGCTAGAGCGTCGCGGGTTTGATGTTGAGATTGACGAAATTTCCGCTGGCTCGGAGGCGGGTATTTCGTCGGCGACCTTTATTGCTACTGGTCGCAATGCGTATGGGTGGGTGCATAGTGAACATGGGGTGCACCGGCTGGTGCGGATCTCGCCGTTTAACGCGCAGGGCAAACGCATGACGGCGTTTGCGTCGCTCAAGGCCACCCCGTTTTTAGAGGATGCGCCTGATGTGGTGATTGAAGAGAAGGATTTGCGGATTGACACGTATCGTGCTTCTGGTGCGGGCGGTCAGCACATCAACAAAACCGATTCGGCGGTTCGGATCACGCATTTGCCAACGGGGATTGTGACGTCGTGTCAAAACGAGCGGAGTCAGCATCAAAATAAGGATCGGGCGATGGCGGTGTTGCGGGCCAAGCTTGCCGAGTTGCAGCGTGAAGAGCGGATGAATGAGCTCGAGGGGATTCGGGGTGAGGAACGCAGTGTGGGGTTTGGGTCGCAGATCCGTTCGTATGTGTTGCAGCCGTATCAGATGGTGAAGGATCTGCGTAGCGGTCATGAGACCGGCAACGTTGATGGGGTACTTGATGGCGACCTCGATGGGTTTAGTGAGGCGTGGCTGCGTTGGATGCGTGCGCAGAACAACGATTGACCTATCCGCGCCGTTTTCGTAACGACTTGGTAACATTTACGTTCTCCCCAATGAAGTCCTCATGAAGGCCGTGTAGCGCATCAGATGATTCGTCTTGACAATGTCACCAAGATTTACAAGGGCGATGTGCCTGCCCTTGAGGGCGCAAACGCCGATATCGCCAAAGGGGAGTTCGTGTTTCTGGTTGGCCCGTCGGGCTCGGGAAAGTCGACGATGATCCGTTTGCTCAACAAGGCTGAAACGCCCACGACGGGCAGTATTTACGTGGCAGGCAAAGATATTGGTGAGTTGTCGAGCTGGAAGGTGCCGTTTTTGCGGCGCAACATTGGCTGTGTTTTTCAAGATTTCAAGTTGTTGAATTCGAAGACGGTGGAAGAGAACGTCGCGTTTGCACTCGAAGTAATTGGCCGCCCTAAGCATGTGATCAAGCAGCAGGTGCCGGCGATTCTTGATTTGGTGGGCTTGTCGGGCAAGGCGAAGAGTATGCCGGACGAGTTGTCTGGTGGTGAGCAGCAGCGAGTGTCGATTGCGCGGGCGTTTGTGAATCGTCCGTTGATTCTTCTCGCGGATGAGCCAACGGGAAATTTGGACCCAAATACGTCGGTGGGCATCATGCGCCTGCTTGATCGGATCAACCGTACGGGCACGACGGTGGTCATGGCGACCCATGACCGGGCAATTGTCGACACGATGCGCCGACGGGTCATTGAGTTGGATCGGGGTCGCATTATTCGTGACCAGTCCCGTGGCGTGTACGAGTAGAGGCTGATCATGGCAATCAAGTTTGATTATGTGGCCCGTGAAACGGGGCGCAGTCTGAAACGAAATTTCACGTTGTCGTTGGCGTCGATTGTGACGGTCGCGGTGAGTTTGGCGTTGGTGGGTTCGGCCTTTGTGGTGCGTGCAGCAGTTCAGCATTCGACGGCCCGGTGGACGGGAGACGTGCAGTTCATCGTGTTTATGAAGCCCGATGCGTCCAAAGCGCAAATCGGTGCGGTGTCAAATGCGTTGAATCCACGGAACAACGATCAGGTTGCACGCGTCACGTTCTTTGATAAGTCTCGGGCGTATAGAGAGTTCAAAGAGGTCTTTCGGGATGACCCGGTGTTGCTGTCGACCTCGCGTCAAGAAGACATGCCGACGTCGTTTCGGGTGAAGCCGGCAATCAAAGATGCGGGTTTGATTGACCAGTTGGGCCAGCAACTCAAAGCAGCCCCGGGTGTCTACACGGTGGAGTTTGCCTATGACACGGTGAAGCAGATTGAGCGGGTGTCGAAGCTGATTTCGACGGTTATTTTGGGAACGGCACTGTTTTTGTTGGCGGCTGCGGGGCTGTTGATTTTGAACTCGATCCGGATGGCGATGTTTGCGCGCCGCCGTGAGATCGAGGTTATGAAGCTCGTGGGTGCAACGAACTGGTTTATTCGGGTGCCTTTTATGGTGGAGGGTTTGATTCAAGGGTTGATTGGGGCGTTGCCCGCGTCGGTTGCCGTATGGTTCTTGGGCAGCCGCATCAACCATTCGGGCAGTACACATTCGAGCGTGGCGATCTTGCAGGGCCTCTATGTGTCGGGTGGGGAAGTGTGGGGTGTGATCGCAGGGATGCTGATTGTGGGTTGTTTGGTTGGCGTGATCGGCTCTGGTGTGGCGGTGTCTCGCTTCCTAGATGTGTGACCAACACAATGGCGGTGACAGACGGTTTGGGTTCTGCGCGAGCGACCCCGAAGTGGCACAATAGAGTCCCCTAACGCGTCGATTCGGAGGAATCCGTGGGTTTCAAAGTCGGAGATCAAGTCGTCTACCCGCATCATGGTGCCGCGATCATCAAAAAGCGTGAGAAGCGTGAGCTTGATGGCAAGAAGGTCGACTATCTCGTGTTGGAAATGGTGCACGGCGAGTTGACGTTGCGGGTGCCTGCCGACATGGCTGAAGAGGTGGGGATGCGTCCGCCGATCTCAAAGAGCGATGTTGAAGATTTGTTTGCTTTGATTGGCAAGCGTGATGTGCGTGAGCCAGCGAACTGGTCACGCCGTTTCAAGAATCACCAAGAGAAGATGAAGTCGGGTGACGTGTATCAGGTGGCCGAGGTGGTGAGAAACTTGGCTTTGCGTGAGGCGGGCAAGGGTTTGTCAACCGCGGAGAAGTCCATGTTGGAACGGGCCCGTGGGATTCTGGTTTCTGAGTTGTCGTTCGCGTTGAACGTGTCAGAAGAACAAGCGTTAGAGAAACTTGCTGCCGGCTTGAGTTGAGGCCGCGTTAGGCGCCTTGTTGGGCGAGTTCACGCTGTCGGTTGCGTGACGCCTGGGAGAACTCTTCGGCGGTACGTAGCGTGTCAGCGAGACATTCTTCGAACGCAGCCCGGCTGGTGCGAACCATCTCTTCAAGCTGAGCGAGTTTGGCTTGTTTCTCGGCGAGTTCGGCGGGAATTTCTTCGGCCGGGGTGCCCGCACGGACGTGCGCCACTTTTTGTTGGAGGCGTGCGGTGGCGTCGTGGAATGCCCGTGACGCTTTGTTCCAGTGGGCACGGAACATGCCGATGTCGAGTTGTCCGTCGCGGACGCGGGCTGCGGCTTTGACTCGTGCCGGGGGGACTTTGAGGTCACGGACGATCCGCAGGTAGCTCAGGCCTTTGAGGATCGTATAGGTGACGTCGTATTCCCACCAGAAGAAACCTTGGCGCACGGATGCGGCGTAGTAGTGGTGGTTGTTGTGCCAGCCTTCGCCCATCGTCCACAGCGCCAGGATGGCTGAGTTGCGCGAGGTGTCGGTGGTGGCGTAGCGGCGGCGGCCAAACACGTGGTTGAGTGAGTTGACGGTGAACGTGCCGTGCCAGAGCAGGATTGTTGATGTGAAGAATCCGATGACAAGACCAGACCAGCCAGCAACGAGGTAGGAAGTAATGGCGAGTACCCAAGGGCCGACCCAGTCGTTCTTGTTGAGCCAGACGAGTTCGGGGTATTTGGCGAAGTCTTTGATCAGGTCGTAGTCGGTGTCTTTGTATTTGTCGCACAGGATCCAACCCACGTGGCTCCACCAGAAACCTTTTTGGGGCGAGTGAATGTCGCGGTCAGTATCGCTGAAACGGTGGTGGAGCCGGTGGTGGCTGGCCCACCACAGGGCGCCTTTTTGGGCGGCCATTGATCCGCCGAAAGCGAGGACGAATTGGAATGCGCGCCCGGTTTTGTAGCTGCGGTGCGAGAAGTAGCGGTGGTAGCCCGCGGTGATGAAGAACATGCGGCCGTAGTAGGCGACGAGGCCAAAGATGACGGCTTTCCACGTGACGCCGGTGAAGATGGCGAGCAGCGGGGTGAGGTGAATTGCGAGGAACGGGATGGAGGTTTTCCAGTTGACTCGTTCGTCGGCGGGACGGGTGATGCTTGTCGACACTGAAGCTCCGGGGTGAGGGCGCGCGAACCGGTTATTGGAACATGTTACTGCACGACTTATCGGCGCAAATATGGGTGGGGCAAAGTTTTTTCTGTGAAACTTGACACAGGTGTTAGGTGGTCGTGCCGTTGGGGATTCGACGAACGAGCCTGAGGGCGGGTGCTTCGATGATTGGGTAGAAAATGGCGGCTGAGGCGAGGGAAGCAATGGTGATAAAGGGAATCCACCACCAGGTCATCGTGGTCAAGCCGAACACGACGGCAAAGGTGACAAGGATGGGTTCGTGGACAAGAAACAATGTGTACGAGCGCAGGCCGAGCCAGTCGATTGCTCGGTTGTCGAGTGCCTTGGCGAATTGGGGTGCCCCAAAGGCGAGTGCGACGAGGCCGCTTGCGCCGGTTATCCCAATTGGGCCTGCAAGAAACCAGGCTTTGCCGCCTGGAAACCCGAAGTGTTTGAACACGTCAAGAATGGCCACGGTTGATGTCATCATTGATGATGACAAGAAAACGAGCGCAATGACGCTGCGACGCGTGAGACCTTTGAGCTTGGCGCGGATCTGTTCTTCGCACATTGCAATAGCGACGCCGACGCCGAACATGGGCAGGTAGATCGTTGGATTACCGTGCCCGGTTCCAAGGCTTGGTCGGAGGAGATAGATCGGGTAGGACGCCGCACAAATTGCGAGTGACACGACAAAAAATAGGAGACCGCGTGTTGGGAATTTGCGGACGAGGATGACCACGATGGGGAGCAACAGCGAAAACCACACTTCCCATCGCAGGGACCACCAGACACTGTTAAGGCCTGACGAATCGCCGGCAAATAAGAAAAGCGAACGAAGCTTGTCGTAGGTGGTCGTGGGGAGTTGATGCAGCGTGATCCAGCCGCTTTGGCCGGGCGAGGCAAGGGGTCGGATTTCTTTGATGACCGAGGCGATGACAAAAGAACCAAAGAATGGGATGTAGAGGCGCAATGCTCTGCGTAGGTAGTAATTGCCGATGGTCATTTTGCGACCGGCGAGATAGGGGCGCACGAGCACGAATCCACTGAGCACAAAAAAGATCCACACCGCCTCGCCACCGGCCCATACGATGCGAAGCGGTGTGTAGGCCAGAATCCACTGAAGAGGATTTTTGACGGGTGCGCCGACAACGCGGTTCCAAATGGTCGGGGTGACGAGCATCGAGTGGTAGAACACGACGACAAGCGCGGCGATGCCACGCAATCCATCGAGCGAGTTGATTCGCTTTTCGGGCAACGACGTGTCCTTGGAGTGTGAGGCCGTGAATGTGTTGAGCGGGGTTGCGTGATACTTGACGGTACGCTCGGTGCATGGGATTTTATGGTGACCAGGTGTTACCGCGGGTGATTGATGTGGTGTGTGGCAGTTCGAAGATGGGGCCGTTGCGCGAGCGGGCAATGGAGGGGTTGGCTGGAGAGGTGTTAGAGATTGGCTTTGGATCAGGCACGAATGTGCCATGGTATCCACCTGAGGTGACAAAAGTTGTGGCGGTTGATCCAGCGAAGGTGGGTCGCAAGCTGGCGGCGAAACGGTTGGCGGCTTCGTCGGTACCCGTGGAGTTTGCTGAGCTTATAGATGGCCGGATTGACGTGGCAGATGCGTCAGTCGATGCGGCATTGAGCACGTTTACGTTGTGTACGGTGCCTGACGAGGTTGCGACGTTGGGTGAGATTGCTCGGATTGTGCGCCCGGGCGGCCGGTTGTTCTTTTTGGAGCACGGGTTATCTGACCGGCCCAAAGTCGCGGGTCGTCAGCATCGATTTGATGGTGTGCAGCAGCGCATTGCTGGTGGTTGCCATTTGGTTCGCGACCATCGGGCGATGCTTGACGCCGCGGGTTACACCGATGTCGACGTAGCGACGTTTGCGATTTCGGGCCCGGCGACGATGAGTTTCATGTACGCGGGTTCTGCGCAATGCCCTGACTGAATGCTTCGTGACCTCGGGATTAGCGTACGACCGCGAGGATGATGCCGGTCATTGCGATCAGTGTTGACATGAGCCAGATCATCTGAGTTCTGCTGGTTTGTGTCATCTTGATTTCGAGTTGTGCGAACCCGGTTCCCATTTCGGTGCGCAACCCTGCGATCTCACCGCGCATTTCGGTTCGAATGTCACTTCGAAATTCGGCCATTTCGGTGCGGAGTTCGGTGCGCAGTTCGGCCATTTCGGTGCGCAGCTCGAGTCGGACGAGCGCGAGTTCTTCGTGGAGCCCAGCTTTAGTAACAGGTTCGTCAATGTCTCGTGATGGGAAGTAGGAAAGCATTTCGCTGGTTGCCTTTTCTCCGAGTTCAGTGGACGAGAAATATTGGTAGAGCTGGTTGCGTGATTGTTCGGACAGCGCCATGTTCGTTCCCCAATTCTAGGGTCTTTTTTGTTGAGCATGGGGAGGAGTTCCCGAGACGTACCTGTCGATGCGGTTCGTTTGTCTTACCCAGTGTCGCAGCGGCTGCGGAGTCCACCGCGCTGGGCGAGGTCTGCGGTGCGTCAGTGAAACGCGGCGAACGAGGCGACGATCACACCTGCCAACGTGAGCATTGTCGCGACCATCCATATGGTTTGCGACCGGAATCCTTGATGGATTTCGACGCGGAGTTCTGCCATTTTGGCGTCCACTTGGGCAAAGCGTGTATCGACGTTGGCAAACCCCATTTGCGTGTGTGCTCGTAGGGTTGCGATGTCGTCTTTGACTTCGGCTCGTAGGGTGGCGATGTCGTCTTTGAATTCGGCACGCAGCCCGGCTAGTTCAATGTGCATTTCGGCGCGCAAGTTTGCAATTTGACTGGCGGTGTCGGGAGTGGGGAACATTTCCATGATCAGGTCGGCCTCGGGCTGTCCGATGACGTCTACCAGTCTATTGTGTACTTTTCTGCGGTCGGGTTCACGAATAGTCATTGGTTGCCTCCAAGTGGGTTTTGTGCGTTCGTTCGTGGAGGGCCTTGATCGGTGCGTGGGCCGACGAGCACGCTGGCACCATCGTCGCACGCGGGTGTGACATCGATTGTTGGGGTTGCGAGGTGGCGGACTCCACAATGTCAACGGGCGTCTGAGGGAATAGGGCACAGCGCGACCGAGTGATTCAAGCTTCGATTCTGCTCGCTTTACATCGTATGGAAACCGCGCTAGTTTGACGGCTGGCGGCATCGGCGGAACCGATGGCACAAACAACAAAGGATCCTTGCTATGCGCAAATCACGTGGTTACAAGAGCAGTATTGCTGGCTTCGCTGCGGTCGGGTTGATCAGTGGCACCAGTTTGTTCACCTTTGCTGGGGTGACATCCGCGGGTGCGGCACTTCCGGAAGCGTCGACGTTCAATTTCACCGGTGCCGTGCAGCATTATGTTGTTCCCAACGGCGTTTGTGCCGTTGACATTGTGGCGGTCGGTGCTTCAGGTGGGGCTGGTGCCCCCGGTGGTAGTCGTCAAGAAGAAGATCCCAAATCTCTCAAAGCTGGGCCGGTTGCTGAGGGTGCTGCAGGTGGTTTGGGCGGCCAGGCCAGCTCGACAATCAGCGTTACACCTGGCGAAAGTCTCGGAGTGTATGTCGGTGGCGAAGGCGACACCGGTGTGGAGTACTTTGACAATAAGTCAGAACCAAAGGCTGAGACTGGCGGAACTGGGACGACCGAGGGTGGTTGGAATGGCGGTGGTGGCACGCAAGAGTCTGCGGTTGCAGGCGGTGGTGGTGGCGGCGCTTCTGACGTGCGTCAAGGAGGATCCGGTCTTGCCAACCGGGTTGTGGTCGCGGGCGGTGGCGGTGGCGCCGGTGGCTTTTCCAACCCTGATGAAGCACCCAACTCGATTGGTGGCAATGGCGGTAATCCCGCAACGCCAGGTGGCGACAAGCTCCTTGGTAATTCGTCAGAAGGGTATGTCGCCGCACAAGGTGGCGGTGCGGGAACGGAGTCGGCTGGCGGTGCGAGTGGCGCTGGCGACGTGTTCCCTGACTTGGGCGGGCTTGTGAAATCCACCCGTGCAGGTGGCTTTGAAGCACCTTCAGGTGCAGCTGGGGTGCTCGGCATTGGCGGCTTGGGCGGAGGTGGAGACACCGACAACGGTCTCTTGCCTAGCGGTCTCGCATCTGGCGGGGGCGGCGGTGGTGGCCTCTTTGGCGGCGGCGGTGGCGGCGCTGGTAGCGAGTCTGCCGGTGCTGGCGGCGGTGGCGGATCAAGTCTTGGTGACGCAACGGCTGCTGGCGTGAATCAGGGTGATGGAACCGTCACGATTACGCCTTCTGGTACGTGTGAGACGCCGACGACGTTGCCGTCTGATGTTGGTGCCACTACCGCGACACCGGCGGTGCCGGTTGCGACCAAGCCGACCTACACAGGCTAATTCGCACGTTTCGTTGTTATCTGGCCGTCTCACTTGGTGTGGGGCGGCCAGATACATTTTTGGGGTCAGACCCCCCGGCGCGGCCGCGAGCGATCTCGCTTACAGTGCTGAGCACCTGCACCGATGTGGGGCGCACGGTTAGAGGCACACGGTTAGACAGATGCCTCGTGGTATGCCAGGCCAGCTTCGTGACATGCTGCTGCGAGGCGCTTGTCCCGAGTCCAGAGCCGGGCACCGGCGACCAACATCGTCGAGCCGAGTAGGTGAGTGTCTACCAAGCTGAGTCCGCGTCCCCACAGGTTGTTGTGTTCGATGAGGGTCATCGCCTCGGTGTGACTGAGAACTGGAAACCGGTGCAAGTTTCCGAGCCTGCCCAGAATTGCGGCCCGGTTTTTGATTGACCCGAGCGCCAGTTCTTCGATCACATGGGGATGGCATCCGGCTTCGTCCAGTGCCAGAAGCGAAGTGAGCAGCGGTTCGGGCGCGTGGAAATGGTCGATCCAGACCGACGTGTCGATCAGGATCACCGATGCGCATCCCGATGTCGGGGCGCGGAGGTTGCCTCGGGGTCGGAGCCCCCCAGGGCGGCCAGCCTCTTTGCGCTTTCCACCCGGATCAGAGTTTCGAGTCCGTCGCGCACCAACGCAGATCGCTGGGTGATACCGGTTAGCTCGCTGGCTTGGGCCAGTAGATCATCGTCGAGATTGATGGTGGTGCGCATTGTCGCCTCCTCGTTGACGCATCAATATTAGCATCGAATGATGATGGGTTTGAGGTACTCATCAGGCATCTACGACGTGTCGAATTCAACCAACGGAGCGCGACTACCCCCCGACTTACACAGGCTGACTCGTACATTTTGTTGTTACTTGGCTGCGTCACTTGTTGTGGGGCGGCCCAACGCAGTTTTGAGGTCAGGCCGCGTGAGCGGAGTTCACCAATTGCTCATTAGGCCGCGTGGGCGGAGTACGCCATGTGGTGGTCAGGTCGAGTTGGGCGGGTGCGCATCTGGCGAGTGCGCATCTGGCGGGTGTTGTTGTCGATGACCTGGAGGTTGTCGGTGGTGACGTTGGCCGGTGAGGTGGTCGCCGCTGGGGGTTGTCCAGTGGGGGATTTGTTTGTCGTCGAGGTGCATTGCCCAACCGTTGCGGTGGGTGATGCCGTGGTGGTGGCGGCAAAGTGCGACGAGGTTGTCAAGGTCGGTGGGCCCGCCGTAACGCCAGTCGGTGACGTGGTGGTGGTCGCACCAGCTGATGGGTGCGTCGCATCCGGGGAAGGTGCAGCCGCCGTCTCGGGTGGCGATGGCGTGGCGTTGGGCGACTGTTGCGAGCCGGTTTGTGTGGCCGACGTCGACGGGGATGCGCATGTGGTCGACGACCACGGCCCACATGTCAGGGTCACATCCCCACACGTCGGCGGCGGCTTGCGGGAGCGGCACGCCGTTGGTGTCGCTTATTTGATGGTTGTGCGCGACGAGGGTGATTTCGGCTCGTGGTGCCGTACCAGAGCCGGGCTTGGCGCTGGTTGCTTCGCGGATCAGTTCGATCAGGGCGAGCGCGCGTAATACGGAGCGTTTGGGGATTTCGAGGTCGGGTGTGTGTTCACGATCTCGGGTGAAGCGTCGGAACAGTTCGTCGGTTTTGGTTTTGATGGCTTGACGGAATGCGAGGCCAGACGCATGGTCGAGTGTGCCGTCGATGTGGACGGTGCGGTCAAGGGTGACGGGCATCGAGAGCGATAGGTCGGCGTATGGGTCGGGTTCGGGGCCGTCGGTGTCGGCGACTTCGGCGAGTGCGGTGATGTCGTTGCGCCATTGGTCGAAGGTGGTGTCTTTGGCGAGGGCGATGATCTGGTCTTGTGCGGCAGCGAGTGCATCGCGGGTGCGTGGGTTGGATGCGTCAACGAGTGTCTTGGCGTGGTCGAAGCACAGTTGACCGTTGGTGAGTGCATCGTCGATTTTGTTGAATTGGGCCCGTAGTGCCCGCCCGACTCGGAGTCGCCCTGCGACTGGTCCGCGGGCGCAACCGGTTTGGGAAGCGACCCATGAAGGGGTGCGCATTCCGAAGCGAACGTCGGTTGTGCCGTCGGCTTCGAGGTCGGCGAGGAGATGTGCTTGGAACGTGTCGAGCAGGCTTCGCATTTTTTCGATGGCGAGGACACTCGCGAGGCGTTCGTCGGTGGTGCAGGCTCGTGTGTCGATGTGGGCAAGACAGCGAATGGCGGCAAGGGCGGCCGAGGTGGTCGACCCTATGGGAGCATTGGGCAGGCGCGTTGGGGTGCTCGTTTCGGTGAACGATGACGTGGCGCCTGCCGGTGCGGAGCAGGCTGCCCCGCTCAGTGCTTCACTCGATGCTTGCTGATCGAACATATGTTCACCCTACATCGGGGGTAGGACATTCATGTCTTGGCGCTGTATTCGAAGGTTTCGCGGCGTGTTTGTGTGGCGCGAATCTGTTGGTTTTAGTGGAGTACGCCGATGATGACGCCGCTCATTGCGATGATGGTCGCGATGAGCCAGATGAGTTGCATGCACATGTCGTGTTCGCTTTTTGCCATGAGTTCGGCGAAGCGTGTATCGATACCTGCAAATTTCGAGTCAAGGCTGGCGAGTTTGGTGTCGGCGTGTGCGAATCCGGTTTGCATGTCGGCACGTACTGCGGCGAGTTCGACGTGGACTTCGGCGCGTCGTTCGGATATCTGGGTGACCAGTTCGGGTTTGGGAAGCATTTCCATGATGTTTTCAACTCGTTGTGACGGCGGTGGTGTGGTTGAGGAGGTTCTGGTGTGCGTGGTGGTGCGGCACGTTTGGTGCGGCTCTCGAGGTGCGGGTCAGGTAGGATGTAATGGCTACGCGGAGGGATTGATGATGAGCACGATGAGTTACTTCTTGAGTCTGATGTTGAGTGCACGCTGATGTGGGTATTGCTCAAGTCGTTGTGGGGCCTGCTCGAACCCGGGGCTCGCAGGCGTCTCAAGCTGGCGACGGCCGGTTCGCTGCTGATCGCGCTGCTCGAGGTGGTCGGCGTCGGGTTGATCGTGCCCCTCACTCAGTTGTTGACCGATCCGCACAATCGCAGCGGGCTGCTCAAGAACCTTGCCAACGCACTCGGCAACCCGTCGCAGGGCACGTTGACGATTGCGCTTGCCGGGATCATCTTCGCGATGTTTCTGATCAAGGGCATTTGCACGTTGAGCATCCGGTGGTGGACGCTGGGTTTCATCGAGTTGCATTCGGCGCAGCGCGCCGATGAGCTGTTTCGCCGCTATCTGTACAGCCCGTACGCGTTCCATCTGAAACACAACTCCGCGGAGTTGCTACGCACGTTGAATGCGGGTGTGTCCACCGCGTATGGCACGGTGGTGAGCGCCATGATGGTGTTGATCACCGAGGGCATGACGGTGCTGGCGATCGGGCTGGTGTTGTTGGTGGCACGGCCATTGCCCGCGCTTGCGGCGATGGGGTATTTCGGCGTGACCGCGTGGGCGTTCATGCGCTACGTACGTGGACGCGCCCACAAGGCTGGTGTTGAGCTACAGGAAACGCAGCGCACGCAGTTTCAGTCATCGTTGCAGGGTTTGGCGGGCATCAAAGAGGTGCAGGTGCGTGGCACGCAGAGCTATTTCATTGACTCCTACGCCGAGTCTCGTCGCCTCTCCGCGCTCGCGCAACGCATGTCGGCGTTCCTGAACGAGTCGCCGCGTTATGTCGTCGAGATGATCTTCATTTCGGGGATCGCGGTGATGTGCGCGGTGATCTTCTCACAGGTCAACACAACCCAAGCAACGGCCACGCTGGCGTTGTTCGTGGTGGCGGGTTTTCGGTTCATGCCGAGCATCACCCGGATGATGGGTGCGTTCAATGCGCTGCGTGTGGGGCGCAGCGGCATTGAGTTGGTGCTGGCTGACCTCGCGGCGTTGCCGGAAACCGATTCGCGAAACCCCGATGCGAAGCCGCTCGTGCTCGAGCGTGGCCTTTCGGTCAAAGATGTGGTGTTCTCTTACCCTGAGGCTGAGCATCCGGCGCTTCGTGGGGTGAGTTTCGAGCTGCCGGTTGGCCGGTCGATTGCGATGGTCGGTGCGAGCGGCGCGGGCAAGACGACGCTCGTTGATCTGATTCTCGGGCTGTATGAACCCAGCGGTGGCGAAATCGCGGCCGACGGCACGTGCATTACTACTGACCGTGACGCGTGGCAGCGTTCGATTGGCCTGGTGCCACAAGAGGTGTATTTGCTCGATGACACGATCGCCGCGAACATCACGTTTGGCGATGATCACCACAAACTCGACGCCGAGCGTTTCGCCAGGGCCGTACAGCGGGCCCAGCTCGACGACCTGCTCGCGGATCTGCCCGAGGGTGCGGACACGATGATCGGTGAGCGTGGGGTGCGGTTGTCTGGTGGGCAGCGTCAACGCATTGGCATCGCGCGTGCGCTGTACGTGCAGCCCCAACTTCTGGTGCTCGATGAGGCGACTTCGGCGTTGGATAATGAAACGGAGCGAAAGATCACTGACACGATCGATTCGTTACATGGCGAGTTGACGATGATCGTGGTAGCACACCGGCTTTCGACGGTGCGGCGCTGTGATCAGTTGATTTTCATGGCTGGTGGCAAGATTGAGTCGATCGGGACGTTCGAAGAGGTACGCGACACAAACGAAACGTTCGCAAACCTCGTGCGTCTCGGATCGCTTGAGTCGCTTGACGCAACCGAAGGTGCATCAGTCTGATGCGTTCTCGAGCCCCAGGTGCTTGGCCCGTGACCTATATTGTCGGCCTTCCATGCTCGGGCAAGAGCACGCTTGGCCGGAGGCTTGCCGGTGAGTTCGGGCTCGGCTACCGCGCACTGTGGCCCCCCCGGACACGGCTGGGTATACCTGCTGACCCTGTCACACCGTCGTGACCGCAATCAGCGTCATCTGTGCGCCGCCGAACGGCCGCAACCCCGGTATGGCAACGGTGGATCTCGCGTTTGCTGAGATTGCGCAAGCGGCTGGTGTCGATGACGTTACGTACTGGCGGCTCTGGGACCAGAGCGAGTGGGTGGCTGACCCCAGTGGCTCCTATTCATCCGGATACGATGCCTGGCACGACCCCGATACCGAACTCGACTACCGCAACCTGAGAGGTCACCTCGATGCGGCGGTGGCCGCCGACGTCGTTGTGTTTTGGGGGGACTTCTTGCACATGGCTCCGTATCACGCCGAAGCCGCACGCATCCTCGACCAGGAGATTGGCTGTGCTGCAAACCGCTCCGAGGCCCGGCAAATCGTCGCAGATCATCTGTTTCTCGACGCGCAAGGCAGCGGTGTGTTGGAACGAACCGCGTCATTTGGCACCACCCTCAGCTTGAACCGCCCGACGGACTACACGGGTCTTTACGGCGAGCGCCTTCGACGGTTCCTTTCCCGCGCGGGCGCCGTCGCGATGCGCGACGGCTACTCCGCGCAAGTCGTGCGCGATGCACGTGCGGATTGGCGAGGGTCCTACATGACCCCCGATCTTGCGCTATTGCGTGACGCCGGTTTACCAAGCCCCGACCGCGACGGCCTCGGTGTGTTCTTCGCTCGTTCCCAGCTTGCACCGGAACCGCTCGCCCAGATCGGTAATGCTTTGGCGAAGGCAACCGGGTTACGCCCAGCTTGGATCGACTGGGGTCGTGAACCCGCTTTCTGGCCGATGCAGACCCGCAAACGCTTCCGTCTGGCGTGGCCCGCACTCGAGCAGTGCCAAAGGTCGTTGACGTTTGCGCAGCGCATACAGGCGTACCGGGCACTAGCAGAGGGCCGTGGGCCGGAGCGGGCCGCTCATCAGCCGCCACTCGACGAGCTGCTCGACCAGGTCAAATCCTTCCGTGCGGTCATCACCGATACCTATCACCTGGCGGTCAACGCGTGGCGCAGCGGCGTTCCCGCGTTGTGCGTCCTTGACGCGCCAGGTGCGAAGTGGTCGGTCAATTCGGGTGCGCCCGACAGCGCTCGTGACAAGCGGTGGGACCTCTATTCATCATTGGATGCGTTGGCATTCACCACGGTCGGGTCACGAAGCATTTCCAGAATGCATGCTGAAGCTGGCCGTCTGGCTGCGTTGGTCGAGGATGAGCGGGCGGTCGAGCAGGTCGTCGAACGCATCGAACGCCGGGCGGAGCTGGGCAAGGCAACGATCGCCGCATCCATCCGGGGACTGGCGGGATCCCAGCGCTGAGCACATGGCGTGCGATTGTGGTGAGGTCAACGGCGGGCGTGTGTTCCACCTTTGCCGGTCGCTGCGGCGTGCTCGAGTGCGGCTGAGTAGACGCGCTGGTAGTTGTCGGCCGCATGTTCCCAGGAGAGTCGGCGCACAGTTGATGCCCCTGACGCGGCGAGACGAGAACCAAGGCTCGCATCGGCCGTGATCCGTTTGAGCGCGTCGGCGAGTGCGGAAACATCATCAGGCGGGACGAGCAGACCGTTCTCTCCGTCGGTGACGAATTCAGGGATGCCCCCGACTCGCGAGGCAATCAACGGAACGCCCGCTGCCATCGCTTCCAGTGCCACAATCCCGAAAGCTTCGCGCCGGGAGGGCATGGCCACCGCAAGTGCTCCTCGCATGAATTCCGCCGTTTCCAAGCGATTCGTCGGGCCGACAAACTGGACGTAACTGTTGAGTCGGCATTCCCGGACCTGCGCCCGCAACAGCTCGGTGTCGGATCCCTCTCCTGCGATGATGAGATCGACGCCCGAATCGCCCAGGTTGGCATTGGCGAATGCATCGATCAAAACGTCGAAGCCCTTTTGTGGCGCATGCCGGCCTACCGCGAACAAATAGTTACGTCGCTGCTGGGGCGGCACGCCCGTGGGGATACTCACGTCGACGCCGTTGTGGACAACAGACGTAGGTTCTTCGATCTCATCCTCATACCAATCTTTGACCTCGTCGAGGGCGACCTGTGAGCAGGCAGTGACCGCGTCTGCATGGGCAAGACAAGAACGGAGGATCGCGCGCATCTTCGGCTCACGCTGGTAGAGTCCGGTCGCGTCCCCCGTCAGCTCGCCGTGCACGCTGACGACGAGTGGTATGCGCAAGATCTTGCAAGCCTGCAGATGGAATTGCGCGGCGGGGCTCACGCAATGGATGTTGACCAAGTCGGGCTTGAAGGACCGGTAGTACGCGATGAGTGCCGCGAGGCTCACCGGGTGAGACATCGCGGCGATCACGCGGCGTCGAGCTCCGCCCAGGTGCGCACGGAAAACTTGCCGCCGGACGGACAACCCATCGACGACCTCAGTGCGCGGGAGCGACTTGGGCCACCGCATGGTTGTGACGTCGACCTCGACTCCACGAGCTGACAGTGTCTTGCCGAGCTGCGCAGCCACCTCCTCGACACCACCGCGGTGCGGGGCGTAGGCACTCGGCGCCAGCGCGACGCGTTCGATCAGCGGCGCAGAGAAGTCGGCCGCACCATCGAGGGGCGTAATCTCCTCGATCATGGCGGGGTTTTACGAATTCGGCGGTACAGATCCCGGGGGTGCGTTGCTGCCCACGTGATTCGGGCTTTCGCTCGCCGGAACGGTCGAGCAAGGCGGTTACGCAAGAGTGCCGCGTCGATCGCGTAACGCAACAGGCGCCGGTGGCCCGAGCGACGAAGCTCCGCTCGTGTTTCACGCCAGTGGCAGGCGGGCCCCACATCAAACTCGGTCGTCAAAACCGCGCTCAGTGGTGGCTGAGGCAGGGTTCCGAAGCGGTCGCCCACGCCCGCCGCAAGAGCGGACGCTGCCGTGCTCACACATTTTTCACATCGCCCACAGTTGTAGACGCCCAGGCCATAGTTGTGGTGGCAGACGCGCAGAAACTGGTGTGCCGCGTCATCGTCGGCAATTGCCCGACACTTCTCGACCCTCGTGGCCTCCGCGCCGTCGTGGGCAACGGTCATGCGACTCGTTGACCACAGCGGGTCGACGAGCACGTGTGAGCCCCAAGGTTCGAGCCGCGCGTAGGTACGCGAAGACGGGATCAGCACTTTCGAGAACTGCGGGCTCAGCAGGTTCGCGATCGTTCCGAGCGCGGCACCGTGGTAGTCCATACCCCAGCTGCAGCCGAAGTGTTCGCCGAGTCCGCGCAGATTCGTGGTGACTTCGATGAGGGGTAGACCAATCGTCGCGGCCGCAGCGCGAAGCTCGGGTAGAACGACTTCGACGAGCGCGGTGTCATCGAGCATGATGTCGAACCCAATCGCGAACACAAGCGCGCTCAGCTCGTCGCGGTGCTTCACTACGCTGTAGAACGAATCGAGCCCGCCCGAGAAGAAGCATGCGACCCCCCCCCTCGTCTGCGTCGCCTCCTGAGCGCTGCGCGGCCGGGTTGCCAGTGTTCACCGGAACCGGGCTGAAGCGCGGGTAACGAGGATGGCGATCATATTCCCATGCACACAACACATCTTGCGCGGCCGCAGCGTTCTCGAGCAGTTTTGTATCGACCGGGCCGGCGACGTGGAGGCTTTCACGAGCGACCAGAGCCGGGATGAGACCTGCCGTCAGAGCCGGCGAACCTGACAGGTCAAGTTCGTAGGGCCCGGCAAAACGGAACCACGTCGAATACGACGAGTGGGCACCGACCACGTCGAAGCGCACTTCGTTCCCTGCCCTGGTGAGCCCACTAACTTTCATGACGAGCTGCTCCCTTCAACTCCAGCGCCCTGCGGCCACACAGGAATGCTCCGAATGCACCGCGCAATTGGTGCCCCGGCGTCTGCGACGGCTGGGATGACGTGCTGCAGTGCGGCAACTGGGACCCGCCAGCGGTCACGAAAATCTGGCTCGTCATTCAACAACAGCGGCTTTCAACGTCGCCACGTCGGCAGCAGCGGGATCTGTCGCAAAGAATGCGCGGTTTCTCAAGATGCGATCCTTCGGCCAGGTCCACCATTGAATCTCCATGAGGGCTTCGACGATGTCGTCGTCGAAGCGCCGCCGAATCTCCCTGGCCGGGTTGCCAGCCACGATTGCGTAAGGTCGAACATCTTTGGCGACGACAGCCCCGGCCCCGACGACCGCTCCAGGGCCGATCTCCACGCCGCCCAGGATGATGACGCTGTCGCCGATCCACGCACCGCCTCCGACGCTGACCGGGCCCCGCGCAGTGTGGTATGTGTCAAGGCCCAGTTCTGCCCGGCAGGCCATATGCATGTTCTCGACCGCCATATTGTGGGAGGAGGTGACGACTCGGAAGCTCATGCCGATCGAGCACCACTCGGCAATCTCCACCCGCCCAGGGCCTTCGATTACGACCGGCCCGCTAAAACCTGTCCCGCGCCCGATAGTGGTCTTGACCGTCAAAACCGAACCGCGTGGAATCTGGGTGCCGTCTTCGAGAACGAAACTGCCAGATCGGAGGCGAGCTTCAAAGGCATTCTGTCGCTGACGCCGAATGAACTTACGCGCGTCACGGAATAGCGGCCGCCCACGCCGAAGGGCACGCTCGGTTACCTCGCCTAGCATGTGGCTTCTCCTTCCCCGGCGCGGTGTCATGACAGATCGCCAGCACGCCCCGGCCGGGCAATCCTAATTGGGCGCCCCGGTTCCATAGGACTCGAACGTGGCGTCGTGGCCGCCCCCCGACGTACGAGCTATGGCGAGGCCCCTCGACCGGGGCGCCAGCGAATCCCAGCGATAACCGCCACAGACCCAGATGGACGCGTCCCCGCCATGCCCTGCGCGATCCAGGCGGCGGCTGAACCGCCGCGCCGGAACTACGATGTTGAATGCATTCGGGATCCTCGCCGCGAGCCAGGGTGGAACTTCGGCAGCGGCTCTTACCGCTCATCCGGCATACACATCGAGTACATCGACTCGAGCAGCGCCTGTTTTCTGCCGGGTCGCCATTTGCAGCGGACATCGTCGCCGAGATCTGGAGGGTCCTGACTGGAATCGAGGTCAGGCCTCGCGCCACCATCGGAACCGGGGTCCAGTTCATGCACGGGCAAGGCAGCGTGATCGGCTCCAACGCGGTTGTGGGGCCCGAGTGCATCATTCTTCAACAGGTCACGCTCGGAACCGACGGTTCAACTGACGAATCGATGCCACGACTCGGAAGAAAGGTCGCGGTCGATGCCGGCGCAAAGATCATCGGCGGGGTTTCCGTCGGTGATTATGCGGTGGTGGAGCAAACGCCGTTGTGACTCGCGATGTCCCCGCAGGAGCAATCGTTGCAGGCATGCCAGCGAGGGTCATCGGCTGGAAAGCTGGCTATGAGCCTTCTGACGCTTCAACCTGCTGAAAACCCAGATCGGGAGCGCGGCCGCACCGCTTTTCAAAAACGAGCATGCCACCGCGCTAGGGAGCATGGGTCAGGCTCATAAGTGGGACGATTCCGCGGTCACGACGTAACCGGGCCGCATGCCTTCAGCACGGCGTGGTCAACCGTCTCTGGAACAGCTAGCGAGCTAAGCGCGTGACCGCCGAGCCCCCAGGCCCGCTCGCACCTTGTTCCTGGCAGCGCGCGCCTGGTGCTTGACGAGAAGGTCGTTCGGATAGCCGAATCGCCGGAAATGCTCCCAAGGCTTTCGGGCATCGAGCCGCGACAATGCTTCACCGAAGGAGTGGAACATGACGTCCTCGGCAAAGTGCTCGTGGTAGATCTTCGAGGCCAGCGCACCCATCGCAGCGGCCTCGGATTCGCGCCGCTCCAGCTCCTCGATCAAGCCTTCGGTCGAACCTTCGGGCCAGAAGACACAGAAATCCTCATATGGCAAACTGAATGGGCGCACCCACTGATCCGCGATGACCACCGGTACACGCCCCGCCGCAAGAGTCTCATAGAAACGGATCGATGAAGCTCCCTGACCACGTGGGCACAGAACAAACTTCGAGCGGAGCAACGTTTCGGCAAACCGTTGGCGTCGCGCAGCGAAGTCGACGCTTCCAGGCTGGAAGAACACGAATCCGTCGACATTCTCGACAATCGATCGCGGGTGCTTGAGCACTTGGAGGGGCCGGCGACAGGCGTGCGAAGGTGACCCCATGAAACTGAAGAGCAGGTCGGCGTCGGCCATTGTCGGCGCGTCACCATTGAGCCGTCCCTGTGGCGGTTGAACCGCGTGGTAGCACCAGGGCTCTTGGACCTCAGTGCGAAACGACGCCCGGGGCATGCTCGTGTAGAGACCCGGGAGGCCACACCAAGGCAGGTCACGCTCATCCACGACGTAACACTTCTCGCGGTACTTCTTGAAGTCGTAACTTGCCCGCACACGTGAGAAGGACCAACCGGATGCACTCAGGTGCATTTCGGTGAACGCAATGACATCCGCATCCCGCGGGTCATCGACCAGTGTGTGCACCCCTGTCTTGTCAAGACCCGCCAAGCGCGTGTAGGTCGGGACGCAGGAGTATTTCATCGGAACACCGATCGAAGAAAGGTAGATTCTCATTGGGTGCGCTCCGGTCTCGTGTAAATGTCTACTGCCACGACGCGCACTCACTTTGTGAGCCGCTGCGGTCGGCAAACCACGCAGCGGCTTTGGTGATGCCTGCCTCAAGGCTGATTTCGGGTTCCCACCCCAGCGCGGTGCGTGCCAGGGTGATGTCGGGTTGGCGTTGGGTGGGGTCATCGACCGGGAGAGGCAGCGTGTGCACCTCGGATGCCGAGCCGGTAATCGCCAGCACGACCTTTGCGAACTCGGCGATAGTGATCTCATCGGGGTTGCCGATGTTCACCGGACCCGTCATGTCCGCATCGAGCAAGGCGAGAAACCCGCGAACCTCGTCGTCGACGTAACAGAACGAACGGGTTTGTTGCCCGTCGCCGTACATGGTGAGTGGCTTGCCCGCGAGCGCCTGGGTGACAAAGTTCGACACGACACGACCATCATCAGGGCGCATACGCGGCCCATACGTGTTGAAGATCCGCACGATGCGAATGTCGACACCGTGGTGTCGGTGATAGGCCATAGTGAGAGCCTCCGCGAACCGTTTCGCTTCGTCATAAACACCGCGCGGCCCGATCGGGTTCACATTGCCCCAATAGTCTTCGCATTGCGGGTGCACAACCGGGTCGCCATAGACCTCGCTGGTCGACGCGAGAAAGAACTTCGCACCTTTCGCTTTGGCTAACCCGAGGCCGTTGTGGGTGCCAAGACTCCCGACCTTGAGCGTTTGGATCGGGATCCGTTCGAAATCGATCGGCGACGCCGGACTCGCGAAATGCATGATCGCGTCCACCGGGCCAGGTACCCACAAGTAATTCGACACGTCATTGTTGACGAACGTGAAGCCATCCACACCGAACAGTTCCTCGATGTTGTCGGTTGTGCCAGTGATCAGGTTGTCGATACACACCACCTGATCACCACGTGCTAACAACGCCCGACACAGGTGCGACCCAAGAAAACCAGCGCCGCCGGTGACAACTATGCGGGCCATCAGGATCGACCGATCCCGGTGACGGCGAAACCGCGTCGTTCTAACGAGCGTCGGTCGAGAATATTGCGGGTATCGACGATGGCAGGTGATGCCAACGCCGAAGCGACTTTGTCGAAATCAAGCCAACGGAACTCGTCCCACTCGGTCAGCACTGCCAACACCGCCGCACCCTCGCATGCCGCATACGGATCTGCCGCGACCGTCACCCCATCCGGCGCTGTTGCAACCGGATCGAACGCCACCACGTTCGCGCCACGGCGTTGCAACCGTTCGATCACCGCAAGCGAAGGTGACTCGCGCATATCATCGGTCCCGGCTTTGAACGTGAGCCCCCAAACCGCCACGGTCTTGTCGGTGACCATGCCACCCGCTGCGGCGACGATCTTGCCGGCGATCCGATCGAACTGTTCCTCGTTCACCGCGACGACCCTTCGCAACAGCTCGAAGTCATACCCGCCATCTTGCGCGATCCGGATCAACGCCCGAGTGTCCTTGGGGAAACACGAACCACCCCAGCCCGGGCCCGGCCGCAAAAACTCGTGCCCGATGCGCTTGTCATAACCGATCCCCAACATCACGTCATCGATGTCGGCTCCGACCGCCTCACAGATTGCTGCGACCGCGTTCACGAACGACAACTTCGTCGCCAAGAACGAATTCGCCACATATTTAATGGTTTCAGCAGACGCCGAGTCGGTCACCACCAGGGGCGCTGCCAAACCCAAATACAGCGCGGCAACCCGCACCGCTGCGGCCTGATCATCACAACCGATCACGACCCGATCCGGGTGCAAAAAGTCCGACACCGCCGAACCTTCGCGTAGGAACTCCGGGTTCGACACGACGAACACGTCGCCGCGTTCGATCGTCGCACCCACCACGTGGCTCGAGCCCACCGGCACCGTGGACTTGTTGATCACAATCGCCTCAGATTGAAGGTGCGGTGCAATCTGGCCAACAGCGGTCTGCACGTAGCTGAGATCAGCCGAACCATCATCACCCTGAGGGGTGGGCACACACAAAAACACGAACTCCGATGTGGCGACCGCCGCTGCTGTGTCGGTCGTGAACTCCAGCCGCGACTCCCGCACCCCTTCAGTGACGAGCTCGGCCAAGCCCTGCTCGACGATCGGAATCTCCCCGGATCGCAACAGCTCAACCTTGCGTTCATCCACATCCACACAACACACCCGATGGCCCAGATGCGCCAAACACGCACCGGTGGTCAACCCGACGTATCCGGTGCCGATCACTGCGACTTCACTTGTCATTGACTCGGAAAACTCCCTCAATCCAGATGCGCAGGCCCTCGACGTGCCCACTCACCATCCAGCGAGCGGACGTCGCCAGACGAGACGACGCACGGCCCACTATCCTACGCCACGGCCGGGTTCGCCCCGAAGCGGCGCGCAGCAAACGGCGGCACACCCCCGCGGCCAGAGCTCCCCGAGTCAGCTCGCCGCGTCGACAAAGATGCCGGTGAGTCGGAGCACGCAGTATTGCTCGTAGCCGCGGGCTTCGAGCAGCGCAAAGGGGTCCTCGCCGTCGTCCGATGGGCCACCGTGACGCTCGGCCAGCACCACCCGAGGCCGGTAGCGCTCCCAATCATTCGAGGCCAACACGACCGCGTCAGCGCCCTCGCAGTCCACATCGAGAAGATCGATTGTCTGGCCTGAAGGCAGGTTCTCACCGAAGATGTCTTCGAGCCTCCGCACTGGAACCGTGATGACCGGGTGGCCACGCCCGCTTACAACACCGCTGCCCACGAAGCTCGAAAAGCTCCCGTTCACGACGAAATCCGCGGTGGACGTCTCCGCGCCCGCCGCGTACGGCAGGTTGATGTCGTGGGGCCGGAAATGCTCGAACAGGGCGCGGTACGACGGCACCGGCTCCAGATTCATTCCGCGCCAACCACGGCGGTACAGGTTGTACGTGTTCGAACCAGCGAAAGGATGTAGCGCACCGACGTCGACGTAGAAGCCCATGTTTTGATCGTGAAACAGCTCCGCGAGCACCGCATCTTCGCCGAACTGGGACATCGACATCTCCCGCCCGAACGCAAGCTGATTCAGCGAAACGGTGCCGCGTGCGAGATTACGCGCAGCACGAACCCACGACCTCGCTCGGGTCCGGGCGCGAATTCTGGGGTCATTGAACTCGTTCATTGTGGTCTCGTCTCCGTTTCCCTGGTAGCAAGCGGCTGTCAGAATGTACGACCGGCGGGCCGGGCCCATACGCGCGACCAGCAGTCGACGAGCTTACTGGAGCCGATTCCGCACCGCTGTCGCGGCGGACAGGTGTCGGCGACGGAACCGCGCCACGCGGGGACGTCCCGATTGCCTTCGCATCAGCCAAAGTTCGGGGAGCTGGCGGAAGGTCAGGGATGGTAAAGTTTCCGCTTGAGGCATAGCTATTTGCCGAGCAGAGAGAGGGCACTAGCCGTGAAATCAGAAGAGCGAAAGCGCATGGTGCGTGAGCTGGCTAGCGAGTTCCGGTCCCCAACGCGGGCAACGCGTACCGCCGTGCGCGCGCCGCTGGAAGCGGCTGCTGCTCGGCGCGTAGACGGGATCAGGCGGTACGAGCTTGTTGACCTGGTTCAACCTGACACCTACCAGGTGACGATTTCGGCCTCTTCGACCCGGCATGCGTGGAGCCTGGGCGCGGCCGAACAGATCATATTGCAGCTTCTGATCAAGCAGCGATCGATAACCAGAGCGTTCGAGATCGGCACATTCAACGGCGGTTCAACACGCGTCATTGCCGAAGCGCTCCCCGCAGACGGGGGCGTGGTCACACTTGACCTGCCGCCGGCAGCATTCGATCTAACCCAATCGCCAGACGCCTTCAGAGGCGGCGATGTGGGCAGTGCGTTCCGCGACTCGCCAGCAAAAGACAAAATCTGCCAGGAGCTCTGCGACTCGCTCACGTTTGATTTCAGCCAATACTCGGACGGGTTTGACATGGTACTGGTCGATGGCGCGCACGACTATGAACACGGCTATTCCGATTCCCTCGCTGCGCTCGAAGTCGTCGCGCCAGGCGGGATCATCCTTTGGGATGACTTCGAACCGTACTGGCACGGCCTGATCAACGGGATTCTCGACGCGGTCGGATCCTCACCAATCGGCAAACTCGCAGGGACCTCGTTCGCGGTGCTTGAAGTTCCCCAAACCTGATCGGGCCGAGCGGCGTCGCCCCCCAGCGGGTGGCGCAGGCAAAACGGCCACAAGATCCACCATGTTCGGCGAACTCGGCCGAAAGCGCCTCGTTAGTGGCATGACGGTCGTCGCGCTAGGCGTAATGATCAACCGTTACCGGTTGCGCAGTGGCGCGATTGAACACCATGCCGCCAACTTACGAGACGTACATCACTGGCGTGCCATGAATGCGGAAACTACATATGCAGAGCGGCTGCAAATCCCCTTATCAACTTGCAATGCAGTCCTGATCGATGTCGAAGACACGCCCTGATCGAATTGCAAGTTTCAATTGCACGTGGTGCCGCGTGTTCGCAACACGCTATTCGGCTGTGTCCGGGATCGGGACGGCCCAATCGCCACCGGGGCAGAGGGCGAGGAATGAGCGAACGAAATGCCCGCTTTCCCGTCTTGTTGTTTAATCGCGCCACAACCGCATGCAGTAAATAGGTACTTACCTACTTGCTGTACGTCTGGGGAGACGACCGTCTTGACATCCATCTCCGCACGCGACTTCAGCCGTGACGTCAGCGCCGCCAAACGCGAGGCCAGACGCGGCCCGGTCGTGATCACCGAGCGCGGCGAGCCTGCCTATGTTCTGCTCTCAATCGACGAGTACCGCCGCATCGGGGCAGCGGGCGACTTTCTCGTCGACCGCTTGAGCATGGAAGACGACATCGAAATCGAGTTCGAGCCTGTCGGTATCGACCTCCAGGTTCCCAAGTTGTGAGTCACCTGCTCGACTACAAGTCAACGCCGAGACTTGCAAAAACGTCGAATAGCTGTTGGGCTGCTGATTCCCATGAAAAACCGTCAGCGTATTGGGAAAGGTCCGTGTTGCCCACATGGGCGCTCGTTAATTGTTGGAGCATTGCCGCTGCGATGCTTTCAATATCGTTCGGGTCGGCATAGCTGGCAGGCAAACCGAGTTCGCGAAGCACGGGGATGTCCGATAAAACACTTGGTGTACCCGCCGCGGCAGCTTCCAATGGTGGCAGACCGAAACCTTCATAATGGGGGACATAGACGAGAGCCTCGGCGCTTCGATATAACGGTGGCAAGAGGTTTTCCGGAACATACCCGATGAAGTTTGGCCCGTTGCTAGAACGCAAGAGTTCACTTTCATGACCCGCAAAGATTGCCTTTCTGCCCGCATTGCCAGCGACAACGAGTACGAGATCAGGGATTTCTCTCTGTACGATGTTGAACGCCTCAATAGCGGCTGCCATGTTCTTGCGCGGTTCAAGCGTCGCAACCGATAACACAAAAGGGCGATTGTCAAGGCCGAGTTCGGTTCGCTGTGCCTCGCTAAGTGGCTCAGCTCGCTCACAAAACCGTTCGCTAATGCCAGGGCGCACGATGGAAACCCTGTCTGGGTCCGCGTTGAGTCGGTCACACAATCGACCTCGAGTGAACTCAGAGTCCGTCACAATATGTAGCGCGTTGCGAACAAAAGCGCGTGCGAGCGCATCAAGCAGCCGAGCATATTTAGGAGAGAACCATTCTGGATGCTCAGTCGGGGAAATGTCGTGGATCGTGACAACATGACGATTCAGCATTGCTGGGCCGGTGTTACACGGGCTCCACAGCACATCGTTCTCTTCAAGCAACATCGGCAGACGCGTCTGTTCCCACACATGTCCCATCGGAGGGTGTGCAAGCTTGGCATTCGGGCCAAGTTCACGCACACCCCGAGGAAGCCGTGCGGCTAGTTCAGTCGCGTAGCGCTCAACACCGGTGATAGGTCGCTGGCGAAAACGGGCGTTGAGAACAAGGCGTGCCGTGCCAAGAGATCGTCGCCGACGGACGTGCGACGCGTTGCCAAGTGCCGCTCCCGACTCGGCGGCCACCTGGTCATCTGACTGATTCAGCTCATTGAGCACACCCAAAAATGCAGCCGCGCGCTCAGCCCACGACGGCGTTGGCTGCGGGCACGGCACCGGTGCGTCATCAAGGACGTGCAGCACACAAGAAACGAACGTGTCGCGACTTGCCAGTTGAACTGGGCCGCCCAGATCTCGAAAACCTGCAACCGGAGTTGCAACCGTTGGGGTGCCAACGGACGCACACTCGTAGGCCTTAATTGGATCCAGACTCTCCGTGAATGCACTCACAACGTGGGGCACGATCACCACATCGGCATGCTGCAAATACCCCGGCACCTCGGCGTAGGGCCGAGCACCCAAACGAATCACACCCGCCGCATCAAGCTTGGAGCGCGACATCGCATCCAACGCATCCGGACCAACGAGCACCACCGAAAAATCTTTCGACGAATTCGCCAACTCGCACACCAAGTCAACATCGAGCCGATCGGTATGCAACGTGCCCACATACACCGCACACTGGCCGGCTGGAAGATCGACCGGGCGTGGCTGCGGCGTGCAAAAGTGCTCGAAGTCAACCGCATTGGGAATCAACACGATGTCATCGCGTAGCGATCGACGCGACTCGAAAAGATCAGGCGAACACACCGTCACCGCCTCACATCGGTGCAACAACCGAACCTCACTATCGCGTGCCTTGACGGCCTCGCCGACGTCGGCAACCTTCGTCCAATCATCGGTGATGTCATAGACCGTGGGCCATGACACCCGATCAGCCAACGTCGCATACGACGGGTCATTCACCCACAAACGAGGATCGACAAAACCGAGCTCGTCGACCGCGTCAAGTACCTGATCGTCACGCCACTCGTCTGCCTTCGCCCCAACTTTGCGTGGTAACCATTTGACTGGTTCAAAGCGAATCACTCGACCAAAAGCGTCTACCGGCCGCAAACCCTTGACATGTTTCCGGTGCGACCCACGACGCCGCTCATGCAACACATCAAACACGGGTTCAACAAACAACACTCGAAGATCTGGGTCGGCGGCAAGTAGCTCTCGCACAAAAAACTGATTGCGCCGCCACACCTCATCCCACGCCTCTAACGAACACACCACCAAACTTTTGCCAGGTGCACTCGTTGCGGGACTATCAAGATCAACCTGTGTGGGAGACGACACCAGTTCACGCAGGCCGCGCAGCGCACGTTTGCGATGCTCCGCGCTCCGCGCCCCAACCCCCAGGCCACCCCGCACCACACTGCCCGTCAAATTCGCCAATCGATACGACACCAACCCACGCGTGCCCTCGTGTTTGGCCACAAAATGCTCACCGCCACGAATGAAATGTTCACCGACCGCCCCGGCCCCAGCAGACGAACCATCGCCGTCCGCGCCACTAACATGAACCGCAGCAGCATTTGCCACCCGCTCAATCGACCAACCCAAATCTTCAATACGGCGACACAAATCGGCCTCTTCGCCATACAACCAAAAGCGCTCATCAAAACCACCAGCAGCCTCAAACGCCTCACGGCGCACCATGAAACACGCGCCGATCACAAAACCATCAGATCCATCATCTGACCTATTGCGGTGCAAACCCAGCGCCTCACCACACGCTTGACGCGAACTCGGATATGGCCACTGCACCCGCTGGCGAGCCCCATCTGGATACGCCAAGCGAGGCGACACCACACCAATCGCCGGGTCATCCAGGCGCGCAATCAGACGCTCCAACCCCGTTTGTTCAATCACCGCATCAGGATTGAGAAACAAAATCAGCTTCTCGTCACCAACCGCGGCACCCCGATTGCACGCGGCCGCAAAACCTGCGTTCGTTTCGCCAGCAATCACCGTTGCCCCATGGGCTTGCGCGACCCCAATCGAATCATCGCTCGAGGCATTATCAACCACAACCACATTGAGCCCGTGGGGGAGCGCGCCAAGCGCGCTCGCCAGATGAGCCGAAGAATTATGGGTCACAACGACCACATCAAGTTGCACAACAGCCTCCCTCACACTTCAATTGCCAGTCGGCAACACATCACCGTGAGAAACACGATCATACAACGCAACCTGATCAGATGCGATTCGCATCCACGAAAAGTGCTGAGCTCGCTTGGTGCCTTTTGCCACAAGTTCAGCTCGCAATTCTGGTGAACTTGCCAGCCGGTCGATGGCCTG